>CACMAF010000037.1:0-2329 GCA_902611645.1 uncultured SAR86 cluster bacterium | reverse complement strand
TTTTTTAAGAGTCACCGAAATAAATCTTTTTTGAGATTCATCATCATCTGTTTCAAAACCTTTATCAATTTTTACCGGGTCCTCTTTTGTTAGGATAGCAACACCATAATGTCCTTTTTGGCCATGAACATGAGCCTTGTAGCCTAAAGATTCTGGAATTTCATGTGGAAAATCATCATCATGAACTTTCGTCTCTTGAAGGCCGATCGCATCGGGCTTATGCTTTTTAACAATTGCTTCTACTTGATGAGGCCTTGCTCTGATGCTATTTATATTAAATGAGATTATTTTCATGAAGATTTTGTTACGAAATTTGAAGCTAGTAGAGGTTTGTTTTTTATTTCTATGAGATCTATAAGTATATTCGCGGCCTCTTCTAATATCTCAGCATCCACATCAAGTTCCTCTGGATCATCTCCTCTCTCCACAAATTCTTTATATGTCTCATAGGTTGGAAGGTCCAAGGAAGCCCTTAGTTTGTTCTCATTACTAAGCAGGAACTCTTCTATTTTAGTTTTTTGTTGCAATCTAACTTCCAAATTTAGGTCTAAAAAGTCTAATTCATTTTCTTTTTGCCATTTTTTCCTCACTTTTATGCTGTCGAACAACGCTGAACTTTCAACTCTTGATAAGCTTTGTTGTTTGAGTAACTCCTTAAAATTACTTACTCTATTGAAGTTTTTAAAGCTAGTGCTTGGAATAGTGTCATGCGCCAAGGCTCTATGCAGATTACTCTCTCCTAAGTCCTTTATATCGAATAGTGAAGGAAGATTAATATCTGGCTCAACACCAAGATTTTGAGTACTACTGCCCGAAACTCTATAAAATTTAGACTCTGTAAATTTAATCTGACCTGATGAGAGCAAATCGACTTTTTGGACAGTTCCTTTTCCGAAAGTACTTGTGCCGACAACTAAACCCCTATCATAATCTTGAATTGCACCTGCTAATATTTCTGAAGCCGAAGCACTAAATTTGTTTACTAACACAACTAGTGGTTTATCAAAATATTGATAGCCCCATCTTCCGCCGAGCCCTTGAATATTGCCATTAGAACTCTTGACTTGAACAGTAGTTCCTCTTCCAAGGAATAAGTGAGCTAACTCATTTGCTTCGAATAAAGAGCCGCCACCATTGTTTCTAAGGTCTATCACTAACCCATCAACATTTTCTTCTTTTAGTTCTTGTAAGAGTCTTTTTACATCCTTACTGCTACTTTTGTAATTATAATCTCGCTTCTGGTAGGCATCGAAGTCGAAATAAAACGCAGGTAATTCTATTACACCAACTTTGTATTCTCTCTCATTTCGTTTTAAGGATAGGATTTTTCTTTCAGCCTCTTGATCTTCTAGCTTAACGACATTTCTTATGATTTCTATTTCTTTTGTTTCATTGTCATTAATTGAAGTTGACGGAATAACTTGCAATCTAACTTTTGATCCTTTTGGACCTCTGATTAAGTCTACTACGTCATCAATTCTCCAGCCTATAACATCAACAATCTCACCTTTTTCATCCTGTCCAACTCCAATAATTTTATCTTCGGGCTTCAAAGACTCTGTCTTTTCCGCAGGTCCACCAGGTACGAGTGAAGATATAGATGTGTAAAGTCCATCCGAGGTAAGGAGCGCTCCTATCCCTTCCAGAGATAGACTCATATTGATATCAAAGTCTTCAGAATTTTTAGGTGACATATAAGCAGTATGCGGTCCATAAACTGAAGCAATAGAATTAACAAAAATATTGAAGACATCTTCATTTCTAGTTTGTTCAAAATAGTTTAATTGGTTCTCCATTCTTTTAATGGTTTTGCTGACTGATTCATCAATTGTGTTTCCAGAAAGCATGAGCTGTATAACGTCATTGATACTCAAATCGATCCATAGCTCTTTTAATTCATCAAGCGTATTTAATCTTTCTCCTTCGGAGAGAGTTCTAATTAAAGTTCGGGAGCTCTTTAAATTATTCTCATTAATATCGTCAAGAAAGTTTCTTTGAGTTTTATACCTTTGTTTATAACGCTTAACGTAATTATTGAAAAGGAAAAAGGCTTTTTCTAGATCATCAGTAATCGTTGAATTTGCATTGATATCATTGAATGCTGCAGCAACTTCCGAAGTTGTAAAAATATTTTTATTAGGATCTAGTCTATTAATGAATATCTCAAAAGAATCAGATTTGACCGACCGGTAGTCTTTTTTTACAAGATGACTAGACTCAAGTTTATCAATAATCTCAAAAGCTAAATTTACTTGGTCTTGACTGAAACTATACTTTTTACTTACTTCAGTTTCTGATGTTGTGACTGTTGTAGTCCACAATAATATGA
>CACMAF010000036.1:0-2567 GCA_902611645.1 uncultured SAR86 cluster bacterium | reverse complement strand
GAGGACTGGCTGCTCTATGTTAGGAAATTTAGAACCAGAAGGTGACTTCTCTAATCAGAATGAAACAGCTGATAGAATAATGGCTTCTTTTGCCTCAATAGTTACATATTGGTATAGATTCTCTCATGAAGGTGTTCGAGTTGAGACCGAAACAGATCATCCTACTATTGGAGGCCAATTTTTATCCTTACTCACAGGAAAAGAACCTTCTGAAGACCATGCTAGGGCACTAGATGTTTCTTTGATACTTTATGCAGAGCATGGCTTTAATGCATCTACTTTTACTGCCAGAACTTGTGCATCAACATTATCTGATATGCATTCTTGCATTACAGGCGCAATTGGAACATTAAGAGGACCATTGCATGGAGGTGCGAATGAAGCTGCAATGGAAATGATTGAAAAATACTCCAGCAGAGAAGAGGCTAAAGAAGGAGTTCTTGATCTGCTGGCTAATAAAGAAAAAATAATGGGCTTTGGGCATGCTGTTTACAGTAGTGAAGATCCTAGGAATGCGATCATTAAAGTTTGGTCAGAAAGACTTTCAAAATTAAATGGTGATACTACACTTTTCGAAGTTTCCGACGAAATAGAAAGAGTTATGGATGAAGAAAAAGGAATGTTTGCTAATACTGACTTCTTTATGGCCTCCGCTTACAATTATCTAGGTATTCCTACTGCAATATTCACCCCATTGTTTGTTATAGGTAGAACTTCAGGTTGGGCTGCAAACATTATGGAGCAAAGAGCTGACAACAGAATTATTCGTCCTAGTGAAGAGTATATCGGACCAGATAACTCTATCTGGGTCGATATGTCTGATCGTTAAACAAGGGGAAAAATTATGTCTGGTAACGTTGAAACTAACGTACGTCCTAATCCGGATGACGTACTAGTTAAAATAGCTGATTATGTTTTAAGTAAGGACATTGAAAGTTCTGAAGCTTACAACACTGCAAGAAACTGTTTAATGGATACCTTAGGCTGTGGTCTTTTAGCTCTTACTTTTCCTGACTGCAAGAATTTATTAGGACCTTACATTGAAGGTACAAAAGTTCCTGGTGGTGTCAGGGTACCTGGGACAAAGCATGTATTAGATCCCGTAAAAGGAGCTTGGGATATAGGTGCAATAATTAGATGGTTAGATTTTAATGATACTTGGTTAGCTGCAGAGTGGGGACACCCATCAGATAATTTAGGTGGCATCTTGGCAGCAGCTGATTATCTATCACAAAAGAATCTAGCTGATGGAAAAGAACCACTATCTATGAAAGATGTTTTAACTAACATGATAAAAGCCCATGAAATTCAGGGTGTTTTGGCATTAGAGAATAGTTTCAATAGGGTCGGTTTAGATCACGTAGTTTTAGTAAAAGTTGCTTCAACAGCTGTCATATCCTCTATGTTTGGATTGAATAAAGATAAAACAATAGATGCACTATCTCAAGCTTGGGTAGATGGACAAAGTTTAAGGACTTACAGACATGCCCCAAATGCTGGACCAAGAAAATCTTGGGCAGCGGGTGATGCTACAAGTAGAGCATTGCAGTTGGTTTTATTGACACAAAAAGGACAAATTGGCTATCCAAGTGTTCTTACAGCCCCAACATGGGGTTTTTATGATGTTCAATTTAAAGGTAATAGCTTCAGTCTTCCAAGAGAATTTGATTCATATGTCATGGAAAATGTTTTATTTAAAATCTCTTTTCCAGCAGAATTCCATGCACAGACTGCAGTTGAGGCAGCAGTAATCTTGCATGAGCAGGTCAAAGACCAGTTTGATGAAATCGAGAAAATTTTAATCACTACTCATGAATCTGCTATAAGGATTATCAGCAAAGAAGGTATTTTAAATAATCCAGCTGATAGAGATCATTGTCTTCAATATATGACTGCCATTGGACTCCTTAAGGGAGATCTTGTTGCAGAGGATTATGAGGACGACGTGGCTTCAGATCCAAGAGTAGATCAATTGAGAGAGAAAATGTTTATCGAAGAGGATAATAGATATTCGAAAGAATATTTAGAAGCTGATAAAAGGTCTATTGCTAATTCAATTCAAATATTCTTCAAAGATGGCTCTTCAACAGAGAAAATTGAAGTCGAATATCCTATCGGTCATAGACGAAGAAGAGAGCAAGGTATCCCCTTGCTTGTGGAAAAATTTGAACAAAATCTAGCTACTCAATTTTCAGATCAGAGATGTCAGGAAATTTTGTCATTATGTTTAGATCAAGAAACTCTGGAGACGACTTCAGTTCCAGAATTTATGAACCTCTTAATAGCGGAATAATTCAAATGAATAAATTAGAACATTATCTTGAGAGCCTTATTTTCGCAAGTAGGTGGCTGCTTGCACCTATCTATTTGATTCTTTGCCTGTCACTTTTGTTTATAACAATGAAAGTTATTCAAGATACCATCGTCTATTTACCTGTAATTCTTGAACAAGATGTCAAAGGAATCATGTTATTTGTTTTAAACATAGTAGATCTTATTTTGGTTGGCAATTTGGTTCTCATGATAATTTTTGCTGGTTATGAAAATTTCGTTTCTAAGTTACATGT
>CACMAF010000035.1:0-2622 GCA_902611645.1 uncultured SAR86 cluster bacterium | reverse complement strand
AGTTAACATCTTTATTGGACGGGGGTTCAATAGTCAGAAGGGAGGAATCTGAGATTTTTGAACTTATTGATAATCAAATTAGACCTTTAAACTATAAATTTAATCAAAGGATATTATTTAGAAGGTATAAGGCTTCGGCTGAATTTGATTGGAACAAAGATGAAGTTTCATTTATTGAAAATAAAGATCAAGGAATTATTGCTCTCCAAGAGAGTGTATTAGGCCCTAGTTCGGCTTCATTGCAATTACGTCTAGACTTTAGAGAGTTTGATGAAGAAAATATTCCTGATGAGATTTCTTACTTCGTATATTGGAAAGGTGCCATCAAAAATAGAGTTTACAGTGTAAAAAAAGATAAAGAATCTGTAGAAACTTCTTTTGGCACCTATGAGGCTTATAAAGTTTCTAGAAAATTTAATGACGAAAGTGATCGATCACAAGTATTTTGGCTAGCACCTGACTTAGATTACTCAGTAATTAAAATTTATGACAAGAATGATAGAGAAGTCGAAATAAAGATTAAAGACTTTCAGGAGATAGGTTAGGCCTTAGGTAACGTTACGCCTCTTTGGCCTTGATATTTACCACCTCTATCTTTGTAACTTACTTCGCATTCTTCATCAGATTCTAAAAATAGCATCTGTGCCACGCCTTCATTGGCATAAATTTTAGCAGGCAGGCTGGTGGTATTGGAAAACTCCAAAGTAACATGGCCTTCCCATTCTGGTTCTAAAGGAGTTACGTTAACTATAATTCCACACCGTGCATAGGTAGATTTACCCAAGCAAATGGTTAAAACATTTCTAGGGATTTTGAAATATTCTATAGTACTAGCAAGTGCAAAAGAATTAGGTGGAATTACACAAACCTCACTTTGAATATCAACAAAACTATCCGCATCAAACCTCTTCGGATCAACGGTTGCAGAATTAATATTGGTAAAGACCTTAAATTCATCTGAACATCTAACGTCATAGCCATATGAAGAAGTACCGTAAGAAATTAATTTCTCATCATTTTTTCCAAGCCGCACTTGTTCTAATTCAAAAGGCTTAATCATTTCGTGATTAATTGCCATTTCCTTTATCCACCTATCAGATTTAATACTCATGTTTTTAATAGATTATTGGCACATATAATACTGCTGAGTAAATAAAAAACATAAATATTTATTTCAAGAACGAAGTGAATTAGCTATTTCTTTTAAAGAGCACCTAAATGTTTTGGCTTCACAAACTTTGATAATAAGTAGCCTGTAATTAGCCAATTTATTGATTCACCAGAAATTATTATCAAATTCCAAGTTAGCGAATTATACGACCAAAAAATGTTAACTTCGTTATAAATAGAAAAAGTACTTCCCAAAAGAAAAATAAATAATATTCTTTTTTTTGGTGTGTCTAACATAGACATCACTCTGTACATTATCCAAGTCAAAATCAGAATGACCATAAATTTCAGAAGAAAACTCCATAAAAAGTCATAAGTGGAAATAGCATTTTGATGCTGAGGAATAAATGAAATTAGTAATGTACTCGCTATGTAAAAACCTGCAAGTCCACAAATAAAATTTACAAGTGTTGTAAAAAAAAGGCCAAAGAAAACCTTCATTTAGTCTTCAATTCGTAAGTTTTGTCTTCCACTAAACGCATGCATTATAGTTCCTCTATCAACATACTCTAATTCTCCTCCTAAAGGAACACCCCTAGCTAATTTTGTCACCTTAAGACTCTCTATATTCTTGATTTTGTCATAAATGAAATGGGATGTCGTTTCTCCCTCTAGCGTTGAATTGGTAGCTAAAATAATTTCTTCTATCCCCTCTTCTCTAGCTCTTGCAAATAGTTTTTCCAGTCCAAGCTCTTCAGGACCAATATCGTCAATCGGTGAGAGATGCCCATGCAATATGAAATATTGACCTGAAAATTGGTTACTCTTCTCAATTGCAAATACGTCTGAAACAGATTCAACAACACATATTTGCTTCTTGTTGCGTTTTTCATTAGAACAAATTTGGCAAATCTCATCTTCAGTAAATATTCTACAACTAGAACATTTATCTACACTTTCCAAGGCAGTACTAAGCGTATTCGCTAATATTAAGCCAGCATTCTTATTTCTTTCAAGAAGATGAAGAACCATCCTCTGTGCTGACTTAGGGCCTACGCCGGGCAAGCACTGAAATGCCTCTATTAAGCTATCTACTAAAGGGCTAACTTTACTCACTTTTCTGTTCTAGGTTCTATTGATGACTCAACAACCTTTGCTCCAAAAGCTTCAACTAAACTTTGAACATTAGGATCTTGCTCAATTTCTCTTTGAGCCTGTTTTAATTCTTTTCTTTTTTCTTCTTCTCTAATCTGATTTGGAGACTCCTCTGAGTATTCTCCCTCCTCTAAAAATAAGTTACATTGAGTGTCATAGTGAGAAGAAAGAGCATCTTGAAGTTGTTTTCTATGCTTTCCACTAAAAACACTTAGTTTTTCACTAGGCATAGATAAATAAATTACTGTTTCATCAGACTTAATAAAGGAACAATGAGAAGCTAATTGCTTAGTGCCCGGATCGAGTTTTAACTGGTCAAAGACTCTCTTCCAATTTGTAGAACTGATATCTAGTTTT
>CACMAF010000034.1:0-3280 GCA_902611645.1 uncultured SAR86 cluster bacterium | reverse complement strand
CTGATGATATTAATCACCTCATCGATATTTAGATAGATAACTAGAAGACCCTCAAGTATATGAAGTCTATCTAAAACCCAATCCAACCTATACTGAAGTCTTCTCGTTACTGTTTGAGATCTAAATTTTAGCCATTCTTTTAGAACAAGCTTAATATCTCTTGTCTGAGGTTTACCATTAAGGCCAATAAGATTCATATTTACCCTATAGTTCTTTTGAAGATCTGTTGTGGCAAATAAATGTTTCATGACTGCATCTTTATCAACTCTGTTAGATTTCGGTACTAGAACTAATCTAGTAGGGTTCTCTTCATCGCTCTCATCTCTTAAATCTACGATCATGGGAAGCTTCTTTGCATCCATTTGAAGTGCTATTTGTTCCAATATCTTTGAACTTGATGTTTGATGAGGCAAGGCACTAATGACAATTTCACCATTTTCAATACTATAAGTAGACCTCATTCTTACAGACCCTCTACCTGATTGATAAATTTCTTTGAGTTCTTCTTCAGATGAAATTATTTCAGCTTGAGTCGGGAAATCAGGTCCTGGAATAATTTTATAAAGTTCTTCAACAGAAACTTTAGGTTCATCCAGGATTTTAATACATGCGTTTACAACTTCATTTAGGTTGTGAGGAGGTATGTCAGTTGCCATTCCGACAGCTATGCCTGTAGCGCCATTCAATAATAGATTTGGTAACCTCGCTGGCAATACAGTAGGTTCTAGAAGTGTTCCATCGAAATTACTATCCCAATCTATAGTACCTTGCCCAAGCTCTTCTAAAAGACTTTTCGCATATGGCGAGAGACGGCACTCGGTATATCTCATTGCAGCAAAAGATTTTGGATCATCTATGGAGCCCCAATTACCTTGACCATCAATAAGAGGATATCTGGTCGAGAAAGATTGAGATAGAAGAACCATTGCTTCGTAAGCGGCTGTATCGCCATGAGGATGAAATTTACCTATTACATCTCCTACCGTCCTCGCACTCTTTTTATATTTAGCTGCTGAACTGAGACCTAACTCAGACATAGCATAGATAATTCTCCTTTGTACCGGTTTAAGTCCATCACCTATATGGGGTAAAGCTCGATCAAGGATTACGTACATTGAGTAATCAAGGTATGCCTTCTCGCTAAACTGACTTAAAGATTGCTGTTCAAGTTTTTCAGACATTAGCTAAGTTTCCTTTATCCTCAAGCCATTCTTTTCTATCTTGAGACCTCTTTTTTGATAGCAACATATCAACCATTTGAGATGATTTATCTCCATTTTTAACTGTAAGTTGAACTAGTCTTCTTGCTCCAGGCAACATAGTAGTCTCTCTCAGTTGGGAAGCATTCATTTCTCCTAGACCTTTAAATCTTTGAACTTCTATTTTTGTTCTTTTATTTTTCTTCTGTAATTCATCCACCAATTTATCTCTTTCTGGATCATCTAAAGCGTAATACACATCTTTCCCTTGATCAATTCTGTAGAGAGGTGGCATCGAAACGAAGACTCTTCCTGCTTCTACTAAAGGTCGAAAATGCTTCAAGAAAAGAGCACATAATAAAGTGGCAATATGTAGTCCATCCGAATCTGCATCAGCTAAAATGCAAACTTTGCCATATCTGAGTCCATCTAAATTATTGCTTCCGGGTTCAACGCCAAGAGCGATTGCAATGTTATTGACCTCTTGAGAGGCTAATACTTCACTTACATCTACTTCCCAAGTATTCATAATTTTACCTTTGAGAGGGAGAATAGCTTGGAAGTTTCTGTCTCTTGCTCTTTTGGCAGATCCGCCAGCTGACTCTCCCTCCACTAAAAATAGTTCTCCTTGCTCTGGATCATCACTAGTACAGTCAGTTAATTTTCCTGGTAATGCGGGTCCTGATACTATTTTTTTTCTATCAACTTTCTTATTGCTCTTTTGTCTAGCTTGAGCATTAGCAATACATATTTCTGCAATAGTTTCACCTTCTTCTGTATGTTGATTGAGCCAAAGACTGAAAGAGTCTTTAATAATCTGTGAAGAAATATTTGTGAATTCTTTAGATGATAATCTCTCCTTGGTCTGACCAGTAAATTGAGGATCTTTTACTTTTGCCGAGATTATGGAACTACAGTTTAGCCAAATATCATCAGCCGTTAATTTAACACCTCTGGGAATTAAGCTCCTAAAATCACAAAACTCTTTTAGAGCTTCAGTAAGTCCTGATCTTGTGCCATTTACATGAGTCCCTCCCTGAGAAGTAGGAATTAAGTTAACATAACTCTCAGATATAGGATCAGCTATTCCTTGTACCCATTGTAGTGCCCACGTAAGACCTCCATCATCTGAAAGATACTCACCTTCAAAAGGATCTGAAGGAACAACTTCCCCTCCTTGATTTGAAGCAGCCAGATAAGAGGCGAGTCCGTCTACAAAACACCAACTTTCTGAATTTCCTGTATTTTCATCAAAAAAAGAAATCTTTAAACCCGGCGATAGAACTGCTTTGGCCTTTAAGGCTGCAGCTAGTTGAGATACAGATATTTTCGCATTATCAAAATATTGTGGATCAGCTAAAAAAGTCACCTTAGTGCCAGTGTTCTTTTGTCCCACGCTATCGATAGTTTTAAGATCTATCTTTTTTTCACTATCTTCAAATCTTATTGAATACTTTTTTCCATCTCTTTTTATTTCTGCTTCCAGATAAAGTGACAGAGCATTAACAACAGAGACGCCAACTCCGTGAAGGCCTCCTGAGAATTTATAATCTTCATTAGAAAACTTTGCCCCAGCATGTAGCCTAGTAAATATCAATTCAACCGCAGGTATACCTTCATCAGGATGTATATCAACCGGCATACCTCTTCCGTCATCCTCTACACTCAAAGAGCCATCTTTGAACAAACAAACACTGATCTTAGATGCAAAGCCTCCAAGAGCTTCGTCAATACTATTGTCTATTACTTCAAGAGCTAGGTGATTTGGACGAGATGTCTCGGTGTACATGCCCGGCCTTTTTTTGACAGGATCAAGCCCAGAAAGGACTTCAATTGACTTTGCAGTATATTCTCTTGCCATTTGGTTTTGGCATATTATAACCTCTGGGTAGCAAACTGAGTGACTAGAAATTAAATATTATTAAGAGATGAAGAATTATTTATTACTATCAATCATAGGATTATTATTAAACTTCATTGAAAAAGAATAATGTGAAAATAAAAATTACTCGTTTTGTTGATGAACCAATAATACCTCCATTTCTTGATCAGGAGATCGGCTCTAATATAAATGGGCCTTC
>CACMAF010000033.1:0-3548 GCA_902611645.1 uncultured SAR86 cluster bacterium | reverse complement strand
ATAATCCTGGAATTTATTATTTACTAGATGTAAAGAAAAACCAAATCGCGCCTTTAGGAAGATTTTGGTCTAAAACTTCTTACGATTCTCTTTCAAAAATGGAAGTTTATGACTTTAAAAATAAGCATGGAGATTTGATCCAGTCATATTTCACTAAGGCAGTTGGGAAAAAAGATGCACCTACTATAATTATGCCTCATGGAGGGCCTTGGGCTAGAGACATGTGGGGTTTTGATCCCGAAGTTCAATTTCTTGCTGCAGAAGGATTTAATGTAATACAAAATAATATTCGAGGATCCAGCGGATATGGACTCAAACACATGAAAGAAGTCTACGGGAATTTTGATACAGTTCTCGAAGATATGTTTGATTCTTTAGATTTTTTTGAAGAGAAAGGACTTATTGATAAATCAAATGTTTGTATTTACGGAGGTAGCTATGGTGGTTATGCATCCACTCAAGCGCCAATGATGAGACCAGATCTATTTAAATGTGCTGTAAGTGAAGCTGGACTCTATGACATAAATGCTCAATATAAAAGTGGCGATATAAGATGGGCCAGAGGAGGAAAGAAATTTCTGCAAGCAGCATTTGGTGATGGCGATGAAGCTAAAAAACAATCTCCCGTTAATTATGTTGATAAATTGAAAACCCCTTTCATGATAATTCACGGCGGGAAAGATATTAGGACACCATATAAAGAAGCAGTTACTTTCATGAAAGAGCTCGATAAAAAAGGTATCACTTATGAAAAAATGATTGTTGAAAAAGAAGGTCATGGCTTTTCTGAAGAAGAAAATAGAATTGAAAAACTTAAACGTATAAGTGCCTTTTTTAATAAGTACTTAGCTACTTAATACCTCAAACTTTATTAATATTCTTTATCAACAATGATTGAAGCACCATTATGTAAAATTGATGGTGTAAACTGTCCTGATGGTAGCGCTTACTATTTTCCATTAAACAATGAGAACAAATTAAGAGTTGCCTTTTGGAACCTTGATAGCAACAAAGGTACGATTATTCTTCAATCCGGTAGGACAGAATTTATAGAAAAGTATTATGAAGTGGTTTGTGAATTTATTGAGAGAGGCTTTTGTGTTGCCATGATGGATTGGAGAGGGCAGGGTCTTTCTACCAGAAAGGCAAGTAATAAAAAAATTGGTCATATTGATAAATTTGAGACTTATGACCTAGACTTAATTAAAGTTATTAATGAGTGTTTTGCTTTAAAGTGCCCACAACCTTTCATAGGTTTTGGACATTCAATGGGTGGTTGTCTTCTGACTTCTTACTTTATTTCTTCTGAAAATATATTAAGTAAATGCATACTCTGCGCTCCAATGGTTTCTGTCAGAGCAAATGCTGTTTCGAGAAGGATAGTTAGTTTATTGGGAATTTTCGAAAATTTCGGCTTAAGTGAATTTCCAATGCAGAAACCTTCTTGGGATGAAGACTCAGGATGGCAAGAAGAATCTTTTCTAGAGAATGCCCTTACAACAGATGAAGAAAGATTTAGTAGGACTTTTAAGTTTCTTAGCCAGTTTCCTGATTTAGGCATTAGAGGAATAACTATAGGCTGGTTGAAACATGCCCTGAAAAGGACTAATGATTTTAAATCAATGGATTGGTCCTCGGCAATTAACAAACCTCTCCTGCTTCTAGATGCAACTAATGATAAATTAGTTAATAGCTCATTGAATAAGGAATTATTGGGTCAGTCTGATTTAACGACTATTATCTCGTTAGAATCTCAGCATGAGATCATGATGGAAAAAGATGAGATACGTAAAAAGGCCTGGGAAGCTATTGATCAGTTTTTAAGTTCTTAATTTTAATTAAGAAATTTTCTAATCTTCTCATAGTAATTTCTTTTTCGAGTATCTCACATACCAGGTCTATTGAAGGAGAGTTTACTGTTGCAGTGAGAGCTAGCCTAAGAGGTAAGCCAATCTTTCCAAAGCCTATTTCAAGATCAGAAACAACTCTGTCAATAACTTCTTTTATACGAGTTTGTTCCCAAATCTCAAGTGATTCTAATTGCCCTTTTAAAAGAGATAAATGATCAAATGTGTTCTCTTTACAATGCTTTAATAGCAGAGACTGTTCGTAATCTTCTGGATCTTTGAAGAAGTAATCAGTATTTGTAGAGAATTCATTTAATGTTGTGCATCTTTTTCTAACTGTTTCCATGACAGTTTTAGAATACTCACTTCCATCAAAATCTTTGAGTTTTAAAACACCCATTAGTTGATCTGTGCTCATTTGATCCAAATAATATTTGTTAAACCAAAGTAATTTATCCATTGAGAAAGTAGCAGGAGACTTATTTAAAATTCCTGACTGAAAATTTTTTTTCATATCTTCTCCATTGAATATTTCGTCATCACCCATGGACCATCCTAATCTTAGCAGGTAGTTCTTTAAAGCTTCAGGCAAAATACCCAACCCAGCATACTCTCTTACTCCTAAAGCTCCATGCCTTTTAGATAATCTTTTTCCGTCTTCGCCAAGAATCATAGGAACATGTCCATAAGTGGGAACATTTTTGTTGAGAGCCTTAAAAACATTTATCTGCTTAAAGGTATTATTAACATGGTCGTCACCTCTGATAACATGAGAAATGTCAGAATCTAAGTCATCTACAACTACACACAGGTTGTAAGTTGCAGAACCATCACTTCTTTCAATAATAAAATCATCTAGTTGTTCATTTGCGACTTCTATTTGGCCTTTTACAATATCCGCATAAACTGTGTTGCCCTCTTCTGGCATTTTAAAGCGCACTACCGTTTTATTATCTCTTGGAAGATTTTGGTCCCTGTACTTTTTATCAGTCTCTAAGTCTTCACCCTTACAAATATAAGCTGAACCTTGGTCTAGAAGCTGATCTATCGTTTCTTTATAACGATCTGCATTATTTGATTGGTAAACAACCTCATTATCAAATTCAACTCCAAGCCATTTAAAACTTTCAATAATTTCTTTTGTGTATTCGTCTTTTGACCGTTCTTTATCTGTATCTTCAATTCTGAGTAAACAGTCTCCATTTTGAGATTTAGCAAAGAGCCAAGCAAAAAGTGCTGTTCTAGCTCCTCCAATGTGTAGATAACCTGTGGGGCTAGGAGCAAATCTTGTTCTGATCGCAGACATTTATTAGTTTAGTCCCAGTGGGTCTATACCTGTTTCTTCTTTCATTCTGAGTAAGTATTCTTTATGAGCTTTATTCTCTTTTTCAGTCAACTCGATAACTTTTAAATTTAATTCAGCATCTGATTTGTTTAAGGAATCATTTTGTTTCATTTCTTGTTCTTCAGTCGTTACACTGAAGTCAAGATTACTCTGCCCCCCAGTCATGGAAAGATATACATCGCCGAGTATTTGGGAATCGAGTAATGCTCCGTGTAGCTCTCTATCATATCCGCCAATTTCGTATCTTTTCACTAATGCATCTAGACTATTTCTTTGACCTGGATGTTTTTCTCTTGCGATCTGAAGAGTGTCAGTTATCTTCATTACGCTATCTGATACTGTAGGTAATTTATTTG
>CACMAF010000032.1:0-5252 GCA_902611645.1 uncultured SAR86 cluster bacterium | reverse complement strand
CAATTAGTCACCCTGGACCATTTTTCCTCTATTTTTGATCCACCTGATTGCCAATCATCTTGTACTTTACCCATTTCTTGCATTGAAGAGGTGAAGCCTAAAAACATAAAGTCAAAATCGAAGTCTGAATTTGTTCTATACACAGGTGTAAAAATCCAAGCACTATAGGGCGCACTAAAATTTTCATCCCCATATTCATTCCACTCCGATATAACCTTCATAACATCATCCATATCCTTACCATCAGCAAAATTACACTGCAATCCTTCCATAGCTCCGAATTCAACATGATCGTCTGCATTGGCAAAGTTCAAAAAAGATAAGCATATTGATATTAAAATAATTTTAATTTTCATTTTTTTCCTCATTGGTTTAGTTAAAAGGTCTGTTTCTAGCATTCATTGCAGTATAAACTCGTGGTGTGTCGCAACTTAAAATGCTTTCTGGTTGAGATGCACTATTCCAAAATCTGTCATCTAATGATTCTCCGTACTCTTCCCATGTGTTGTAAGTAACATTTAGTAGGAAATCTATGTCCAAAGAATTGGAAGTTCCTGGACCCGGCCACCAGCGCCATACGCCTCCGGTGAATCCTCTCTTATCATTGTAATCATTCCAAGCTTCATCACTTGCTTTTAAATCTTCTACTGATTTACCTTCAATGAAAGAGCAACTTCTGATTTCCCAAAAAGTGGTTCCCCCTTCTTCAAAGGGGATTGTTGGAGCTCTAGCTTCAACAGCCATATAATATCCTTGAGAACCACAGTCAGAAATGGAATCCCATTTTGCAAACGTGCTAGCTGCTTCATCTGAGAACCATGAATCTTGAACAATGCCCATATCTTTATGAGAATTAGTGAAGCCAACCCATCCAAAATCAAAGTTAGATTCATTAGCAGATCTCAGAAATGGTGTTAATACAAATCCGCTGTAAGCAGCTTTCCAACTCTTATCAGCATAGGGATTCAAATCTTCAGAAATGAAATCAATCACATCATCCATATTCATATCTTCTTCAAAATTACATTGGTAACCTTCCATTCCATAACTCACCGGCATGTGGTCATCGGCCAGAAGATTATTCAATCCAAAAAATATCAGCGATATTAGTAAATACTTATTCATATTTCTTCTCGTTCTCAAAAATTAGTTACTTGGAGATCTAACATTATTGATCTGATAGAGCCTTGGTGAATCACATGAGAGCATTTCGCCATATATCTCTAATTGCGCTAGCAAGCCTCCTTCATTGATGATTGATCCCATTCCATCACCCCATTCATTCATTGAAGAGGCAGTAAATACATTTTTAAAATCATAATCAGCCTCAATTGAATCACCAACAGCCGGATACCATCTAAATATGCTTCCTTTCCCCTCATTTGAATCAAGATAAGCATTCCATTTAGCATCTGCCATAGCAAGATCAACCGGAGTAATTCCTTCAGATACAGAGCAATTACTTACCATCATTACACCTTCTGAATCTTGATCAGGACTTGATTGTCTTATTACTTGAGCAGCAAATATTGTTTGCGTATTGCAAGTTCTAATTTTGTCAAACTTTGCACCCAGAGCAGCAGCTTCTTCAAACCAGATATCATAAATTTTTCCAAAGCTCGACCAGGAGTTTGATCCACCTAGCCATCCAAAATCAAAAGAATTATCACTTGCTGATCTGTAGTGAGGTGTAACAACCCAACCTGCGTAAGGATATTCACTGTGTTCATCCAAGAAGTCGTTCCATTCATCAATATGCCTCATGAAATCATCCATGTCATTGTTGCCATTGAAATTACATTGCTGAATTTCAATGGGGAAAAAATTAGGCATTTCAGGAATATGATCATCAGAATATAGCCAGAAAGATACCGAAAGTGCAAAAAGTAAAGTTAAAGTTTTATTCATAATATTTCCTAATTATTTGACCTGACCTGAAGAACGTCATAAACAGCTCTGTTATCACAAGTCATAAGATCTCCGTAAATTGATTGCATGGCTTGATTGCCACCACCGTTGACAGCCATGTCAACTGCTTTACCCCACTCTATGAGGTTATCTGCAGTTTGACTCCACAAGAAATCAGCCGTGAAACGAGAAGGCAAACCAGATCCAGGCCACCAGCGTCCAGCTCCGCCTGTCATGCCCTGAGAATCTGAATAATCATTGTATTTTTTGTCAGCAGCTAAGACCTGATCATAAGTTGTCCCTTCTGTAAGAGTACACCAAACAATAGTTGATACTCCTGTATCATCACCATCACTTGATTCAGATTGTCTAACACTTTCGTAACCCCAATTTACATGATCAAAGCAAGGCGTTACTCTATCAAACTTTGAGTTTATTTTTACTCCTTCAGGTTCTCTCATTAATTGTTGTGCCTTTCCAAGCTCCTCCCAAGTTGGTGAAGCTCCTACCCAGAAAAAATCAGCTTCTTCTTCGTCGCTGTAAAAATTTACTGAAAAAATCCAAGCACTGTATTGGAAATCAGTCTCATCAGCATATTCATTCCACTCTTCAGTAACTTTTAATAAGTCTTCCATATCTTTGCCATCTGCATAATTACAAGCAAAACTCTCAACTGGAATAAAAGTAGGCTGGATATGATCATCTGAAAGAATATTAAAAGAAAATAATATTGATACAGCAGATATAGCTGCGCTTAATTTGAGTTGCATTAACCTCTCCATTTAACACAAGGTTTATTCCTTGTGTTCTAAGTCTTGTGAGAATGCTCCCCAACTATCTCCGACCGGATGAACACATTATTTGGTTTTTGAGTTCTCGTCAATATGTTTATTTAATGTTTTCTACCTCTCCAAAATTTACTCTTTAGAAAATTTAAAAGCGTATTATTTTTTAATGTATAGATATCTATTTGGTCATAAAGGTCTCTCAATCCATCTGGATCTTCAAAAAGTTTCATCCGTGTAACTCCATCAATAGTTGGATCAAGTTCTTTAATGATTTTTGCAGGGTTTCCTCCAACTACTACATTATCTGGAACATCCTTTACAACAACAGCTCCTGCAGCAACTATGCTATTTTTTCCTATAGTCACCCCCTTTCCTATCATGGCTCTATCTCCAATCCATACATTATCTTCTAGAGTTACAGGAGATGATTTACCGACAGGTGTTGCTCGATCATAGATGCCGTGCCAGTCTGCATCTGAGATATAAGCACTATTAGCAAACATACAGCCATCCCCTATTATTATCTTTGATGCTGAAGCAATTCTAACCCCTGGAGTTAATAAGCAATATTTCCCTATAGATATTTCTCCTTCATGATCTTCCAAGCTCCATGTGGTTAGGTGAATATAGTTATCAGGAGAAGCTACCATAGTAGGATAATCATCAATTGATATATTGCTTCCATATACATCAAAATATCGAGCTCCCATAATATTGTGACCCTTTCCGAAATACTCAAATTGGGGAGCTAAATAGTTATCTACATAAAAATTATTGTATTTAGCAAATAGCTTTTTTAGCCAATATGGTCTGTGATCTTTTCTGATGTCTTGCCTCTTGTGTACATGATAAGATACGCACCTTCTATGGAACAACCCTTGGACTCAAAAAAGAGCTTTTTTTCTGAAAGATCTCTTACAGAAGCTAGTAGTTTTTTTAAGCTAGCCATACCTATGTTCCTTACTCAGCTAGCCCTTCAATTTATTCAAGTTAATTCAGTTATACAAAGTGGAAACTACTCTACTGATGTGCAAGCTGGAATTATGTTAGCTGGTAATATCTGGTTTCCAATTATGGTAGGAATTGGCGGAGTACTTTTCTTCGTAACACCCATGGTAGCTCAATTCTATGGCGCAAGAAATCTTAAAGATATAGGGCCCTTAGCAAGGCAGGCGATATGGTTGTCAATTCCAATAATTTTAGTAGGAATGTTTATTCTATCTCAGGCCTCTTTCATATTGACAGTTGCAAAAGTTGATCCATCGATTATCAAGTACTCAGAGGAATACTTGGACTATTTTATGTTCGCTCTCCCAGCCATTCTCTTGAGTCAACCTCTGCGTTCTTTGTGTGAAGGCGTAACCAGGCCCTTACCAATAACTTTATTGAATATTTTGATGTTAATCATCGCCATAATTGGAAATTATACTTTCATCTATGGAAATTTCGGCTTCCCTGAAATGGGAGCTAAAGGAGCTGGTCTTTCGGCTATTATCGGAACCTGGACTACTTTTTTACTGCTAATCATTTATCTCAAATTTAAATCAGGCTTTGGTACTGAACTTTTCTCCCGATTTGATCTGCCAAACATAAAAATTCTTGGAGAAATACTTAGAGGCGGTATTCCGGTTGGGTTTGGAAATTTCATCGAACTAAGTATGTTTAGTGGAGCAGGAATCATCCTTGGACGATTTGGCAGTGAAGTTATTGCCGCTAACGGCATAGCAATGACTATCGGTGGGCTCTTTTTTATGATTCCCTTATCTATTGGAAATGCAGCTGCAGTTAGAGTGGGAAATAATGTCGGTGCCAATGACATGAAAGGAGCCAAATACAGTTCTTATTTCTCTCTTAGACTAGCAACAGTCAGTGCTCTCATAATGAGTTTAATTATTATCCTAAATGCTGAGTTCATGTCGAGTTTGTTAAATAATAATTCTGAGGTGATAGCTTTGGCAGTAATATTGTTGAGCTTTGCTGCATTCTTTCAGCTCGCTGATGGTTTAGCGATGGCAAGTATCGGAAGTATGAGGGGCTATAAAGACACTTTTGGACCAATGAAGATTATGGCTATTTCATATTGGGGTGTCGGATTGCCTCTAGGTATTATCCTTTCTATTACAGATATTGTGACTACTCAAATGGGCGCTGTGGGCATGTGGACAGGCATGGCCTCAGGCTTATTAGTTGCCGCCGTATTGATGGTAAGAAGGGTACGAATAATATCTACAAAATTTATTAATGAAAATTGAAGTAAACGCGCTGGGTTTAATATGTCCTGAACCTATTATGCTCTTGCATAAAGCTATCAGAGATTCAGACTCTGGAGACTTAATTGAGTTAGTTGCCTCTGATAAGAGTACCGAAAGAGACATTGAAAAATTTTGCGAATTTCTGGGTCACAAACTTGTAGAAAAAAAAGTTACAAAGGATAGTCTTTATTTTGTTGTTCAAAAGAGAGATAAGAATATAATTTAAAGAGGAGAGTTAAATGACATATATAAATAAACAATGGTTACTTGATCAAAGACCTAAAGGAATGCCAGGGGATGAGTG
>CACMAF010000031.1:0-5437 GCA_902611645.1 uncultured SAR86 cluster bacterium | reverse complement strand
CATTTTCTATTACTTGATAAGCTTTCATTTAAACTCCTTAGAATTTGTTTAGTTATCTTCAGAATATATCTATAATTGCATTCAAACAAGTAAATAAATAAGGAATAAGATGACAGATCTACAAACTTTTAGAGAAGAAACAAGAGATTGGTTAGAGGCTAATTGCCCACAAGAAATGAGAAAGCCAGGAGATGTTGCGTGGGGTGGCAGAAATGCTCAATTTTCTCATCCAGACCAAAAAATATGGTTAGAGAGAATGGGAGAAAAAGGATGGACTTGTCCTACTTGGCCTAGTGAATATGGCGGAGGTGGCCTATCTAAAGAAGAAAACAAAATTCTTCAAGAAGAAATGGGAGCGATCGGAGCTAGATCTCCATTAGGAAGTTTTGGGATATGGATGTTAGGACCGGCTCTTCTTGAGTTTGCCAACGAAGAGCAGAAAAAGGAGCATTTACCTCCGATTGTTAGAGGGGAAGTGTGGTGGTGCCAAGGTTATAGTGAACCTGGATCAGGCTCAGATTTAGCTTCCTTAAGCACTAAAGCAATAGAGGATGGGGATAGCTACGTCATAAATGGTCAAAAAATCTGGACATCATATGCAGATAAAGCCGATAAGATTTTCTGTTTAGTAAGAACCGGACCTCAGGAGCCCAAACACGACGGAATAAGTTTTTTACTTATTGATATGGATCAGCCAGGTGTCACAACAAGGCCGATTACCTTAATAAGTGGAAAATCTCCATTTTGTGAAACCTTCTTTGATGATGCAAAAGCTCCTACCAAAGATCTAGTTGGAGGATTAAATAAAGGTTGGACGGTTGCTAAGAGACTTCTTGAGCATGAACGTACTATGATTTCAGCTATGGGACTCTCAGGCGGTGGAGATGGTAGTCAAAAAACTAAATCAGGACTGGCTGAGATAGGAAAGAAATATGTCGGAATAGATGCTGATCAAAAGATTTCAGATAAAGCCTTAAGAAGAAAAGTAGCTATGCATGATCTTAACTCTAGAGCTTTTGGTCTAACTATGCAAAGGGTAGGAGAAGAAACTAAAGTTGGCGCACCTAGCCCAGCTGCGGCCATGGGTAAATACTATGGAACTGAACATAATAAACTTCGTTATGAACTCATGCTGGAAGCAATGGGCACTCAAGGAGTGGGATGGGATGGAGAAGGATTTTCTATGGAAGAATTGGCGATTACAAGAGACTGGCTTAGAACTAAAGCAAATTCAATTGAAGGAGGTACTTCTGAAGTACAACTGAATGTAATTTCAAAAAGAGTTCTTGGTTTACCAGATAAGTAAAAATGGCGTTAATACTGAATGAGGAACAGCAATCCCTCAAAGATATTGCAAAAGAGTTTTTACAAAAGAATGCTCCCGTAACACATTTCAGAGAGATAAGAGATACCCAAAATGAATTAGGTTATGACCAATCTTTATGGTCAGAGATGGTTAACCTTGGTTGGTCAGGTATCTTAGTTCCAGAAGAGTATGGTGGATTTGATTTTGGTATGGTCGGAATGGGAAGTATTTTTGAAGAAATGGGAAGGACATTAACGCCCTCACCTCTCTTTTCAACTGGTGTTTTAGGTGCATCTCTAATAACTTTAGGTGGAGATGATGAACAAAAACAAAATTACTTACCCCGTATAGTAGATGGCAGTCTAACCACGGCTCTTGCCTTAGAAGAAGGCAATAGACATTCGCCCTTTTCTATTTCAACGAAAGCGATTAAAACCGGAAATGAATACAAAATTTCTGGAGAAAAGACTTTCGTCATTGACGGACATTGTTCAAATTTAATAGTAGTAGTTGCAAGAACAGAAGGTTCGGATGATGATGCTTCAGGGATTACACTTTTTCTGGTAGAGGCAGATACTGATGGGATTGAAATAACTAAGACCAGTATGGTAGATTCTAGAAATTCTGCGAATATCAAGTTCAATGATACTACTATCTCTTCTTCAAATCTTCTTGGAGAAGAAAATAATGGGGCAGCAATATTGGAGGAGGTTCTGGATAGAGCTCAAATCGCTATTTCTGCAGAAATGTTAGGAAATGCTTCGCAGGCATTCGATGTGACATTGGATTATCTCAAAGAAAGAAAGCAATTTGGTTCTGTTATAGGCACATTCCAAGCACTTCAACACAGGGCTGCGGAAATGTATTCAGAGTTAGAATTAACGAAATCTTCAGTAATAGCTGCTTGCAATGCAGTTGATGAAAACTCAAATGATCTCAAGAGAATGGCAAGTTTAGCTAAATACAAAGCAGGAGAGACGAACCACCTCGTAACAAATGAAGCCGTTCAGATGCATGGCGGTGTAGGTGTTACCGATGAATATGATGTCGGACTTTACCTAAAAAGAGCTAGAGTGACTGAACAAATTTTTGGAAATTCAGAATATCATCTGGATAGATACGCAACTCTAAGCGAATATTAATCTGAATAGTATAGAGAAGCTTTTAGCCATCATGTCTCAATTAAGAGATAAAGATGATGGTTGTAAATGGGATAAAGAACAAACCTTCAGATCCATAGCTCCTTATACTATTGAAGAAGCATACGAAGTCGCTGATGCCATAGAAAGAGAAGATATTTCAGATCTAAAAGAGGAATTAGGCGACCTCCTTTTGCAAGTGGTCTTTTTATCTCAAATAGCAAAAGAAGAAGCATTATTTTCCTTTGATGATGTTGCAAAAACTATTTCAGAAAAACTTGTAAGGAGACACCCTTTTGTCTTCTCTGATAAAAAAAATCATTCCTTAGACGAACAGATTAACCAATGGGAAGAAACAAAACAAAAGGAAAGAGCCAAAAAAAATCAAGGAGGTGTCCTTGAAGGAATTGCCAAAAATTTACCATCCCTTCAAAGATCACAAAAGATTCAAAAGAGAGTCGCTAGTGTAGGCTTTGACTGGCCCGATACTAAGGGAGTATTCAAAAAGATTAAAGAAGAACTTAGTGAGCTTGAAGAGGCAGTAGAAACTGAAAACAAAGAGTCTATTCAAGAAGAAATTGGCGATCTTTATATGATTATTACCAACTTATCAGAAAAGTTGGGTGTAGATTCTGAGGAAGCCTTAAGGAAATCTAATATTAAATTTGAGAAGAGATTCAACTATATTGAAAAAGAACTTGCTAAAGACAACATAAAAGTCTCTGAAATGGATTTAGATGAACTCAATACTCTTTGGGATGATTCTAAAAAATTAAGATAAAATAATTCTATGGAGATTATTAGGGGAGTCTTAGGGCTATTTGCAGTTGTCTTTAATACACTTTTCTGGTGCATATTTCTTCTAAGTATTGCGATCCTAAAATTTCTTTTACCAATCGAAAGTTGGAAAAGAGTTTGTACTAAGCTAATAATTAATGTCGGAGAATGTTGGATATATTGTAATGGTCTATGGATTCAAGCTCTTCATAAACCCGAATGGAAAATAGAAGGATTCGAATCATTAGATAATACAAGATGGTATTTGTCTGTTGCAAATCATCAATCCTGGGCTGACATATTCGTTCTCCAAACAATCACAAATAGAAAAGTGCCCATGCTTAAGTTTTTTATGAAACATGTACTCATTTGGGTTCCAGTCATTGGATTAGCATGGTGGGCATTGGATATGCCATTTTTAAAAAGGTATTCAAAAGAAGAATTAGACAGAAACCCGAATCTCAGAGGCGAAGATATTAAGGCTATGGAAAAATCTTTTGAAAGGTATTCTAGATACCCTGTTTCTATCTTTAGTTTTGCTGAAGGAACAAGATTTAATGAAGAGAAAAGGTTAAATCAAGATTCAAAATTCAAGAACCTACTTAATCCAAAGTCTGGAGGCATAGGCTTAACATTGACTACTATGCCTTACATTCAATTGATGCTCGACTTTACAATTTACTACCATAGTTCAAAAAGGTCTTTTTGGGATTTTTTGTGCGGTAGAATGTCGAATGTAACTGTTAAAGTTCGCGAAATAGCTATTCCAGAAAATCTACTTCAGAAAAACTACGAAGAAGATATAACATACAGGGAAGAATTAAAAGCTTGGATGGAAAACCTTTGGACAGAGAAAGATAACTTTATTGAGGATTTAAAAAAATGATAGATCTATATTACGCTCCTACCCCTAATGGGTGGAAAATTTCAATCATGTTAGAGGAGTGTGAATTGGATTACAAAGTTATGCCAGTTAACTTAGGCAAAGGTGATCAGTTCAAGCCTGATTTCCTAAAGATAAGTCCAAATAACAGAATGCCGGTTATAGTTGATCATACAAATATAAAAGAAGGTGAACCATTAAGTATATTTGAATCTGGAGCAATACTCATGTACCTTGGAGAAAAGACAGGGAAATTCTTTCCCCAAATTTCGCCTCATAGAGAAAGGGTTTTGGAGTGGCTTTTTTGGCAAGTTGGTGGTTTGGGACCGATGGCCGGACAAGTGAGTCACTTTGTTAATTATGCGCCCAACTTTCCTGGTGATCATTCTTATTCTGAGAAAAGGTATAAAAATGAATATGATAGATTATTGGGAGTAATGAATAATATCTTGAATGAAAGAGATTTTTTAGCTGGAGATTATTCCATAGCAGATATGGCTTCTTTCCCATGGATTACTGCTTATAAGAGATATGAAGTCAACCTTGATGAGTTCCCAAATGTGAGGAGATGGTTCGATGACATTAAATCAAGACCTGCCGTAAGAAAAGGTATTGAGGTAGGGAAAGAGCAAAGAAATTTTGGCAAAGGTATTACAAAGGAAGGACTAAAAACAATGTTCGGTCAAGATTCAAAAAGCATTTCTAAGATGGCAAAAGATAAAGAATAAGTAAATTAGATTCTTTGTTCAATAAGCTGAATTCTGTCATTTCCGAAGAACATATCATGACCATCTAAGAAGAAAGTTGGAGATCCAAAGCCCCCTCTATCAATCAACTCTTGAGTGTTATTTATCAGTCTTTGTTTGGCTTCATCTGTCGAAATGAATTTTAAGTACTCTAAAGCCTCGACTCCATTTTCCTCAGCAATTGAAGACAAATAGTCAGTGTCTGAAATATCTTTGCCATTAGTCCAATATCCCCGGAAAACATCTTCAAGATAAGATTCTATTCCACCCTTATCTATAAAATAAAAAGCACCGCGCATGGCTTTAACACTATTTACTGGAAATATCGTAGGCCAGTTAATTGTTATGTCTCTTAATTCTGACCAATCTTTCAAGTCCTTTTGAGAGTAAGCTGCTTTTTCTTTCACAGGATTCTTTCTGCTTTCATAAACACTTGGATTTATTGAGTTAAAAATTCCTCCAACCAGGATCGGTTTCCATACAATTTCAAAATCCTTCCCTTGTTGTAAATCTAAGATTCCTCTAAATGAAAGATAGGTCCATGGACTGCTGCAATCTAAGTAATATTCAATTTTCTTCATTTATA
>CACMAF010000030.1:0-6015 GCA_902611645.1 uncultured SAR86 cluster bacterium | reverse complement strand
AGAATAGCATTTACTTCTTGTTTGAGTTTTTCGACCTCTGAAGCTTGAATATCTCCTTTAAAATTAAGAACAAAGACTGAGTCAGTGTCTTTATTATTTTCCTTGCCCTTGTCTTTCTTTTTCTTATCTTTTAAATTTTCTTTATTAAATTTTTTCAGTTCCTTTGGATTCATGACTGAGCCTTTTACGGCATTACCCATTTCTTCGAATTTATCCGAAAGGTTAGTGATGGATAGTTTTCCTTTTGCTTGGCTCTTGCCCTTAGAACTGCCAATTACCATTAACAAAGGGACAGTGATAGCCAAGGCAATAGTGAATACCTTCAATAGAAAAATAAGATAGTCAGTTAATATTTCCATTTACTTGGGTTGCATTCTTATGCCACCATCCAATCTAATAGTTTCGCCATTTAAAAAAGGATTTTCAACTATATGCTTTGTCAATGAAGCATATTCATTTGGCAAACCTAATCTTTTAGGGAATTGAGTCATCTCTATCAAAGGATTTCTCACGGTATCTGGTGCCATAGCCATTAAAGGAGTGTCAAATATCCCTGGAGCAATGGTATTAATTCTTATTCCCATTCTTGCCAAATCTCTGGCTATGGGTAAAGTCATACCGACAACACCACCCTTGCTTGCACTATATGCTGCCTGTCCAATTTGACCATCATATGCAGCTACAGAAGCTGTATTTATAATCACTCCACATTCTCCATCTTCATTGGGCTCATTATTTCCCATGACTACCGCAGCTAACCTAAGAACATTAAAGGTACCATTCAAATTAATATCTACTACTGTTTTAAAATAATCTAATGGATGCGCACCGTCTCTCCCTACAGTTTTACTAGCGCTACCTATTCCTGCACAGTTTACTACTATGTGTAAGCTACCAAATTCTTCAACTGTCTTATCTATTGCAGATTGAACAGATGATTCATCAGTTACATTGGCAATTGCATACGAAGAATCAGATCCCAGTTTTTCAACAGCTGCTTTCGCATTGTCTTCATTTAGGTCTAGTAACATTACTTTTGAGCCTGATCCTACTAATGCTTCAGCGGTAGCAAGGCCTAAACCAGAAGCTCCACCTGTAATTAGAGCAACTTTATTTGAAATTTCCATTTTTTCTCCTTCTTCGTAGCAATTAAAGTTGCATGATATTACACGAATAAAATAAAAAATTCTCAAATAGTATCCTGTAAAGAACTAAAAAAACCTGCTTCGCACGAAATTAGTGCAAAATTATTTATTAAAACCCTATTTCTTTGGCATTCAAGTTGCATGGTTATGTTTGTATTATTAAAAAACTTACAAGGAGTTAGGATGAAAAATCTTATTAAATTTGGGGCCATAGCATTCTTTTCAAGTGCAATGACCTTGCAATCAGCAGAATTCGAAAGCAATATCGCAATGTCAAGCGACTATGTCTGGAGAGGTATGACGCAAACTGCTGAAGAACCAGCTATCTCTGGTGGATTCGATATAGCCGGTGAAAGTGGACTATATTTTGGAACTTGGGCTTCCAACGTCGAATTTGGTGATGGAGCAGCTCTAGAATTAGATTGGTATGCAGGCTATGCAGGTGAAATGGAAGGTGGATTAAGTTATGACATCGGATATTTAGCATTTACATACCCTGGAGAAGACTCTCTAGATTTTGAAGAAATCTATCTCGGACTCGGATACAGCTATTTCGGTATTACTTACTCATCAGGTCAAGATTCTGCACCCGATAACACAGAATTTTCTGTTGCTCTAGGTGAAACTGGTTTAGGTGTTACTTATGGTGACTACGACGAGTACGGTGAATACACCATAATTAGCTACGATCTACCAATCTCTATTGCTGGTTTAGGTGTTTCTCTAGCCTGGAATGACTTCAGTGCAGAGGACTCAAGCGGACTTTCCGACGAAGACACATTCGTCATTACATTTTCTATGTAACTCTTAACTCCCCGTTAAGTAAGCATTCTTAATCTCCCCATTAAGATGCATTAAGGGCCAGGCGAAAGTCTGGCCTTTTCTTTATTAACAATAGGCCTGGCATAAGTCATCAAAAACTCGTTTCGCTCTTCAGGCTTCAAATTTGCACATCTCTTTTCAAGCATAGAAATCTTGCTGGGCATATCCGATATTGTATCTATATTCTCTTGTTGAATATTTATTTCAGGCAATAGATCTAAAGCTGCTTGGTTGGTGGGCCAAATACGATAATTATTTATAATTTCTCTCTGTATCATTTCAGCTAGATGGCGTGTGGTATCCACTGGATCAGAAATAGGTTTACATATATGTAAATGAACTCTGCCTTTATAGCCAAAAATTCCGGTAGACATTTCTTTGATGTCACTTTTATTTATTTCTTCAAGGGTCAAGGAATCCTGATAATCCCAACCTCTTGCTTTGACATAATCCAATGGGTCATATTCATAGGAAATAACAATTGGAGTTAAGTTAACGCTTCTGACCCATTCATAAACTGAAAGTACCTTTCTTTGATCGAGATATAGCATTTTTAAAACACCCTCATCTGTGAAGTCATTACCATCATTTGCTCTTCCTTCTCTTTGAGCAATCCAGATACTCTCTTTATCTTGCATTAGCGAATGATTGATGTAAGCGGAGAGTTTTGATAATTTTCTTAAAGTTTCCTTTACTCCTTTGATATTTCTGTGAACTATGAAACTTTTATTCAGCCTCATAAGCATTTCAGCATACCCGTCATCTAGAAGGTTATCTCCAATAGCGATTCGTACAGTACTGAGTCCTTGGGTATAAAGGAGATAATTTAGAAAAGCAGGATCAAGAGATATATCTCTGTGATTACCTACAAACAGAGTAGGTTTTTCAGTTAAATTCTCAACTCCACTATATGTAAAACCATCTGTTGTTTTGTCGATCATTTTCGTCACTAAAGGAGCCAAACAATCTTGAAATTGATCTATAGAATTGCAATCAGAAAAAATCTGCTTAAATTTTCTTCTTAAATAAATGCGGTTTATCTTTGAGAAATATTTATGGGATCTTGGAAAAATTAAACTAGAAATATAATTATGAAAATCTTCATTTGATTCTAGCTCATTCAGCTTTATCGCGACTTGATCATCGTCATAAGAGGCTATATCACTAAAATCCATTTTTTATAATTGGTCTATAAAATCTATAATTTCTGTTCCAACAATAGTTGGCTGTCTATAAGTTATATCATGTGTTCCCTCTTCCAAAACAACAAGTTTTCCATTATCAAATATCCTTTGATATTCCTCTGACCCTGAAAAAGGAACTATTCCGTCTTTTTTTCCCCATAAAGCAAGCATAGGTATTTCTTTTTTACTTAGATTTTCGTACATGTCACGAACATCAAAAAGATTAAAGTTCCTTATAGTTGATAAAAGAGATTCATTGAATCCTTTAAAGCGCAGTTGATCTTGAAAGAGTGGTAAAAATTTATCTTCATTTATAGACAACGGATCATCGCTATATTGAGTTTCAGACATATTTCCTACGCCATATAATCTATGGCTAAATACTCTCCAGAACCAATCTCCAACGACGGGCATAGTTGTCCATGATTTCGTCTGAGGAAGAGATTTACTGAAACCTGCAGGAGCAATTAATGAAACGCTTGTTACTTCGTTAGGATACTCGGCTGCATAATAAGATGCAATTGGTCCTCCCATGGAATAGCCAACTATATGAACTTTCTCATTTATTTTTTGAGAAAGTATCAATTCCCTCAAAGTTTCAAGATAAAGATGCTTATCGTATTTTGTTCTAGGCCTTTCTGAATAGCCTCTGCCTAAATGATCATAAACAAGAACCTTGTAACCAGAGTTAGTGAAATTATCTAGTAAGCCTTGCCATACAAAACTAGGTGTTGAAAAACCGTGCACCAAGATCAAAGTCCCCTTCAAATCGGTTGAATCGTCCGGTAAAAACCAACGATAATAGATATTACCTCTTGAAAGCTCTACCCAATTTCCCTCAGAAGGTATATCTGATTGCAAAATTTTCTTCAATCCATAAACCTTATAAAGATAAGGAAAAGCCAGAGCCAAAAAAATAAATAAAATCCCTATTAAAAGTTTCTCCATAGATAAGCTCCTTCAATATAGTATAGTTATTAAAAATACCAATATCTATGCATCCATTTTTTCGAGATTTTAACTTTTATGGTTTTGTACATAGAGGTGGGGATGAAGTAGAAACAGAAAATACCTTAGAAGCCTTTGAATACTCATCAAATTTAGGATTTATTTTTATAGAAACAGATGTTCAATCTACTAAAGATGGTCATGTAGTTATATTTCATGACTCAACTTTAAAGAGGATGGCAGGTATAAATAAGCGTATAAAGGACCTGACGCTAGACGAAGTAAAGGGAATAGAATTAATTAACGGTGGCAGGATCCCTTTATTAAGTGAAGCACTCGATAGCTTTCCTAACCTTAGATTCAATATTGATATTAAAACTGAGGATGCCTTAGAAAATACCGTAAAAATTATAAAAGAAATGAAATGCTTTAGTAGATCCTGTTTAGCTTCTTTCTCTTCTTCAAGATTAAATAGAATAAGAAAACTAGCCGGACCAGAAGTATGCACTTCTTCTGGACAAATGGATATATTCAAATTGATATGCAAATCTTTAGGAATTAATTTAAGAATTAATACAGCTGATTGTGCTCAAATTCCTATAAAGCAATGGGGAGTGCCTATTCTCACTAAGAGATTTCTTCGAATTGCAAAGAAGGAAAATAAACTTGTTCATGTTTGGACTATCGATAATAAAGAAGAGATGTTCAAATTAATTGACTTTGGTGTTGATGGAATAATGACAGATAAGCCTAGTATTTTAAAACAAGCTATGACTGAAAGAGGCTTTTCTGATTTAGGGAACTCTCCTTAAAATTATTAATCCTGGTATAAATAATAAAAGTAAGCTTAGTATTCCTAGGCTAGGGCTATCTGTTAAGAGTGCAATTCCTGAGACCATAAAGGGACCTATAAAGACTGAAGATTTTCCAATGAAATTATAGAATCCAAAGAATTCTGCCGCTTTATTGCTAGGTATTAGGCTACTAAAATAAGATCTGCTGATAGCTTGTACTCCTCCTTGAACAAGACCGATGATAGATGCCATGATAAAAAATTCTAATGCACTATCCATCTGGGAACTAAATATAACGACTCCTATGTAGATGATAATCGCAAATGAAAGAGATTGTTTATGCCCGAATTTGTCAGAATACCTTCCAAAAGCTAGTGTTGCGGGAAATCCAATAAATTGAGTAAGTAAAAGAGCTGATATCATAGATTGTGCTGAAAGCCCTATATCAGAACCATAAGATGTTGCCATTCTTATGATCGTATCTACTCCATCCATGTAAAGAAAATATGCTAGTAAGAAAATAAAAGCACTTTTATATTGTCTTACCGATCTTCCTGTTTGGTAGAGACTAGAGAAAGCTTGCCCTGAAATTTCAAAAAAACTTTTCCTACTTACTGAGAATTTAGGCTCCTTTACACCTGTAAGTAAAGGTAGTGTAAAAATACTCCACCAGATAGCTACACTCAAAAAAGACCATAAAACAGCCTCAATTTGTGAATTAAGTCCAAAGAAAGATGGAAAAGAGAACATTAAGACATTGATTAAAAATAATATCCCTCCACCAAGGTAACCAAGAGAAAATCCTAAAGATGATACACGATTCCTTTCATGGTCTTCAGCGACCGAAACTAATAAAGAGTCGTAGAAGATATTTCCACCTGAAAATCCAATCACACCAAGTGCATAAAAGGTAATAGCAAATTTCCATGAACTCTCAGGGACGAAAAATAAATAACCAGTTGCTATTATTCCTAAAACTGCGAACGTTAGAAGCAGCTTTTTTTTTGAGTTTCCCGCATCGGCGAAAGCCCCTAAAATAGGTGCACTTAAAGCTATCAGTAAACCAACAACAGAATTTGCTGTACCGATGACAAATGTACTCTCTCCATCAGTTAAATCATT
>CACMAF010000029.1:0-6347 GCA_902611645.1 uncultured SAR86 cluster bacterium | reverse complement strand
AAATAGAGGATCGGCACTATTTGATTCTATTTTAGTCAGTTTTAATAATTCAGTAGAGGAGAGATTACCCTTGTCTGATTTTTCAAAGTACTCTTTTCCAAAAGAAACATTCGCTACCTCAAAATCCCCATTCATGGCATGTATATTAATTTTGTTAACTTTATCTGGAGCCAGTGCTGCGGTTATTCTTGCAGTTCTGCCTATGGGTCTTGTAAGGTTGTAAAATCTAGATGATGCTACAGCAACATCGATTTCATTTTCTTTTAAAGTAGCAGCTTGAATATAAATTGATTCATTTCTCAAACTTAGATTGAGAGACCTATAAAGCAAATCATTATCCTCTAAAATTTTTCTCTGCTGATCTTGATTAAGTTTTTGAACGGTTTTCGGTCTTGGTTTTTTGATTGTGTCGTTTAAAAAGTTACCTATCAAGTTGAAGGAAACTCTGAATTGAGTACCTCTCTCAAAAGAACTAGAAATCGTAAGATTTTCGGATAAGTTGTAACTAACACCGAAATTCAATGGAGACTTTACCTCTAAAGGTATTCTGTTTGCTGTTTTGAAAACCCTTTCCTTCTCAGGTCTTGTTGTATCATATTCAAGCTTAAATCTTAAACCTTTTTTGGGTAAGTCATATTCAATTCCCCCGAAAATAGCTGTTTCTCCTGAAAACCATTTTTTAAAGTCTAAGGCTCCCCCTTGTCCTTTACCTTCAAGCTTTCTCTCATTATAAGATTCATTTAGTTGGGCTAAAGGATTTGAAATATTGTTGTCTCTACCCAATTCTCCCCAGCCAAGTCCTAAAGTTATATCAAAATTTCTTATTCTTTTTGTCGAAACTATATATTCTGATGAGAATAAACCTGTTCCTGCAATATCCCTTAACCCAAAAGCTACAGAAGGCAGAAAGTAAGTTTCATTTCTAATCAGCGCCTTTACATCAAACCCTTTATCTTTGTATGATTGATTTCCACTATATGAAGCTGGACCATATAACCGGTTTTTTATCTCTACATACCTGTAGCTTGCCTCCAGCCAATTGAAAGGTGAAGCAGTTAAGGAAGTGAATTCATTAGGAAAGGATGATGAAAAATTAAACCTCAAACTTGCTTCTTGCATCATTCTAGCGTTTGGCATTTCTAAAATACCTGTGTTGCCATAGTTAGAAGAACTAGGTAAAACTTTATAAGGATAATATTCTTCTATCGATGCTATAAGGGGAAGTGAAGCTGTAACAACCAATGCTAATAGCCACAATTTTGGCTTAGTCATGATTTTCTTAATCGCTTATAGCGGCTATAGCTGCTGCTGAAGTAGCTAAATCAGCCAATATGGGTGTTATTATTTGTGTAAGACTAATTGCATCAAAAGGTCTTGAATCTCTGGATATAACCACCGTACTACCTGGCAGTATTTCTTTATTAGATCCGAATAGGTTTCTTTTTACTAATTGAGACTTTCCATCAGGTAATATTACAAAAATTTTATCTTCATCGGCTGAATCCTTCAATCCTCCAGCTAATGATATATATCCATCTATAGTAAGGTCAGGATCAAATCCGACAGAAGCACTATTCAAAACTTCTCCTACTATTGATACCGATGAAGGTCTCCTTGGAATGTATAACTGATCTCCATTTTGGACTATAAAGTTAGTTACTGGATTAGATTGCAGTGCAAGCATATCTAAATCAACTACCATTCTTCCAAGAGGCTCTTCGTCTCTTAACTTAGTTATGAGATTTGAAATAGGTAACAGTGTAAATTCTCCAATTTCAACAGTATCCTGTGTGACAACATCGACTATTGTGTTTTCAAGTTCGTCCGCGGCTCTTTCAAAAGCTATTTTTTGAGATTCAGCTACTTTTTCTCTTAGAAATACTGCTCCCTGAAAATATGCCTCATTGCTATAACCCCCGGCCCTATTCAAGATATCTAAAATTCTATCCCCCGGTTGAATAGAATATTCTCCTGGCTTTTTAACCTCGCCAGATACTTTGATGGTCCTCGGACTTATACCTGATATTGATGAAACATTTATAACATCACCATTTTTCAATACTCTTGAAAGATCGCCTGAACTATCTAAATATGCTAAATCTCTTTTTGCAGAAACCTCATTTATCGAACTAAGTTCTAAATTTGGAGAACCATGTACCTCAGAGTTGAAACCACCCGCAAGATAGATAGCATCTTCCATTGTCTCTCCCGGCAGTATTTCATATCTATGAGGTCGTTTAAATGCACCACCAATAGTTACACTATTTTCTATGAAAGGTATAAAAATCACGTCACCATCCTGAAGCACCACATCTGTCTCTAGAGAGCCGCGCAAAAGGAAATCATAAAAATCATAAGTAGAAATTACTTTATCTTTCCTTTTGATTTGTATATTTCTCAAAGAACCTTGCTCGTTTACGCCTCCACTTACAAATAGTGCATTTGATACAGAACTAAGGCCACTCATAACATATCTTCCTGGTTTATAAGCTTCTCCTAAAATATAAACTCCTATTGATCTGGTTTCGCTGATCGATAAATCGACCTCGGTTCCGATAAGCTCTGTCTCAACCTTTTTAGATAAATAAGTCCTGGCCTCATCATATGATTTACCAAGAAAATTAACCGGTCCAAGGAATGGAAGAACTACCTTGCCTTCTCGGTTTACAGTAACTTTAACTTTACTCTCTTTGCTTCCATAAAAGTTAATTTCCAGTTTATCCCCGGGACCTAAAAGATAAGATGAATTGACAGGAGAATTATCAACAGGAGCAAAAGTTGTTGGAGAATACTGAAAAAAGTCATACCCATATATACAATCTGGGCAGTAGTTATCAGTATCTTTTAAATCTTTTAATTCAGGTTTTATTACTAAGTTATTCGCTTGTTCAAATGTGTCTTCAATTTCCTCCTGCAGAGTACTTGCTGACTCCATTTTGCCCATGATACTTGCTCTTTGGTCGGGTGGCAGTTGTTCCAGCATGGACATTTGAGCTGGAGTTACTTCACCATATACTAAAGAGGCAAAAATAAAATAAGATAGCCAGAGAAAATACTTTAATTTTAATAGGTTCATGTCTATATCTTACAGTGTTGGTTATTTAAATCTATCAGCTAATTCTACTTGGATTACCTAGACTCCAGCCTAATTTTGTTCTGCAGGAAGAAAAGAAACTTTGATCAGTGGGGTGAATTAGAGTCAATTCTGTTTTGCCTTTTTCAATGCAGACCTCTTCTGATGAAGTTACTTTTATATTTTCGTGACTATCCATACTCAAATATGCCTTTGTCTTGCCACTTACTTTTAATTTGATCCTTTTATCTTGGCTAGTTATAAATGTTCTCGCATTTAAGCTGTGAGGGAACATAGGGAGTAATGTAAATGCTTTCACTTCAGGGGAAATAATTGGTCCATTTCCTGATAAGTTGTAAGCTGTTGAGCCAGTGGGTGTGCTAATTATTAGACCGTCAGCTCTTTGTCTATAAACAAATTCATCGTCAATGAAAAGTTCGTATTCAATCAATTGAGCTATAGATCCAGAGTGAAGTACTATTTCATTTAGGGCCTTATATCTATCTTTTTTTCCCTTAATTTTCGCCTCTAAAAAAACTCTTTTATCTTCAACAAAATTTCCCTGCATTATCTTATTTAAAGCAAAAGTTAAATCTGAGGGAGGGATATCAGTCAAAAATCCTAAATTACCTAAATTTATTCCTAGAACGGGTATTTTGTGAGAACCAAAATTTCTAGCAGCACTTAATAGTGTTCCATCTCCACCTATTGCAATAATTAAATCTGAGCGTTTTGCAATAGCGGTGTCAGAATAAACTTTCTTACTCTCTCTGCGACTAATCTTAGAAGACGTAGGGTATACAAATCTAACTCCAATATTAGAAAGAACTTCCTCTACTTGATCAGCTATATCAACCACTTTTTTATCCTTCAAAGAAGAGTAAATAGCAACATTTTTAAATTTTGGACTTACCATTTTTTTACCCAATAAATAAATATTGTATCAATTGCAGCGATTAAAACCTTAAAAACATATTTTGTAAGTGCCAGCATTAATGCTGTAGACCAATCCATGCCAGTCGCAAATACCCAAGTAAATTGATAAATCAGAGTATCTATAAGTTGAGAAGTAATTGTTGAAAGATTATTTCTTAACCAAAGTTTGGACTCCCCCGTAATACTTTTTATCTTGTTGAAAAACCAAACATCGAAGGTTTGACTAACTAAATAAGCTGTTAAAGATCCAATTACAAAAGCGGGAGAGTAGTACGCTAGAGTTGTAATAGCATTGTGAACTTCTAAAGCCGAACCAGTTATTTCAGAAGGCTTGAATTGAATACTTAGGACTAAAGTTATCATCACAGCAATATTTGCAAAAAACCCAAGCATTACAGCCCTATTTGCTTCTTGTCTTCCGTATTTTTCGTTGAGTACATCAGTAGCAAAATATATTCCTGAATACAAAATAGCTCCCATACTTACCTTAAAGGTACTTCCAAAAATTATAAGTTCACTTACCTTTCCTCCTTGTAAGTTACCCAGCACAATCCCTAGAACAACCGCAACATATAAACCATATTTACCAAAGAATCTGTATAGCAATAATGCCAAGCCCAGGTCATAGACGACCGTAATTAACCAAAGTGATTCTTGACTTACAGAAAAAATATCCATTTTTATATAAATTTGTTTATATTCTATCTGAAAGATAAAATAAGATGTCCTTAAAACTGCAGCGTTTAATAGAAAAAAGTAAAAAATTAGTATTCTTTACTGGGGCTGGTATGAGCACTAATTCTGGCATACCTGATTTTCGTGGGCCCAAAGGAGTCTGGAAAACTGCAACACCTATATACTTTCAGGACTTCATGGCCTCAGAAGATAAAAGGATAGAATCATGGGAAAGGAAGTTTTCAAATGAACTAAGCATAGATTCAGCTAAGCCAAACAGTGGTCATGTGAAATTAGCTGAAATCATAAACAAAAAAGAGGATGCTCATCTCATAACTCAAAATGTTGATAACTTGCATCAGGAATCGGGTATTGACGACTCCAAGATTACAGAACTCCATGGAAATGCAACTTATGCTAAGTGTTTAAACTGTTATGCTAGATATGAGCTTTCACCTCTTAAAAAAGAATTCCTCGCAACTAAAGAGCCTCCTGTATGCACTATATGTGGAGGAATAATTAAAACGGCAACAATCTCTTTTGGTCAAGCCATGCCAGAGGAAGAAATGATTACTGCACAAAGAGTATCCATTAAGTCAGATCTTTTTATTTGTCTAGGTTCTTCTCTTGCTGTTTTTCCTGCTGCAGATCTGCCTTTATTAGCAAAGGAAACTGGTGCTAGTTTGGTCATAATTAATAATGAACCAACTCAAATGGATCATTTATCAGATTTAGTAATTAATAGAGATATTTCTGAGACTTTGTCAGAAATCACCCTATAAATTAATCATGTGTTAAGGCTACTAAGCCTAAAAGATCTCCATCTTTCATTTCTTTTAGAGTCTCATTAGCCTTTGAAACATCTCTTGTTTCTACCGCAACAGGATCTATCTTTCCAGCAACAACAAGTTCCATCAGTTCTTTCATATCACCTAAACTGCCGACATAAGAGCCCATAAGTTTCTTTTCTGTAAGAGCTTGTAAAGGCAAAGGAAGACTAATTTGTCCTCCAAAAAGTCCCACTATTACGTAACTTCCTCCTCGCGCAAGAAGGTTATATCCAAAATTGACAGACGCTTCGGCTCCTACAAAATCAACGATAGATCTGGCACCGCCTTCAGTTAATTCTAATAGCTTTTCAGCAGCACCTTCTTCAGATGAATTTATTGTTGCAGATGCACCAAGCTGTCTGGCCATTCCTAGTTTTTCGTCATCGATATCAACCACGATTGGATTTATGCCATATGCCGCTTGAGCAATTTTCAAAGCCAATACTCCTAAACCTCCTGCAGAGACAATAACTAACGAATTATCTTTCTTATAAGGACCTGCTTTTTTTAAAGCACTATAGGCGGTCAAGCCTCTGCAAGCATAACTACCAGCTAAACTATCAGGTGTATCTGCCGCATCAAATAAATATTTTTGATCAGGCACTAAGACGTGATCTCCGTATCCCCCCGCAACATGAATACCTAAATTAGAATTATTTGCGCAATAATGAGTCATATCATCATTACAAAGATCGCAATCACCGCAGCCCATCCATGGATAAGCTACATATCTCTCTCCTATATTTACACCTTCTACTTCATCTCCAATTGCACTCACTTCTCCAAAAATTTCGTGACCCATAGTTAGGGGCTCACCACCGGGTAATGGTGAT
>CACMAF010000028.1:0-6694 GCA_902611645.1 uncultured SAR86 cluster bacterium | reverse complement strand
AGAAAGATCTCGCATCAAAACCTGTAAGTTTTGAAACAAAAATAAATGAAGTTCTTTGCTCAAAGTTGCCAGAATTAAATGAAGAATTTTTTAAAGGAACCGGTATAGAGACAGATAATATAGAGGCTTTCAAGAAAGAAGTTCGCTCAAAACTAGAGGAAGATTTAAAAAATATAATAAATGGAAAAGTTAAGCAAAGTCTTTTTGATGCTCTTTTACAAGCAAATGATTTCAAGGTTCCTTCTTCAATGATTGATTCTGAGGTCTCTAATATGAAACATGATACAGCCAGAAGAATGGGAATGGATCCAAAAGATCTGAAAGAAGATCTGTTTCCGGATGAAACATTCAAGGAAGAAGCTACTAAGAGAGTTAAAGTTGGTATATTGCTCAACAAAATTATTGAAGACAAAGAGCTAAAACCTGATGGAGATAAAGTTAAAGAAATCATCGAAGAAAGAGCAAAAAACTATAAAGATCCTCAACAAGTTATTAATTACTTTTACTCAGACGATGAGCAGCTAAGAAACATAGAATCAATTTCTCTTGAAGAACAAGTTGTTGAAGCTATAAAGGTTGAAGCTAAATGTATTGATGAAAATATTTCTTACGAAGATTGTGTTTCTGGAACTTATGGTTGAAAATATTTTCAAAAACCCCATTTAGATGCAGAGGAAGATATAAATGAGTAAAGAAAATTCAAATCTCGTAAATCAACTAGTACCTATGGTTGTTGAACAGACGCCAAGAGGAGAACGTGCCTACGATATCTATTCAAGATTGCTTAAAGAAAGAGTGATCTTTTTAACAGGACCTGTAGAAGATTACGGCGCAAATTTGATAGTGGCTCAGATGCTTTACTTAGAAGCAGAGAATCCCGATAAAGACATACATCTTTATATTAACTCACCAGGGGGTTCTGTTACAGCTGGGCTTTCAATTTACGATACTATGCAGTTTATTAAGCCTGATGTCTCTACACTTTGTATAGGACAAGCTGCAAGCATGGGGGCAATTTTACTATGCGGGGGAGCAAAAGGTAAAAGACAGGCTCTTCCAAATTCAAGAGTTATGATTCATCAAGTGTTGGGAGGATTTCAAGGTCAAGCAAGCGACATAGAGATTCATACTCAGGAGATACTGTCAATTAAAAAGAAATTAAATGAAATTTTAGCAAGCCATTCAGGTCAAAAGGTTGATAAGATAGCTAAAGACAGTGATAGAGACAATTTTATGTCTCCTGAACAAGCTGTAAAGTATGGACTAATTGACGATGTGGTAGATAGTCGCTCAGTCAAAAAATAAAAGGAGATTTTATGTCTGATAAAGAAAACACAGAAAACAACGAAGATAAGCTTTTATATTGTTCTTTCTGTGGAAAGAATCAAAATGAAGTTAGAAAGCTTATTGCAGGACCTTCTGTATATATATGCAACGAATGTATAGATCTTTGTAATGACATAATTAAAGAAGAAATTTCTGAAACAACTGAGGCTGAGGAGGAAAAATTTCCAGTCCCGATAGAGATAAAAGCTACTCTAGACGAGTATGTCATAGGCCAAGAGGAAGCCAAAAAGAATCTATCGGTTGCAGTCTATAATCATTACAAAAGATTAAAAGGTGGGAAGAAGATTGATTCATCCGACGAGGTTGAACTCACAAAAAGTAACATTTTACTTCTAGGCCCTACAGGTTCTGGTAAGACTCTATTAGCACAGACACTTGCTAGGTTACTGGATGTACCGTTCACTATCGCCGATGCAACTACTTTAACTGAAGCGGGTTATGTGGGTGAAGATGTCGAAAATATAATACAAAAGCTTCTACAAAAATGTGATTACGATATTGAAAAAGCTCAGTTAGGAATAGTCTATATTGACGAAATTGACAAGATAGCCAGAAAGTCAGATAACCCCTCTATAACGAGAGATGTTTCCGGTGAGGGGGTCCAGCAAGCACTTTTGAAGCTTATTGAGGGAACAGTAGCATCTGTTCCACCTCAAGGTGGCAGAAAACACCCACAACAAGAATTCTTGCAAGTAGATACCTCCAACATATTGTTTATCTGTGGAGGCGCTTTTTCAGGCCTAGAGTCTGTAATTCAGCAAAGATGTGAGGAAACCGGTATTGGGTTCGGTGCAAACGTTACTTCAATTAAGCTAGAAAATGAAGCAGATAAGCTAATAGGCCAGGTGCGTCCTGAAGATTTAATTAAATTCGGCTTAATACCTGAGTTTGTAGGCAGGCTACCTGTAATTACTACATTAGAACAACTTGACGAAGATGCGTTGGTTACAATACTTACTGAACCAAAGAACAGTCTAACTAAGCAATTCTCAAAACTATTTGAGATGGAGAATGTAGAGTTAGATATCAGAGAAGACGCACTTTTTGAAATCGCTAAAAAAGCAATTGAGAGAAAAACTGGAGCAAGAGGTCTAAGATCAATACTTGAAAGCATATTGATGGAAACCATGTATAAAGTTCCATCTGAAGAGTCTCTGAACAAGGTAGTTCTTGATAGCTCTGTAGTGAGGGGTGAAACAGAGCCTTTGATGGTTTATGAAAAGACTTCAAAAACTAAAACTGGTTAACTCTTGTTTTTTTTAGTTAACCCCCAATATTAGACATATAACAAAAAATATTATGTCTAAAAAAAATCTAAACGTACCTCTACTACCTCTTAGAGATGTAGTTATATTTCCTTCAGTCGTAACACCTCTTTTTGTTGGACGAGAAAAGTCAATTAATGCTTTGCAATCCGCAATGGCTGGCGATAAACAGATAATGCTTGTTGCCCAAAAAAGTGCCCAGCAGGATGATCCTAAGTTAGGCGATCTCTATCCTATTGGCACTCTCTCAACCATCCTACAGCTCATAAAGTTGCCAGATGGTACTTTGAAAGTCTTAGTTGAAGGCAATCATAGAGCATCGATAGAGTCATTAGATGCCTCTGATGAGTATATGTCGGTGCAAGTTTCAACAATAGATGAAGAAACAGAGTCTAAGGAATTAAACCATTTTCTTCCTTCTCTCAAAAAACAATTTCAGGAATATGTAAAGCTTACACGAAAAGCTACTCCTGAAGTCTTAAACACAGTCAATGCTATTGACTCTTTATCAAGACTTACAGACACTCTAGTAGGCCATCTATCTATCGACATAAGTCAAAAACAAGAAATATTAGAAATGATTTCACTTACTGATAGAGCTAACCGCATTTTGGAGCATTTAGATTCCCAACTTGATCTATCTAAAGTTGAAAAAAAGATACGTGGCAGAGTAAAAACTCAAATGGAAAAGAGCCAAAAGGAATATTATCTTAATGAACAGATGAAAGCCCTGAAAAAGGAACTTGGTGAAATTGATGAAGCAGAAGAAGCTGAAGAACTAGAGACTAAGATCAAAGAAGCTGGTATGACAAAAGAAGCTCAAGAAAAAGCTCTTACAGAACTTCATAAATATAAAATGATGTCACCAATGTCAGCCGAAGCATCAGTTGTTCGTGGATATATTGATTGGATGCTGAATATTCCATGGAAAAAGAAAAGCAAAATTAGGTCAGATTTAAACGTTGCGAGTAATGTCTTAAATGAAGATCATTTTGGTTTAGAGGAAGTTAAAGAGAGAATACTAGAGTACTTAGCTGTGCAAAAAAGAGTCAAAAAGCTCAAAGGTCCAGTTCTTTGTTTAGTAGGACCTCCAGGAGTGGGCAAAACATCTCTAGGTGAATCCATAGCCAGAGCCACTAATAGAAAATTTGTAAGAATGTCGCTAGGCGGCGTTAGAGACGAAGCTGAAATTAGGGGGCACAGAAGAACATACATTGGCTCTATGCCAGGAAGAATTCTCCAAAAACTATCTAAGACAGGCGTAAAGAATCCTCTCTTCCTTTTGGATGAAATAGATAAGATGGGTATGGATATGAGAGGAGATCCTGCTTCTGCTCTTTTAGAAGTTTTAGATCCGGAGCAGAATCATACCTTTAATGATCATTATCTCGAGGTAGACTATGATCTATCAGACATCATGTTTGTTTGCACAGCTAATAGCATGAATATTCCCCAAGCTCTGCGCGATAGAATGGAAATTATAACTTTGCCGGGCTATACGGAAGACGAGAAAGTCAATATAGCCGATAAGTATCTTATTGAAAAACAAAAGAAAAATAATGGCTTAAGTGATGAAGAACTTTCTATATCTAAAAACACTATAAAAGACCTTATTAGATATTTCACAAGAGAGGCTGGTGTACGTGCCCTAGAGAGGGAGATTGCAAAGATATGTAGAAAAGTTGTCAAAAAGAATGCAACAGTAGATAAGTCTAAAAAGATATCTATTAAACCAAGTAATCTTGAAGACTATTGTGGAGTGAGAAAGTTTGATTTTGGCGAGGCTGAAGAAAATGATCGCATAGGACAAGTGACGGGGCTTGCATGGACTCAAGTTGGAGGAGAACTATTAACGATAGAGGCTTCAAGCTTTATTGGAAAAGGTAAAATTATTAAAACAGGTTCACTAGGGGACGTGATGCAAGAATCAATTCAAGCGGCACTTTCAGTTGTTAGATCAAGATCAGAATCACTAGGCATAGATCCTAAATTTTACGAAGAGCAGGATATACATATCCATGTTCCAGAAGGGGCAACGCCAAAAGACGGACCGAGCGCTGGTGCCGCTATGACAACTGCTTTAACCTCTGTTCTTTCCAATATACCGGTAAGATCAGATGTTGCGATGACTGGTGAAATTACTCTTCGAGGAGAAGTCTTAAAGATAGGAGGCCTCAAAGAAAAATTATTAGCTGCAAGAAGAGGTGGAATTAAGGTAGTCCTAATACCCGAAGGAAATGTGAGAGATTTAAAAGAGGTACCGGATAATATTAAGGCTGATTTAGACATCAAACCCGTCAGATGGATAGACGAAGTCTTAGACATTGTTCTAACAAGACAACCTATCCCATGGGAAAAAGAAGACGTTAGTGACAAAGTGTCTTCAAAAAAATCTAGACCAAAAAAAAGCTCAGTAAAAGCTCATTAATTAAATCAAATTCAAGCTTGACAAGCCTTTAGCCTGAGGTTTTAATCGTAATGACCAGCTTGCAAAATGATAAGCTGGCTTAACAAGACTCTAGGAGATTAATGTGAATAAAGCCCAATTAACAGACGCTGTAGCAGCGGCAACTGACACTTCGAAAGCTGAAGCAGGGAGAGCTGTAGAAGCAACTTTAAATGCAATAGCAGGTAGCCTATCTAGTGGAGATAGTGTTTCGCTTGTAGGTTTCGGAACCTTCAATGTAAGACATAGAGCTGCAAGAACTGGAAGAAATCCTCAAACTGGTGCGACTATCCAAATAGGAGCTTCAAAATCAGTAGGATTTAAAGCAGGAAAAGCACTTAAAGAAAGTCTTTAGACCCAATTAGTTTACTAAGAGCGCGCCATTAGGCGCGCTTTTTTTAATTACAAACGACCATGTCAGGAATACAAACCATTAGAGAAGGATTAACCGGTAATGTGACTAGAGTTATTGTTGTTGCAATAATTATTACTTTCATTGGTTCCGTAGGTTGGGCTGGTTTTTTCTCTCAAGGTAACGTTAACGTAGTTGCTTCCGTAGGTTCTAAAGAAATTACAAATGCAGACCTAAACTTTGAAATCAGTACTCAACAATTTGCTTTAAGCCAAAGGTTTCCTGATCAAGAAATTGATGATGAAACTCTGTTTACATTATCAAAGAATAATTTAATCAATAAATTTTCTATATTGGATTTTTTAGATTCAAAAAAAATCATACTTACGGACGAATTTATTTACACGCAATTAACTGAGGAAGAGCAATTTCAGGAGAATGGTAGATTCAGTAAAGCTAGATTTGATTCTTTCGCTAGGAGTAATGGATTTATACCATCTGATTATTTAAAAAGAGTAAGAGAAGATCTTCTTATAAGTATCTGGCGTCAATCATTAATTAATTCTAGTTTCATAACTAATACAGATGTTTCAGAATCCATGGCCCTAGCCGAACAAGAAAGAGACGTAACTTTCATTAAACTCAGCGCGGAAAGATTTAAGAATTCTGTAAGTTATCAAGAAGAAGATCTGCAAAATTACTACTTGGAAAATAAATCTGCTTATATGAGTCCTGATAGAGTAAAAGTTTCTTATGTCTCTCTGAATTCAGAGGAGCTTCAAAGTACAGTTAAAGTTTCGGAAGAAGATATAAAACTAGAATATGAAGACTATGTTAGAGATTTTGATTCTAGTGAAAGAAAATCTGTTTCTCATATTATGCTTAATATTACAGAAACTAGAGACTCTTCGGCTGCTTCAGCAGAATTAATTTTAATAAAAGATAGGATTAATCAAGGTGAAGCTTTTGAGGAATTAGTTGTTGAAGTATCTGAAGATGGTGGCACAAAAGATATTGAAGGTAGTCTTGGGATTACTGATGGCACATTACTACCCCCTGAATTTGAACAAGCTTTATTATCAATGAAAGAGGGTGAAATTTACGGACCAATAGAGCTTTTATCCAGCGTTCATTTAATAAGACTAGACGAAGTAATTAAGCCCGAACCTAAAACTTTGGAAGATTTGTCTACAAAATTCCGGGAGGATTTATTAACTAATAAAGCAGAAGAGATTTATGTTGATCTACTAGAAGAAGTTTCAGATCAAGCATTTAGTTCTGACT
>CACMAF010000027.1:0-8291 GCA_902611645.1 uncultured SAR86 cluster bacterium | reverse complement strand
ACCTTCCTGGGCATTATGAGCTGCTCGGTGGATAAGAAGCCTTGATGCTTCAACTTTCATTGCCATTTCCGCTAATTTCATTTGGACAGCTTGAAATTCAACAATGGGCTTGCCAAATTGTTCTCTCTCTTGAACATAGTCAATTGCACTCTCTAATGCTCCAGAAGCTTGTCCTAGACACATTATCGCATTGCCACATCTTTCAAGATCGAAAGCTTCCATCAGTTTTTTAAAACCACCATTAGCTTCAACAATTATGTTTTCAACTGGAACTTCTACGTTATCAAAATAAATGTCTGCTGAGGGTATACCATTCCAACCCATAAGTTTTTCTTGCTGACCAAAGCTTACTCCAGGAGTATCTTTCTCGATATAAACTGCTCCAATACCATTTGCACCTGGATCATCTGACATTCTGCAGTAAACAACATAACCCTCAGAATGACCTCCACCAGAACACCATCTTTTAGTACCATTTAGAATAAATTTGTTGTCTTTAATTTCAGCTTTTGTAGTCAGATCAGTCAAGGCTGAGCCTGCATTTGGTTCTGACATTGAAACAGCAACTACTATATTTCCTGCACAAACTTCAGGAATGACCTTCTGCTTTAATTCTTCAGAAGCAAAATGTTCTATTGCTTTAACAGGACCGACACAACTTTCAAATATTGGGAAAGCAACTGCTGAAGAAACTTTAGCGAATTCTTCCATGACAAGTAACGCATCTAAATTAGATAAACCTAGTCCACCATAATCTTCAGAAACATTGATGCCTAAAAAACCCATTTCTGAGTATTTTTTTAGCCATTCCTTAGAAAGTGGCTCGCTGGTCTGCTCCATTGAATCAGCCACTTCAATCATTTCATTTTGAGCAAATGATCTTGCAGTATCTTGAAGTTCTTTTTGTTGGTCAGAAAGTTTAAAGTCCATATTGCTCTCCTAGATGATTCTATCTATTTTAAATTGCTCTATATCTTCTTGAGTGTAGCCAAGGCCAGAAAGAATTTCTACATTATGTTCACCTAATTCAGGCGATCTAGTTTTTATCTGTCCTGGATTTTCTGATAATTCTATTGCAGGACCAACTACCGAGTATTCTTCATCCATGGTTGGGTAACTCATCTTAATAAAAGAACCCTTTTCGATAATATGTTCTTCATTAAGTGTCTGTTTTGCTTTAAGTACTTCTCCTACTGGAATTCTTGAACTCTCTAAAGCAACTATAGCTTCTTGAGATGTTCTTTCTGCACACCAATCTGACATCCTTGCACTTATAAGTTCTCCGTTTTCGCCTCTGCTTAAATCATCTTTAAACCTCTCATCAGTTAACCAATCATCTTCTCCCATCAGTTTGACCCATCTTTCAAAAAGTGGGCCTCCTACGGTCTGAACAAGGATCCATCCATCTTTTGTTTTGAATGTATCTGATGGACCTGATGTCTGGGCTCTATTCATAGATGCAACCCTATTAACATTTAGTATTTCTTGTTCGATTAAAAGACTGTTAGTTGTTGTAAGCGCTGTTTGTAATAAGGATGTTTGAACCCTCTGACCTCTACCAGTTTTTTGTTTTTCCAAATAAGCTAATAGAGTTCCAAAGGCCGCAAGCGAGGCACTACAAAAATCTACATATGGTGCATATGCTTTGGTTGGTTGGTCCGGCTGCCCGGTCATATCCATAGCACCTGACATAGCTTGAGCAACGCCATCAAATCCAACTCTTTCTGCATAAGGACCGGTTGTTCCAAAAGCTGTGTTTGAAGTCAGTATTATCCCTGGATTTATTAATTTAAGATCATCATAATCAAGACCCATTGATTTGAGTGTCTGTTCTGGTAAGTTTGCAATAACAATATCAGAATTTTCTACAAGTCTTCTTACTATTTCCCTGCCTTTATCTTTAGTTGGATTTAACGTTAAACCCATTTTATTTCGATTGAGCTGAAGAAACATCGCTCCCTGTCCATCTTCTGTTACGGGTGTTACATATCTATCTTCACTTCCACTAATTCTTTCTATTCTGATAACTTCTGCGCCATAATCTGCAAGTAGTGCACCACAAAAAGGTCCTGCGATATATCTTCCAAAATCTAAAACTTTTACGCCCTCTAAAATTCCACTCATATAACTTGTTTCCTTTAAATTAAACTTCCCCATTTATTTAATGCATACTAGGATTATAATCAAGCTATGACAGATCAAGAAATACCAGATGGTTTCAAGGAGTTAAAAATTCCCCAACCTCATATAGAAAATTTAGGTCCAGGGTTTTATAAAAAAGAAGATGATCAATTATTTATGATCTTTTTTGCTAAAGAGGAACATAGCAATTTTTACAACTCAGCACATGGTGGAGCGCTCATGGCATTAGCTGATTTTTGCCTGACATCATCTATGATGAAAGATAGAAATAGTCTAGTGACAACGGTCAGCTTTCATTCAGAGTTTTTAGCCCCTGCACCTATAGGCAGCAAGCTGTTAATCCGCTGTAAACCGAAAAAAATTGGGAAATCATTAGGTTTTTCAGAAGGTGACATAACTGTGGATGGAGAGACTATAATTACTTTTGGAGGAGTCGGGAGAATAATTAAAAATAATGGATAAACAGTACGAAATAATTCTTTACGGGGCTACCGGTTTTACTGGTCAGATTTGTTGTAAATACATTCGAGATAATTATCCTGATTTGATTTGGGCAATTGGAGGAAGAAATAAAGAGAAACTTGAGCAAATTAAATCAGATTTTAATCTCAATTGTGACGTAATTGTAGCTGATGGAGCAGACTTAGATGCTTTAAAACTAATGACAAGTCAAACTAAGGTTGTGTTATCTACTGCTGGACCATTTGCAAGATATGGCTCCTTGCTGGTTCAAGCATGTGTTGAAGAAGGCTCTCACTATACTGATATAACTGGAGAGAATCATTGGGTAAAAGGTTTAATTGATAAACATCATGATGAAGCTGCTTCTAAAGGAATAAGAATTATTCCATCGTGCGGTTATGATTCTATACCCTCTGATATCGGAGCTTTTTTTACTATTTCTCAATTTAACAAACCTGTATCAAGAGTGGACGTTTATCATGAAGCTCAGGGCGGGGCCTCAGGCGGAACAACCGAGACAATATTTACTATGGATGGCGTTGGAAAAGAAATGAGAGATCCTTTTGTTTTGAATCCTAAAGATACAATATCAGATGAGCAGAGGGAAAATTCTAAAGACGGATTTAAGGTAGAGAAAGTTGATGGCCTTGAAGGATGGGCAGGTGTTGGCGTAATGGCTGTAGCCAATACAAGAGTTGTAAGACGATCTGCAGCTCTAATGGAGCAGAATCAAAGACCCTATGGAAAAAACTTTACTTTTGGAGAACATGGTTTATTTTCTTCAAAAAGAAATGCAAGATTAGCTTCGATAGGACTCCTAATCGGTTTTATAGTTTTAAGCACTCCAATAAAACATTTAGTAAGACCTTTTCTGCCCAAACCAGGAGAAGGACCTAGTCAAGAAACACAAGATAATGGTTGGTTTAGGGCTACTTTCATAGCTCGTTCTGAAGATAATGAAAAGAAGATTTGTTCAATGTATGGGTCTGGAGATCCGGGTTATAAATCTACGGCTAAATTAGTTTGTGAATCCGCAATGGCTCTTGCACGTTCTGATAACTTGCCCGGTGGTCCGGATTATGGAGGAGTTCTAACCTCTGCTGTTGGATTAGGAGCGGTATTGGTAGATAGATTAAAAAATGCAGAAATTGAATTCAAAGTTGTGTCTTAAATTTTGAAATTTCTAAGCTTTTTTTTGATAAGTTTATTTTTCAAAGAAGCAGTTTGAATTACACCACCTTCAAATGGAGCCCAAGCCTCGCCTTGAATTAATGGGCTTAGATAATTTTTACAAGACTGAGTAATACCAAAACCATCTTTTGAGATGAAATTTCTAGGCATCTTTTTCTCTATATTTGCCACTTTGCTCAATGCAACTTTTCCAACCTCCCAGGAATATGTCTTAGTTTTTTTTCTAACTATTATAGGCATAATCGCGTTTTCTCCCGAAGAAGCGTATTCAACAGCCGCTTTTCCTACTGCATATGCATGATCTAAATCTACCTGGGATGAAATATGTCTAGCAGAACGTTGTAAGTAGTCAGAGACTGCCCAATGATATTTAAAACCTAATTTATTGCTTATCATTTCAGCAATACGAGGTGCAACCCCGCCGAGTTGTTTATGACCAAACGAGTCCACTGTTCCTGCATCCGCAAGAAACTTTCCATTCTTGTATTTAGCTCCTTCAGAAACCACAATGACGCAATAATCCTCTTTTTTTACAACTTCTTTTACTTTTTTTAGAAATAATTTTTCATTAAAGCTCACTTCTGGAAGTAGGATAATATGAGGAGCAGAGTTATTTTTTGACTTAGCAAGACCTGCAGAAGCAGCCAACCATCCTGCATGCCTACCCATAACCTCAAAGATAAATACTTTGGTTGAGCTCTTAGACATACTTTTTACATCTAAAGCCGCTTCTTTAGTTGATGTGGCAATATACTTTGCAACGGATCCAAAACCAGGACAGTTATCCGTATAGGGCAAGTCATTATCTATTGTTTTTGGTATGCCAATACAGGTGACGGGAAATCCTGCATCTTTTGTGTATTGGGCGATTTTGTTTGAGGTATCTTGAGAATCACCTCCGCCATTGTAAAAAAAGTAACCGATGTCATGAGCCTTAAAAACATCAATGAGTCTTTCATATTCTCTTTTACTTTGATTGATGTCTTTTAGTTTATGTCTACAGGAACCAAAAGCACCTCCTGGAGTGTGCATTAATTTTTTGATATCCGAAGAATTTTCCAGACTGGTATCAATTAGTTCTTCATTGAGTATCCCAATGATTCCATCCTTACCAGCATAAAGCTTATTAATTTTCTTTGATTTTCTAGAAGCCTCTATTACCGCAGAGGCAGTTGCATTAATGACAGAAGTAACCCCTCCTGATTGAGCATAGATTGCATTCTGAGACTTCATTGTAAGAATAATACTTTAAAACAAATCTATCTTGTAATCATTCTTGATAGTTATAATGAAGTCATGTCTAAACAAAGAGTTCATATACTTGGTATTTGTGGAACTTTTATGGGCGGTCTTGCCTTGATGGGGAAAGAGAAGGGTATAGAGATTTCTGGATGTGATGAAAATATATATCCTCCAATGTCGGATCATCTGAAGGACATGGGCATAGAAATAATCGAAGGCTATGACTCCTCTGATCTCCCTGTCGCTGATTACTTTGTAATTGGGAATTCAATCTCCCGGGGCAATCCAGCATTGGAATATTTACTTTCTAAAAAGTCTAATCTTATTTCGGGTCCCGAATGGCTTTATGATTATGTTATAAAAGATAAGAAAGTTATCGCAGTATCAGGAACTCATGGCAAAACTACTACTACAGCTATGATCGCTTGGATATTTGAAGATAATAATATTGATGTCGGCTATCTGATAGCAGGAAAACCGAAAGACTTTGAAAAGTCTGCGAGACTTGGGAGTGAAGATATATTCGTCATTGAGGCGGATGAATATGACACAGCATTCTTTGACAAAAGATCAAAATTCATTCACTACAAACCAGATACTTTGATCTTGAACAACTTAGAATTTGATCATGCAGATATATTTCCTGATATATCTTATATTTTTCGAGAATTTCATCACTTACTAAGGACTTTAAAAAAGGAAGCACAGATTATTTTTCCAAATGATGATTCAAATATCTCAAAAGTTCTCGAGATGGGTACTTGGAGTAAATTAATAAGTTATGACGTAAATAGTAATAACAAAAATTCAGTAATATTCAATGATGACTCTAAGCAAACTACCTATAAAATTGATCAAGAACAAGGTCGAATAGATTGGGAGATGTTTGGTGAGCACAACGCAAGAAATGCGATGTCAGCAGCTTTAGCAGCAAAACAATATGGGATTTCGTTGAAAGATTCTTTGTCTTCATTAGAAAAGTTTCAAGGTGTTTCAAAGAGACAAGATATTATTTTGGATACAGAAGACCTAATGATTGTAGAGGACTTTGCTCACCACCCAACAGCTATCAAAACAACCCTAGATGGCCTGAGGAAGAAATTTCCTAAAAAACGCTTACTAGCTGCAATTGAACTGAGGTCAAATACTATGAAATCAGGTTTTCATGATGAGCAATTACTGTATTCAGTTTCCGCAGCTGACCTTATCTTTTGGAAAGGAGATGATTCTGAACAAGTCAAAGGACTTATTAATAAGAATCCATCAAAGTTTTCTGATATTTGTAATGTTGACAATTTTGTAGATGGTATCGATTCATTATTTTGCTTATTATGTCTAATGGCAATTTTGATAACCTCTCCAAAAAACTTTTAGAAAAATATAATTAATGGAAAAAAAAACCTCTTCAGCTTTATTTCCTTTATCTGTGAATGTTTTACCGGGTGCTTATTTGCCTTTACAGATATTTGAGCCTAGATATATTGACATGGTGAGTGAATGTCTAGCTAATTCTGAGGGTTTTTGTATTGTCTTATTTAAAGATGATTTTAATGAAGAAAATAATGATTATCTTCCTCATCATAAAATTGCCACTTATGTTGAGATAGTTGATTTTAATAAACTTGATAATGGCTTACTAGGCATAACGGTTCAGGGCAAATATAAGATCAGGATTAAAGATGTATGGAAACAGGAAGATGAATTACTGCTTGGAAAAATAGAAAGGATTAACGAAGAAGATGACAATCTATCAAATGAGCCGAAATACCTAGATTTATGGAATATGGTCAAAGAAATTACAAATCATCCTGAAATTAAAAAGCTTAACTTTGATCTAGATCTCCATAGTTCTATAAGTGTTTGTTATATCCTGGCGAGCGTGCTTCCTCTGAGACCTCAAGAGAAACAAACAATTCTAGAATTCGAAAACAACCGAGATAAGCTTGATTATTTAAAGGTTTTGATTGAAAGATTAGGAGGTTAACCTTGTCTCCAGTTTCCATGGAAGCCATAAGGAATTCTATGGGGTAGCATAGCCTTTGCAAGCGGCCCACTGGAAACATTTTCTGCATCAAAGATCATCAAATCTGAACGATTCTCTTTGCCCAGGTAAGAAAGAGCGATTAAATAACCTTCTCCCTCTTCAGAATCCTGATTTTTTGGAACAAATATTGGTTCACCTACAGCATCAAGCTCAGATAGAGTAAAACTATCTTTATGACCTGTATCATAGTCATACCTAGTTACTGTATTGAAGCTTACCCCTTTAGGAGAATCTCCATTATTAGAAGCATAATATCCATATCTGTACTTAGACATTGTTTTTCTTTCGTCTAGCCTTGGAAATTCGCCAATGCTTTCGTCGAGATACTGCTTTTTTATTGAACCCGAGTTTGAACTTAGATCAATTTCCCATCTATTCAATCTGGCTTCACCTTTTTTAAGATCAGGTCTTGATCCATCTAAATGAGGAAACATAGGTGCTTCTTCAAATTGCATCATATCAGCAATTATTTTACCTCCATCTTCGAAGGCATTCATCGGATGGAAGACAAAACATGGATCGCTTTCTATCCACTTTATATCTTCAGTTGAACCATCTCTTGGCATTATCCCTATTTGACTCGGGCGATTAACATCCCAAGCAATAGGGGATTTGCCGCTTGCTGCTAGATTAAAATCAATAATTAAAGGAAATATCGGGAAAATAACATGTTTGGTGGTAACTACAAAGTCATGCACCATACTTGAGTAAGGCGTTTTAAACTCTTTGTATGTAGTCATTATCCCTTCTGAGTTGACTACAAAGTAGCTCATTTTATTTACCCCAAAACCATAGCTGAAACCTATCATCTCTCCAGTTTTTGGGTCTATCTTTGGATGTGCAGTCATTGCTGAGTCCAGTTTTCCTTTATAGTTCCAGGCACCTTTTGACTCTAAGGTTAAAGGGTCAAGTTCAAAAGGTTTATGACCTTCTTCAAGGGCCAATAGTTTGCCTGAGTGGAAAACTATATTGGTATTTGCAGTTCCATCTTCACCTTCAAAATTAAATTCTGGATCAGGATCCATGGGATTAAGAGCATTTATGAGTGATCTACCAGCTTTTCTCTCCTGTTTCCACTTAGAAGTTTGGGCCCATCGGTTTAAATAAGAAATCCTACCATTTTCAAAATGGAACGCATGTATCATCCCATCGCCTGCAAACCAGTGGTAGTCTCCTCCCATAGGAGGAAATTGCGGATCTGGACCATTTC
>CACMAF010000026.1:0-9373 GCA_902611645.1 uncultured SAR86 cluster bacterium | reverse complement strand
TACTGTAATTTGTAGATTTATGAAGTTATAGTGACAATAAGGAAACATATTCAGGTAAATTTTTATCTTAAATATGTAAATTTTGACGCAAGGAAGGGGAAAATTTCTGCGTCAAGTATTAATTAATGGGGAGAAAAATGTTCAAAAAACTATTCTACGTTCCGCTTATTTCATTTTTAGTCTTTTCTAATTTCATTGTCTCAGATGATGTTGAAGAGGTTGTTGTAACAGGTAGTTATATCAAGGGAAGTCCTACTGACGGAGCTTCTCCAGTAGAGCTATATGATCGATCTACTATTGAGGCTATAGGTGCAGTTAACGTTGCCGATATAACTGCGAATATTGCTGTTAATTCTGGTTCTGAAAACCAAGCTGATTCATTTACATCAGGAGCACTGCAAGGCAGAACAAATGTAAACTTGAGGGGATTAGGTCTATCTTCTACTTTGGTACTTTTCGATGGTAGAAGACAAACGGTCGCCGGTGCTACTGCAAATGATGGTAGTGTATTTGTAGATACATCTGCTATTCCAATTATAGCTCTAGAGAGAGTTGAGGTTCTTAAAGAAGGTGCAGCTTCTATTTATGGATCAGACGCTGTTGCCGGAGTAGTGAACTACATCTTCAGAAGAGATTTCACCGGTTTTGAAGTTGATTTAACTCATCAAGAAACTGATCTAGGCTCACAGGAAGATGACAGAGTTAGTTTCATTTGGGGTGCAGGTAGTGGAGATACTAACTTAGTGCTTGCCTATAGTGCACTTGATAGATCACCTTTATCTCAAAGTGAGTTAGAGCTTGCTCCTCTTGGAATCAGTGGATTAGGAACAAGCTTCCTTCTATTTGGTCCTTCAACTGTAGAATCAGGACCTTATGCTGGAACATATAGTGCCTTCCAAAACGTTCCAGATCCAAACTGTGTAGCTAACAAAGGTATATTAATTCCTCAAGCGAGTGGAAGTCGTTGCGGATTTAAGTACGGCCCTAGATTTAATATTGTTAATGATGAAGAACATAACCAACTTTATGTTTCACTTAAGACTGTTCTTACAAGTGGTATAAATGCTGAACTTGATTATCTAAAAGCTGAAACTGATGTTTTTGATAATCCTCAGTCACCTTCGTATCCAGCCTTATCATATTTAAGTCCTGCATTAGCAATTCAACCTGGCACTGGTGGTAATCCATTTGGAGTTCCAGCTCTTTGGCTTGGTAGACCTTTAGCGTCCGCTTTCCCTTCTCCATTTGCTCCAAGAGAAATTGAAATGGATAGAGTATCATTCGGTTTATCTGGAACATTGGATAGTGGTTTCGATTGGGATTTTCATATGACTCGTAGTGCTGAAGATTCATATGGTAGACAACCAGACACTGGAACTTCTGCTCTTGCAGCTGCGATCAATGGAACTGGTGGGCCTACAGGAGATCAAACCTTCGATCTATTCAACCCGTCTGCTAATTCACAAGAATTAAGAGATTGGCTAAGATCAGACCAAGAAACTTGGAATAAAGTTGTACTTTCGGTCGTTGATTTTGTTGTCTCAGGTGAAATAGGCAATGTATCAATTGCTGGTGGTCTTCAATCTAGAACTGAGAAGTATGATCTCAAGAGAAGTCCTAATTCAACTGTGGAATTTGATGCGGCAGGAAATTTAACCAAACCAGCTGACATGATATTCCTAGGCGGAGGTACAGAGTCTGATGCTTCTAGAAGAACAAATGCTGTATTTGTAGAAGCCTCAACTGATCTTACAGACCAATTAGAATTAAAAGGTGCTGTTAGATATGAGGACCTTGAAAATGATTCGAATGTCGATCCTAAAATTTCTCTAAGATATCAGGTTAATGATGATGTGATTTTAAGAGCATCTGTCAGTACGTCATTTAGAGAGCCATCACTTGCACAACTTTATTCAGACACTGTTGGTCTTCAAGGAATTCAAGATTTTGATGAAAATGGGAATACTGTTGGACAGGCAACATTTATTCGTATAGCACAAGCAGGAAGTACGGCTCTTAAGCCAGAAGAGGCTGATAACTTAAATGTTGGTATCATTTGGTATCCAACGGACAACTTTGAAGCTAAATTAGATTACTGGATGGTTGATTACACTGATGTGATAACCATTGAAAGCGCGCAAGGAATTGTCTCCAGGACTCCTAATAGCTCAAAAGTTCAAAGAACTACAGGTGGTACATTGACTGGGGTTACTACTAGTTACTTTAATGCCGCTTCTGTTGACACTAATGGTTTTGATGTTGAACTTCTATACTCTTTGGATACTAACATCGGAAATATCATATTAGGCATGAATGCAACTCATATGCTTCAGTATGAGATCCCGATTGGTGGTGTAACAACAGATGTTGTTGGGCTGTTTAATCATGACAATTTTGCAAGGTCTCTTCCAGAGACTAAAGCAGTTTTATCAGCAAATCTAATTTCAGGTAAACACACTGCTGCTGCTTACGGAAGATGGGTATCTAGCTATGAAACAACCAACAATCCAACCCCAACAGCTTTAGCACTTGGATTTGACCAAAATATTGATAGTCACTTCACTGTTGATCTTCAATATAGCTATACATTTGACTTCAATAGCGCAGACGACCTAAGGTTAACACTTGGCGTCAAGAATGCTTTTGATGAAGAAGTGCCTCAGGTGTATGACAGTGCGAATTGGAGTTATGATCCAAAACATCATGATCCAAGAGGAAGAATGTTTTCAGTAGGTTTGAAACTTACTATGTAACTTTCCTTCGTAAAAAAACCCGGCGCTTGCCGGGTTTTTTTGTGCATAAAACTTCTAAGAAGGTATAATCCTCCTCTTTTCGGGGCATAGCGCAGCCTGGTAGCGCACCTGCTTTGGGAGCAGGTGGTCGCAGGTTCAAATCCTGCTGCCCCGACCAGTTAAATTGAATAAAAAAAAGATCGTTATAATAGGAGGAGGGCTGCAAGGTTTAGCAACTGCAAATGCTCTTATAGATAGAGGTGAAGAGGTTTTGCTTCTTGAGCGAGATAGTGATGTTGCCACCTCAACAAGTTTTGCGAATGCAGGTATGATGACTCCCTCACAGTCATCACCCTGGAATTCTCCATCTGATATTGCACAAATCCTAGCTGGCATTGGCAAGGTAGACAGTCCTATGCTAATGAAAGCGGATCAAATTCCATCTTTATTTTTTTGGGGATTAAAGTTTTTAAGAAACTCAACACCAAAAAGATTCAAAGAAATATCAAGAAATTTATTTGAATTAGCTAATTACAGCAAAAACCTCACCGTTGAATTCAGAAAAAGAAATAATGTTACTTATGATGAATCTGAGATAGGAACATTGAAGATTTACAGAAACTCTGAATCAATGAACAAATCCATTAGCCAGCTATAATAATGGCAGGTAGCGGTAAGGTAGTCACACATGGTCAATTAAACGAACTGTCTAATCAAGGTGCTCATTTATTTAGATCTCTGGGACTAAAACCAGGTGACTCCATTGCTATCATGATGGAAAATCACCATTTATTTTTTCCAATCGTATTTGCTGCTTGGAGAAGTGGTCTTAGGTACACCACGATAAGTTGGAGACTTCAACCTTCTGAAGTGGAGTACATCGTTAAAGATTGTGATGCCAAAGTATTAATCACTTCTAAGTTTTTAGAACAAACAGCAGACGATCTCAGAGCAGCTCTAGAAGGTGTTCATCTATATATGCTGGACGGCACAACATCTGGGTATCTTTCTTATGAAGATGGTATTCAAGATATGCCAATTGATTCGATTGAAGATGAATGCCAAGGAGGATCTATGCTTTATTCTTCAGGAACCACAGGCAAACCAAAAGGAGTGAAAAGAGAATTGCCATTAACTCCATTACCCTATGAACCAGATGAAGAAGATCCGGGTTTAGGTCGAGTGCTTATGCTTTATGGAGCAGGAGAGGACAGTGTGTATTTATCTCCAGCACCCCTATATCATGCAGCTCCGCTAAATTTTAATACTGGTTTTTTAGCTTCAGGCGCAACTTCAATCATTCTCGAAAAATTTGATGAAGAAACTGCTTTAGAGTCAATAGAAAAATATAAGGTCACTCATTCCCAATGGGTGCCGACAATGTTTGTTAGATTCTTAAAGAAAGACCCTTCAATTAGATCGCAATATGATTTATCAAGCCATCAAGTTGCTATTCATGCAGCTGCGCCTTGTCCAGTAGCTGTGAAAGAAGAGATGATCGATTGGTGGGGCCCTATAATTCACGAATACTATGCGGGCACTGAATATAATGGAATAACTATGATTAATTCTGCAGAATGGCTAGAACATAAAGGTAGCGTAGGCAGACCTTTATTTGGCTCATTACATATCCTTGATGATGATGGTGAGGAATTGCCAACAGGTGAAGTAGGAGGAGTTTACTTTGGAGGTGAGACAGCAACGACATTTGAATATCATAATGATGAAGAGAAAACTAAAAGCGCGATGACTGATAAGGGTTATAGCTCTCTTGGTGATGTGGGTTATGTCGATCAGGATGGTTTTCTTTACCTTACTGATAGAAAATCTTTCATGATTATTTCTGGAGGAGTGAATATTTATCCAAAAGAAACTGAAGACCTTTTAGTAATGCATCCTAAAGTTGCAGATGTGGCAATTTTTGGTGTTCCGAATGAAGAAATGGGGGAGGAAGTAAAGGCTGTTGTACAACCAGCAAATTTAAGTGATGCAGGGCCCGACTTAGAAGCAGAACTCATCGCTTTTTGTAAAGAGAATATGTCCTCAATTAAAAGCCCTAGAACTATAGATTTCGAAGAGGAACTGCCTAGACATCCAACAGGAAAATTATATAAAAGACTACTTAAAGACAAATACTGGCCCTAGAGATGCTTAGAAATAAATCTATGGTAGTTGGTTCAACCGGCTTGGTTGGTAAATCTGTAGTAAATCATCTAATTGAAAAAGATATTTCAGTTTTAGCTCTTGTAAGAAATGATCAAATAAGTAATAACTCTTTGTTAAATTACTACAAGATAGATTTTGATGATCTTCAACTTTCAGATAAGGTCTTTTCAGATATTAAAGATATATTTATTTGCTTAGGTACCACTATCAAAAAAGCTGGATCTAAAGACGCTTTTCAGAAGGTTGATATAACTTACTGTTACGAAATTGCTAAGCAAGCGCAAGCTAGTGGAGTTAAAAATTTATCTATTGTTACTTCTCTGGGATCGGATTCTAACGCTGCAAACTTTTATTTAAAAAGTAAAGGAATGATAGAAGATAAGATAACTAAGATAGATTTTGATTCTATATCTATTCATAGACCTGGTTTATTAATAGGCGCTAGAAATGAAATGAGGTTAGGTGAGTTTATTGGACAAAAGATTTTTCCGTATATTTTAGATCCTTTCTTATTGGGAGGAATGAGAAAGTACCGAAGTATAAAGGGTGAAATTCTAGCCAAGGCGATGGTTAATTTATCTGGATATGGAGAGGGTGTTAATTACTATTATTTTGACGACTTTAATAAATCTGCGAAAGGTGATTCCTAACCTGCTTTCTTAAATTTAAGGTCATCATCTTCTACACTTTTGAAACGAATCTGAGTTATATCTCTTAAATAATTTTGGCTATTAATCCAAGGATCTCTTGAGCCTTGCTTTGGCAGTTGATCTCTTACTCTCTCAATATATCCAGAGTTTAAATCAAGATATTCTTTTTCAGACACTACATCTTCGCCTATCTCAGGACAAAAATAATCTAAACCTTTTTTGTCTAGTAAGTTAATCAATTTACATGCATATTCCGATATTAGATCCGCGCCTAATGTCCAAGAAGCAGTGGTGTACCCAAAGGTTGCTATTAAGTTTGGTACATCGCTGAACATCATGGTTTTATATTGCGTCTTTTCTGATATATCGAGAGTTTGATTATCAATTTTTATATCTATACCATTTAACAACATCATATTAAGTCCGGTTGCTGTAATAATGATGTCAGCTTCTAATTCCTCTCCTGAATCAAGTTTAATGCCTTTAGAAGTAAATTCATCGATTGTTTCAGTCACGACTGAAGCCTTTCCAGAATTTATAGCATTAAACATATCTCCATTAGGAACAAAACATAGGCGCTGATCCCAAGGCATATATCTAGGAGTGAAATGTTTATCAACATCATAGTCTTCTCCAAGGTGTCCTCTAACATGATTGATTAGCATCTCTTTTGTCTTTTCAGGATTTCGTCTAAGTCTATTGAGCATAAATCTTTGCATTAGGATATTTTTCCATCTCACCAAAAAATAACCCAATCTATCTGTAGTAAATTTCTTAATGAAGTTACCGATTTTATCTTCATCCGGAGCTGCAAAATAATAAGTAGGAGACCTTTGAAGCATAGTAATGTGTTCTACTTTTTCTGACATAGCAGGAACGATCGTCACAGCCGTTGCTCCGCTGCCTATCACAACTACTTTCTTATCAGAATAATCTAATTCCTCAGGCCATTTTTGAGGGTGAACGATTTGGCCTTCAAATGCTTCAACATTTTTAAATTCAGGCGTGTAACCCTCATCATAATTATAGTATCCGCCACATAAATATAAAATATTGCAAGTCATTTCTTCAATAAAATTGTTCTCTTGATTTTCTACTTTTAAATACCAAAGAGCATCGGGAGATGACCAAACAGCAGATATGACTTTTCTATTAAATTGAATTTTTTTTCTCAAATCAAATTCATCTACTGTCTCGTTGAGATACTCAAGAATAGAAGGAGCATCTGCTATTGTTTTAGGACTCCTCCAAGGTTTAAATTTATAACCCATAGTGTGCATATCAGAGTCAGATCTTATACCCGGGTATTTAAAAAGATCCCATGTACCCCCTAAATTAGATCGGCCTTCTAGGATTGTATAAGTCTTTTGTGGACATCGCGTTTTCAAGTTATAAGCAGCTCCAATTCCTGAAATACCAGCTCCAACTACTACTACATCAATATGTTCCATTATCTAAACCTCTTTTAGGGTAATTATAGCAATGTTTTAGACAGTCCTGATCAAGAAAACTTAAGAAGTTCGTCTTGATGGCCTTCAGCGCCGCCAAGTAAATGATTAAGATATGACTCATGTGATTCCATCCACATAGCTTTTGAACGACTTCTACCTGCAGATTCATCATCCTTAGTCCCTTTCATATACCAATTATTGCATTGGAGCCATATTTTTCCTTCGGATGAGACATTACATTTATCGGTCCAAATTTTAACTGCTTCTTCAAGTGGCTCTACTTCGTTTTTATCATCAAGTTTCATTGTGGAGACAAGTTTTGCAATATATTTACCTTGTTCTTCACACAGAAGAGTCACATTAGTCACTGGATTAAGGCTTTGAGGTCCAACCATCATATAAAAATTTGGCATATCATTTACATGAAGACCCCACAAAGTTTTTGGTTCAATCATCTGAAAATTATTCTCAACAGAAGCTCCAAATTTATCAGCTAAAGTTATTCCATTTTTTCCTACTACTGAGAAAGGTATAAGGCCGGCATCAAATCCTGTGGCATAAATAATGACTTCAAGTTCGTATAAATCCCCCGATGACATTTCAAGGCCGTTTTCATTCACGGCAACCACTCCTCCAGGGTCATTAACCAAGTGTACGTTGTCTTTATTAAAAGTTGTGAAGTAGTCATCAATAATTAAAACTCTCTTACAAAAAAAAGGGTAATCTGGCGTAAGTAGTTTCGCTACTTCTGGATCATCGACATCATTTTTTATTCTTTCACTTAAAAGACCACAAACAGCAGAATTCCAATCTTTGTCATGTAATTGATCGAATGTGAAAGGCAAATTTGGGTCGGGTGGATATTCTCCTTTCCAGTCAACGTATCTGAGTTTAGAACTATATCCTCCAGCTTTGAAGGCATCTATTATATCTGGCGGAGTAGGTTGGTCTTCTCTTTCGATAGCCCAAGTGGCCGTTCTTTGAAATACGGTAAGGGATTCCACTTCATCTGCGATAGTTGTGATGACTTGAGCAGCAGAAGCTCCTGTTCCAACAATACCAACTTTTTTACCTTTTAAATTAGCTTCTTGATCCCATTCAGCTGTATGAAAACTTTCACCCTGGAATTTTTCCATTCCACCAAATTCTGGCATTCTAGGACTTGATAGTGGTCCGTTTGCACACACTATGTGTTTTGCGAATACCTCTGTCGCTGTTTCATTCTCAAGGTCAGTGATTTCAACTCTCCATTTTCCAAAATCTACGTATTCAAGACCTACAACTTTTTGTAAAAATTTTATGTGTTTACGTATATCAAAATGGTCGACAAGAAGTTCTGCGTAATCAGCTATTTCAGACTGACTTACGTATCTTTTCGAAGGTATAAAACCGGTTTCATCTAAAAAAGGTAAGTATGTATATGATTGAACATCACATGCAGCTCCAGGATAAGATCCAACTCCACCATGTGCCCAAACTCCCCCTAAAGAATTGTTCTTTTCGAGAATACAGAAATTATCAATACCTTCTTCTTTTAAGTAGTGAGCACAGGTTATACCTGAAAAACCACTACCTATAATTGCAACATCGTATGTTTTCATTTTAATTTTATTTTATAAAGAAGCTTCACAGGCTTCAACAGTCTGCAATATCAGAGTATTAATTGTCATTGGACCAACTCCACCCGGCACTGGAGAATAAGCAAAACATCTATCTATGACTCCTTCAAGATCTATGTCTCCACATTTTTCAGGATGATAGCCTGCATCAATAACTACCGCCCCATCTTTAATCCAATTTGACTTGATGAATTTAGGAATTCCAACTGCTCCAACAATAATATCGGCTTTTATGAGGTGCTCTTCCAAGTTAGTAGTTTTAGAGTGACATATTGAAACAGTTGCATTCTCATTCAATAACATCATCGCCATTGGCTTTCCCAATATAGGGCTTCTCCCAACTACAACTGCATGCTTGCCTGCTATTTCTATCTTGTATTCATGCAGCAATCTCATTATCCCTTGTGGAGTACATGAACCGAAAGCCCTTTCTCCCATAGACATGTTTCCAAAACCTAAGCAAGTCACTCCATCAACATCTTTTTTTATGTCTATTGCGTCAAAACAACGCCTCTCATCGATTTGATTAGGTACTGGATGTTGGAGGAGAATTCCATGAACTTCGGGATTTGAGTTCAGCTCATCTATCTTAAATAACAATTGTTCAGTTGTGGTTTTGCTGTCTAATTCCACTTTTATGGATTTCATACCTATCCTTTCACAGGCATTTCCTTTCATCTTAACGTAGGTTGCAGAGGCGGGGTCGGATCCCACTAATATGGTGGCTAAAATTGGAACAAAATTTTTCTTTTCTA
>CACMAF010000025.1:0-9708 GCA_902611645.1 uncultured SAR86 cluster bacterium | reverse complement strand
ATCGTCAATATAAAATCTAGAGGTAAAAATGAATGACATAGAGTTTAAACATGTAGAAAGCAATGGAATTAAATTAAGACTAGCAATGATGGGGGATGGTCCCTTAGTTATATTTTGCCATGGCTGGCCTGAGAGCTGGTATAGTTATAGACATCAGCTTCCTGCTGTCGCTGCCGCTGGCTTCAAAGCAGTTGCTTATGACGTTCGTGGTTATGGAGAGTCAGACAAACCTCACGAGATAGAAGCATATTCTATGAAGAATATGACCGATGATGTAATTGGTATTGTTGATGCTTTAGGTTATGACACAGCTATAACAATTGGACATGATTGGGGTGGACCAATTGCTCTAAACACAGCAGCTTTAAATGAACATAGAATAACTGCAACCGGTACTATGTCAGTTCCTTTTACTGGAAGAGGTCCGATGCCAACCTTAGATCTTTGGAGAGAGATATACAAAGACAAATTTTTCTACCAACTTTACTTTCAGAAAGAGGGTATTGCGGAGGAGGAATTTGAGTCAGATTTAAAAAGATCACTTTTCATGACTTATACGAATAGTGATGGACGGGGCATGAAACATAATCTTGAAAAAGGTCAAAGTGGTTTGATGCCTCAAAAAGATAAGCATTCCAGTTTTCTTGATGGGATGGAGAGATTTGAAGACTTTCCTGATTGGTTTACACCTGAGGATCTTGATTATTTTGTAAGTCAATTTGAAATGAGTGGATTAAGAGGTCCTTTCAATAGATATAGAGCTCAAAATATTGATTGGCATGAACTTACAGAATTAGAAGATAAGATTCTTGAGCAGCCAGCATTTTTTATTACTGGAAGCTTAGATCCCGTAAACTTTTTTATTCCTTCAGACCAGACTCTAATAGACAGAATCTCACCAAATTATAAAGAACTTAAATTTGCAGAAGAGTTTGAAGGTATTGGTCATTGGACTCAACAAGAGATACCAAATGAGGTTAACGAGCTAATAATTAAATTTTTAAAAGAAGTCTCTTAATTGGCTCGATCAAGACCGGATTCTATAATCCATGAAATAAGTTTTCTATGTGATCTAGTAGGAATATCGGTAGAAGTTTTCCTGGCAAGTTTCTGAATCTGCCTTAAAGAGTCATAAGCAGCAGCCGTAGCCAATTCGTCATAATAATCTTGAGCTAATAAGTTTATTAGTCGCCTTACGTATGAAGTTTGAAGATTACGTCTCACAGAAGATACCTTATTATTTGTATCTCCAACGAAGATAGCCTTTGTCATATCATTTAACACCTCATTAACAGAGTAATCATTGCCATAAAGTTCGGTATCTGAAATCCTGTAGAGTGTCCATGGACTTAAAATATGATCTAACACTCTATTCTGAATACCAAGAATGATTTTGTGCATCTGAGGATCTTCGTGTTCTCCAGAGAGATCAAACATCCTTCTCTCAACTTGTACCAATTGAAGTAAATCAGAATTTATTGGAAATGCTTCTGGTGAAAATGCATGCTCACTTAGAAGCATCATAGCTCTTCTTTGTTCATTAGACGGAGCAGGGGTGTATGGTTTATTTTCATTGATATTTTTAGGATCATATCTTTCTATGTAAACCCCACCAATGTGTCTTGAGATCACCTCTAATGCTCTTGAATACTCTCTCATAAAGATTGCATGAGCTAATCTAAATTCCTCAAAGGTCTCAATTGAGCCTGATAATTTTTGAACCAACTTAGCCTGAGTATCATTCACTAATTCAATTCTTTGTTCTGCATAAGTCATTGGATCATTTGTAAGATCATTGATCATAGCGCGTGGATCAATTCCTCTACCTGGGGATCTCATATCTTCTGAATCATTTGCAAACATATGCTCGGGTTTATGTTGCTCAGAAATAATATCTTCTAAATCAGATTCAGTTAAATCGGGCGTATATCCATATCTTATAGCCCATATGTCATAGGGCCCAGGTATAGTGTCGTAATAATCTCCTTGTTTAACTCCTAAAGGAGCAAGGTTTATAGCCGGATATTCCATTACCGAGGCGGTCACTCCAATTTTACTGGTTATTTCTGGATTATGTACATCTTCAATATTATGCAAGTAACTCCCTTTAAAATTATGATTCAGACCAAGAGTATGTCCAACTTCATGAAGCGTTAATCTGATTATTGCTTGCTCAATTATTTTGGGGTCATTTAATTCAATAGCTTGAGCTAGAATCATTCCATCCTGAATGTAGCTGGAAGATGAACAGTTGTCATGACTCGAATGTTCATTAAATATACCGTCATAATTTACTCTATTGGTTAAGTAAACCCATTCGAGCATTATATCTGCTCCAATTATTTCTCCTGTTCTGGGATTTGTGAAGCTCGGTCCATATCCACCAAAAACCGGATCTGGGGACGATGTCCATCTGAGTACATTATATCTAATGTCTCCTGCATCCCATTCTGCATCATCTGGTTGAATTTTGACCTCTATGGCATTTATAAAACCTGCAGCTTCGAAGGCAATATTCCATGCTAGAACTCCTTCTTTGATATAGTCTCTCAATTCATGAGGGGTTGTATTTTCTATCCAGAAAGAAATGGGTTTGATTGGTTCTGAAAGCTCTTCATCAGGATTCTTTTTCTTAAGATTCCATTTCCCGATAAGATCTTTATAAGGTGTTATATCTGTGGACGTAAGGTCAGTTATTCTTTCTGAAAAATATCCTATTGATTGATTTGCTACACGAGGTTCAAAATCATTTTTTGGCATCTCAATAAAGCTATATCTAATATTTACGTTAACATACCTTGGATCCGCAACATCTTCAGCTTCGTATCCATAAGAAGGTTCACTTTCTATAACATACTCAACTTCAAAATCTGTATTTTTCTCGTAGTTGAAGACTCCTTTGATTCTTGATTTAGATGGGCTTACTTGACCCCAACTAAATCCTGAAGGGGGACCATCTGGAGAGTAGATAGGCATTATGGGTGTTAATGCCTCAGACAAAAGCATACTTGTTATATCTATTAAATATTCGTCTTCAGCTTCATTCATTCCCATGATTTCAAATACTTTGAAAGTTGAATCCGATACGTTTGCTCCTTCCGATTTTGCTAGAGGACTTGTTTCATCAAAAAAATAATTTGTTAAAACTCTAGAAAATCTGAGATTGTTATAGTCTTTTTCAATTTTAAAAACACCTTCATCTAAATATGAACCCTTAACTTTTCCCACGCTCGCAACTCCATTCAAAGCATGTGCAAAATAAATAAACTCACTTTTTAGTTGATTATTAGTAATTTTTAAGAAAACTTGATTTGTCTTTGGATCTCTGAATGTTGTAAAAAAACCCGGAATTTCGTCAAAGTCCTCTACTAATTCTTCTATATAAACCTTTTTTTCTTCTTCAGAAACAACATCTTCATTTTCCTTTGTTGATTTCTCTTCCTCAGCAATTAAGACCTGAGAGGACAGAAGAAGAAAAATAAATAGATTAAATAAGTGTTTTTTCATGAAGTTTTTATGTATTTTTACTATTATGGTAAAAATTAATACGAATATCTATATCGCATAGATCATTTAAATGTTTTAGGTTTTTAATATGTTCGATCTAATAATAAAAAATGGTTCAATTTATGATGGAAAGGGAAGCAAGCCCTATCAAGCAGATATAGCCATTTCAAATGAAAAAATTGTTGAAATTGGTGATATCAAAGGTGAAGCTAAAAAGGTCATCGATGCTGAAGGGAAAATTGTTACTCCTGGCTTCGTTGATATTCATACTCACTATGACGGTCAGGTAACGTGGGATCCATATTTAAGGCCTTCGACTTATCACGGAGTTACAACGGTAGTAATGGGAAATTGTGGTGTTGGGTTTTCTCCATGTAAACCGGATCAAAGAGATTGGTTGATAGGTCTTATGGAAGGTGTAGAAGATATTCCTGGAACTGCTTTACATGAAGGTATAGATTGGGAATGGGAAAGTTTTCCTGAATATCTAGATGCACTTGAAAAGAAGCCACTCGCAATAGATGTTGGTACACAAATTCCTCATGGAGCTGTAAGGGCTTATGTCATGGGAGAGAGAGGTATTAATCACGAGGAAGCGTCGCAAGAAGAAATCGATAGAATGAAAGAAATTGTGCAGGAGGCAATAAAGGCGGGCGCTTTTGGATTTAGCACCTCTAGGACTGAGAAACATAATGATGTTAATGGTAATTTGACTCCAAGCATTACTGCTCACAAAAATGAATTAGTAGAAATAGCCAAATCTCTAGGTGAAATAAATCAGGGTGTCTTGCAAGGGATATCAGATTTTTATGATTTTGACTCTGAGTTTGATATCTTCAAAGCAATGTCAAAAGAATCTGGAAGACCAATATCAATAACAGTAGAACAACAAGATGCACGTCCAGAATGGTGGCAGCAATTACTTGATGGGATTGAAGAAGCCCAATCTGAAGGCATAAATATGTACGGACAAGTACCTCCTAGAGCAACAGGCATCTTGATGGGTCTGACAGCAACTTTGAATCCATTTAGATTTCATCCTACTTATATGGAAATAGCAGACCTTGCTTTAGAAGAGAGAGTCGAGATTATGAGCAATGATGAATTCAAAGAAAAGCTACTTAATGACAGTTCCATATCTATCAATCCATTAGTGGATGAAATAGTTAATTCTTATACAAAGATGTTTAAATTAGGTGAACCTGCTAATTACGAGCCGGATCCAGACATGTCATTTGAATCTTTGGCTAATTCGTCAAATATGACTGCACAAGAAATAGCTTATGATGCGATGCTCGAAAAAGATGGTAGAGCATTGATTTATCATCCGCTCTTTAATTATCAGACGGGTGACTTGAGCCTTGTAGAGAAAATGCTAAAACATCCTTATACAATTTCAGGTCTCGGCGATGCTGGTGCACATTGTGGTGCTATAAGTGATGCTAGTTTTCCGACAACACTTGTACAGCATTGGTCTCGAGACAGAAGCAGGGGATCGAAGTTACCTTTAGAAAAAGTTATCAAAATGCAAACATCAGAAACTGCTAACTTACTGGGTATTAAAGATAGAGGAGTATTAGAAAAGGGCTATAAAGCGGATATTAATATAATTGATTATGAAGGCTTAACTTTGCATGAGCCTGAAATTATTAACGATTTGCCTGCCGGAGGACGAAGACTTGTTCAAAAAGCTTCAGGTTATGATTACACCATTGTTTCAGGGGAAGTTGCTTTCATTAAAGGAGAAGCAACTGGTGCTCTCAATGGAAGATTGATCAGGAACTCCTAGAAGTTGTGTCTAGTCATGTTCTAGATCTTCATGGATATAGACATCATGAAGTAGATATTGCAGTTGAAAACTTTGTTTTTTTGAACCAAGAAGAAATGCCTTTAACCATAATATGTGGCAACAGTGAAAAAATGCTTTCTTTAGTAAGAACTGTATTAGATAGAACAAATGCCGAATATTACAATGGGGCAGGTCATGAGTACGGACAAATCAAAGTCCATAAATTAAAATAATATGGATATTAAAATCTTAAAACCCTTAGGCGCCGAAATATCAGGATTAGATCTAAATATTCTTTCCGAGGATGATTCTTTAAAAATCAGGCAATGCTTTCTAGATAACTCGGTCCTTATTTTTAGAAATCAGAGATTAAATCCATCTCAACTGAAAAATATTTCAAGTTTATGGGGCAAACCTTTAGTTCATCCAGTCTTTAAAGGCATAGAGGGATATCCAGAAATTATTGAAATTAGAAACTATGGTGAGCAATATCATACAAATGCTCATTGGCATTCGGATGTAACATTTGAAGAATCACCTCCAGATGCAACACTTTTATACTCTTTAGTAGTACCTGAAGAAGGAGGAGATACTCTATTCTCTAATCAGTATCTTGCTTATGATGATTTAGATCATGATCTAAAATCAGAGCTCTCAGAAAAAAAAGCAATTCATAGCAATATAGGAGTATTAATGTTGTCAGGAGGAGATCTGAAGGATGCCAAGACAGTAGAGCATCCAATTTTTCGAGAGCACCCTGAAACTGGAAAAAAGGCACTTTATGTCACAGAAGCATTCGTTAAAAAAATTAAAGACTTAGATCCCAAAGAGTCTCAACAAAAGCTTGAATTTCTATATAGTCACGCATCCCAAGAAAAATATATTTATCGACATAAATGGTCGAAAGGTGACTTAATTGTATGGGACAATAGGAGTGTTCAGCATTTTGCTGAACATGGATATGGAGACAATGAAAGGACAATGCATAGATTAACCACATCAGGGAGCAAACCATATTGAGTAATGTAATCACCATTAAAAACTGTAAAGTTATAAATGAAGGTTCAATAACTGAACAAGATATTCTTATTAAAGAAGGTAGGTTTGAGAAAATAGCAAATGATATAAAGCCTCAAGGAGAAATTCTTGATGCAACAGGTCATTATTTATTGCCTGGAGTAATAGATGATCAATGTCATTTCAGAGAACCTGGCCTGACGGAAAGAGGCAGTATAAAAACTGAATCCTTGGCCGCTGTTGCCGGTGGCACAACCTCTTTTATGGACATGCCGAATGTAATCCCACCTACACTCAGCCTTGATTTGTGGAGAGATAAAATTTCCATTGCCAACCAGACTTCGTCAGCTAATTTCTCTTTTTACATGGGCACATCCAACTCCAATATAGACGAAATAAAAGCTATAAATCCTAGGGAGGTATGTGGAATTAAAATATTTATGGGTTCTTCTACTGGAGATCTTCATGTTGATAGTGAGGATGCTTTGAATGACCTTTTTAGAGAATCTCCGGTAATTATTACTACCCACTGCGAGGACGACCCAATGATAAAATCATTAGAGAGAGAATATCTTGCTAAATATGGAGAACAGATTCCTGTAGAAATGCATGGCCTCATTAGATCCAGAGAGGCTTGTTTAAAATCCTCAAAAAAAGCTATCGAATTAGCCACAAAATATAATTCTAATTTGCATATACTTCATTTAACTACCAAAGAAGAAGTAGGACTTTTCTCCAATAAACCTTTTAATGAAAAAATGATTACTGCAGAAGTTTGCATTCCTCATCTTTACTTTTCAAGTGATGATTACTCAACCAAAGGGACTTTAATAAAATGTAATCCATCTTTGAAAGAGTCTACAGATAGAGATGCATTAAGAAAGGCGTTATTAGAGGGCTATATCGATTATGTTGCTACTGATCATGCTCCACATGTTTTGGAAGGAAAATCAAATGATTATATGAATTGTCCCTCTGGTATTCCAAGTGTACAGCACTCACTACTTGTTCTTTTGGAACTTGTTAAAGAAGGAATCTATTCATTGAATGATCTCCCATACTATCTTTCACATAAAGTTGCTGATAGATTCAAAATTGTTGATAGAGGCTACATTAGGGAAGGTTACTGGGCAGATTGTGTTCTCGTAGATCTAGAATCTAAGCATAAAGTTACTAAAGAGAATACTTTCTATTTCTGTGGCTGGTCGCCTTTTGAAGGTGAGACCTTTAGCTCAAAGATTATGAGTACTATTGTGAATGGTAAACTTGCCTACAATAATGGAAAAATTGTAGAAACTAATTTAGGCGTTCAATTAAAATTTGATAGATAGTTATGGATAAAGATATTAGGTTACATGAGAGTAATAAGAGCTTTTCTTGGACCATGCCTGATGGCCCTTACACATTCTTCTCCGATGAAGACATCACATCATTTAACGAAAAAGGTTATGTTGTACTTGAAAATGCTTTTTCAGATGAAGAAGTCAACAAAGTAGTAAATCAAATTGACCCTTATGAGTTCAATGTAACTGAAGCATTAAAAGGCCTTGATGGTGGTAAATTTTTTATTGCTAGAGCTGAAGAAATTACTTTTACCACCCATCTTGTAACTCAGTCTGATGAACTTAAAGAATTCAGTAAACATAAAGTTTTTACTGACATATGCAGAGATTTAATCGGACCTGATGTGAGGTTATATTGGGATCAAGCAGTATACAAAAAACCAGGTACCAAAGACGAATTTCCCTGGCATCAAGACAATGGTTATACCTATATTGAGCCGCAGGCCTACTTAACTTGTTGGGTAGCTCTTACAGATACAGATGAATCTAATGGCTGTCCTTGGGTGATGCCTGGACTTCATAGACGGGGGACTCTCTTCCATGAAAATACAGATTTAGGTCATGAAATACCTTTAGACTCATCCCAAGCAGTTTGCTTACCTCTGAAGGCAGGCAGTATAGCAATTTTCTCTTCTTTAACACCGCACAGGACGGGGCCTAATTTATCAGATGATATTAGAAAATCTTATATTCTCCAGTATGCACCGGAGGGGTCTAAAAGAGTAATATCTCAATCTCTTACTGAGGACCTGAATGATGAAAACAGACAGTTTTTAATTCTTCAAGATGGTAAAGAAGTTAATTAAGATACAAAACCTGTTAATCTTTCATAAGCTTCTACAAAATCTTCTTTGAATTCCTGAACAACATCACTCGCAGAAATGCTTTGATTCATTAGACCTACTCCTTGTCCAACCCAATAAGTTGCTAGGTCTCTAGCTCCATCATGTCCACCTTCAGCTAGCTTAGCAACCTTCTGTAAAGCGGGTTCAGCTACCATCGGCTGTAGAGGCATAGGTAAAGGATCTGGAGCTTGTTCTGATTCCCATGCTTGTGTCCAAGGAGATACTAATTGTCTCGAGTGCTTGCCTGTTCTACTTCTTGATCTTGTTGTTTGACTTGAATTAGCAGCAACCATTTTTTCTTTAATAACAGGAGGGACTTCTGATTCCACAGTAGTCAGCCATACTGAACCACACCAAGCACCAGATGCTCCCATTGTCATTGCTGCTGCCATTTGTTTCCCAGTTACTATTCCTCCAGCAGCCAAGATTGGTGTATCACCATACGGTTGAATTGCTTCGTAAACTTCAGGTATGAGTACCATGGTTGAAACACTTCCACAGTGGCCTCCAGCTTCCGTACCAGATACAACTAATATATCAACACCTGCTTTTACCTGATTGATTGCATGCTGAGCAGTTCCCAAAAGTGCTGCAACCTTAACATCATTTTCTTTTCCCATCTCGAGCATCCAATCGGGTGGCACGCCCAGCGCGTTAGCAATTAGTTTGATAGGGTGGCTAAAAGCTACATCTAAAAGAGCTTTTGCTCCATCAGCTTTTGTATTTGCAGCAAAACTTGAACCAGCTGTATCTATAGTTCTTAACTCCGAAGCCTCTATGTCATGGTTTTCAAGAACATCTGCTCTGAAGTCAGCATATTCTTGTGGAATCATTCCTTTTAATTTTTCTGCATCAAATTTCTCACTTTGATCGACCATCTTGTTGGGAATTAGAACATCAACTCCGTAAGGTTTTCCGTCTATATGTTCATCTATCCATGTTAATTCTTTCTCTAACTGTTCTGGTGACATACCAACAGCGCCTAAAACTCCACATCCACCTGCTTTAGATACCGCTACAACTACATCTCTGCAGTGGGTGAAAGCTACTAAAGGGAATTCTATATCTAGAAGTTCACATATTTTTGAGTTCATATTCTCTCCTTAGTTTTGTGTCTCAATATTTGTATTTAATAAATTGATTGCAAATAATTTGCCAAAATAATTTGTGCCACCACAACCACAGCAATGATTACACCAAACATTGT
>CACMAF010000024.1:0-9799 GCA_902611645.1 uncultured SAR86 cluster bacterium | reverse complement strand
GGATTTTGGTTTAATCTTGGTGAAAAATGGCCCAGAGGACAGCTCTCTGCTCTAGCAATGTGTGCTGAAGTTTGCGAACCTGAAGCTTGGGAGAGTCTCTTTAATAAACCTAATCTAACAAAGTTCTATTCTCCTAGTATTGAAGGCGTTGATTTTCCTTCAGTATCTATTGAGAAAGCATTTCATAATGACCGAAAGGGAAAATTGCACTTTAGTATTTCTGATGGTGATAAAACAAAGACAAATAAAAAGACAAACATTGAAGTATTTAATCTGCCAGATGCCAAGGAGATAACAGTCTTATGTGATGGAAAGAAATTTAATGAATATAAAATCTTAGATAATTCGAGAATTTCCATAAATACTCAGGTAAGAAAACACAGTTTCGAAATTGATACCGGGTATTATTTATCTGAGCAGGAAGAACAGGTTTTCAATAAAAAACTTAAAGAAACAAAAGGTGGAGACATTTCCAGGTCAAAACATTTTACGAGTTCAACTTCGCGATTAGTACTACCTTCCAGTCTTAATAAGTGCAGTTGTTGTTGATCCTTTTCTTAAAAGAACCTAATGTAAATATTTATTAATTTTAATTATTGGTTTTATGTCACTTTCAGAATTTTCATTAAGCGGTAAGAAAGCTTTGGTTATTGGTGCAAGAAGAAATATGGGTAAGGGTTTTGCTTTAGGTCTTGCTGAAGCTGGGGCTGATGTCGCTGTTACTGATATAAATATTGAATCTGGTCAACTTAAGGCAGTAAGTGAAGAAATTGAGGCAATGGGAAGAAAGTCTATTTTTCTAAAAACCGACATCTCTTCTCAAGAGGATGTAAAAAAAATGGTTGATAAGGTGATGGTTGAATTTGGTGGTATTGATATCTTGATGAATGTGGCAGTGATGTATCACATGAAATCTGTTGTTGATTTAGATGAAGAAAGTTGGGAACAGCTCAGTAATGTTAACTTGAAGGGTTACTGGCTCACAATTCAAGAAGTATCTCCAATAATGAAGAAGCAAGGCAGCGGCAGCATAATAAATTTAACATCGCGCGGAGGCCTAAAAGCTCATGCTGACAAAGCTATGGGTAACTATGCAATTGTTAAATCTGGTATTGCTATGATGACCAGACAGTATGCTAGATATTTAGGACCTCATAACATAAGAGTGAATGCTATAGCCCCTTCCTTGGTAGAGTGGGAAGAATTTCCAGGACAAGAAAATATCAAAAAGAAAAGAACAAATATTGAGGAAGAAAAAAAAGAAGTATCTGATCAAGAAAAATTTGAAGCTTGGTCAACTGGTCCAGAAAATATACCCTTAGGCCGAGTTGCTACTTTCAATGAAATGGCTAATGCTGCAGTTTTTCTTGCTTCTGATGCATCAAGTTATATAAACGGTACAATTTTGAACGTAGATGGCGGTTACATGGCATGAAATTTAATTGGTCTTTTAATCACCTGGGCATGATGGTTACCGATCGTGATGAGGTTTTAGAATATTATCAATCAATAGGCTTAGGTGTAAGCGTAGGACCTCAACCATTACAACCCTTTATCGCAGGAGAAGGAGAAATAACTTTCTTTAGAGAGCTCGATGGAGATCCTGTTTCTCATAAATACCAAACTGGTGGAGCTCATCATTTTAGAGATGGCCAATCTCAGATTGGCAACTGTCAGCTCGAAATTTTCCCTATGAAACCCGGTCCTGGAATGTTTATAAGCCGTTATTTAGAAAAAAAGGGCAATGGCATTAACCACATAGCTTTCAATACTACCGATATTGAAAATGACACCCAGTATTTTTTAGATCGCGGCTGTGATCTGGTTTTTAATGTAACAACAAACGGTAAAACGATAGAAAATTATATAGATACTAGGTTACATGGAGACTTGATGATCTCATTAAGACCTCCAGCTGACGATTGGGAAAAATCTTGGCGCAAGAATAATGAATCTCATCCCTTGGTAAATCAATGGAAATTTATGGGAATAGGGATAAGTGTAAATGATCTTGAGTCTGCAGCAAGTTATTACTCAGACTTGGGTTATGAGAAATTAAACAATTCAATTAAAAGGAAAGAATGGAAGACCATCTGTCAAGAATTCTCACTGGGTGGAATTCATTTTGAGTTGATGAAGTCAGAGGAAGGTAGTATTTATTCCGAGTCCATAAAGAAACGTGGAGAGGGTGTTACTGAAATCATATTTGAAGTCTCGGATATTCAAAAAGAGATAGATCGCTTTAAGGCTAAAGGTACACAAATTTTACAAGTTTCAGACGATGATAAGATTGCTTCTATTCAATCAGGCCTTAAAGGTAATATTTTAACCAGACTTGTCCAAAAGCTTTAACTATGGAATTAACATCATTCTTAGCAGCTATTTTTATATTTCTTTTATGTCTTTTAGTTGCTTTAAAGCCCACTAAACTAGTAACAATAGCAAGTGCTCTTTCAATTACTCCTTTATTAATTTTCATTCTTTGCCAGTAAAACCAACTCAGAACGTCTTCATTACGTAAAATCAACTAAAAAATAGTTATAAGATAGAACTATTGACTAACTAACTTGATTATTTCATAACATATACTACACTTTACGTAGTAAATATAATTATTAAGCTATTTTGCTTAAAGGGGAAACCAACAATGTTTGGAAAAATTCGAGAAAAATTGACCTTCTATTTTTCAACTTTTATTCTTTTAAATGCTTCAGCTTTCAGTGGATATGTGCTTTCGCAAGATGCGGTAGAAGAAATTGTCGTCACAGCAAGAAAGAAAGCAGAAAGCCTGCAAGATGTACCTTTATCTGTTTCTGCTCTTAGAGAAAGTTCTTTAGAAGAGCTAGGTGTAAATGTATTTGAAGATTATTTATTACAACTCCCGAGTGTAACCGCGGGAGGAGCAGGGCCTGGTACAAGTACCATTTATATAAGAGGCCTTGCATCAACGACACCTAACCTCACAACAGCAGGTGTAGGTGGTTTAGCTCCAAACGTATCTTTCTACCTAGATGAGCAACCACTAGCTCAGCCTGGAAGAAATTTGGATGTTTATGCTGCTGATATTGGTCGTATAGAAGTCTTAAAAGGACCTCAAGGAACTCTTTTTGGAGCTAGCTCTCAGGCAGGTGTGGTAAGAATGATTACAAACAAACCTGAAATTGGAGTGGCTGAAACAAATATAGAAACAGAATTTAGACATATGTCTGAAGGTGATAACGGAGGTAAGGTAGAGTTAGTTTCTAACATTCCTCTTGGTGAAACTACAGCTGCTAGATTTGTTGCTTACAGAGACAGAAAAGGTGGCTATATCGATCAAGTGGCTGGAACAGTAGATGCCAGCCAGTCTGCTCGTTTTAGACCTTCAGGAACAATTAGAAGTAATGGACTTCCCGTTTCTGCTGCAAGAAATGGCTTTCAAGCTGGAGCAGACCTTTCAGGAGTAACTTTTGCAGATGCGAATGCTATAGTTAAAGAAGATATAAACGAAGTCACTTATGAAGGCTTTAGATTAAGTTTAGCTCAAGAGATCAACGATAATTGGGACGCTTTACTTTCAGTATCTAATCAAACAATTGAGTCTGATGGAGTATTTTTTACAGATCCTACATTAGGTGATTTGGAAATCCAAAGATATCACAACGATACTTTAGAAGATGAATTCGACAATATGAGCTTAACGATTGAGGGTTCAATAGGAGATTTGGAAGTTGTTTACGCCGGTGCTTATACAGATAGAAATTCTGATCAAATTATTGATTACACTGACTATCTTTTTGTTGGCCAATACTTGCCATATTATATTTGTGATTATTATGTAACTTATACGAAATATGCACCTGGAAATGTACCTACTGGTGCTTGTCCGGCTCCTGATATGTTCGTTGATTCGATTACAGATTCCAAAGTTAAAACACATGAAATTAGAATAAATGCACCCATCAACGACAGAATGAGTATCACTGCTGGCGCCTTTATGAGTGATCTGGAATTGCTAGAACATAATATGTTTACCTATCCTGGTGCTGTTGAAAGTGACATAGGATGGGGACCAAATTACGCCTTAACGGATACTTCTGTAGCTGGCTATCAAGCCTTACTGGACAGTGATGGCAACCTTAAATCTAAGCAGTATGCTGCTCCCGGATGGCATTCTGGCAGAGGTCCATATATGCCACCTGTAATGTTTATCAATGATATTAAGAGAACTGATAAACAAAAAGGGGTTTTCGGTGAGCTAGCTATTGATTTATCAGACAGTGTAGAACTAACTGTCGGTGCTCGATGGTATGACATAGCAGTAGATTTAGAAGGTTCAGCTAATGCTTCATTTACTACTGGTTTTCTTGGAGGATTAGAGCAAAGAGATCAACAAAGGTTTGGTACGAATTTATCAGCGGCGTTTAATAAACCAGGAGTGCTAACAGGCAATCCTTTCATTGACGAATTAAATTATCCTGATAAAGCTGAATCTGATGGAGTGATAGGAAAGGCCACCCTTTCTTGGAACAAGTCCGATGATGTTATGTATTACGTTACTTGGTCAGAAGGTTTCAGACCGGGATTATTAAATCGTCCGGCGGGTCAATCAACCCCAGATGGTTCTTATACCGTCAGACCGGTTACTGATTCAGATGAAGTGACTAACTATGAATTCGGTTGGAAGACAGTCTTACAAGATGGTAGATTGAGATTTAACGGTAGTGTGTTTATGGTTGATGTATCGGGACTGCAAACAACAATATTCGATCCTAGTATTGCTAATTTATTCTTCTCCGATAATGCTGCCGATGCAGATATCACAGGTATAGAGGGAGACTTTATTTACTATCCAAATATCGAAGGATTAATGTTATCGGGAGCTTTCTCTTTATTAGACACTGAAATCAAAAAGTCACTTACTACAAGTGATGTTGTAGCAGGAAAAGATTTGGCTTTTGCACCAGGTATGCAAGCTAATGTAGCCGCCAGATATGAGTGGGGAATGTCTTCGGGCAACCTAGGTCATATTCAAGGTCAGCTTATAGCTTCTGATAAAAGTTATTCAGATATTATTGAGCCTAATAAGGCAAAACAAGATAGTTATAGCTATGCGAATGTAAGGGCAGGCATCAGTAATGATGGTTGGGTAGCAGAAATCTATATAGATAACATTACAGATGAAAGAGCAGAAATTAGTAATAATTATGTTTTTGATAGACAAAGAGTTGCTGTTATAAGACCCATGACTGTTGGTTTAAGGTATAAGCTCAACTTTTAAATATCACAAATGGCTATTAATAAAGGGAGCTGAGGCTCCCTTTTTAATTCTTAAAATTAATAATATTTTGTATCCTTTACTGAATAAAAAAAATGAAAGAAGATAATTTCAATATAGATGAAAAAACTTTATCTGTTGATTTAAGTGATGCAACTCAAGCAGTAAAGGATAATAGATTTGAGGATGCCATAAATCTATTAAGAGTTATTCTCAAAGAAAATCCGAGCAATATTGACAGTCTGTATCTTGCTGCAGTTTCTACAAGATATTTAAAACAGTTTAAAGAATCAAAAAAATATATCGAAGACTTGCTGGTCAATGCTCCTGATATGGGGCGAGCTTATCAAGAATTAGCTCATCTTAATAGAGATATGGGTAATGAAGAAAAAGCAGTTATGCACTATAGGCAGGCTTGCGAGTTGAATCCTGCTTTGATTGGTTCCTGGAGTTTCTTATATAAATATTTTGTAAAGAATAAAAATGAGCCAGCTGCTGAACATGCTGCAGAACAAATTAAAAAACTTCAATCTCTTCCTGGCTCCCTTCTATATATAGATCAGATTCTTAATGAAGGCAGGCTTGGCTTGGCTGAGGCAAAGTGTAGAGCTTTTTTAAAAGAACATCCTACACACACCTATGCAATGACATTATTGGCTGAAATAGCTAACAGGTTAGGTTATTTTGATGATGCTGAATTTTTGCTTGAAAAGGCCGTGGAGTTTAAGCCTCAAGATGGTGATTTAAGGATGAAATATGCCACCATACTAAGAAAGAAACAGAAGTTTTCTAAAACCATGGAACAAGTAAATATTCTTTGTGATCAATTTCCAAATAATCTCAACTATCAAGCTCACAAGGCGAGTGAGATAATGCAAAACGGAGGTCATGAAGAAGCTATTAGCTTGCTTGATGATATCCTTAAAAAGAATCCTTTCAATTTCAGTACTCTTACCTCAAGAGGACATGCACAAAAAACTTTGGGTCAAACTGATAAAGCAATAGAAAGTTATAAATCTGCTTATCAAATTAAGCCCGATCATGGAGAAGCTTTCTTTTCTCTAGCAAATTTAAAGACTTACACTTTCTCCAGAAAAGAAATGGATGAAATGAGAAGGCAAGTTGAAAGGGTAGATTTGTCTTTAAGGGATAAAGCATATTTTCACTTTGCTCTTGCTCAGGGATGTGAGGCCAATAATGAGTTTGAAGAAGCATTTCATCATTTAGTTAGGGGCAACCAGATAAAGAAAAATCAAAGTCTATATTCTATTGAGAGAATGGACAAAGAATTACAGGCCCAAATAGATGTCTGTAATGAAAATTTTTTCAACGATTTAGGCGATGGAGGCTATCACACTAAAGACCCAATATTTATTCTGGGTCTACCTAGAGCTGGATCTACATTAATAGAACAGATCTTAGCCTCTCATTCAATGATAGATGGAACGTTAGAGCTACCAAATATTCTATCAATTGCCCAAAGTCTGAGAGGTGATGATATTTATGGGAAAGAAGGAAACTATCCTAAAAGTTTGAAGAATTTAAGTGCAGAGCAAAGAGAAGCACTAGGGAGAGGTTTTATTGAAGACACAAGGATGCATAGAAAAGATGCTCCAATGTTTACTGATAAAATGCCAAACAACTTCAGGCATATTGGTTTGATTCACTTAATCATGCCAAATGCCAAGATAATTGATGCAAGAAGATATCCATTAGACTGTTGCTTCAGTATGTTTAAGCAACTTTTTGCACAAGGACAAGAATTTACATATGGTCTTGAAGAGGCAGGAAGTTACTATACTAGCTATGTCAAATTAATGGATCATTGGGACAAAGTTTTGCCGGAAAAGATACTGCGGGTAAACAACGAAGATGTAGTAGAGGATTTAGAAGGGCAAGTTCATAGGATTCTTAATTTTCTAGATTTACCTTTCGAGGAAGATTGTATATCTTTTTATGAAACAGATAGATCGGTTAGAACAGCAAGTTCGGAACAAGTTAGACGCCCAGTTAATAAAGACGGCATGGGAAGATGGAAACCTTATGCAAAATATCTAAAGCCACTCCTTAATGTTTTAGACAAGGATCTGCTTAAAGCAGAAGATGTAGCTTATATAAATAATTAGGATATTTTATGAATACAAAATTAGGAAATTTATCTTCTATAGAAGCTCATGCTCGAAAAAATATAAACTTTCTTGGTTTAGATATTAACTCTCCAGTTTTTTTTATAAGTTCTGGACTTGCAATAATCTTTTCTTGTTTAGTTCTCCTTTATCCTGAAGCTTCAAACCAATTGTTATCGGATACAAGAAATTTTGTTGTCTCTCGTTTTGATACTTTATTCACTCTATGCATGTCAGCATTTACCATAATTATTCTCTTCTTAATTATTTCTCCATTTGGAAAGATTATTCTTGGAGGTAAGGACTCAACACCAGAGTTCGGATTTTTGTCATGGGTATGTATGTTATTTGCTGCAGGTGTAGGGATAGGCATGACTTTCTATGGTGCTGCAGAACCTCTTTCATATTACACAGGGGTTTTTGGTACACCTTTCAACGTAATACCTCAGTCTGAAGAGGCACATCGATTAGCCTTTAGTGCAACTATTTTTCATTGGGGAATCAATGCATGGTCTGTCTATGCTGTCATAGGATTATCTCTAGCATTCTTTAGTTACAACTGGAAACTACCTTTGACAATTCGATCAATATTTTATCCTTTGTTGGGCGATAAGATTTGGGGATGGCAGGGCGATTTAATTGACATAATTGCAGTACTCTCAACTTTATTTGGTTTAGCAACTTCTCTTGGACTAGGAGCTCAACAAGCATCTTCTGGTCTGTATTACCTATTTGAAATTCCAAACACTTTGTTAAGTCAATCTTTAGTTATTATTTTCATAACTGCAGTAGCTATATTTTCTGTCTTTAGAGGTCTAGACAAAGGCGTAAAAGTTTTGAGCAATATCAATATTGGACTTGCCCTGCTTTTATTAAGTTTTGTAGTGATAGCTGGTCCAACTTATCAAATTATTTCAGGTTATGGAGGAAATTTAGTTTCATATTTTCAGGACTTAACTGAACTAAGTAATTGGAATAGGCCAAATGATCAACAATGGTATCGTGATTGGACCATTTTTTATTGGGCTTGGTGGATTTCTTGGTCTCCATTTGTTGGAATGTTCATTGCGCGTATTTCGAAGGGCAGAACTATAAGAGAATTTTTAACAGTTGTTATGTTTGCACCACTTTTATTTTGCTTAGTATGGTTCTCTTCTTTTGGAGAGGCTGCAATTTTTCAATTTCAAGAAGGAATAGGTAAGTTAAGCCAACCAGTGAGTGATATTTCTCTAGTACTTTTTTATATGCTAGATAATCTTTTATTCCCAACTTTTACAAGTTTGTTTGCCTTATTCATGTTGGTACTATTTTTTGTTACTTCCTCAGATTCAGGATCACTAGTAATCAATACTATTACTTCGGGCGGAAAAGATAATACACCAAGAATTCAAAGGGTGATTTGGGCAATCATTCAAGGTTTGATTGCCGTTGTTCTATTAGTAGGAGGTGGCTCTTACGCACTTTCGGCAATTCAATCAGGAGCCATATCAATGGCTTTACCTTTTATTTTTATTCTTATCGCAGCAATGCTTAGCCTATTGCGAGGAGTATATATAGAGGTATATGATCCGCAGAAAATGGAAGACACAAATGGAAGATAATCATCTAGAGGAGGCCCTAATTGCAATAAGAAGAGTCATGAGGGCTACTGAAATTAATTCTCTATCCTTAGCAAAGAAATCCCAACTCACTCCAACACAACATATTGTTCTGCAGATTATCGCAAATAAAAAACACACTACACCTAGTCATATCTCTTACATAACAACTCTTCGACATACAACTATCGCTACTGTTATAAATAAATTGCTCTCAAATGATTTGATAACAAGAGAAAGAGGTATAAATGATAAAAGAATTCAATATCTAAATATTACCGAAAAGGGTTTTAAAATTCTTGAATCTTCACCCGACGTTTTACAAGATAAATTTAAAGAACAGTTCTCTAATTTAAATGATTGGGAGCAAAGCATGATAGTCTCTTGCTTGCAAAGAGTGGCTCAATTCATTGGTGCTGAAGAGATAGATGCCGCACCAATTTTAGATTACGGTGAATTGAACGAAGCACCTGAAAAATCCTGAAATCAAAAGTGGTTTAGATCTCTCCAATGAATGGAGCTGGCGATAGGATTTGAACCTACGACCTGCTGATTACAAATCAGCTGCTCTACCAACTGAGCTACGCCAGCGCGAGGGGCATTATAGTTCTCTTATGGAAACTTCGCCATAACGAAGACTAAGATTTTCTGAACCATCTTTGACAAGTATTTCTCCTTTGTCGTTCACACCTAAGACCTCTACAGTTTTATCAGCACCTTCAATATTTATACTGCATTCTTTTCCAGTGAGCACATCCAATGATTCATAATCTTTTTTATAAGGTTTAAAACCTTCTTCGGCAAATACAGAAGTGAGC
>CACMAF010000023.1:0-11227 GCA_902611645.1 uncultured SAR86 cluster bacterium | reverse complement strand
ATGACTTGGGAGATAGAAATGCCCATGTTGATCTTATCGCACACATACCAACGAAAATTGATGACATGACCATTCCCCATATTGCTTCACCAGATGTCCATGTTGATAAAACTAATCAGAGAATAATCCTGTATTTTCATGGATTAGATGATTTTGGCCTCCAGAAGACAAGAGTGGCCACATCCAAAGATGGAATTAATTTTGTAGCAAATAGGAAAATAGTTGGATGGCCTTATTTTAGAAAATTTGCATATAAAGGTAAAAATTATGCGATATCTATGCCCGGCGTTATATATAAAAATACTGGAGATATAGAAGATTTCACTATTGTTAATCAAATAATGGAAACAGAAACGAGGCACTGCGCAGTGATGGTTAATGGAGATGAATTACTTGTCTTTCACACAAGAAAGGGAGACAAGCCAGAACGTATACTTCTCTCGACAATTGACCTTTCACTTCCATCAAATATGTGGAAAGCCTCTACACCAATCGAGGTTCTTAGACCTGAGAAGATTTGGGAGGGTGCTTTGTTACCAAACTATGAATCTGTTGAAAGCGCAATAAATATTCCAGTTAATCAGCTTCGAGATCCAGCAATTTTTTTAGAAGACGGTAAAAACTATCTGCTTTATTCTCTAAGAGGGGAGAATGGTATAGGAATAGTCCAATTTTCTATTGAAAATTCTAAAAAGTAGCTATTTCACAGCTTTTTCACATTATATTCACAGAAGTTATAGACTTACATCAATTTAAATGATAACATATTTATATGGAAAAAATCGAAAAAACAGCAAGAAAAGTGTCAGAAGTAATTTTGCCTACGCTTTACCTAGCACCTTTGGTTCTAGGGGCTTATGGATTTATAACTTTTGTTCAATGGACAAGCTAATCTAGGCCTTGCTGCAGTAAACCAACTAAATCACTCACTTTTCTTCTATGATGCATAGACCTTAAGAGCCCGTAGGCACTTAATATCTCATTTTTCTTGTCACCACTCTCTAAAAACTCTACCTCTTTAGTCAACAGTGCCCTTAACTTCTGATTATTTTCATCTAAAAAGCTTATGGTTTCACTTCCAGAATCAGATGACTTAAAAACTTCCAACTGATCTGCATTAATTCTTGAATGTGACAGTAACCAATCAATGATGTCGTGATTCTCCTTATCAAGCAAAGTACCAGCTCCGTCCATTTTCATGGCAGAGATTAAAATAAGGGCACCCCATGAACCTAAACGAGATCTCTCATATTCATCCTCAATGAGTGGGCTAAATCTATTAAGTATTTCTTGAGCAGCATTTAAGAGAGCTATATTGATATCTGGTTTCATATCTTACTTTCCAACGTATTCAAAATTATTTCTAAATGTATGTCACCAGGTATCCAGGCAGAAAATAAATTAATAGGATCAATATTCTTTCCAGATTTAAACTCATTTCCAGCTGAAATCCATATGGCCATACCTTTGATTGCCGCAAAAAGTTCCCACCATTCCAGATCTTTTTTATCAACTTTGTGAGAACTGGAATTTTCCCAAACATCAAGAGCTTCATCTCTTGGTATCAAATATGCTGGACGGTCTCTATCTTGCCAACTCCAAATTGGAGACAATGCCCAACCTAGGTCTTCTAAAGGATCACCTAAATGAGCCATTTCCCAGTCAAGAATACCGGTTATTTTATTCTTAAAATAAAGGAAATTACCGCTTCTATAGTCTCCATGAACCATGCAGATATAGTTAGATTCTTTAGGAGGATACTTATATAGGTATCTTATTCCGGCATCTAATATTGGTTCTACTCCAATTGAATCTTCTTCTATAACTTTTACCCATTTATCCAATTCGGTTTTCCAAAAAGGTTTATCCAGATCTTTAGCAAAAGCTTTAAAGATTTCGTTATCTATTTTCTTTTTAGCTATTTCACCGAGAATTGACCAGAATTGAATGCCAATATCCTGTTCGTAAGGAGAGTAGCTATTTGGAGTAAAAGGATTTGCAGCTTCGCCATTCAACTCTCTCATCAACATGAAAGGAGCATTGAATGTGGAATCATCTTCCGACATATCAATCAAGATTGGAACTGGAACATTGGATTTTTGAAAAGCAGAATAAGCTAAATATTCTATTCTTTGTTCAGTTTCTATAAGAGAGCTTTCTTGAGAAAGTCTTAAAATTAATCGTTCTTCACTGCCTAAACTATCTTTGAGTCTAATCTTATAAGTTTCTCGACTTGCTCCTCCAAAAATTCTTTCAAAACTCAGTAAAGAAAATTCTTTTTTAGATAGGTTACAGTAATAAGAGAGGAAAGATTTAGAGAGTTTTTGAGACATATACCTAAGTATCTAAAAGGCTCTCGAATCCACTAGTTAGATGAGGACCTATAAGAAGTTGTTCTAATGCACCTATTCCCTTCTTAGATGATTTTCCTTCCAGTAACTCTACATCACAAATAGCTTGAATATGAAGGAATGGTGGATCATGTGGATCTTCGCTTAGATCATAAAAATCATAAAGTGATTGATTTTCGCCGTGGAACTGACCATGACCCCATTCGGGATGCATATAGCCTAATCCACACATGAAAATATGATATTTGGGAATTAAAGACCAAATTAATTCAGTGCCATCATGTTTTAAAGCTGAGAATCGGGCTCGTGAGATTCTCCTTGTTCCATCTTTGTATTCAACTTCCTTTTTTAATTCATATAGTTTTATATTTTCGTTCTTATTTTGAAGGACAGAATGGCAATTTGTTGCATATCCCTGCTCATCATCAACGAAATACAGATGAGAAGATTGATCTTTAAAATTTACAGGAGCCCATAACCAATAAAATTGGGGTAATTTGATTGGTGGCACAATCTGTGAATCTTGCGCTCCAACAGGTCGAATGCCCCAAGATCTATCTCGAGTACCTACATATTTTTTTTCAGATAAATCAACTTCGTTGCTTTTGAACTTTATCAAGCCACTCCAATTACCATGTTGTGTCATGCGGGTTGAATCCATATAAATGCGAGGGCCATTTTTGATGGTCATTCTTGGTTCTTCCATAGGTTCAAATCTTCCTACAAAAGTTAAATTTGCAGATATTTCTTTGTCTTTATCGTCTATAAGTATTTTTAATTTCTTTAGTGGCTCTAATATTTCTATCTTGAAAGAACCAACCTCTGTTTCCATTCTCTCGTGGTTCAAGACATCCGAATATCTGAAATTGTGTTGAATGCCATCTAACACCAAGATAAAGCTAGCATCTTTTATATTAAGATTTGGATAGACACAAAATGCTGCTCCAAAAAATATACTTCCATCTTCGCTATAACCATTAAAAAAATATCTATCATAGAAGTTTCTTTCAGTTCCTACCTCAGCAACAGGCGCAGGCAACTGATGAATAGGAAAATCGTCCCCTTTTGAAATCATTTTTATATCCTAACTTTCAGTTCTGAAATTCCAGCTAAAAAATTAGAAGGTATTCTTACCGGATCTGTTGTTGAGTGAATATTAGGAAAACGATCTAGGAGCTCCTCAAATAAAATCCTTATCTGCATATGACCTAATCTATTGCCTAAACAAAGATGTTCTCCAGCACCGAATGCAAGATGCTTTTTAGCATTCTCTCTATCTACTCTGAATAAATGTCCATCTTCAAATATATCTTCATCCCTATTAGCTGAGCCGTACCACATTACTACTTTGTCTCCAGCTTTTATGTCCTGACCTCTAATATTCGTATCTTTTGTTGCAGTTCTTCTGAAATAGATAACAGAAGTCACCCATCTCAACATTTCATCAGTAGCATTTGAAATTAGAGAAGGATCTTTCAAAAGCTTTTCTCTCTCTTCAGGATTATCAGTAAGTGCCATCAAACCTCCAGTAAGTGTATTCCTTGTAGTTTCATTTCCAGCAATAACCATCAACAGAAAGAAGCCGTCTAGCAACTCTGGGGGAAGTTCTCCGCCCTCAATCTTAGTATTAGCAACCACACTCATCAGATCATCTGTTGGACTTTTCCTTCTCTCTTCAATCATGTCCCTTCCCATCTTGAAAAGTTCCATATAATTGACCCATATTTGAAAGGCATTATTAGGATCTTGCTGTATTGAGGCATCAGTTAGATTATTTACTAGATCTCTTATTTTAGGTCTCTCAGATTCTGGGATTCCCATCATTTCACAAAGGACCCACAGAGGTAATTGTTCAGATATTTCAGTAACGAAATTAAATTCTCCTTTGTCTTCAACATTTTCAAGAAGCTCCCGTATCTTGAGCCTCATATCACCTTCAAGTGTTCTAATGGCTTTAGGTGTAAAGCTTGGTGCTACCATTTTTCTGTAAATTTGATGATCTGGAGGATCCATTCCTATCATATTCCCAATTATTGCAGCTACGGCAGATGGATCCACCACCTCGGGATCACCCATTGTCATTAAATGTCCGCCTACTGCAGATGAAAAAGTCATTGGATCCTTAGAAACTCTAACTATATCTTCGTGCTTAGTGAGAGCCCAAAAGCCAGGCTCAAAATCTAGACTTTCCTCGTGCCAATATATTGGTGCTTCTTCACGAAGTCTTTTGAAGATATCAAATGGTTGACCATTGATGAAAGTCTCCCATTTATCTAATTCACAAATTTGTCCTATGTCATAAATAGGCTTAGTCATCTTAAAGTTGTGCAAGGATTGTTTCAGCTGAACTCACATCTAAACCAGGACCAGATTCCACGTTTAAAATTGAGACTACTCCATCATCTATCACCATTGCATATCTTTGGGATCTTGTTCCCAGACCAAATCCACTCCCATCCATTTCTAGGCCTATTGCAGCTGTAAATTCTCCGTTTCCATCTGATAACATTAATAAATCATCTCCAACTTTCCTATCTTTTCCCCATGCTTGCATTACAAAAGGGTCATTTACAGAAATACATGCAACAATATCGACCCCTTTATCTTTCAATTCGCTATTCTTTTCAAGAAATCCAGGCAAATGTTGTACGCTGCATGTTGGAGTGAAAGCTCCAGGAACTGCAAACAAAACAACTTTTTTTCCTGCAGAAAGTTCTGTCAAAGAAACTGGTTTAGGACCTTCAGAGGTCATGGTCGTTAAATTAATTGAGGGTAACGTATCTCCAACTTGTATTGTCATTTTTTCTCCTTAGTAAAATCTCATTATAGGCTAAGAATTAATTTTGTTGCGAGTCTAAGAGGTGTTATAGTAGACTAATACACCTAAAGATCATAAAAAATGCGCTCAAAAAAAATAATAGTCCCTCTCTTTTGCTTAATCTTTGCAACAATGACAAGCTCGATCAGAGGAGAAAATCTTTCTGAAGTTTACGAATTAGCACTCAAGAATGACCCCCTATTAAGAGCTGCTGAGGCTTCTTACCGTTCTGGAAAAGAGAATAAAGCTCAAGGGATCGCGGGCCTCCTTCCAACACTGAGTGTGTCCGGAAGCACTAACTGGAATGAGTATAGAGTTGAAGAGCAGCTTATAGATCAATACAACTCTAATGCTTACTTTGCGAATTTAAATCAACCAATTTTTAGATTAGATAAATGGTTTCAATTTGAGAGAGGAACAGCTTTGTCAGAAGCAGCAGCTGCAGAATTTGCTTATCAACAACAAGAAACTATGATCAGGGTAGCCTCAGCTTACTTTAATGTTCTTAACTCAATCGATAGCCTAAATGCCGCTAAAGCAGAAGAAAAAGCAATAGGTAGACAGAGAGATTTAGCTAAAAAAAGATTTGATGTTGGTCTAGCGGCAATTACAGAAGTGCAAGAAACCCAAGCAGCATTCGACTTAACAGTCGTATCGAGAATTGCACAAGAATCTCAACTGGATACTGCAAAAGAAACTCTTACTTCAATAGTCGGTAGAGATATAAGCTTACTTTCTCCATTAATGGATGAATTTGAAATATCACTACCTGATCCGTTAGATCGAGAAAGCTGGGTGTCTTTAGGCATAAAAAATAATTATCAACTCAAAGCAGCTAAACTTCAAAGAGATGCGGCGCGAGCAACAGCAAGAGCATCTGCTTCCAATCATCTTCCCCAAATAGACCTGGTTGGAAGAGTCTCAACAAGTACAACAAAACAGGGTAAATTCGGTGGTTTTATTCAAAATCCATTATTTGGAGTTGAACAAGACACCAGACAATATTCTATTCAGTTTAACTTACCATTGTTTGCAGGAGGCGCCATTAGCTCAGCAAGAAGGCAAGCTTACGCTAACTATGATCGATCTAAAGAGCAAGCAATTTACTCTGAGAGATCGACTATTAGAGATATTAGATCCAATCACTTTGGCGTTCAAACTCAAGTAGCTAATGTCACCGCTAGAAAACAAGCCCTCGCATCTGCAGAATCTGCACTTGAAGCTACGCAAGTGGGCTATGAGGTTGGTACAAGAAATACAGTAGATTTGCTGGATGCTCAAAAAAGAGTCTTTCAAGCACAAAGAGATTATGCAAGCTCAAGATACAATTATATTATTTCAATGCTGAGACTGAAGGCTTCTGTCGGAATACTAAGCCCCGATGACCTGATAAAAATAAGCAATCAAATGAACTGAAAATTCTATGAAAACTTTTCTAAGAATTCTCGTTCTCATAGCTATAGCTTTGATTATCCTAAGTTTCTTTGTAACTCGTGATGGATATGTAGTTACTCCAACTGGTAACGGCCAAGTAGTTTTGGATTCAGGAACATATGAAGCTTTTCCTCTGCCAATTTATGCTTCAAATATGGTTGATTCAAACTATAAAAGTTACTTTATAGAGGTGGAACCAGGATTGAAGGTTCATATTGTAGAGACAGGGGAAGGGTTCCCTATTTTTTTAATGCATGGTAACCCTACTTCAGGGTTTTTATATAGAAAAGTAGTAGAAAAATTACCTCTGGATAAGGTAAGAGTCATTATGCCGACCCTTCTGGGTTTGGGATTTTCTTCAAAAATACCAGCAAGTGAACATACTTTAGAAAATCATATTTACTGGATAAATAAGGTCTTGAAGGAGCTTGAACTTAAAGAATTAGTATATGCAGGACAAGATTGGGGCGGACCAATCGGTATGGGTGCATTATCCCTTTCTCCTGAATTGCTAAAAGGAGCTGTTTTGCTCAATACGGGCTTTAATGCTCCTAGAGTAAATGCTGACCTGTCTCCGGCTCATGCATTAGTAAAAACTCCAGTAATTGGTGAGCTTTTGCTAGAGGTAATCTTTTCGATATTCGAGAGATTGAAAAGTGTTCAAGGAAATCCTGATTCATGGACCTTAGAAGTTGCTGAACTTTATGGAAGACCTGTTTATGAAAGTGGAAATTCCAAGGCACCTCTTGCAATGATGAGAATGGTACCCGATGGACCAAATCATCCAAGTACTCCTTCGATGCGCCGAGTAGAAGAATACGTAAATACATTAGAAATTCCTGCCGAAATAGTTTGGGGCGAAAATGATCCCATTCTAGGAAGAGGACTTCCCATAATGCAACAAAATTTTCCAAATGCGCGTCTTTCAAAAACTACAGCTGGTCATTTTCTTCAAGAAGAGGTTCCAAATGAGATAGCTGAAGCATTAATAAGAGTGATTGAAGAAATAACTGATTCACAAACTCAGAAAAACTAGCTTGAGCGAAAGTGCCTGAATTACCAGAAGTAGAAACAACCTTAAGAGGCATAGAACCCCATATAATCAATAAGACAATAAGTTCGGTGATAATTCGGCAACCCTCATTAAGATGGCCTGTACCTAAATCTTTGATCAAAAGAAAATTAGAGAAGAAAAAAATTGAAAACATAAAAAGAAGAGGAAAATATCTTTTACTCGAGAGTTCAAATGAAAATCTGATCGTACATTTAGGGATGTCTGGAAGTCTTAGGATATCCAAAAAAGAGAATCTCAAAAAACATGATCATATCGACATTTGCTTTGAAGATGGGACCATTTTGAGGTACTGCGATCCTAGAAGATTTGGTTGCTTTTTATGGTCAAAGGATATCGATACACATTTTCTTTTAAAAAACTTAGGTCCAGAGCCTCTTGGTAATAGCTTTAGTGGCGATTATCTCTTTTATAAATCTAGAAAAAGAAAAGTTGCCATTAAGAATTTTATAATGAATTCTAAAGTTGTAGTTGGAGTAGGAAACATCTACGCAAGCGAAGCTTTATTCGCAGCTGGAATTAGGCCTTCATCCATCGCAGGTAAGGTACCTAGAAAAAAATATGATTTACTTGCTAAAGAAATTGTACAAATTCTCAGAAAATCAATTGAGGAAGGAGGAACTACACTACGTGACTTTATTGGAGGAGATAATACGCCAGGGTATTTTAAACAAAGTTTAAGGGTTTATGGACGTGAAGGAAAAGAATGTTATCAATGTAACTCAATCATTAAAGGTCAAAGAATTGGACAAAGAGCCAGTGCCTATTGTCCTAAATGCCAATCTATTTTTTAAACTTTTCTTGTAAAGCATTCATTACGATTGGGTCAACGAATGATTCAATTTTTCCACCCATAGAGGCTATCTCTCTCACAAGTGTTGAGGAAAGAAATGAAAATTTTGCTTTGGGAGTCAAGAATACGCTCTCTAAATCTGGAGACATTGCTCTATTCATATTTGCCAGTTGAAATTCGTATTCGAAATCAGATACAGCCCTTAAACCTCTGATAAGAATATTAGATTCCTGTTCTTTTGCAAGATCTACCACAAGACCAGTAAATCCTATTGCCTTAACCTTTTTATTTCCTTCAAATATTTTGTCAATGTGCTCAATTCTCTCTTCAAGAGTAAAAATGGGTTTTTTTGCAGCACTAGTTGCAATAGCTACTGTAACCTCATCAAATAGATGCAATGCTCTATCAATGATATCTATATGACCAAGTGTTATTGGATCGAACGTACCGGGATATAAAGCTTTTGCCATAATTTACTCCGTTTAGATATATTCTCTCACATAAATTAGATTAACTCATAAAGCTTTTAAAGTGATAAGTGTTTTCACCCTACTTTGATTTTTTGGTTAATGTTTAATTGTTCAGTAAATAAATCTATCAGGCTTTTAATATCTCTATCACCTGCATAATTATTTCTTGATATTATTGCTATTTCTCTGTGTGGACCTTTTTCATCCAATTTGGTTTCTTTCAGTTCAGGATTAGCAACCAATAATTGGTTTACAGCCATCTCAGGCACAAATGTTGTCCCTATATCTCCTTTTACTAATTCTATGGCAGTGCTAAGAGTTGATGCATTAAAAGTAATTTTTGAAGTATTCTTTATTTTGCATGCATCCAAGATGTGATCTTTTAAACAATTTCCCTCCTCCAACATAATTAACTCATCAAAATCTATCTCTTTTGCTTTTATGGAAGTTTTTTTTGATCTTGGATCATTTTTTCTGCTAATCCAATAAAAATCTTCAGTCCAAAACTTATGTACATTGAAGCCATTGGTATTGAAAGGTAGAGCCATTATTGCTAATTCAATTTCTCCTGATGATATCTTGTTAAGTAATACATCAGTTTGAGCCTCAATGATATTAAGATTCAAATTTGGATAATCCGACTTTAATTTAGGCAGCAAAATAGGCAATAGAAAGGGGCCAATGGTAGGGATTATTCCTAGAGATATTTTATTTGATAGAGGCTCTGCATTTAGCTGGCTAATTTTATTGATACCATCAACTTCAGTCTTGATAACTTTGGCTTTATCGATAACTAAAGAACCTAATTCGGTGAGTATTACCTTTTTGTTATCTCTTTCAAATATCTGGATTCCAAGTTGAATTTCCATTTCCGTTATTGCATTACTTAGTGTCGAGGGAGAAACGAAACACTTATCTGCAGCGCGCTTAAAATGAAGTGTATCTGCTACAGCTAAAGCATAGTTAATTTGTTTAAGTGTAATCATTGTATATTCGATTTTATCGAATTATTAAGTAGAAAAATATATATTTATCAAAACTTAAAAAAATAGTAAATTACGCATTCATAAGTTAACTATCAAAAAATTACTATGGATAACACTGAAACTGATATTGAAAAATGTCCAGTCATGCATGGCTCAATGACTAAAAACACTTCGAGCGGAACTTCAAACAAAGATTGGTGGCCTGATCAGCTGAATTTGAGCATACTTCATCAGCATGACAGGAAATCTAACCCCATGGGTGAAGATTTTGACTACAAATCTGAATTCGAAAAACTTGATTATTATGCCCTAAAACAGGATCTTCTAGATCTTATGACAGATTCGCAAGAGTGGTGGCCAGCTGATTATGGTCATTATGGCCCTTTCTTCATAAGATTGACTTGGCATGCTGCCGGAACATATCGTTCTACAGATGGAAGGGGTGGTGGTGGCACTGGTGCACAAAGATTTGCACCACTGAATAGTTGGCCTGACAACGGAAATCTAGATAAAGCAAGACGTTTACTTTGGCCTGTTAAAGAAAAATACGGTAATAAAATAAGTTGGGCTGATTTGCTAATTCTTGCAGGTAATGTAGCTATCGAATCAATGGGAGGAAAAACCTATGGATTCAGCGGTGGAAGGCCAGATATCTGGTCACCTGAAGAAGATATATTATGGGGTGTAGAAGAGCAATGGTTAGAAAATACTCGATACAAGGGAGAAAGGGAACTCGATAATCCTCTCGCTGCAGTTCAAATGGGGTTAATCTATGTCAATCCGCAAGGACCAGATGCTAACCCAGACCCTATGGCCAGTGCTCATGATATACGCACAACTTTTGGAAGAATGGCAATGAATGATTACGAAACCGTTGCACTGATTGCTGGAGGACATACTTTTGGTAAATGCCATGGAGCTGGAGATGCGGAATTAGTTGAGTCAGAGCCCGAAGGTGCTCCTATTGAGCAAATGGGGCTTGGTTGGACTAATGGACACGGAACCGGACTTGGACAAGATGCCATAACGAGCGGCTTAGAAGGTGCTTGGACTACTAACCCTATCCAATGGGATAACGGCTACTTTGAGTTGTTATTCAAGTATGAATGGGAACTGGGTAAAAGTCCTGCTGGTGCACATCAATGGTATGCAAAGGACCAGGCTGAGGAGGATATGGCTCCTGATGCCCATGATCCAAGCAAAAAAGTACCTACCATTATGGCAACTACTGATATAGCACTTAAAACTGATCCAAGTTATAAAAAAATATCTGAAGGTTTCTTGAATAATCCTGAGGAGTTCG
>CACMAF010000022.1:0-11257 GCA_902611645.1 uncultured SAR86 cluster bacterium | reverse complement strand
TAGGGTAAGACCACACAGACACGATGCCTTAATGCTCACTAAAGATGAAAATATAGTTGATGTGACAGTGTCCATTCAGTACCAAATTGCAGATCCGCAAAAATATGTTTTAGACATCAGAGATGCCGATGCTAGTTTAGTTCAAGCTACTGAAAGTGCTTTAAGGCATGTCGTAGGTGGTTCTATTATGGATGATGTGCTTACAACGGGTCGTGAGCTAATTGCTCAAGAAGTTAAAACAAGGTTACAACGATACTTGAATAAATATAACACTGGTTTGGAAGTTGTTATTGTAAACATCGAGGACTCCTCTCCTCCAAATCAAGTGCAAGAAGCATTTGATGATGTTATCAAAGCAAGAGAGGACGAAGTCAGAGCGAGAAATGAAGCTGAAACTTACGCTAATGGCTTGGTACCAGAAGCCAGAGGACAAGCACAGAGAATGTTACAAGATGCTGAGGCTTATAAAGAGCAAGTTATATCCGAGGCCGAAGGTGATGCGACTCGTTTTAATCTTCTTCTATCTGAATATCAAAAAGCTCCAGATGTAACTCGTAACCGTTTATATTTGGATTCGATTCAAGGAGTAATGTCAAACAGTTCAAAGGTTATGATAGACGTAGAAGGTGGAAACAATATACTTTATCTACCTCTAGATAAGATTGCTCAGTCAGCTAGAGGAGTTGAAAACTTAAATATACCGAGCACTGCAGGGAATACATCTATAAGTGACTTAACAAATCAGGTTATTGAAGAAATAAGACGAAGAAATAGACAAGAGGAACGAAGATAATGAAAACATTAAGACTTTTACTGATACCTATATTGGTAGCTTTTATAGCTTTAATATCGGCCTCAATTTTCGTAGTGAAAGAGACTGAGAGGGCTGTTAAATTAAGATTTGGAGAAGTCGTAGAAGCTGATGTACCTCCAGGACTACATTTCAAACTTCCTATAATAAATACAGTTAGAAAATTTGATGCAAGAATACTAACCCTAGATGCTGCACCTCAAAGCTATCTAACATCTGAAAAGAAAGCTTTGACTGTTGATTCATTTGTAAAATGGAGAGTAAGCGATGTAGAAAAGTATTTTACTACTACAGGTGGCGACGAAGAAAGATTGAGAAGACTTTTAATTCAAAGAGTCGATGCCGGTTTAAGAAATGAATTTGGTACAAGGACAGTCAATGAGGTTGTTTCAGGAGAAAGAGACGAACTCATGGATAAACTTACACTTCAACTAGATGACATCGCTGTTGAAGAGTTAGGTGTAGAGGTAATAGACCTGAGAGTGAAAAAGATAGATCTGCCTCCAGAAGTAAGTGAATCAGTTTATAACCGAATGAGAACTGAGAGAGAAAGGCTAGCTAAAGAACTTAGAGCGCAAGGTAATGAGGTCGCTGAAAAAATTAGAGCAACAGCTGATAAAGAAAAAACTATTATTCTTGCCGATGCCTATAGACAAGCAGAAGAAACGAAAGGAAATGGAGATGCATTAGCAGCAGCAACATATGCTAATGCTTATTCTAAAGATCCTGAATTCTATGATTTCACGAGGAGTTTAAAAGCATATCAATCAACTTTTGAAAGTAAGTCAGATATACTTTTAATCAATCCTGATAGTGATTTTTTCAAATATCTAGATAATTCTAAAGCATCAAATTAGTAGATGAGTTCAAAAATACGCTGGAGCTTACCCGATGGCGTAGATGAACTTCTTCCACCTAAAGCAATTGAAGTGGAGATGTTGAGAAGGAAATTAATTGATGAATATATTTCATCTGGTTTTGAATTTATTACTCCTCCTTTATTAGAATTATCTGAGTCAATAGGCGGTGAAGCTCATGATGAGATTAAGTCTCATGCATTTAGTTTCAAAGATAACTTAACTGGCAAAGATTTATCCATAAGGCCAGATATTTCAGAACAAGCCTCTAGGATAGATGCTTATCGAATACAATCTAATGAAGTTGTAAAACTTTGTTATGCAGGAGAGGTTGTTAAGAGTAAGGTATCAAAGTCTTTAAGATCTAGAACGACTATACAAGTAGGCGCCGAAATATTTGGAGATTCTTCTAAAGAGGCTGAATTAGAGAGTATAAATTTAATGTTAAAGAGCCTCGAGATTGCAGGTATAAAAAATATAACTCTTAGTCTAGGTCATGCTGCATTTACTTCTTCAGTTCTCGAACCTTTCAAGAAATTAGGTAAAGAAATTTTTGTAGACCTAGAAATAGCGCTTTCTAAAAAATCTAAATCTGACTTAGATAAAATAATTCCAGATTCTAATCAAAATAAACAATCTTTGATTTCTCTTTGTGATATGTATGGTGGTATTGACATAATCCAGTGCGCAAAAGAAAGTTTTTCTTACTATGAGACAACTCAAAATTTTATGGACGATCTTGAAGGCTTGGCCGGCAAGCTAATAAATAATTCGGGAATAACTTTACATATTGATTTAGGTGAGGTTCAAGGTTTCAAATATCATGATGGAGTTGTGTTTTCCGCGTATGCAGATTCAGCAGGTTATGTGCTTGCAAAAGGTGGAAGATATGATGGTCTAAGAAAACAATCAGACAGCGATAGACCGGCTGTAGGATTTGATTTAGATTTAGTTTCAGTTTCTAATTTATAGGAATGCAACTATGAATTTTAATATTTCTCTACTCGGTCTTCAGTGGGGTGACGAAGGAAAAGGCAAGGTGGTGGATTATCTTGCAAATGATCTAGATGCCGCTGTTAGGTATCAGGGCGGTCATAATGCAGGTCACACGTTAATAGTGAACGGAAAAAAAATTGTTTTTCATTTATTACCTTCAGCAATATGTCATAAAAATATAAAATGTTTTATAGCAAGAGGAGTTGTTGTAAGTCTAGATGCTTTATTCTCAGAGTTAGCCGAAGCGAAAGAAGTTTTAGGAGATATTGAAGACAGACTAACAATAAGTTCAGCTTGCAGTCTTATTCAGCCTTATCATATAAAGTTAGATCAACTTAGAGAGCAGTCTGCTAATTTAACAAAAATAGGAACAACAGGAAGAGGAATAGGAACATCTTATGAAGACAAAGTCGGGAGAAGGTCAGTGCGAATTTCGGACCTATATGATGAAAGAAAATTAAATGATAAGTTGACGCAAGCATTAGATTTTTATAATTCAATTTTTGAACATTCATTTGGTACTTCTAAAATCAGTCTAAATGAATTGGTAGATTTAAATTTGAAACAAGCTGAACTACTGAAGCCTTATGTTGGAAATGTAATAGAAGAAATAAGAGAATTGCAAAAATCTAAAAAGAAAATTCTTTATGAAGGTGCTCAAGGTGCTTTATTAGATGTAAGCTTAGGAACTTATCCTTTTGTAACATCAAGTAACCTAATTGGGGGTGTTCCAGCTGGCTCGGGAATTAGTCCATCTGATATTGATTACACGATAGGAATTACCAAGGCTTACACTACAAGAGTTGGCGAAGGACCTTTTCCTACTGAGTTATTTGATGAGATGGGAACTTACTTAGCTGAAACGGGTGGAGAGGTTGGAGCTACTACCGGAAGACCGAGAAGATGTGGATGGTTAGATGGTTTCCTTCTAAAGAATATGGTTAAAGTCAGTGGAGTAGACGGACTTTGCTTAACTAAGATAGATGTTTTGGACGGATTAGAAACAATAAAGATATGTAACGCTTACTCTAGTGATCTTACCGAAGCTGAAATGATAGAAACTATGGATCTAGAGCTTGCTCAGCCAGAATATCTTGAATTTCCAGGCTGGTTTAAACCTACATCAGGACAAACTTCATATGAAGAACTTGATGATAATGCCAAATCTTTTGTTGAGAAAATTGAAGAAATTTCAGGTGTTCCTGTTATTATGATTTCAACTGGACCTAAGCGCGAAGATACAATTATTAGAAAAGATATATAAGAAATGCGATACCTCTTTTTAACTATTTTAACCTTTTCTCTGTCAATAGAATCTACTGATTTGGAGTTTAAAGAAGGCGACGAATTTCTTGCAAATAAATTCGAAACCATTGCCTTATTTTTCTATAAGTCAGATGCCACTAGAGTAGACATCGCAAGAGATTTATCCTTCTCTATTCACGACTTCATGAGTTATGGCGCTGTAGATCAGAGAGATATTTATAAGATCAAACGAGGTGAAACTTTTATTCTCAAAGATAGTTATAGAAATGGTGATATCTTTGAGGTTAATCTAAAAAGTTCTCGTACTTCCAGAGAAAAATTTTTCGTACTTTCTGAAGATTTGAAGAATTCATCCATCACTCTTATTACAGAAGAGTCTTAATTTCCATGAAAAGCTATTTCAAAATAGCCGCTAAGGGTATTTTGCTGATAGTATCACTTATCTTGGTTCTATATTTTGCTGTCTTTTTCGATTTTTTTGGTAAGCCCCAAGACCAAGGCCAAATTGAAGAATTTAATGCCCCTTTCTTGAGTCCAATTGATAAAAAATTGAACCAAAAAACAATCTTATTTGGCGATTTACATGTTCATACGACCTACTCGCTCGACGCTTTTATAGGGAATTTACCTATTCTAGAAGGAGAGGGAACTCATCCGGCTGCAGATGCATGCAACTATGCAAGGTTTTGTGCAAATCTAGATTTCTTTTCTATAAATGATCATGCTGAATTTTTAACAAGAAGGGAGTGGATAGACACAATACAGTCATTAAGAGACTGCTCAAGAATATCTAATGAGTCAGATGAAAGTTCAATAGTACCCTTTCTTGGTTGGGAATGGACTCAGACAAGCTTAGATATAGAGAAACATTATGGACATAAGAATGTAATATTAAAATCTCTTCAAGATAATATTCCTGCAAGACCTATTGGAGCACCTGACCATAAGTTTTTTAAGAGCATAGTAGATGCTCCAGCCTATACATTATTAGGAGCCATGCTTTATGACTATAAAAATATTTCTTATTATTTGAACTATAGGCAAAGACAGCTAATTATAAAGAACCTTGAATATTGTGACAATTCGACTCATGTAAAAGATCTTCCACTTGATTGTCTTGAGAGAGCAGAAAGACCGTCAGATTTATATAGAAAATTAGATGAGTGGGGGGTAGACTCTTTAGTTATTCCTCATGGGTCTGCTTGGGGAAATACTTCTCCACCCATGGCAACATGGAAAAATCAACTAAACATTGCAGACCATAGTCCAAGATATCAAAAATTAATAGAAGTATTTTCAGGTCATGGAAATACAGAGGAATATCGATCTTGGGAAGCTTTCAAGATATTAGATGGAGAATATGTTTGTCCAGCCCCAACAGCAAATTATGTTCCTGATTGTTTTCAGGCCGGTGAAATAATTAAAGAAAGATGTAGGATTGCAGCAGGAAGTGAAGAACTATGTAATCAAAGGGCAAAAGAGGCAAGAGATAACTTCACCAAAGCCAATCCTTATGGGCTATTGACTATACCTAATCCAAAGCCAGAAGAATGGTTAGACAGTGGTCAATGCAAAGATTGTTACTTACCGGCTTTTGACTATAGACCAAAATCTTCAGTGCAATATGCTTTAGCTTTAAGAAATTTCACTGAAGAAAATAATGAACCTTATAGATTTGGCTTTATTGGGTCTAGTGACAATCACTCTTCAAGACCTGGAACAGGTTATAAGGAAATTGATAGGATTAGAAATACTGACTCTAAATATAAGTCATCGAATCAAGTCATGAGTTTGAATCAACTTTCCCAAGACTACGCTGTTCCAAGATCACAAGAAATTAACTTGGAGCAAATGATTGATAGGATGAAACCAAGTCAAGGAGAAAGAATAGCCTCATTTCTTTACACAGGCGGATTGATAGCAAGCCATGTATTAGAAAAGAATAGAAATTCTATATGGGACTCTTTAAATAATAGAGAAGTATATGCAACGAGTGGAGAAAGAATTTTATTATGGTTTGATGTTATTAACCACCCATCCGGAGAGTTAATGCCTATGGGTAGTGAATTCTCTATGAAAGAAAATCCAAAGTTCAAAGTAAGAGTACTCGGTTCTCAAAAACAGGCCCCTGGGTGTAGCTCGGAGAGTGAGATAACTGAAGCCTACCTAGATAAGCTATGCAATGGAGAATGTTTTAATCCTACTGATGAGAGAAATAATATTTCAAGAATAGAAATTATAAGAATTAGACCCCAAACCTATCCCGATGAACCTATAGAAACTTTAATCGAAGATACTTGGAAGATTTTTGAATGCAAACCTTCGCAAGAAGGTTGCTTAGTAGAGTTTGAAGATCCTAATTTTATGGATGCTAATAGAGAAGTCATCTACTATGTCAGAGCAATTCAAGAACCCTCGCTAGCGATTGGGGCGGCAAATTTAGCATGTGAATTTGATGATGATGGTAAGTGCAAGGAAGTTAAACTTTGTGGAGATGCAAAAGGGCAGGGAGAGGGTGATTGTTTATCCGAAAACGAAGAGAGAGCATGGTCATCTCCTATATTTATTAAATATTCTCAGAATTAGATTTATACATCTTATCTAATATTGCATTTACATACTTATACCCATCTGCAGCACCATACTTTTTTGCCAATCTTATGCTCTCTTTAATAATGATCGGGGCATCTGTATTTGTATATAGCATCTCATAAGCAGCTAATCTCAAAGTATTCCGCTCTATTGGATCAAGGGAAGAAAGTTTTCTTTCCATAAAGGTTGATAGAGAGGTATCTATCTTCTCTTTAAATTTCATAACACCTTCAAGAAGGTCCTTGTAATGAGGATATCTACTCTGAAGAGATAAATCTGTTAAGAGCTCTTTAATATCTGAGCCAGAGAGTTCAATTTCATACAGACTTTGTATTACTTTATCTCTCGATCTAACGGGCGAAGTATCTTTTTTGGATTTCATGGATCAAGATAGGGAATCGACCATATTTAATGCGGTAAGAGCAAATTCTTTTCCCTTATTCATTTTGTTTGGGTTAGACCTTTCTTCAGCTTGCTCAATTGTATTAGTAGTTAGGACTCCGCATATCACAGGAATACGGGTCTTAAGCGAAACTTCTTGAAGACCTTCAAGACATGAACTAGATATAAAATCAAAATGAGGAGTATCACCTCTTATAATTGCACCTAGCGAAATAACTGACAATATACCTTCTTTTTCAGCCATAAATTGGGTCGCTAGTGGTAACTCAAATGCTCCTGGAACTTCTTTAAGGTATATATTAGCTTCATCTACTCCTTGGCTTACAAGTTCTTTTTTAGTTTCCTTTAATAAATCTTGAACTATAGATGGATTCCATGAAGTGAAGACAATCCCGTACTGTCCTTGTTTAGCTTTTACTGATATGTCTCTAATCTTAAGGCCTTTCATTATATTAATTTATAAATTCAGTTATCTCTAAATCAAAGCCTACGAGAGGATATTTTAAGGAGGCGCCCAATAGTCTAATCTTAGTTACACCAAGATCTTTTAATATCTGAGCTCCTACACCGATAATTCTGGTATCTGGACCATCATTTTTTGTTTTGGGTTTTCTACCTTTAAGAAATGAAATATTAGATAGAAGTTCATCGGAGCTCTCTGAGTGAGATAGAAGAAGTATTACGCCTTTTCCTTCTTCATCAATCTTTTTCATTGCATGAGAAAAAGACAATCTACTACCAAATTTATTAATACCCATAATATCCTGAAGCGTATTGTTCTGCTGAACTCTGACAAGCACTTCATCAGTACTTTTAATCTTATTTTTCACCAAGGCGAGGTGTATATCCCCATTGATGGTATCTTCGTAAGCATGTAAAGAAAATTTACCGTACTCAGATTCAATATCAGTTTTATCAACTAGCTTGATACTCTTTTCGCTTATATTTCTATAATGAATGAGATCGGCGATTGTTCCAATTTTTAGGCTATGTTTTTTTGCAAACACCTCTAGATCGGCTCTCCTTGCCATGGTCCCATCATCATTCATAATCTCTACAATTACAGCAGATGGATCTAACCCCGCCATTTTAGCGAGATCTGTGCCGGCTTCTGTGTGGCCAGCTCTGTTCAGGACACCACCTTCCTGAGCTTTTATTGGAAAAACATGTCCAGGCTGAACTATATCATCTGCTTTAGCTTTTTTACTTACAGCAGCTTGTATTGTTGTTGCTCTATCTGAAGCTGATATACCAGTTGTTACACCTTCTGCTGCTTCAATAGAAGTAGTAAAGGCCGTCCCTAATTCAGTACCATTATTTTTTACCATTTGTTCTAGACCTAGTCTTTTACATCTGTCCTCATTGATTGCTAGACAAATTAAGCCCCTTGCATGGGTTGCCATGAAGTTGATGGCATCTGCATTAACTTTTTCCGCGGCAAGCACCAGATCGCCTTCATTTTCTCTGTCTTCGTCATCCATAAGGATGACCATCTTCCCCAGAGAGATATCTTCAATAATTTCTTGTATGCTATTAAGCTTCATTATCTTTAATTTGGGGTAAGAATAACCTTTAGATCTTCACCTAAATTTTCCATACTCCCTATATTGAACCCTATTGTACTCAGTTTTTGATTCTTCTGACCGAATTTAGAAAAGGTATTTCTATCTTTCCCTAGCAGTTTTGGTGCTTTATAAAGGATTAATTCATCAATCAATTCTTGAGCCAGAAGTGCATCTAAAAGTATTGATCCCGATTCAACCATAAGTGTATTGATAGATTTTTCTTCTGCCAAATAACTCATTATGTTGTTTAAATCCGCCAAATCATTTTTGGACATAATGCAAATTTCACTATTTTTGGATTTAATCTTTGAATTTTTGGTCGTAAACACAAGCGTCTTTGCTTCCGAAGAAAAAATATTCTCCTCTCCATTTAAGTGATTATTTCTATCAATCACCACTCTCAACGGATGTTTTACATCATTGATGTCATATCCCGAGTCTCTGGAAGTAAGAGAAGGGTTATCTTTCAAAATAGTTCCTGTTCCAGTCAGGATGGCTTCATTAGTGGCTCTAAGTTTATGGACATCTTTCCGAGATATCTCAGAAGTAATCCATTTACTATCACCAGAATTTAAAGCTATTCCTCCGTCAAGACCTATTGCCATCTTAGCTGTTACAAATGGTCTATTTTTTTCTAACCTAGAAAAGAATCCTCTATTGAGCTCTCGTGCTTCATCCCTTAAGAGACCTTCAATAATTTCTATATCTTTTTCTTTTTTTGCAAACCCATCCTGTGAGATATCTTCAGAGGCAATATAAACTTTCTTAATTCCATATCTTTTTATAGTTTCAGAACAGGGCGGAGTCCTTCCTGTTGTAGAGCAAGGCTCTAATGTCACAAACATTTCAGAATTCTTTAGAGCTGACTCTGCACTTGAGCCTAGGTTCTCAAAAACATTCTGAATAGCATTGACTTCCGCATGTCCTTCTCCAGCTTTTTTATGCCATCCCCTCCCTATAATTTTGTTATCCAGAGTAATGACACAACCTACCATTGGATTTGGTCTTGTGGTTAAAAGCCCTTTTTTAGCGAGAGATAGAGCTTCGTGCATGTGCTCTGATGGGGACGTCATAATTAATCGCTAGTTAATTTCTCAACCTCTTCTGAAAATTCGTTGATATCTTCAAATCTTCTGTATACAGAAGCAAACCTTATGAAGGCAACTTCATCTATTTTTCTAAGGTTTTGCATTACAACTTCTCCGATTAGTCTCGAGGGTATTTCTCTTTCCCCGGAAGATCGAATATCTTTCTTTATATCTTCGATAAGAGTTTCTATCTCTTCTTCCCCAACAGGCCTTTTCTCTAAAGATCTATAAAGACCTTCCCTCAATTTGTGCTCATCAAAGGGTTCTCTTGAATTGTTTTTTTGTTTGATCACTCGTGGCATTAAAAGTTCTGCAGTTTCAAATGTTGTGAATCTTTCATTACATGAAGGACACTCTCGTCTTCTTCTGATTTGCTGACCTTCAGCTATCAGTCTAGAGTCGATTACTTTTGTATCAGAGAAGCCACAGTAGGGGCAGTGCATAATTCATCGGAGTAAACTGGATAACTAGAACAAAGCTCGATAACCTTGCCTTTAACATCGTTAATTAAAATTTGGTTATTAATATCTTCCAAAATATCACAAATCCAGTTCGCAACTAATGTCACCTCGGGCTCTTTGAAGCCTCTTGTTGTTGCAGCTGGTGTTCCTATTCTTAGACCACTCGTTACAAATGGTGATTGTGGATCATTGGGAACAGCATTTTTGTTAACTGTTATATTAGCTTTTCCAAGAGCTGCATCGGCATCTTTTCCAGTCAAACCCTTTTCAACTAGATCAACAAGGAACATATGATTTTCTGTCCCACTAGAGACAATATTTATACCTCTATTCATGAACGTAGCGGCCATTTGTTTTGCATTTGCTTTCACTTGCTTCTGATAATCTTTAAAAGCTGGATCTAGTGCTTCTTTAAAGCATAATGCTTTGGCAGCAATTACATGCATCAAAGGTCCCCCCTGTGTACCAGGAAAGATGGCTGAGTTGAGCTTTTTGTGTATTTCTTCATTATCTTTAGCAAGAATTAATCCGCCTCTTGGACCTCTTAATGTTTTATGTGTTGTAGTTGTTACTACGTCTGCGTGAGGTATAGGAGAGGGATATTCTTTTGCTGCTACTAAACCAGAGACATGTGCCATATCAACCAAAAGGTAAGCATTAACTGAATCAGCAATCTCTCTAAATTTTGCCCAATCAACAATTCCAGAATAGGCAGAGAAGCCAGCTATAATTAGCTTCGGATTGTGTTCTTTAGCAAGATCTTCCACTTCTTGGTAATTAAGTTCGCCAGTTTTTGGATCCAGTCCATATTGAAATGAATTATATGTCTTCCCAGAAAAATTTACTTTTGCGCCGTGAGTAAGGTGTCCACCATGATCTAAGCTCATTCCAAGGATAGTGTCTCCAGCATCGCATAGAGCAAGAAAGACAGCGGAGTTAGCACTGGCACCAGAATGAGGTTGAACATTTGCATAAGCAGCTCCATAAAGTTCCTTGGCTCTTTCTATTGCAAGGGATTCTGCTACATCAACATTTTCGCAGCCACCGTAATATCTTTTTCCAGGATACCCTTCTGCATATTTGTTTGTCAGCACAGACCCTTGGATTTCTAGAATTCCTTTTGAAGTGTAATTTTCTGATGCAATTAATTCTATGTGCTCTTCTTGACGAACGGATTCTTTAGATATGGATTGCCATAACTCAGGATCAAATTTTTCTA
>CACMAF010000021.1:0-11620 GCA_902611645.1 uncultured SAR86 cluster bacterium | reverse complement strand
TTAGCTGAAGTTCCAGTCATTCTGGCAGGTATAATCTTGCCAGTTTCGGTTATATATTCCTTGAGAAGTTTTATATCCTTGAAGTCTATTTCTTCGATACCAAGGGTAGTAAACTTGCAATACTTAGGTCTATTATCGAAATCACTTTTTCGTTTGAAATTTTTCTTTTGCTTCTTCGCCATTACGCTTCCTCTTTATTTTCATCGATTGATGATTCGTCTGGTTTTTCAGACATTTCTATTGGCCTTTCAATTTTATTCGAAGCTGCTCGTGCCTCCTGGTCGCCGGCTTGATTTGCTGCCTCCTTGGCTTCCTGGTAAGAATCTTTCTCATTATCTTCCTTGGTTTGAGTAAGTAGGGCAGAAGGTTCACTATGAGCCTTCTTAGTGCTTAAGACGATATTCCTTATTATTGAATCATTAAACTTAAAAGAATTCTTTATCTCATCAATTGCTTCTTGGTTACATTCCACATTTAAGAGCCCATAACTTGCTTTAAATTGATCTTGAATGGGATAGGCTAATTTTCTATTTCCTATATTTTCAGAACGATGAACATTGCCTCCAGAGTCTTTTATAAGCTTATCAAGTTTGGATATTATAGAAGAAGTTTGATCAGACTGATCAGGATGCACTAGGAATACTATTTCGTAATTTCTCATTATTTTCCTCTTGATTTATAGCTCCCATATCAATATGTGGAGCAAGGAGAAAGCATTCTATTTAGAAGTAATATTATTTGCAAGACAAATGAAGGACTTTAATTATTAATTCATCGAAGTCTATGCCTTCATAAGATGCAGCTTTAGGAAAAAGACTTGTTTCGGTCAATCCAGGGACAGTATTAACTTCTATTATCTGAAAATTACCTTCATTATCTTCAATGAAATCAACCCTTCCCCACTTGCTGCAACCAAGCGAAGAAAACGCATGCCACGCATAATCTTTAATTTCATTTAGTTTATCGACTGAAAGGTCAGCTTTTATATATTCCGTATCTTTATTATTATATTTAGAATCGAAATCATAAAAGTCTCCGGACGGCTTGATATGAATTGGATGAAATACGTCGTCTCCAAGTATCGAAACTGTAAGTTCTCTGCCTTCAACATATGCCTCTACTAAAATTGAAGAATCAAACTTAGAAGCCTCTAGCATAGCTTTTTCTAGAGTTCCATTATCCGGTCTAACAATCGTTATACCATAGCTGGAACCTTCATTCGCAGGCTTAACTACATAAGTCTTATCTAATGCAGTAATATCATCTTCTCCAGAAAGATGCGGAGTTAATTTCATCTCAGGTTTGCCAACATTTACAATTTCTACAAAATCTGGGGTAGGTAATAACAAATCTCTCCAAATTTTCTTTGATTCAATCTTATTTAAAGAAGTTTTACATGAAAGGGTATCGCTCCCTGTGTATTTTATATTCTTTGATTGAAGAATCTCTTGAATAAAGCCATCCTCTCCCCCTCTGCCATGCAAGGCTATGAAAGCAAGGTCATAATCAGGAGATAAAAGTTTAGCTTCTTCTTCAGAGGTTAAATCATACTCAGTAAAACTTATATCATTTCTATTTAAAGCTCCTGCTACTGCTGTTCCAGAATTAATTGATATATCTCTTTCTGCAGACCATCCACCGTAAAGTAATAATATTTTTTGTTCTTGGAGAATTGCAATAGGTTCCATTTTATTTAAATTCCTCAAATATACTTTGGCTAATGGAGGATATGTCACCCGCACCCTGGAATACAAAGATGGTATCTTTAGCTAGATCTTTATCATACTCTTTAGCTACTTCATTGCTATTCAATAACTTTACATTATCAAAACCTGATCTAATTAAAGAACTTTGTATGTTAGAACTATTGATTCCTTCTATTGAATTTTCTCCAGCAGAATAAATATCCAAGAGAAATAATTCATCTACATGGCTTAAGACTTCGATAAATTCTTCATATAAATCTTTAGTTCTTGTAAATCTATGAGGTTGAAAAACCATCTTCAGCTCATAGTCAGGAAAAGAAGATCTTATTGCCTGAATAGTTTTTTTAATTTCAGTTGGATGATGTCCATAATCATCGATGTAAAGGCAGGTGTTTTTTCCAATTTTCTTCTCACCTAAAATTTGCATCCGTCTATCTATTCCCATGAAGTTAGACAGAGAATCCTGAATGACTTTAACTGCTATCCCTTCTTGTAAACATAATACAATCGCTGCAGCTGCATTAAGAACGTTATGTTTACCAAGCATATTAAGCGAAAAGTCAATTGAATCACTATCTGAAGTTAGTTTAAAGTATGAGCTCCTTCCGTCTGTTCTGTAGCCTGATAGCACATAATCATTTGAAGGTTCAAAACCATAACTAATGTGAGGTCTTTGGAAGTTGATCTTCAACTCTTTCACTACAGTGTCATCACCACAAACAATGGATACTCCGTTAAACGGCAGTTTTTTTATAAATTCCAAGAAAGCTTTCTTTAGATTATCAAAACTACCATCATAATTAACTAAATGGTCTGGCTCTATATTTGTTACTATGGAAACAGAAGGTTGCAGCAGTAAAAAAGACTTATCACTTTCATCTGCTTCAGCAATTAAGTAATCTCCCTCTCCTAACTGCGCATTGGAGTTAAAGCTATTGATTATTCCACCATTAATAAAAGTTGGATCAAGGTTTGCATTAGTCATTATTGATGCTACCAAACTCGTAGTAGTTGTTTTGCCATGTGTGCCAGCTATAGCTATCCCTCTTTTATTGTTCATCAAACTTGATAACATTTCTGCCCTTGCTAAAACTGGTATTAACTGCTCCTTGGCAAAGACTAATTCAGGATTATTATCGGATATAGCGCTTGATATAACCACCATTTCAACATCTGTTAGGTTTTTTGGATTATGATCATAGTTAATATTTATGCCTAAATTCTCAAGCCTATTAGTATTTGATGAAGAGACACTATCTGAACCCGATACCTTGTAACCAAGATTGTTAAGCACTTCTGCTATTCCGCTCATACCGCTGCCACCAATACCTATGAAATAGATATTGTTAAGTTTATATTGTGAGGTATTCATTAATAGATTTATAAATATTCTTGGAGGCAAACTGAGGAAAAACTTTAGAAGCAGAGTTGGCCATTGAATTTAATCTATTATGGTCGCTTTCCAAATTAATTAATAGTTCTAGTAGTTGAATAGAATTGGAAACATCAGAATCGATAATCTCAGCTGCACCCTTATTTTTCAGATATTCGGCATTAGAATATTGATGATTTTCTGAAGACCAAGGCAAAGGTAAAAGTATGGAAGGTTTTTGAACGTAGCAAATTTCACTAACGGTCATTGCACCAGACCGAGAAATAACTATATCGCAGAATTGATAGGCTTCAGCTATATTTTCTAAAAACTCATTAATCACAAATTCATTACCAGATTCAGTATAGGCATCCTGCAATCTTTTTGAGGTTAACTTTCCCGCCTGATGAATAAAAGACCAATGGGAAGGTACCTTTTTAGTCAATAAAATATTTATGAAGATATCATTGATTTGTTTGGAACCTTGGCTGCCTCCTAGAATTAAAATATTAAATTTTGTTTCATTAGATTTATTTATAGGAGATATATTGACTATATCTTCACGAATTGGGTTCCCTAGGCACTTTACTTTATTCGTTAGATTTTTAAATGTTTCCGGAAAAGCTTCAAAGGTAATTTTAGATCTTTTGTGTAATATTCTATTCGTTAGTCCAGGTACACTATTTTGTTCATGAATAAATAATGGACAGAACAAAGAACCAATCAAACCAGGCGCAAGAGTGAGATAACCTCCTGTTGATATGATAATGTCAGGTTTAATATTTCTTATTAAGAAAAAACTTCTGATTAGGGCCGCAAAAAGAAAGAAAATAGAACTTATTTTTGCAAAAAAATTTTTACCGAGAAAACCTCGAGCACTAATTGGATAGAATGAGAAATCTTCTCTTAAAGCTATTTTTTCTTCTAAACTATTTTTCTTTCCCATCCAAAAGATGGTATTTCCGTCAAGTTGAAATTCATTGGCAATACTTAAAGCTGGGTAAACATGACCACCTGTTCCACCGGCGATAATCAAAATATTCATCAGAATTGTGCTCGACGTTTAATCATTGGTATTGGCATTGAATTTTTATTTTCATAATCTATTCTCAAAATCAGTCCAATCATCAGACAAACAATTATTAGATTAGTGCCTCCACCGCTAATTAGAGGTAAAGTTAATCCTTTTGTAGGTAAAAGACCTGAAGAAACTCCTACATTTATAAAGGTATGCAGTCCTAATAAGAGAGCTACTCCAAAAGAGAAATAAAAACCAAAAAAGTTCTTTCTAACTAATGACTCCCTTCCAATAAAAAAGATCCTAAATGACAGTCCAAAAAGTAAAGAAATAATAGCAAAACCTCCCAATATCCCCAATTCTTCAACTATCACGGAAAATATAAAGTCCGTATGAGCATCAGGGAGGTAACCCATTTTCATTAAACCTTGTCCCAGTCCAACTCCAAACCAATCCCCCCTTCCAATAGACATAAGTGATAAGGTTAATTGATAACCACTTCCCCATGGGTCACTCCATGGATCGATGAAAGATATTATCCTTTCCCATCTCCATGGTACAAAAATAATCATCATCATAATGGCGACAATACCTAGCAGAGCTACAATTAGGAATTGTTGAATTTTTACTCCAGCCACAAATAAGACTCCTAACACGGATATAAATATTACTGCTGAGGAACCTAAATCAGGCTGGATAAGAATAATAGAAATGATACTTACAATTATTAGTGCAGGCCTAAAAAATCCTAGCCAGTGCGTTTGTATTTCTTTTATTCTTCTTACTGAATAGCATGAAATATATAGGATACTAAGAAATTTCATTATTTCTGAAGGTTGTAGACCAAATCCAGCTATCCTTATCCACCTATTTGCACCATTGACTTCAATACCCATCCCAGGAATAAAAACTGAAAAAAGTAATAAAATGCCAAAAGCTATGAACAATCGATCGTAAGAGGACCAAAAGTTCAAAGGTACTAGAAAACAAGCGAAAAGACCAATTATTCCAAGGGTGAAGTAAAAAAACTGTCTATTAAAAATAGCTGATGGATTACCATAGATAGAATTAGAAAAATGTGCCGAGGCCGATGAAAGGATTAATAATCCGAAAAACCCAAGCACTAAGAACAATGTAAGCAAAACGAAATCGAGTTTAGAAAAGTCAAAATCCTTAATAAAACTATATTTATTCATCGTTTAAGTCTTTTATTAAGCGTTTGAAGGTTTCTCCTCTATCTCTGTAATCTTTAAACATATCCAAACTCGAGCAAGCCGGAGAAAACAAAACACAATCATGATCTTTACTAAATTTTACTGACTCTTTTATAGCCTCCTTTAAATCTTCAACAACCAAGCAATTAGTATATTTTTTCAAAGTATTGAAAATTAAGTCTTTATCTTTTCCAAAGATAAAGACTTTTTTTAGACTTTTTATTTCTTGCAGTTCTTTTGAAGCAATTTGTTGCCCTTTTAAATCACCCCCACATATTAAATATATATCACCAATCTTTTCCATTTCATTTGTAGCACTTATAGCTTTCATCGTAGCATCTAGATTTGTTGCCTTAGAGTCATTTATGTAATTTACTCCTCCAACCATCTCTAAATGCTCAAATCTGTGCGGAAATTTTTTAAATTGATCGAAGGCTTTTTCTAGTTCCGCAAACAAGTTTATATTTCCTAAAGAAGTTTTTCTAAACCTATCTATAAGAACCTCCAGAACCGCGACACTTGCCTTTAGATTTTCAATATCATGGCTTGGCCAATCATTAAATATTGTTGATTCAGCAAGTTCATTAGGCAATATTATTGTCTTGTAATTTAAAAATGTTTTAGAAAAAAGATTTCTATCATTATAAGAAATATTTATATCAGCATTTTTTAATACGGAGTTTTTTACTTTCCTATAATTTTCAATATCTGCATGTCTATCTAAATGATCCTCTTCTATGTTCAATAATAAACCTATATCAAACTCAACTTTATTTAGAAGTTCTAATTGGAAGCTCGAAACTTCTATGATTGATACGTCAATATCATTATCGACATAATTAAGGACAGGCTTCCCTATGTTTCCAATGGAAACTATTTTTAAATCCGACAATACTGACCTAAGTAAAGTATCTAAAATCTGGCAAGTAGAAGTTTTACCATTTGTACCTGTAATTAGTATTTTTACACTCTTATTTATTTTTAAAAACTCTTCAATGTCTGAAGAAATATAAATCTTTTGCTTAGAAGCAACAGATAAGGCCTTATGTTTAATAGGTATGCCTGGACTAGAATAAACATCTGATACTTTGTTAAATAATTCGCTGTTTATTTGAGGATTAACATGAATTTTAATTCCAAATCTATCGATCTCTCGAAGGCCTGGGTTTTCCTCCCAATCTTCTATCAGATAAATTTCATTATGTTTTTTTGAAAGATACTTTATGATTGATTGACCTGTCACTCCAAAGCCAAGAACTAAAGGTATCCTTTTCTGCACTTGATTTATCTTAGTCTAAGCAGAGCTAGACCTAGTAAGACAAGCATAAATGTAATAATCCAGAACCTAACAATTACTCGTGGTTCGGGCCATCCTTTTAGCTCATAGTGGTGATGTAAAGGTGCCATATTAAAAACTCTCTTGCCAGTTAACTTAAACGAAGTAACTTGAACGATAACTGATAGTGCCTCAATAACAAAAAGTCCGCCCATAACTAACAAGACATATTCGTGCCTTATAATAACGGTAACTATTCCTAATGCAGCTCCAAGTGATAAAGACCCTACATCTCCCATAAACACTTGAGCAGGATAAGTATTAAACCAAAGGAACCCAATACCAGAACCTACTAAAGCACCACAAAATACAATCATCTCACCCGTGCCAGGTAAATAAGGAATATTTAAAAAATCAGAATAAATGGCATTTCCAGCCAAATAACCAATAATTCCAAGACCTGCTGCGACCATGACGCATGGAAGGATGGCCAATCCATCTAAACCATCAGTTAAATTAACCGCATTACTAGTCCCTATTACTACAAAATATGATAAGACAATAAAACCAACACCTAGAGGAATGGAAATATCCTTAAAGAATGGTACTATCAAACTTGTTTCAGAAATATTTTCTTGAGTAATATAAAGATAAGAACATGCCAAAATAGTTATAACAGATTGCCAAAAAATTTTATTTAAAGGTGACAAGCCATCACTGGTTTGATGTTTTATTTTTAAACGATCATCAATCCATCCTAGAACGCCAAAAGACATAGCTGTTAAAAAAGCAACCCATAAATATCGGTTTTCTAGGTCTCCCCATAAGACTACACTTAAAAATACAGAACTTAGGATCAAAGTACCTCCCATTGTAGGTGTGCCCTGTTTTGATAAATGGCTATCTGGGCCAACCTCTCGTATAACTTGCCCTACCTGAATATCTTTCATCTTATTGATAAATTTAGGTCCTAATACCAGAGAAAATAAGAGAGAGGTTAATGTAGCAAGAATTGCTCTTGTAGAAAGAAATTCAACAACTCGAAATGGTCCAAAAAATTCAGATAAGTATTCAAATAAAGGCAGTAACATTATTCTTTTAGTTTATCAGCTAATAAATCCATTCTTGTTGATCTAGAGCCTTTCACTAATAATATAGTCTTGTTATCTATTATAGAAATTAGGTGAGAATAAAGATCATCTTGATTTTCAAAAATATATAAATCCTGTTTTGCGCTTGGACTGCATGTTGACCATTCATCTCCAATGCAGAAGATCAGATCAACCCTTTCGCTTATGTATTCATACATTTCTTGGTGAATTGTTTGAGAATCTGAACCCAACTCCTTCATATCACCGAGAATGCAAATTTTTTTTCTTTTAAGGCCTTCAAGTGAGTCAACAGCATTTTTCAATGAAGCAGGATTTGAATTATAAGAATCATCAATTAACATAGAGCCACTCAGGGAATTAGAAATGGCCAATCTCCTTTCAGGAAGATCTATATATTTTAGTCTTTCCTTAATATTGCTAAGTGGACATCCACAGTAAAGTGCAGTCGCAACCGATAATGCTGCATTCAAGGGACTATGACGACTGGCTCCATTTATAAAAAATTTTTCTTTTTTACCATCAAACCTTAAGAAGAAATTGGTGGAATTATTGATAATATCTATCTCTATATCTGAAACTTTAAAATCAGAATTCTTTTGATAACCAAAACTTATTATTTCTTTTGCATTGGTTTTTTTTGACCAAAAGTCAAAAAAGACAGAATCTTTAGGTAAGACCGCAACTCCATTATCATTATAAAAATTAAGAATATTCCCTTTTTCTTTTGCAATTGACTCCATATCTCTTAGACCATCGAGATGTCCAATAGAAACATTAGTTATTGCAGCTATATCTGGTTTTACCTGATTATTCAAAATTGCAATCTCTCCTGACTCACTAGTACCCATTTCAATAACTGAAAAATCATAGATATTTTTTAAACTGAGGAGAGTATAAGGAACTCCTATCTGATTATTCTTATTGCCTAAAGTTTTATGACAAGACTTATCATCATTTAAAAGATTAGAGAGTATTTGTTTTGTCGAAGTTTTACCGTTAGTTCCAGTAATGCCAATTACTTTACCTGAGAATCTACTGCGATTATAGCTCGCAACTCTATCCATGAATTCGTAGGTACTTGCAACAACTATGTTTGGTACGTCCTGTTCGATCTGACTATTAGAGATAATACCTGCTGCGCCTTTATTTATAGCCTCAGGAATAAATTGCGCCCCATCATAATTCTTTCCTTCTAGAGCAATATAGAGGTCATTTTGCTTTATTGTTCTGCTATCGATACTAAAACTATCGATAGTAGTCACTTCTCCATAGAGCTGACCTCCTGATATTTCTGCTAGTTTAGATAGATTCATTTATTCGAAAATTTTTATAAAGAATTAACAATATTTTTATCATTTAACTCATATAAATTATCATTAACTTCTTGATAATTCTCATGACCCTTTCCTGCAATTAATAAAACACCATTGATATGGTTTTTTTCCATTTCCAAGATAGCTGATTCTATTGCATCCTTTCTATCTAAATTTATAGATATTTGTTCCATTTCCTTTATTTCAGAAAGGATGTCATTAATTATATCCATTTCATCTTCATCTCTTGGATTATCATTTGTTAATACTACGTGGTTTGAATATTTTTGAGCAATCTTACCCATTAAAGGTCTCTTATCTTTATCTCTATTTCCTCCACACCCAAAAAGACACCAGATAGGCTCATTATGTATGTTATTCAATTCTTTCAGCGTGCACTCCAAAGCTTCAGGTGTATGTGCATAATCTATGTAAATTATTTGCTCATTTTTAATTATTCTTTCAAGCCTACCTTGAGGAAGAACTATATCTTTTGCTATTTTCGATATCTCAGAGGGCTTTACACCTTCCAAGATTAAAACAGCCATTGAACATATAATGTTTGAAGCAAGATATCTTGAGAAAGTTTTTAGTTCAAAAGTAAAATTTTTCTTGAATGCTTTTAAATTTACCTTCAATCCAATTGGTGACTTTTCAAATGAAGCATGAAAATCAGCATTTTCTTTTATAGATACACTGTAAGTTTCCTTATTATTTTTTAAAAGTTTTAAATGAAGTTTTTTGCCGAAAGAACTATCTATACAGACAATATTTTTTTTGGGATTTAAATCTAAAAATAATTTTTCTTTAGCTGATTGATAACTTTGTATATCACCGTGATAATCTAAATGGTCATGCGAAAAACTAGTCAATATGGCGTAATCGATATCAAGGCCAATTAGTCTATCCTGTTCTAAGCCATGAGAAGATGCCTCCATAGCAATGTAAATAGCATTAGATTCTAATGAATCTCTAATATTTTTATGTACTTTGATGGCATCAGGGGTGGTTAGATCTGATTTCTCTAAGATTAATCCATCTTTAGAAAAATTGATGGTACTCATAAAGCCAGATTTATAGCCTAGTAAGTTGCTCATATTTGCAAATGTTTCAACAGTGGTTGTTTTTCCGTTTGTACCAGTAACACATATGGATTTTATTTTTGAACTTGGAGAGTTATAAAACCTTGATGCAAAGATACCAATATATTTTTTAAGTTCCTTAAAATAAATAACTTTTTCCGTATATTTTTGGTGAGTATCCGAAATAACAAGCGAGGCTCCTTTTGAAATAGCTGAGGAAATAAAATCACTACCATCATTATCATGGCCCTTTATTGCAAAGAATAGACCTCCCTCTTTAACCTCTCTGCTATCTAAGTGGATACTTCTAATCTTAATATCTCTAAAATTTTCTAGATCTTTCAGTTCTTGTAAGAAATTTGAAGAATACATTTATATTTTTAAGTCTTGCAGCATAAAAATCTGCTGCATTAATCGTGAAAATACAGGAGCAGAAACCCTGCCACCTGAATAGTCTTCTCCAGATAAACCATTGAGCACAACAACTGCAAGCAATTCAGGTTCATCATGAGGCACAAATCCAGCAAATGTAGCTGAGTAAGTAGTTTCTTCCTCTAGACTCTCTTTCGCAGTTCCAGTTTTACCAGCAACTATCTTTTCTTGCAGTCTTGCTTTTGAAGCAGTTCCATTAGAAGAGTTTACGGTTTCAACAAGCATATCTAGAACAATATCATTAGTTTCCTTTTGTAAAACTTTTTCATGCAGGGGTTTATCAAAACTATGATCTTTAAATAAATTTAGCTCAATGAAATTTCCTTCATTTGCAAATACTGAGTACGCTTGTGCAATTTGGAGTGCAGACAAAGTCATACCATACCCGTAACAAGAGCTCACTTTATCTCTCAACGTAAATTGAGATGAATGTGGAAGGAAACCCTCTCTAGCAGGAAGCATAATTGAAGTAGGATAACGTCCAATACCAAACTTTTTATAATAATTTGTTAGGTGCTCTACATCTTGATGTTGACATAACTTTACCATTCCGACATTGCTAGATAGGGAAATAATTTGAGAAAGGCTCAGTGCCCCGTAATCCTTAAAGTCGCTCGTTTTGAAGCCTTCATACACTATCCAACCAGGCGAAGTATCGATTTTGGAAGTTTTGGGTAGATAATTTGATTCTAATATAGCAGACATCGCAAGCGGCTTTAAGACTGAACCAGGTTCAAATATATCTATTGTTGCTCTATTTCTCAATTTAGACATATCCATTAAATTTTTTCTATTAGAGGGATCAAAAGAAGGATAATTAACTAGTCCTAATATATCACCTGACTTTGGTTCTATAACGACTATAGATCCTGCCTTCGCATTATTTTCTTTTATTGCCTCATTTAATTGATGGTAAGCAATGGACTGAATATTGATATCAATAGTTAACGTGATATTTTTACCGGAAACAGCTGCTATCCTTTTACCTTCAAGCTTGGTATTTTTTGCTCCCTTAATACCTTCAAAGCTGCCCTCTTTACCGCGCAGTTCGTTATCAAAGATTAATTCAACTCCCTGAATGCCTTTTCTATCTAT
>CACMAF010000020.1:0-12482 GCA_902611645.1 uncultured SAR86 cluster bacterium | reverse complement strand
CAAATAGGTGCAAGTGCAGCCGGGCAATTACCGAGGGGATTTGATCCTTCGAGCTTGTACCCCGCAAGACAGCATCCTAGAGCACTTCAGATGACCATATTTGGTATGGGTGATGCTCTTGGACAGCTAGGAATAGACTGGAAAGTCATCCAAGAAAAAATAGCTCCAGATGAAGTAGCAGTTTTTAGTGGAGCAGCAATAGGCCAACTAGATAGTTTCGGGTTTGGTGGATTAATGCAATCACGATTGAAAGGATCTAGAGCAAGTTCCAAGAATTTGGCTTTAGGTTTAGTAGAAATGTCTGCTGATTTCATAAATGCCTATATTCTAGGTAGTGTGGGACGTACCGGTCATGTTGTTGGTGCTTGTGCAACTTTTTTGTATAACCTGCAAATGGGGAAAGAAGCCATTGAGTCGGGATCTGCTAGATTTGTGGTTGTAGGCGGTGCAGAAGCTCCTATTACTCCTGAGATTGTTGATGGGTTTTATGCAATGAGCGCACTATCAGATGATAAAAGAATGATGGAAATGCAAGCGCAACATAATGAAAACTTAACAGAAGGTCCAATCCAAAAGAAGGCATGCAGACCTTTTGGTCAAAATGTAGGGATGGTACTTGGTGAGTCAGCTCAGTTCGTTATATTAATGGATGATGCTTTAGCTATGGAGTTAGGAGCTCAAGTTTATGGATGTGTATCTGCTGTTTCATCTCATTCAGATGGATTCAAAAGTTCAATAAGTGGACCAGGTGTTGGTAATTATATAACTATGGCCAAGTGTGCTTCAGAAGCAGAAAAAATTATTGGGTTAAAAAAACTAAGAAATAGAACCTTTGTGCATGCTCACGGAACAGGAACGCCAGCAAACAGAACCACTGAGTCTCATATTCTTAATGAAGTAGCACAAACCTATGGAATAAGATCCCTTCCAGTTTCAGGTATAAAATCTTATTTAGGACATAGTATGGCGCCTGCATCTGGTGACCAACTTACAGCTACTCTAGGAACATGGGATAAAGGTATAGTTCCAGGTATACATTCAACAGATTTTATCGCTGAGGATGTTCATCAGAAGAACTTAGATATTCTTCTTGATAATAAGAAAGAGGATAAAGATTATTACAGTGCAGCTTTTTTAAATGCAAAAGGTTTTGGTGGTAATAATGCCTCGGCTTTGATCTTATCACCTGAAGAAGCAATGACCTTATTATCAAAAAAATACTCATCTTCGAAGATAAAGAAATACTTATCTTTAAATGAAGGCATAAGTGCAAAGGCATCAAAACACAATAAACAATGTTTAAGAGGAAATTACAATATTATCTACAAATTCAATGAAAATGTTCTACAGGGAGAGGAAGACGTAGTTATGGAAAAAAGTAAAGTAAACCTTAAGGGATTTAAACAATCAATAAATCTAAAAAAATAAAATGGGGAAAGAAATGGATAGAAACTGGAAAGAGGTAAGATCAGAAGTAAAACGGTTCGTTGAAGAGGAAGTTTATCCTGCTGAACCTGTTCTTCATAAAGGAAACGAGGAATCTAAAGAGAAACTTTCTGAACTGATGCAAAAAGCAAAAGATAATTCTTTGTGGGCACTTGGGCATCCTAAAGACATAGGAGGTCAAGGTATGCCTTTCATGGAATATGTTTACATAAATGAAGTTGTTGGAAGATCTTCTAGCGCGATGGTTGCTTTAGGAACCCATTCACTTCAAGACTCAATAATGCTCAGAGAATTTGCTCCTAAAAAATGGAGAGATGAATATCTTGAACCTTTGGTCCAAGGTGAAGTTTTTCCAAGCTTTGCTATGACCGAACCAGATATTTCTAGTTCTGATCCAACTCAATTACAAACTACTGCTATTCTTGAAGGTGATGAATGGGTTATAAATGGAACTAAATGGTTTACAACAGGAGCTGCCAGAGCTTCTTACACAACTGTTATGTGTCGAACCGAGTTGGATGTTCCTAGTCATGGAGCATTTAGTATGATTATTGTTCCAACTGATAATCCCGGTTATAAGATAGTGAGAGAAACGCCAGTTCTGGGCATAAATGGTGGTCATTATGAAGTTAATTATGACAATGTCAGAGTGCCCAAAGAAAATCTTCTTGGTCCTAGAGGACAAGGTTTCTTAATTGCTCAAAGAAGGTTAGGCCCTGGTAGAATCTTTCACTGCATGAGGTGGCTTGGTCAAGCTCAAAGAGCGTTTGATTTAATGTGTGAAAGATTACATTCAAGGGAGACTTTTGGGACTCCTTTAGCTGACAAACAGTTAATGCAAAAATTTGTCTTTGATAGTGCTTGTGAAATTCAAGCCAGCAGACACCTTACACTCGATGCTGCTAAAAGGATTGATCAAGGAGATGATGCAAGGATAGAGATAGGAATGATAAAAGTTGTAGGTGCTGAAATGGTTCACAATGTAATTGATAGAGCCATTCAGGTACATGGTGCTAAAGGTCTTACTGATGATACCCCTCTGAGCTTAATGTACAGACACGCAAGAGAAGCAAGAATTTATGATGGTCCAGATGAGGTTCATGTTCAATCTGTTGCCAGAAGAATCTTAAAAAATTACCAAAATAATGGCGTAGGTTGGGATTTTGGTGAAAGAGACGCAAGCTTGGATAGCTAATGAACCAAGAGTTAGGAAGTCTTTTGTCAAAGAAACTGGAAAGTGAGTCCATTAATGGTGAGATCATAAATCTTGAGCCTTTAACTGGTGGAGCATCAAAAGAAATTTGGAAATTTGAAGTAAAACTCAAAGATAAATCTGAAAAATATATTCTTAGGAGAGGTTCAGGAATTGAAGGACCTCTTGCAATCAAAACTTCAGATGAAGCCCAAATACAAAAAATGGTTAGAAAATTAGGTGCATTAGTTCCAGAAATCATTTCTGTATCATCTTTTAGCGAACCTCTAGGAGATTCATACATTATGAAATTTGTTGAAGGTGAAACTATTGCAAGAAAAATCTTGAGAGATTCGGAATATAAAGATGCACTTCAAAATCTAGCTTTTGAATGTGGTGAATCTATAGCAAAAATTCATCAAATAGATACGGCAGAATTAAGTTTTCTTCCAAAAAAGACTGTCAAAGAGCAACTGAATGATTTATATGAAACCTATACTGTATTTAATCAGGCTTCTCCTGTGTTTGAGTACACCTATCTTTGGCTCAAGAAACAGAACTTTGGTGAAATTCATGATGCTCTTGTTCATGGTGATTTTAGGCTTGGAAATATAATTGTTAGTCAAGATGGATTGCAATCAATTATAGATTGGGAACTTGCTCATGTAGGGAACCCTTTACAAGATCTTGGATGGATTTGCGGGAATTCTTGGAGGTTTGGCAATACGGATAAAGTTGTAGGTGGTTTTGGTGATTTAAAAGACCTTCTGGACGGATACAACTCCATTAGTGAATATCAGGTTGATCAGGAAACAGTCAGGGCATGGCAAGTTTTTGGAACTTTCAGGTGGGGAGTTATTTGCCTCATACAAGCATCTGCTCATTTAAATGGGACAATCAATTCTGTAGAAAAGGCAGCAATTGGTAGAAGAGTATCTGAAACGGAAATTGATATAGTAGACTTACTTTTTTTAGGAGGTAGATGATGATCTTTGATAAACCCGATAGTGTTGAGTTATTGGATGCGGTGAATCATTTTTTAAATGAAAAAATCAAAGATGAGGTTCCTCCTCACTTAGCATTTAAATTAAGGATTGTCGAAAATGTATTAAACATAGTTTCCAGAGAAATAACTCTCGGAGAAAAACTATCTAATGAAGTAATAAAGGATTTAAGAGAACTCATCGAAAAAGATAATGCAAATATTAAAGATCTTGCATTATTGATAAAGGAAGAAAAGTTAGATCTACAAAACGAAGATTTAAAGAACTTACTTGTCAAATTATCAAAGAATAAAATTTCTATTGATAATCCTAACTACTCTACTTTTAAAAAATTAATCGACTGACTTTAATGCCTTCTTGTCTCTGAAAATCATCAGAAATGGCATGAAAAAAGCCCAAGTCTTATGATAGTGTTTCGGAAATAATCTTTGTGAAAGATCTAACAATTTAGCATCTAAACCAATAAAGATTCTACTTTTCTTCTTTCTTACACCATTGAGTATGATTTGTGCGGCTTTACTTGGGTGCATACCTCCTTCCCTAAAAAGATCTCCCATTTCTTGTTGAGATTTTGGAGCATTTCTTGTGAAAATAGAGCTTCTAGCTCCATCATCTCTATTGAAGTCTTCATCACTCATTCTTGCTGTCGCCGCAATATTTGTCCCAATATGACCGGGATGGACACAATGAATTTGCAGATTTGGATTTGTTGCTTTCATCTCAAGAGCTAAGCTTTCGGTAAATCCTCTAACAGCAAACTTTGTTGCGTGATATACGGTTTGTCCAGGGACAGCAACCATACCAAATATAGATGATGTGTTAACGATAGCCGCTTCAGGACTTTCAATCATATGAGGTATAAATGCTCTGGTGCTGTTGACGACACCATCAAAATTAATCCCCATAACCCAATCCCAGTTCTTCTCATCCATATCCTTGAAGTGAGAACCGGTTGTAACACCAGCATTGTTGAATACCAAGTCAACCTTGCCATGATGATCGATCACCTTCTGAGGTAAGGCTTCTATAGATTCCTTATTGGATACATCCAAAACATGCGAAGAGACAGAAATATTATATTTTCTTAACATTTCGACTGTTTCATTCAATGTCTCTTCGTTCACATCCGTTACGCAGACATCAGCACCATCTTGTGCAAGCAATATTGCCAGATATCTTCCCATCCCTGATCCCGCTCCTGTAATTACGGCGACTTTATCATTGAATGTTTGCATCTATTCTCCCCTTCTTTCCCCATTAAAATTTATATTATATGCATCCTCTGGCGATTTTCGGACCCAACCATCAATTGCCTTTGCATCCTCTCCAACAAGTACTCTCCATTCCTTTCGTTTTACAGCAGAAAGAATTATTTCTGCAGCTTCCGCTGAGGACGTAGGGGCATTATTTTTAAAAGACTCAGCATTTTCTCTAATTTGATCTTTAATTTGTTCAATCGAAAAGTTGTGAACTGGAAGTCCCATTTTTATCATATCTTGTTTTGTCTTTTCGTAGTCTTCATCTGATCTTTCCCCACCTAAAATCTTCCCTGTATTTTCAGCTATAGAAGTCCCGATATGCCCTGGCATGATAACTGAAACCCCAACATGTGGAGCATTAACTTTAAAATCATCAATTAATGCCTCGCTGAAACCTTTTACAGCGAATTTAGCGGCAGAATAGGAGGTATGAGGTACTCCATTTAAAGTAGCCCAGAAACCATTAACACTGCTAGTGTTAATGATATGTCCTTCGTCGCTAGCTACAATGTAGTCCATAAAAGCTCTGCTGCAATAATAAACACCATACCAACAAACTGCGAAGCATCTCTCCCATTCTTCTCTTGAACCTTCAACGAAGCTTCCCCCGCCTCCAATACCGGCATTATTAAAAAGAAGATTTATTACTGAAGTTTCATGTTGATCTATCACTTCATCTCTAAATTGGAGGACCTGCTCCTCATCGCTGACATCACAAATATGCTTAGTAACTTTAATATTTGGGCATTCCTTAGAAACAATTTCAAATGTTTCGTCCATATTCTCCTGTATTACATCACACATAGCGACATGAGAGCCTTCCGCAGCTAACTGTCTAACTAGCTCTCTACCCATACCGGTACCACCGCCTGTGACAACCGCTATTTTATTCTTAAAGTTTTCCATCCTGAGACATCCTCGTATTTAAAAGGTTATACTAATCTTCGCTAGTATCTTGAGATTTAGGAAAATCGCTAAATGGGAAAGGCTTTTCACCACTTTGATAAGTTAAGTAATCGATAATTTGAACCATATAATCTCTAAAACCTAGAGAAACTTTAGAAATATTTTCACTTCTTTTATCCGTAATTAAAACGAAAAGAAACTGAATGAATACAATTAACCATAGGAAGGTCATAGATAGATAATATGCAAACGAAAAGGCTAACATCCAAAAAAGCCTTATCCATTTTCCCTGATTTAGGAAATTATCTTTCCACTCTTCGCTGTCAATGATTTCTTCATTACCCACATCAATGACTTTATCTTGTTCTTTTTCTGACATATATTTATTTTACAAATTCAACATCTTTTATCATGTCTTGACCCAAGACATTTTGAATTGCTCCATCAAGACTATCACCTTTATAGATTATTTTGTAAAGAGAATCCACAATTGGCATCTCGACTTGATTTTTATCTGATATGTTCTTCACAACCCTCAAGGTTTTTAATCCTTCAATGGTTTGGCCAATTTTTAATTTTGCTTCATCAACGGAAAGACCTTCACCGATAAATTTTCCAAATTGATGGTTTCTACTCAAAGGTGACGCACAAGTTGTAATAAGATCTCCTACCCCAGCCAAACCTAGAAAAGTTTGAGGATTAGCACCTAAATCAGCCGCCAAACGTCCCATTTCGCCTAACCCTCTTGTCATAATCATGCCAATAGTATTTTCTCCTGAATTTAATCCATCGGCTATGCCGCATGCAATTGCATATATGTTCTTTAATGCACCACCCATTTCTACACCATAAGGATCATCATTCTCATAAACTTTAAAATAATCTGTTGATAAATCTTCAATAGTCTCTCTTCTCAGATCTTTATCTTTGCTAGCTATAACCGTTCCAGATAAGTGATGATTGGCTATTTCTTCTGCTAGATTAGGTCCACTTAAGACACCTATTGGATTCTTAGGATAATATTCCTCAAGAATATTGCTCATCAAACTAAATCCATCTTTTTCGACACCTTTAGTGGCAGTAATCAGATAAGAACTTTCTTGAATAAAGTTTGCTGCTAGAGACGATACCTCCCTAAAAGCGTCGCTTGGTATACAAAAAATTATTGTGTCTGAATCAGATACTTCCTCAATATGAGGGGTTGCTACGAGATTTGATTCTAGATTTAAGCTCGGCAGATATCTTTGATTAATGTGAGTTTGATTTATTTCTTTTGCAATTTCTTCATCTCGCATCCACAGAGTTACTTTATTTCCATTCAATGAAGCAAGGTGAGCTAAGACTGTGCCCCAACTTCCCCCTCCTAGGACAGAAATAGTTTTTCTATTCATTAATTTTCAACAATTATATTTATGAAGTTACAATCAAATAGAAATTCTAACAGTTTGTATTTTTTTAAGCTAAAACCATCAGGAAGGAGACATGAAGATTAGAAAATTAAAGTCAGCAGAGGATGTAAAAAAATTTTTAGATTCTTCTAAAACAGATTATGTCAAAGTTGGACTAACAGATATAGATGGCATTCTGAGAGGAAAATATATGCATGTAGATAAATTCATCAAATCTTCTAAAAAAGGTTTTGGATTTTGCGACGTAATATTTGGTTGGGATAGCAGTGATGAATTATATGAACTAAAGAATGAATCAGAGGATGATCTTTACACAGGATGGCACTCAGGATTTCCTGATGCCAAAGTAAATATTATTCCTGAATCCGGAAGGATCAATCCATTTGAAGAGAATATTCCATTCTTTCTAGCAGAATTATTCGAAGACGAAGTATGCCCCAGAGGTTTACTGAATAAACTTATTAAAAAAATGGAAGATGTAGGCATAAGATCAAAGTCTGCTTTTGAATATGAATTTTTTCTTTTCAATGAAACACCTCATTCTATAAGGAGTAAAAATTATTCAAACCTTGCTAATTTCACTCCTGGAATGTTTGGATATTCAATACTAAGGAGCTCTGTTGAGTCTCAACTTTATAATGACTTATTGAATTTATGTTTAGACATGGACATGCATCTCGAGGGTCTCCATACTGAAACAGGACCAGGAGTAATAGAGGCAGCTATTACTGTAGATGATTCGCTAAATGCCACCGATAAAGCAACTTTATTTAAGACTTTTTCTAAAGTTCTGTTCCAGAAAAATGACCTTATGGCAAATTTTATGGCGAAATGGTCAGATAAGTATCCTGGACAATCTGGTCATATTCACACCTCTCTTCAAGATCTAGAAGGAAAATCGCTATTCGCATCTAGCCAAAAGGATCTACCAGAACATCTAAAATATTTTATAGGAGGCTTACAAAAATATATGAGAGAGTTTTCTATAATGATTGCCCCAACTGTAAATTCCTATAAAAGACTATGTCCTGGCGCATGGGCTCCAATCAATATGACTTGGGGAATTGAAAATAGAACAACAGCATTTAGAGTCATAAAAGGTGATTCAACTAGCCAAAGGATAGAAAATAGACTGCCGGGTGCAGATTCCAATCCATACCTTGCGCTTGCTGCAACATTAGGAGCAGGATTTCTTGGGATTCAAGAAAAAATTGACCCCACCGAAGAGACTTTAGGTGGTGCATATGATTTAAGGCTAGAGCGAAAATATCAAGTACCTTCTAATTTAGGTGAAGCAGCAAATCTTTTCAAGAATTCAGATTCAGCCAAAAATCTTTTTGGGGAGACTTTTGTCAAGCATTTTGCAAACACTAGGATTTGGGAATTTAATGAATTCCAGAAAAATAAAAACTTTTTTGACTCTGATGAAATTTCTTTATGGGAGTTAGATAGGTACTTTGAAATAATATAAAAATGAAAACAGGCATAGTATTTCACGAGCTTTATCTTTGGCATGACACAGGAAATCATGCTGATTATGTGCCCTATGGCTTTCCAGTTGAACCTTTTCAACATTCAGAGAATCCTGATGCAAAAAGAAGAATCAAAAACTTAATGGAAGTTTCTGGGCTTTATGAAAAACTTTTTCAAATAACTCCCAGAAAGGCAACTAAAGATGAAATTTTACTTTTTCACACTGAAGATCATTTTGAACATATTAAATCACTGAATAACTCGATAACTATTGATGCGGGCATCACAACACCGACTGGAATTGGCAGTTTTGATATTGCACTTCTTTCTGCCGGAGGAGTCATTGAAGCTATTGATCATGTTATAGAAGAAAAGGTTAATAATGCATATGCTTTGGTTAGACCTCCAGGTCACCATGCTATGCCCAATAAAGCTATGGGATTTTGTATTTTTGGAAATGCCGCTATTGCCGGCAAGCATGCTCTCAAAAATAAAGATCTACACAAAATAGCTTTTATTGACTGGGATGTGCATCACGGAAACGGAACACAAGCTGCTTTTTATAATGACTCTAATGCTTTGACAATTTCTATACATCAAGATAGAAATTTCCCGACTAACTCTGGTCTTGTCTCAGAGAATGGGGAAGAAAAAGGTGCTGGTTACAATATTAATATTCCTCTACCTCCCGGTTCTGGTGTTGGAGCTTATGAAGCTGCATTCGATCGAGTAGTAATACCGGCGATTGAAAAATACAAACCTGAATTAATTATTGTGCCTTCAGGTTTTGATGGAGGTGCAGGTGATCCTATTGGTAGACAAATGATGACTGGTGAAGGATTTAAATCTCTGACAGAGAAGCTAATGAAAATAGCTGACGAGATTTGTAATGGAAAAATTCTAATGACCCATGAAGGTGGTTACAGTCCAGCCACTGTGCCCTTCTTTGCACACTCTGTAATCGAGACTCTAGCTAATGAAAATATGGGCATTGCAGACCCATTTCAAAGAATCATCGGAAACCTAGGTCAGCAAGAACTTCAACCTCATCAAGATAGCTTAATAAAAGAAGTGGAGAAATTACTAAAAAATGTAAAATAATTATGAAAGATATATTTAATTTAGATGGGAAAACTGCAATTGTTACTGGCGCATCCTCAGGTCTTGGTAAACACTTTGCAAAAACACTATCTGCTGCTGGCGCTAATTTGGTTATCTGCGCAAGAAGAATGCAAAACCTAGAAAAACTCAAGGATGAAATTGATGGTGAAGTGCTTGTCCTGCCATTAGATGTAACTTCTGAAGAAAGTGTCTTAAATTTCTTTTCAAAAGTAGAGTCTTCAATTGGCTCTGCAGATATATTAGTTAACAATGCTGGGACATCTGATCCGAAGAGGTTTAAAGATTTAGATGAGGAAAGTTGGAACTATGTTCTTGAAACAAATTTGAGTGGCGCATATAGAGTTGCAAAGAACTTCACAGATCTTTTAATTAAGGATAATAAAGGGGGCAGTATTATTAATATTGCTTCAATTCTTGGTCTAAGAGTAGGAATCAATCTTGCGAGTTATGCAACCGCTAAGGCAGGTTTAGTTCAGTTAACGAAAAGTATGGCTCTAGAGTTAGCGAGATCGAATATTAGGGTGAATGCAATTGCTCCAGGTTATATTTTAACTGAAATAAATGATGATTTTTTTGCAACGACTGATGGACAAAACTATATCAAAAATATACCTATGAATAGATTGGGCCTAGAATCAGATCTTGATGGGGTGTTGTTACTTTTATCAAGTGAGGCTTCATCTTTTATGACAGGTTCAATAATCCCCGTAGATGGTGGTCACCTGATAAATCCTCTTTAATTCATTGAACTATCTTAATTAATCTTCCAGCTTTAAGAGTTTTGTCAGGATAATCGCCATTGATGAGTCGCAACTGATCTTCTGCATTAATATTTATACTGCTTTTTGAAGCAAGAGATTTATAACTATCTCCTTCTTTAACTTTATAAATTTTCAGTCTTAGCGGCTTCGATAGAACTCGTTCTTCTTCTTTTAGATTCCTAAAAGAATTAATGATATTTAGAAATTCGGAATCATATTGTGAGATATTAGAATAATCATTTTTTGCGTAACCTAATAATTGGTAAACTTGATCATCTTTAAAAATAACTGCCATCCTTGTTTCTTTTCCGTTCCTATAAGTCTTGACAGTGAATCCTTCAAATCCATTAACATTTAAACTCATATCGTCATATGTATTTGAGGCGAAACGTCTCAAATAACTTTCTGGTGATTCTTTAAAATTTAGATCTTCAAGAGTCATCTGCAAAACTGCTTCTCCAAAAGGAGACATGAAAATTAGTTGATTGGGTGTATTGATAATTTCCCAAGATTCAGGAGAGGACATGAAAAGATTTAAAGGACCGTGATAAAACTTATTACCTCTCCTAATGCCGGATTGTTCTGAATCACCAAATACCATACCTTCTATCTTCTCGAGATAGATGTCTTTTGTTTTTTCATTTCCTTTTTGATAAGTATTGCTCACATTATCTAAAACCTCTTGAAGGCGAAGATCATTTGATGGATGGCTTGCAAAAACTCCATGATAACTTCTTGGTTCTTGTCCTCTTTGCTCAGCTATTTTCTTAGAGTAAGTTTCTTGATCTTTGAGCACCGATAGCACGTCGTACATACCTTGCGGAGAATATCCATCCTGATAGATATATTGAGCCCCTAAATCGTCAGCTTCTAGTTCCATCTCTCTTCCATAACCAGATAGAAGAGCTCCTGATGCCAAGTTCGCTATATTGCCTGCCGTTCTACCAGAGTTAATCTCAATAGCTGCTGAAAGAATACCCATTAATTGAGATTGTGAATATTGTCTGACACTATGCCTTGCAGTGACGTGACCGATTTCATGACCTAAAACAGCTGCCAATTCTTCTTCACTTGAAAAGTAACTCATCAATCCACGATTGATATATATGTAACCACCCGGCAATGCAAAAGCATTGATGTCGGGACTATCCAGTATAGTGAATCTATAAATGAGATTTGGTCTATGACTCTTTAAGGCAAGAGATTCTCCTATTGATTGAACATATTCCTGAAGCTCTTGATCTTCATAAACTGGATTCATTTTGAGTATTTGGGAATTGTATTCTCTACCCATCTGAATCTCTTGTTCCTCACTAATCATCACAAAATCTTGCTTACCTGTTACAGGATTTACTGCACAACTTATGAGAGAAACAATGAACAATAATAAGAGAAAATTAATTTTCATGAGCTAAGCAAGTTCACTGCCTTTGTTCCAAACTCTTCCCACCAAGCTTCCCCCATTTCGACTATTTTTTTGATATTCCCTTCTCTTTTGTCATCTAATCTTCTATTGACAGTACCTAATGGAGAATTGACTCTCAAATAATTTTCCCCAATCAAATCTCCTGCTAATTCATGATCAAGGCTACTTTCCACCATCAGGCCAAATAAATCATGCATCATCCATCCGATAACTCCCCAATTTTGTGAAGCTTCACCTTTTAAGGGTCTTTTGCTAAGACCTGTTCCTACACTTAAAACTTTCAGTTCGGTATTGGGAAATAATTTTATGGCTTCTGCATATCCATGAAGTACTGGATTATTAGCCACAATAGCTCCATCAATTAAGTACCTATCCTCTACTTTTGCTGTAGGGAAATAAATTGGAGCAGCACTGGTTGCATTTGCTGCATCAATAATTTTAATTTGACTATCATCTTCAGAGTAAGACCTTATTAGAACAGGTT
>CACMAF010000019.1:0-15160 GCA_902611645.1 uncultured SAR86 cluster bacterium | reverse complement strand
TTGAGACTGTTGAAGCAATCGCAGCTACAGCAACAGGTAGTTCAGGTTTTCATCAAGATGTCCCGATTGAAGAAATATTAATTACAGACACTAAAGTGACAACTGAATAAATATGTCTTACTGCTTTATATCTGATCTTCATTTACAGGAAGATAGACCAGATATCACTGAAGCATTTCTAAACTTTCTAGAGGAAACCGCTTCAAAATCAGAAAAGCTTTATATACTTGGGGATCTATTCGAAGTCTGGATTGGAGATGACTTCCAAAATGACTTTATCAAAGAAATTTGTCATGCCCTAAAAGAGACTAATAAAACAACCGAAATTTTCATAATGCATGGAAATAGAGATTTTCTCATAGGCCCTGAATTCTTAGCTTCTTCTGGTATGAAACTTTTGTCCGATCCTTATATTGAAGAAATGTTCGGTAAGTCAGTTTTATTAATGCATGGGGATTTGCTTTGTACTGATGATGTAGATTATCAATCATTTAGAAGAACTAGCAGAGATAAGAAGTGGCAAGGAGAGTTTCTCAGTAAATCACTGAAAGAAAGACAAAGAATTGCTAAAGATTTAAGAGTTATTAGTAAAAAAGCTACTAGCGAAAAAAAGGAAGAAATCATGGACGTAAATCCTTCTGAAGTTCTCAATACCATGGAACGATCTGCTGTAAATCTTCTGATTCATGGCCACACTCATCGTCCAGATTCTCATGATATTCAAATAAATAATCAGCCTGCCAAAAGGATGGTACTTGGAGACTGGGATCAATATGGTTGGTATATATGGATGGATTCTGATTCTTGTGCACTCAATAGATTCTCTATCTCTTAGAAAAAAATAATTGAATTGACAGGCCAATGATTAATATCAACATGCCCAAAAAAATTCTCAAATCGCTATAAAAAGCTATTGGCTCTGCAGGATAAGCAATTGTCTTCTTCATCGCCGCAACCTTGAACTCATGCCTATCGATCATATCTGGATGAGTAACTATCTCAAGAAAAGCTCTGCGACTTTTATATCTCATAAGTGCTACTTGATCCCAAGTTTCGGCTCCTTCGATACCAACTAAATCCATAGACTGAAAAATAGTACTACCTCCGAAAACTGGGTGAGAGGCTCTTTTAAGGAGGTTTGGCCACAGATGTTCCATATATCTAGATAGTAATTGATCAGAAGATTCGCTGGGATTTATTCCAGACACATCTCCAGGATCTTTATTCATCTCAATATTATTCACCATAATAAATTGTTTACCATTATCCTCTTCCATAAATCTTCTAATGAAATCTATTCTCAGTCGAAACTCTTCCGAGTCTCTAGATACTCCGCTATTAAGAATATTTTGTTCTTGTTTTTCGATAAAACCTTGTATTTCTTTTTGAGTTAATTTTCCTCCCATATCTGTATACCAGAAGAAAAACCCAACATAAATTGCCCCTAAAACTAACCAAATTTTCATATTCCTTAAGACCTGATATTTTTAATATGAAGAATAGTAGGTTAAAAGCTTTACAAAATCATCCATTAATTATACTGTATATATATACAGTATTAATTTATAAAACCCTTATGAAAATTGACTATCTGGGCGATGCATCGGAGGAAGACTTGTCTCTTCTAGAGATCCCCTATTTTTTAAATACTGTCAGGGTTGGCTGGCCAAGTCCTGCTGATGATTATGTAGAGAGACCTATAGATTTAAATGAATATTTAATTAAAAATTCGGCTGCTACATACTTTGTTCGTGTCAGTGGGGATTCGATGATCAATGCACACATAGGAGATGGTGCCATCTTAATAGTCGATAGAAGTATAGAGCCAAGCCATAACAAAATTGTCATAGCTTCGGTAGATGGATCTTATGCATGTAAAAGATTATTACTCAAGCCAAAAATATGTCTTATGTCTGAAAATCCAAAATATCCGCCTATACCAATTAATCAGGAAGATGAACTGGAAATAGCTGGTACGGTAATAGCCTCTATAAACCTTTATTAAGTCATGACCTTTGCTTTAGTTGATTGTAATAGCTTCTATGCATCATGCGAGAGAATATTTAGACCAGATATTAAAAAACGACCCGTAGTTGTCTTGTCGAATAATGATGGCTGTGTCGTTGCCCTATCAAAAGAGGCTAAGCAGTTAGGGATAAAAATGTGCGAGCCCTGGTTCAAAATAGAAAAGTCTTTTGTAAAAAAAGGAGGTATTGCCTTCTCTTCAAATTATGAGTTATATGCCGATGTCTCTTCTAGAGTCATGCAAACCTTAGAGCACCTATCTCCTGCAGTCGAGGTATACAGCATAGACGAAGCCTTCTTAGATATAACAGGTATTAGAAACTATGAAGCATTCGGACATCAATGTCGTAAAACCATAGATCGCTGGATCGGTATACCAGTTTGTGTAGGCATAGGTCCAACAAAAACCTTAGCCAAAGTAGCTAATTACGGTGCAAAGCATTATCCAGCTACCAATGGTGTAGTTGATTTAACAGATCCAGAGAGACGAAAAAAATTAATGGGATTGATGCCTGTAAGGGAAGTCTGGGGGGTTGGTAGTAGGATTAATAAAAAACTGAATAGCCTGGGAGTAGAGACGGCTCTTGAGTTAGCTGAGATAGATACTAAGTTGATCAAAAGAAAATTTAGTAGTGTTCTTGAGAGAACAGTAATGGAATTAAAGGGTTATCCGTGTATTGATTTGGAGCAACAACCCAAAACTAAAAAACAAATAGTAGTGAGTAGAACGTTCAGCAAAAAAGTTGATGATCTCGACTCCATCAATGAAGCTGTAAGTGATTATGCATCGCGAGCATGTGAAAAATTAAGAAGAGAAGATCAATACTGCAAGATGGTCTCCGTTTTTATGAGGACTAACTATTTTCGCAAACAAGATAAACAGTATCATGGATTTAGAAGCTATAAATTATTTTCTCCAACAAATGACACTAGAGATATTTTGAATGCTACAAGACAATTAACAAAACAAATCTTTAAAACAAATATCAATTTTATAAAAGCAGGTGTAATGCTCAGTGATTTTTATGATGAAAATGTATATCAAGGTGACTTATTTAGAACCATAGACAAAAGAATTAATAGTAAAGAATTGATGACGACCATAGATAAAATAAACACTTCTGGAGTAGGAAGAATAACTTTTGCCTCTCAAGGAATTAAGAAAACATGGTCTATGAGAAGACTATTAAAATCACCAAGATATCTTACTAATTGGGAAGAAATACCAGTTGTTAAGTAGTTTTAATAACCACTATGGAATCGAAAGCAATCGTCTTTCTCGTTTATAAAACTAGATTCGATGAGAGATAATCTTTTAAGGCTTTTTGACCAGTCTTCAGAGAAAATTTCAGAGAAAATATCTAAATACAAATCACAATGACGTGCTTCAGCTTTGTAAAGCCTGGAATAGAAACTACTTAAAGTAGAAGGCAGGTGAGGTATTAAAACATGAAACCTCTCGCATGATCTGGCCTCTATGAGTGAACAAATAATTAAAGTATCTTTGAGTTTATCTGGCTCTTTATTTGAAGCGGAATCATAAAGAGTCTTTGCATACTTGCAAGGTTTTAGGTTTTTATATTGAAAATCGTGTCTCTTTATAAGTCTAAGTACCTGTTCGAAATGCAGCAGCTCTTCTCTTGCAAGAGGTGAAAGATATTTTGCTAAATCGTAATGGGGATACTTGTGAATTAAAGATATTGCTGAAGTAGCAGCCTTTTTTTCACAATGAGCATGATCAATTAATAGTACGTCTAAAGAGTCTAAAGCTCTATCTATCCAAGCTTTTGGTGTGGGAGAGCTTAAAATAGTTTCCCAAGTTTCAGACATTGAGATATTTCTCAACTTTGAAATAACGTTGATAATGGGCTTCAGATAATTCAAAAAGCTCTTCTTCAATAATTTTTTTTAATTCTGATAAACTCAAAGAATCTCTTGTTACAAGATCAAAACCAAACTCTTTAGGGTTTGCAATAGATTGGCTTCCAGATCTTAGTAGATCAAATACCCAGCAAAGTGGATCTCTGTCACCATCAAATTTTATTTTGTAATGGAGTAATTTGTCCCTTAAAAGATCTTTGTCTAATAGTTGTATCTTGGATTGTAATATCTGAACTTTTAAGGACTCAAGACGATCTAACACAGCTGTTTTTTCAGAATCATTAAAAGAATTCCATTCAATTATTTCATGTTGGAAACGTTTACAACCTCGGCAAACTTCGTCTCCGAATACGGTAGAGCAGACACCGATACAGGGAGTTTTGACTGACCTTTTCATTAAAGCTTATGATATATCCCTGTAATTTCTGCGCAACTTTAAATTCAAGAATATGATAAAATCTACTACTAATTATAAATATCCTCCTGGAGGATCATGCTAGAAGAATATAAAAAACACGCAGAAGAAAGGTCTTCTCAAGGAATACCTGCCCTTCCCCTAAATGCCGAGCAAGTTGCGGAACTAGTTGAGCTCCTCAAATCACCTCCCGTCGGAGAGGAAAAATTCATTCTTGATTTGATAACAAATAGAACACCCGCTGGGGTCGACCCTGCAGCTTACGTTAAAGCAGCTTTTTTAACAGACGTAGCAAAGGGAAAGGCTTCTTCACCCTTAATAGATAAGCTTCTTGCAACAGAACTATTAGGGACAATGCTAGGTGGATACAATGTTGAATCGTTAATTAATTTACTTGATGATAAAGATGTTGGCGTCATAGCAGCTGATGGTTTATGCAAAACATTGTTAATGTTTAATGCCAAGCATGATGTTATCGAACTAGCTAAAACAAATGAAAACGCAAAGAGAGTCGTAGAATCTTGGTCTGCAGCAGAATGGTTTACTGGCAGACCTGAACTTCCTGAGATGATAAAAGCTATAGTTTTTCGAGTGGATGGAGAAATAAATACAGATGACCTCTCTCCAGCACCAGATGCTCCTTCTAGACCTGATATACCTCTTCACGCTCTGGCTATGCTTAAAAAAACTATGCAAGATCCTATAGCAACAATTGATAAGCTTAAAGAATCTGGATTACCTGTGGTTTTTGTTGGTGATGTAGTAGGAACAGGTTCATCAAGAAAATCAGCCACCAACTCACTCCTGTGGCATATAGGTGAGGATATTCCTTTTATACCAAATAAGAAACAAGCAGGGATATGCATAGGTGGAAAAATTGCACCAATCTTTTTCAACACACTTGAAGATTCTGGTGCTTTAGCATTTGAATGTGATGTTAGCAAAATGAAACTCGGTGATGTAATTGAAATCTATCCATATGAAAAGAAAGTTCTTAATTCAGAAACACAAGAATTACTTTGTAATTATGAATATAAATCTAATACTTTGTTGGACGGCGTTAGAGCGGGAGGAAGAATACCTTTAATTATTGGGAGAAGTCTGACTGATGAGACTAGAGAAATTTTAAATTTAGATAGCTCATCCGTTTTTACTCGTCCCGAACAAGCAGAGAAAAGTGAGAAAGGATTTACACTAGCTCAAAAAATGGTTGGAAGAGCCTGTGGAGTGGAAGGAATAAGGCCTGGAATTTATTGTGAGCCAAGAATGTCTACTGTTGGCAGTCAAGACACCACCGGTCCAATGACAAGAGATGAACTGAAAGAGTTAGCCTGTCTAGGTTTTAACTCTGATTTAGTTATGCAATCTTTTTGCCATACTGCAGCTTATCCTTTGCCTAAAGATATAGAAACACAACATACACTCCCCGAATTCATCCAAACCAGAGGTGGTGTTGCTCTTAGACCCGGAGATGGCATCATCCATTCTTGGTTAAATAGGATGCTATTGCCAGATATGGTAGGAACCGGAGGAGACTCACACACTCGATTCCCATTGGGAATTAGTTTCCCTGCAGGTTCTGGGTTAGTTGCTTTTGGAGCAGCCCTTGGAGTTATGCCTTTAGATATGCCCGAATCTGTATTGGTGAAATTCACTGGAGAAATTCAGCCCGGTATAACATTAAGAGATTTAGTGAACGCCATACCTTATGCCGCCCTTCAATCTGGACAGTTGACGCTACCTAAAGAAGGAAAAATTAATATTTTTTCAGGCAGATGTCTAGAAATAGAAGGCCTTCCAGATTTAAAAGTTGAACAAGCATTTGAATTATCAGATGCCTCTGCCGAAAGATCCGCTTCTGGTTGCACTATCAAACTTAATGAAGAACCAATAAGAGAGTATCTGGAATCAAATGTCACTTTACTTAGATGGCTTATCTCCGAGGGTTATGAAGATAAAAAGACTTTAGAGAGAAGAGCTCAAGCAATGGAAGCGTGGCTGAAAAATCCTTTTCTTATGCAAGCTGATGGTGATGCTGAATATGCTGCCGTTATAGAAATTGATCTTAATCAAATAACAGAGCCTCTTCTGGCTTGTCCAAATGATCCTGATGATATAAAGCCATTATCAGAAGTAGCCAATACTCACATTGATGAAGTATTTATAGGTTCATGTATGACAAACATAGGACACTTCAGGGCAGCAGGAAAACTTTTAAAGAATGAATCTAACCTGCCATCTAAGCTTTGGGTCTCTCCACCTACAAAAATGGATAAGCACCAACTTACCGAAGAAGGATATTATGAGATTTTTGAAAAAGCTGGTGTTCAACTTGAAATGCCTGGATGTTCCCTATGTATGGGTAATCAAGCAAGAGTTGAAGCAGAATCAACTGTTGTGTCTACATCAACTCGTAATTTCCCAAACAGATTAGGAGATGGAGCAAATGTTTTCTTAGCTTCTGCAGAAGTTGCTGCAATATCCGCTACACTTGGTCATATCCCAACAAAAGAAGAGTACTCTGAGTATATGTCAGAAATAAATTCAATGGGTACTGACGTATATAGGTATCTTAATTTCCATGAAATAGCTTCATATAAGCAGGCGGCAGATAATGCGATTTTACCTTCTGTGACGATTGAAGAAATTAAAATTTAATTTGCTGATTTTCTGGAAAGCTTAGACTTATCATTTCGGATATCTTCTAAGTTCTTAAGATATTTATCGTCTATATCATCAGTAACGTATTTACCATCGAATATTGAACACTCAAACTGACTTATTTTTTTGTTGCCGACTTGAACTGTGCTAATTAGATCATCTAAGTCTTGATAGATTAACCAATCAGCCATTATAAAAGCTTCTATTTCTTTTTCTGTTCTCTGATGTGCAACCAATTCTGTAGTTGCGGCCATGTCAATTCCGTATACATTTTGATATCTTATGGGTGGAGCAGCAGAGGCAAAATAAACTTTCTTTGCTCCAGAAGATCTAGCCATTTCTATTATTTGTCGACTTGTTGTACCTCTAACAATTGAGTCGTCGACAAGCAAGACTACCTTATCTTTAAATTCTAAATCTATTGGATTAAGCTTTTGTTTTACAGACTTTACACGCTTTTCTTGAAAAGGCATTATAAAGGTCCTTCCAATGTATCTATTCTTCACAAAACCTTCACGATATTTCACTCCAAGTGTCATCGCTAACTGCAATGCAGAAGTTGTACTACTATCTGGAATAGGAATCACCACATCGATGTCATGATCGGGTCTCTCTTTCATGATCTTTTTAGCCAAAAATTCACCCATTCTTAACCGGGATTTATGGACTGATATTTTATCTATCTTCGCATCAGGTCTTGCCAAATATACATACTCAAAAATACATGGAGTAGGAATAGGATTATTGATACAAGATTCTGTTTCCATTTTTCCATCAGGGCTAATAAAAACCGCAGAGCCAGCCATTACGTCATCCATTACTTCATAACCTAATGAGTCCAGAACAGTACTTTCGGAAGCTATCATGTAATCTTTACCAATTAAATCGCTCTCTTTCGAGCCGACAATCAAAGGTCTAATACCAAAAGGATCTCTAAAGCCAACAATTCCGACACCATTGATCATCATTACTACTGAATAAGCACCTCTTACTCTTTTATGTAAGGACTTAACTGCTGCAAATACTTCTTTTGAACCAGGATTCATAGATCCCTGTTTCTGAAGTTCATGAGCAAATACATTAAGTAAAACCTCACTATCAGAGTCAGTATTTAAGTGTCTTAAATCTTTTTTCACCAAAGAATCTCTTAATTCTTCATGATTAGTAAGATTACCATTATGCGAAATACTTATTCCAAAAGGTGAGTTCACGTACATAGGTTGTGCAAGTTCTCTATCTTCACTACCTGCTGTTGGATATCTGACATGCCCTATACCCATCTGCCCTCTTAAATTAAGTATGTGTTGATTTCTGACGACATCCCTCACCAAGCCCAGCTGCTTTCGAAGGAAAAATCTATTATTTGTTGAGGTAGCAATGCCAGCTGCATCTTGGCCTCTGTGTTGAAGAATAGTTAGAGCATCGTATATGACAGGAGAAACTTCCGTTTGACTTACTATTCCAACAACTCCACACATTACTTATATTCTATATCAAAGTGCAATCTTAGAATCATCTTTCTGAAGAATAGTATCTGCTTTGTCTATCCATTCGTCGAATATAGGTTTCGAGTATTCATAGAAACTAATTGAATAAATTCTCGAATATGAATCTAACCACCACTGATTTTTATCTAAATAGTTCATATTAAAGACAAACAAACTAGTCAAAATGGCCAATACTTTTAAAGAGCTAAAAAATGCGCCCAGAAGTTTATCCAAGCTTTTTAAACCAATAGCAGAAATAAGTTTTGAAATAATGGAGCCTAAGATTTTTAAAATCATAAAGGAAAGTACAAATAGAATTATGAAACTGATTATATTTTTTGCGGATTCAGAATCTAAGTAGGTATTTACGTAAGGAAAAATTAGCGGTCCATAGAGCCATGCAGTTATCAAAGACAAAATCCATGCCATGGCAGAAAATACTTCTTTAATGAAACCATTAAAAAAACCTGTTATCGCGAATACCAAAAGTAAAGTTACCGAAATCCAATCAACTACTTGTAGGCTCTCAGTCATATTTCTGAACTTCTGGATCAAATCCTTTTATATTTTTGAGTTCTTCAACGACATTGAAAGAATCCTCTTTTTTCAACGTAGGGCCTATAAATAAACCATACTCATCTTTATTGTCATTTTCATATCTGGAATAAACTTTGTAGCCTAAATTTTTGAGTTTCTTTAGAGCGGTTTCTAGTTCTGATATTTCTCCGTAAGTATCTACCTTTACAGTCCAGGCTTGATCAAAATTTGTTCTAAAATCATAATTGGGCATACTCAATTTCTTGTCTAAATCTCTATTGATAGATAGATTTTCTTCGAGAGGTATATTGAGACTCACTTCAGGAATCTGATCAGGAAATTCCCTTTGATCACCTGAATCATACTCAACTGGATCCATTATTAAAGACAGAACAATAAAACATAAAATAAAGAGCACCAGAGAATAATTAACTATTTTCACGATTTAATAATTTTATTTTATCTAAAGCTCTATATGCCTCACTTACAGTTATAAATGATCCGAAAACGATATGAGGCGTTCCCTCATAGTAACCTCTTTCCACTGCTGAATAAACTGTATCTGCGATATTAACATCAGCTTTTACTTTACTTTTGGTTAAATTTATTAAGGAGGATATATCAAATCTTTCATCATCTATAAAACAAATATTCCATTCTGAAATTAAGTGAGCTATTTCTTTTATGATCGAAGAACTATCCTTTTCAGACATAGAAGCAAAAATAGCTTTAAATTTTCGCTCTTTGAAATTTTTTTCAATAAAAGAAATGAGATTTTTTACAGAAGCAGGATTATGAGAGACATCCAAAATAAAATTATTAACAATGTCACATCTTCCCTTTAATTGTGTATTTTCAATAATAGATTGAAATCCTACTTCCTTGTTAGACAATAAACTGTAAGCTGTTAGAGCACTCGCTGCCGTATCACTATTTAAGCTACCATTTGAGAGAAGTTCTAAATTACAGTCCTTTTCCGAAAACGAATATGACCAGTGAGTCTTATGCTCGTGGACAAAAAAATCTTTATTAAGCTGAAAATGAGAAGAACAAATTTCAGTTGCCTTAGTCATTACAGAGTTTGGCATTTCCTCAGAGCCTAGAATTGCTAATTTTCCTTTCTTTAAAATGGCTGCTTTTTGATCTCCAATATCCTCTAAAGATGATCCTAACCACTTTTCATGATCTAATTCTATATTCGTAATTATTGATAGATCTGAATTAATTAAATTAACTGGATCATACTTCCCGCCTATACCTATCTCAAGAATCGCAAAATCTAATTCCTCCTCAGAGAAGATATCAAAAGCAGCCAAGGTTGCATAATCAAAATATGTAAGCCTAGTCTTTTTCTTTAACTTATCTATCCTCTCAAAAGATCTTATGATTTTTTTGTCCTCTACAGATTTATCATTTATTTTAATTCTCTCATTAAATTCTAATAAATGTGGTGAGGTATAGGATCCAATCTTGTATCCTGCAGATAAAAGAAAATTTTTAAGGAACTCGATCGTAGATCCTTTTCCATTTGTACCACCAACCAAAATAGTTTTCCTTGCTAAGGGACTCTGGACGATTTGTGAGAAGATATCTTCAAGTCTTTCTAAGCCAAAATCACCTTCATTTGGTCTATTGGAATTTATATATGTTAACCAATCAGATAAATGATCTGAATTCATATAGACTTATTTATTTGACATCAAACTAGAGAGAAGTCGATGAATTGTATCTTTAAGATCTTTCCTATGGACAATCATGTCGATTGCTCCGTGTTCTAATAAGAATTCACTTCTTTGAAACCCTTCTGGTAACTGCACATTTAATGTTTGTTCTATAACTCTAGGTCCGGTAAAACCAACTAAAGCTCTAGGTTCAGCTATGTTAATGTCTCCTAACATCGCTAGACTTGCTGATACACCGCCATAAATAGGGTCGATCATTACTGAAATATAAGGTAATTTGGCTTGTCTCATTTTTTCTATGGCTGCGCTAGTCTTTGCCATTTGAAAAAGAGATACTAAAGATTCTTGCATCCGCGCACCTCCGCTAGTAGAAAAACAGACCATTGGAAGTTTACTTTCAAGAGCAAAATCTACTGTATCGACAAATTTTTGTCCCACTACAGACCCCATAGAGCCTCCCATATATCTAAACTCAAATGCAGAGGCCACGATGGGCATTTTTTTTATATATCCTTTCATGGCGAGTAAGGCCTCTTTTTCATTGCTAACCTTTTCTGCAGAGTCTATCCTCTCTTTGTATGTCTTTGTATCCTTAAATTTCAACCAGTCTTTTGGGGTTTTATCCTGTGAAATTTCAATGGTTTCATCAGGGTCTAAGAAAAATTCTAACCTCTTTCTAGCGCCTATCCTGATGTGGTGATCACATTTAGGACAAACAAACAAATTAGACTCAAGCTCAGGGACATATAAAATGTTATTGCAATTGCTACAGCTCTGCCATAAACCTTCGGGTATTGTGGACTTTTTAGTCGTACCCTTTCTTATAAAAGAAGGTAATATTTTTTCAAACCAATTTGCCATTCTTAATTCAATACTTCAGAAAGCTCTCTTGTTTTAGATTCGACCTTTTTAATTATATTGCCACCCTTTCCAATTAAATCAACAAATACACTTCCTGCAACTACTCCATCGGCAACATCTTTTACAGAAGACGCTGAGGCAGCATCTTTAATTCCAAATCCTATAGCTATAGGTAAGTCTGTATGAGATCTAAGCTCACTTACTTTTGCCTTAACTTCTTCAGCATTTATATTGGATGCCCCTGTAATACCTTTAACAGATATATAGTAAACATAACCTGAGCACTGAGAACAAATTTTCTTAGCTCTCAAAGAGCTGGTTGTAGGTGCTATCAATCTTATTATATCTATGCCAACCTTTTCAGCTTCAGTACTAAAGTCTGAACTCTCTTCAGGAGGCATATCTACTATTAATATGCCATCTAAATTGGCATCTACAGCTTCTGACATAAATTGTTTTGCGCCCAGAGATTCAAATGTATTCATGTAACCCATAAAAACAATAGGTGTTTTTTCATCATTTGCCCTGAATTTTTTAAGTAATTCAAAAGTACCTTTCAAGGAGACTCCCTTTTCCAATGCCCGCTCGTGACCTTTTTGAATTGATATACCTTCTGCCATCGGGTCTGAAAAAGGTATACCTAACTCAATGATATCAGTGCCTTGTTGAACCATAGAGTTCATGATCTCAATTGTAGTCTCAGAATCGGGATCACCCGAAACAATATATGTTATAAGCGCTTTTCTCTTTTCGGCTTTAATTTTTGAAAAAACTTCTTTGATCCTAGAAGTCAAAGCTCTATTCCTTCTATTGAAGCAACTGTGTTTATATCCTTATCACCCCTTCCGGAAACATTTACCACTATGGATTGTTCTTCTTTCATAGTGGGTGCAATCTTTTTCACATAAGCAATACCATGTGCTGTTTCAAGTGCAGGCATAATTCCTTCAACTCTGGTTAATTCTTTAAAGGCATCTAATGCTTCTTCATCATCTGCAGACACATACTCTGCTCTACCTATATCTTTTAACCATGCATGCTCTGGACCAACTCCAGGGTAATCTAATCCAGCTGAAACAGAATGTGTTTCAATAACTTGACCAACATCGTCTTGCATTAGGTATGTTCGCATACCATGAAGAACTCCTTCTTTACCATCATTGAGAGGAGCGGCATGCTTGCCTGTACTTAAGCCCAAACCGCCTGCCTCAACACCCACTAACCTAACATTTTTCTTTTCAATAAAAGGATAAAATAGTCCCATAGCATTTGAACCTCCTCCTACACAAGCCACAAGCATATCTGGATCTTTGCCAATCACTGATTTGCTTTGCTCTAGAACTTCTTCTCCCACAACAGCATTGAAATCTCTTACTATTTGAGGATAAGGATGGGGTCCAGCCACGCTACCTATTATGTAATAAGTATCATCTACATTTGTTACCCAATCTCGCATAGCTTCATTCATAGCGTCTTTAAGAGTAGATGTTCCTGAGTTTACTCCAACTACCTTTGCTCCAAGTAATTTAATCCTAAAAACATTAAGTGATTGTCTTTGTATATCTTCTTCACCCATAAAAACTATACACTCTAAACCATGTCTAGCAGTTACAGAGGCGGTAGCTACACCATGCTGCCCAGCTCCAGTCTCGGCTATGATTCTTTTTTTGCCCATATGTTTTGCCAATAATATTTGTCCAACAGTGTTATTGATCTTATGAGCTCCAGTGTGATTAAGATCTTCTCTTTTTAAATAAATCTTTGCGCCACCAAGTAATTCTGTCCAACGTTTTGCAAAATATAAAGGAGAAGGTCTTCCAACATAATCTTTTAGATCATCTTTAAATTCTTTTAGAAATTTCTCATCCTTTTTTATTAATTCATATTGCTCAGATAACTCTTCTAGTGCTGGGACAAGTGTCTCAGCAACATATCTGCCACCATATATTCCAAATCTACCATTTTTATCTGGCATCAATTCTTCAGACATGAATACTCCTTACTTTATTTATTAAATTCTGTACCTTGGAATGATTTTTTATTCCAGGAATATCTTCGACGCTCGAACAAACATCAATACCTATGCAATTATTTAAGCGAAGAGCATCTTCAAAATTAGATTCGTCGATACCTCCAGCCGCTAAATAAGGAACCTCTGCTTTATCTTTTATAAGATCTAAGTCAAAAGTCTTCCCTGTTCCTCCATGTTCTTTTTCATCATAACTATCGAAGATCAACATTTTAGCACTTTTGAAGTCCTGATTGATCTTTTCTACATCTGTATCAGACTTAACTCTAATTGCTTTTATATAATCTCTTCCGAAGCTTTCGCAATACTCTGTTGTTTCTTCCCCGTGGAACTGAGGCATTGCTCTCGGTATCTGTGCTAGGCATTTTGAAATAAATTCTTTTTCTTGATTTACAAAGATTAAAAAAACTTGCAAATGTTCAGGAAGTTTTTCTGACATTTTTGAGGCTTCATTTAAATCAATAAATCTTTTACTTTTCTCATATAAATTAAAGCCTACTCCATCAACGGGTAAAGACCTGACCAGGTCAAGATCAGTTTGATTAGTAATACCGCAAATTTTAATGAAGTAGCTCATCGTAGAATTATATAAGAGCTAAAAGATAATTATATTAAATTATTGTTAAATTTAGGCACCTTATATTTATTAGGATAGCTAGGTCCTAAAAAAAATAAGCCAGATGAACTTACCGTCTTACCTGCTAATTTTCTATCTTTTTGTTTGAGAATTTTATCAACTTCTTTGGGTTGTATTTCTTTTTTACCAACCATTATTAAAGTTCCAACTATGATTCTAACCATATGAAGTAAGAAAGCATTTGCTGTAATTTCCAATGTAACAAAATTATTATTCCTTGAGATTTTTATTTCTTGCATGTTTCTAATAGGTGTCTTTGACTGACATCCTGAACCTCTAAAGGAGCTAAAATCATATTCTCCTATTAGATATTTAGAGCCTTTTTTCATTGACTGTATATCTAATCTAATAGGTACATGTAGCGACCTATCTGCCCAAAGCGCAGAGGGAGTCGAATGATTAAGAATATTATAGACATATGATCTTTCAGTTGCAGAGAACCTAGCATGAAAACTCTCATCGATTTCTTTTGCCCATAAAACTCTAATATCTTTTGGAAGGTAAGAATTGATACCTCTGGACCATTCAACAGATGATCTTACGGCATTTGTATCAAAATGCATGACTTGCATAAAGGCATGCACACCCGCATCTGTTCTTCCACTACAGAAAGTTTTTACTTTATGATCTGCTACCTTTGAAATCGATTCTTCTAGAAAGCCTTGTACGGTTTGTTTTGTACTGGATTGCTTTTGAAAGCCGAAATAGTTAGTTCCTTGATACTCAACTCCTATAGCTATCCTAGAGTTCATTATTTAAGAATTAATTTTGGTAAGTAAAGATTTAATGGTGTTCTCTTCTTTTTCAGTAGGATTATCTTTAAGGACTTCTTCTAGCAAACGCTTGGCTTCTTCTAGCTGATCCATTTCTATCAAACTTCTTGAAAGATTGACCTTTGCAGTTTTTTCGTTGCCGATTTCATTAGATATATCGGTATCTATAATA
>CACMAF010000018.1:0-15954 GCA_902611645.1 uncultured SAR86 cluster bacterium | reverse complement strand
AGCTTATGATCAAAAGCTTTTAGCCTGATTCTAATGCTTTGATTTTGCATATTTTTCTTTCCAAACTCTAATATACAGAGCGTAAAAAAACCCCCCTACAGTGTAGGTTGATTTATTAAATTAATTCGCCTTAATCCTAGAATATTCTAGGTTTAAAGCCCCTCCAACAAAACGAGCGTGAATTCTAGTTTTGTGGCCCCTTTGTGTCAACAAAAAAGTGTAAAAAACCTTTACTGAAAAGGGTTTTATGGTTTTTGAGATATAAAACTAGTCGTTTTTGTTGATTATTGCCTCTGCTACATTGGAGGGCACTTCAGAGTACTTCAAAGGCTCCATGGTGAATGTTGCTCTTCCTTGAGAGGCGGATCTTATATCTGTTGCATAACCAAACATTTCCGCAAGAGGAACATCACCAGAAACGATCTTTCCGGAAGGTCCGTCTTCCATTCCATGAATTACTCCTCTTCTACGGCTTAAATCCCCAACAATATCGCCCATATATTCTTCTGGTGTAACAACTTCGATACTCATAATAGGTTCTAGAATAACAGGATCAGCCTTTTGAGCTCCTTCCTTCAAAGCCATGGAACCTGCTACTTTAAATGCAACTTCACTTGAATCTACATCATGAAAAGAACCGTCATATAGAGATATCTTTACATTTACAAGTGGATATCCAGCTATAACCCCAGCTTCCATTTGCTCCTTGCAACCTTTATCAACGGCTGGAATAAATTCCCTAGGTATTGCTCCACCAACTATTTCGTTGACGAATTCGTAATTTTCATCTGAATCTTCGTCGGGTATTAGAGGTTCTATCCTGAGATATACATGTCCATATTGACCTCTACCTCCAGACTGCCTGACGAATTTCGACTCTTGCTCGACCTGCTTTTTGATTGTTTCGCGATAGGCAACCTGAGGTTTACCCATATTTGCCTCGACATTGAATTCTCTTCTCATACGATCAACCAAAACATCCAGATGAAGCTCTCCCATTCCGGATATTATTGTTTGACCTGACTCTTCATCTGTCCTTAACCTAAAAGAGGGATCCTCCTGAGCTAACCTGCCTAAAGCTATTCCCATTTTTTCCTGATCTTCCTTAGTCTTCGGCTCAACTGCAACAGAAATTACCGGTTCAGGAAAGTTCATGGACTCTAAGGTTATTTTATTTTTTTCATCGCAAAGAGTTTCACCAGTTATTGCTTCTTTTAAACCAATTACAGCACATATATCTCCCGCCCTTGCTTCAGATATCTCATCTCTTTTATTTGAGTGCATCTGTAGCATTCGACCAATTCTTTCCTTCTTACCTTTGATAGGTAAGAATACAGAATCTCCTGTATTAAGAACTCCAGAGTAAACCCTAACAAAGGTTAAAGATCCTACGAAAGGATCAGTAGCAATCTTAAATGCAATACCTGCAAAAGGAGCTTCATCATCTGCCTCTCTGCTTCCTTCCTCGTCGCTCTCTAAAAGTCCAGAAACCGCCTTGACTTCGTTAGGGGCAGGAAGGAAATCAACAACAGCATCGAGCATTGTTTGTACTCCCTTATTCTTGAATGCAGAACCACAAAGACAAGGGACAATTTCATTAGCTAATGTTCGAATCCTAAGTCCCTCCTTTATATCATCTTGAGATAGTTCTCCTTCTTCAAGATACTTGTCCATGAGCTCTTCGTTGGCTTCAGCAGCCGATTCAATCATTGATTCTCTCCACTCTTCAGAGAGAGAAGCTAGATCTTCTGGTATATCTTCTTCTGTGAAGGTTGTACCCATATCATCACCATTCCAATATATGGCTTTCATCTTTACAAGATCAACGACACCCTTGAATTCTTCTTCAGCCCCTATTGCAAGTTGTATAGGTACAGCATTTGCTCCTAAACGTTTCTTCATTTGATCTATAACTTTTAGAAAATCAGCACCTGCACGGTCCATCTTATTAATAAAGGCTATTCTGGGAACCTCATATCTATTGGCCTGTCTCCAAACAGTTTCTGATTGGGGCTCAACTCCAGAACTACCGCAGAAAACTACGACCGCTCCATCTAAAACTCTTAACGATCGTTCAACTTCAATGGTGAAATCAACATGACCAGGAGTGTCAATTATATTGAACCTGTGTTGCTTGAACTGTTTGGCTGTACCTTCCCAAAAGCAAGTTGTAGCGGCAGAGGTAATTGTAATTCCTCTTTCTTGCTCTTGTTCCATCCAATCCATCACAGCTGCACCATCATGAACTTCACCAATTTTGTGTGATATTCCTGTATAAAAGAGAACTCTTTCAGTTGTAGTAGTTTTTCCTGCATCAACGTGTGCACAAATACCAATATTTCTATACAGTTCTAACGGTGTAGTTCTGGCCATAATTTTCTTAAGTTGTAATTAAAATCTAAAGTGTGAGAATGCTCTGTTTGCTTCAGCCATTCTGTGAGTATCTTCTTTCTTTTTCACTGCCTCACCACGACCCTCGCAGGCATCTAATAGTTCATTGGCTAATCTTAAAGTCATATTTTTTTCAGACCTTGATCTTGCGTAAGTTGCTATCCATCGCATAGCTAGTGCGCTTCTTCTTGCAGGTCTTACTTCCATCGGTATTTGATAAGTAGCGCCGCCTACTCTTCTTGCTTTAACCTCGACCATAGGGCCGACTTCCTCTAGAGCCTTTTCAAAAACCTCAATAGGCTGTTTATCTGATTTCTTAGATATCTCATCAAATGCTCCATAGATAATTTTTTCAGCGACAGACTTTTTTCCGTCCGTCATGATTTGATTCATAAATTTGGCAACTTTCAAGTTACCAAATTTAGGGTCAGGTAATATTTTTCTTTTGGGTGCTGCTTTTCTTCTAGACATATCTACTTAGGTTTCTTTGCACCATATTTAGAACGGCGTTGTTTTCTATCATCTACACCAGCGGTATCTAAAGTCCCTCTAACTGTGTGGTATCTAACACCTGGAAGATCTTTAACTCTCCCTCCTCTAATAAGCACAACAGAGTGTTCTTGAAGGTTGTGTCCTTCTCCACCAATGTAAGAAATGACTTCAAAGCCAGATGTTAGCCTAACTTTACAAACCTTTCTCAAGGCAGAATTAGGTTTTTTTGGAGTTGTTGTATAAACCCTTGTGCAGACTCCTCTTCTTTGAGGAGAGCCTTTCAATGCAGGTACATCTGTTTTAGAGACTTTTCTCTTACGAGGTTTTCTTACTAATTGATTAACTGTTGCCATAATTATTTATTATAAAGGTCGCGAATTGTAATGAGAGGCATGTTCTGCGTCAACGTATTACTCAGCTTCATTAAGAGCATCGCTTAGTGCCTTCTCAAGATCTATCTCGAATTCTTCTTCAACATTTTCAACTTCAGAATTAAGTTTCGCTAGACCAGAACCAGCAGGAATTAACCTTCCAACGACAACATTCTCTTTAAGACCTCTTAAATGATCAACTCTACCTGTAGTAGCTGCTTCTGTGAGCACTCTTGTAGTCTCTTGGAAAGATGCAGCAGAAATAAATGACTCAGTAGCTAGTGAAGCCTTCGTAATTCCAAGCAGAATTCTATCAAATTTTATTTCAGCTTTTTTTGCTTCTCTCAATGATAGGTTAATTTCTCTTACTTTAGAAAATTCTGCTTGCTCTCCTAGGATCAATTCAGAGTCTCCAGGATCTGTTATCACAACTTTTCTAAGCATCTGATTTAGTATCACTTCAATATGTTTATCGTTGATACTGACACCTTGAAGTCTGTAAACTTCTTGAATACCATCAACTATGTATTCTGTGAGTTCTTCAAGTCCTCTTAGGGCTAAAATGTCATGTGGACTCATTGCTCCATCGGAAACTATATCTCCTTTTTCAACTCTTTCGCCTTCAAATACATTTATATGCCTTGTCTTGGGTATAAGAGTAGCATTTTCATTTCCATCTTCATCGGTAATGATTAATCTCTCTTTGCCTTTAGTAGGCTTGCCCCAAGATACGATTCCAGACTTTTGGGCTAAAATTGCTTGTTCTTTAGGCTTTCTTGCTTCAAATAGATCTGCAACTCTAGGAAGACCACCTGTAATGTCTTTTGTTTTTGTGGATGCCTGAGATATTCTTGCAATAACTCCACCAACTTCAATGTCTTGACCATCTGTAAGTTGTAAAAATGCATTGCCAGGTAAAGAATAAACAGCAGGAGCCTCAGAATCAGGGAGAGTCTTTTCTTTACCTCTACCGTCAACAATGTGAATAGCAGGACGTTTATCTTGGGCGTCTCCTTTAGGTCTTTCAGTAACATCAATAATCTCAATATTACTGAGTCCAGTTATATCATCTTGTTTAACTCTAGCAGTTATACCATCTTCAATATCGATAAATTTTGCCTTACCAGCCACTTCTGCAACAACAGGTCTTGTGAGCGGATCCCATTTAGCTAATACATCTCCAGCCTCGACTTTACTGTCGGAGGAGTAATTTAGAACTGTTCCGTAAGGAACTTTATGACTTTCCACTACCATTCCTTTCTCATCAACAACATTTATTTGGGAAGACTGAGCTAATGTGATGAAAGTACCATCCTTCTTCTTTACTGTTCTAGTGCTGTACACAACTTTTCCAGGAAAATTAGTTTCAATATTGTCTTCAGCTGAAGTTCCGGAGGCAGCTCCTCCTATGTGAAACGTCCTCATGGTTAGCTGGGTACCTGGCTCTCCAATTGATTGTGCAGCAACAATTCCGACTGACTCACCTATATCGACTTTGTGACCTCTTCCAAGATCTCGTCCATAACAATTCGCACATATACCATGAATTGTTTCACAATGAATAGCTGACCTTACCTTGATTTCATAGATATTTTTTTCGTCTAAAGTATCGACAATATCTTCATCAATCAAGGTTCCTTTCTTTAATAGAACGTCTTTACCATCTTGTGACATGACATCTATAGCAACAGTTCTTCCCAGTACCCTGTCCCCAAGAGGAACAAGAACTTGGCCTCCGTCGATAATAGGTCTCATTAATATTCCATTCTCAGTTCCGCAGTCTTCTTCACTCACGACCATATCTTGAGCTACATCAACTAAGCGTCTGGTTAAGTATCCTGAGTTAGCTGTTTTGAGAGCCGTGTCAGCAAGACCTTTTCTAGCACCATGAGTTGAAATAAAGTATTCTTGTGCGGTTAAACCTTCTCTAAAATTAGATGTCACAGGAGTCTCAATTATGGACCCATCCGGCTTAGCGAGCAAACCTCTCATCCCAGCTAATTGCCTTATTTGCGCTGGTGATCCTCTAGATCCAGAATCTGCATACATAAAGACAGAGTTAAAAGAATCAGATAGAATTTTTTGACCCTCTGAATCTTGAACTTCCTCCTGAGAAATATTGTCCATCATAGACTTTGCAATCATTTCATTTGCTCTTGTCCATATATCAATAGCTTTATTATATTTTTCACCTTTTGTGACAAGTCCCGAAGCAAACTGCGACTCAATATCTTTAACTTCCTGTTCGGCCTCACTGACTATTTTTTGCTTGTCATCTGGAATGACGAAATCGTTTATTCCAATGGAAGAACCTGATTTAGTTGAGAATTCATAGCCCATATACATCAGTCTATCAGCGAAAATAACTGTACTTTTTAAACCAGCTTTTCTATATACAAAATCAATAAGTGTAGAAATCTGTTTGCTATCCAATGTTTTGTTCACAAGATCAAAGGACATTCCTTCAGGAAGAAGTTCATAGAGAAGAGTTCTTCCAGTAGTTGTTTCCACTATCTGAGAAGGTTCATCATCTAATTTATTAGGTTTTAACCTTACCTTGATCTTAGCCTGAAGACCGACGGTTCCAGAATAATAAGCTCTATTTACTTCATCTGGTGAAGACATAATCCTTCCCTCACCCAGATCATTGATCTTTTCTCTGGACATATAATAAAGACCTAGAACTACATCTTGTGAAGGATCGATGATGGGCTTGCCATTTGATGGTGAGAGTATATTGTTTGTAGCCATCATCAAAGCTCTACATTCAAGCTGTGCCTCTAATGTTAAAGGAACATGCACAGCCATCTGATCTCCATCAAAGTCTGCGTTATATGCCTTACAAACTAGCGGGTGCAGCTGAATGGCCTTACCTTCTACTAAAACTGGTTCAAAAGCTTGAATACCTAATCTATGCAAAGTTGGTGCACGATTTAGCATGACAGGATGTTCTCTAATAACTTCGTCTAGGATATCCCAAACTTCAGGCTCCTCTCTATCTACCATACGTTTGGCAAGTTTAATTGTATTAGCTAATTCTAATTGTTGAAGTTTTCCAAAAACAAATGGCTTGAAAAGCTCAAGAGCCATTTTCTTAGGCAATCCACATTGATGTAACTTAAGAGTGGGACCTACTACTATTACTGAACGTCCTGAATAATCTACTCTCTTACCAAGCAGGTTTTGTCTGAACCTTCCTTGTTTACCTTTGATCATATCTGCAAGAGATTTTAAAGGTCTTTTATTGGAACCAGTTACAGCTCTTCCTCTTCTTCCATTATCCAAAAGTGCGTCAACTGATTCTTGTAACATTCTCTTCTCATTTCTTGTAATAATATCTGGAGCATTTAGATCAAGAAGTCGTTTCAATCGATTATTCCTGTTTATTACTCTTCTATACAAATCATTTAAGTCTGATGTAGCAAATCTACCTCCTTCTAATGGCACTAGGGGTCTCAAATCAGGCGGCAGAATGGGAAGAACTTCTAAAATCATCCACTCCGGTCTATTACCTGATTCATTGAATGATTTAAGTAATTTTAGTCGCTTAGCATACTTCTTTAGCTTAGCTTCTGATTTCGTTAAAGGCATTTCATCTTGGATGTCCTTAATGGCCGCCTCTAGATCTAGTTCTTTCAATAAAATTTGGATAGATTCCGCACCCATTCCTGCTTCAAACTCATCACCCCAAGTCTCCAAAGCTTCGTAGTATTCTTCATCTGTAAGAAGTTGACCTAATTCCAAATCTGTCATTCCTGGCTCAGTTACTATGAAAGATTCAAAGTATAAAACTCTCTCCAAGTCTTTTAATGTTAAATCTAATGCCAAAGCAAGTCTGGAAGGTAATGACTTTAAAAACCATATGTGAGCTACCGGAGCAGCTAATTCTATATGGCCCATTCTTTCTCTTCTTACCTTTGAAAGCGTCACTTCAACGCCACATTTTTCACAGACAACCCCTCTATGCTTCATCCTTTTATACTTACCGCATATACATTCGTAGTCTTTGATAGGACCAAATATCTTGGAACAGAATAGACCATCTCTCTCTGGTTTAAAGGTCCTATAATTAATGGTTTCTGGTTTCTTGACTTCTCCGTAAGACCAAGATCTGATTTGTTGAGGTGAGGCTAAACCAGCTCTTATTGAATTATATTCAACTCCATGGCCTTGTGTTTTTAATAAATCTACTAAATCTTTCAAGTTATTCTCCTAGTCAATCTGTTCTAAATCAATATCAATTCCTAAAGATCTAATCTCTTTCGTAAGAACATTAAATGATTCAGGAACGCCTGTTTCCATTTCAAAATTTCCGTCAACTAAATTTTTATAAACTTTAGTTCTACCCGCAACATCATCTGACTTAACAGTAAGCATTTCTTGAAGCGTATGAGCAGCTCCGTAAGCCTCGAGAGCCCAAACTTCCATTTCACCAAACCTCTGTCCACCAAACTGAGCCTTTCCTCCAAGCGGTTGCTGAGTAACAAGACTGTAACTACCTGTAGATCGTGCATGCATTTTGTCTTCAATTAAATGATTTAGTTTAAGGATATACATGTAACCTACCGTAGTTTTTCTATCAAACTTCTCACCAGTTCTTCCATCATAAAGTTGTGTTTGTCCGCTAGAAGGTAAGCCGGCGAGCTCAAGCATAGATTTTACTTCTGATTCTTTAGCCCCATCAAATACTGGAGTAGCCATTGGCACACCCTCTCTAAGATTTTCTGCTAAATCTAATATTTCCTTATCTTTTAATGAGCTAAGATCTTGAGACCCATCCTTTTCATAAATCTCTGAAAGAAGTCCTCTAATCTCTTTAGCTTTCTCTTTAGAGTCGATCATCTCTCCAATCTTGGTTCCTAATTCTTTTGCGGCCCATCCTAAGTGAGTTTCTAAGACTTGACCTACATTCATTCTAGATGGTACTCCTAGTGGATTGAGAACAATATCTACTGGCTGTCCATTTTCATCAAAAGGCATATCTTCTTCAGGCATAATTACAGAGATAACACCTTTATTTCCGTGTCTTCCTGCGAGCTTATCTCCTGGCTGAATTCTTCTCTTGATAGCTAAATAAACTTTAACTATTTTGAGCACACCAGGTGCTAAATCATCGCCATCTGTAACTTTGGATTTTCTTTTTCCAAATGCTATGTCCAGATCTTCTTTATATTCCTTTAAACTCTTGGCTATATTCTCGATTTGTTTATTTGCATTTTCGTTATCAAGTCTTATCTTGAACCAATCATCATCAGGAATTTCTTCTAGATCAGAAATTTTAATAGTTGAACCTTTTTTTAATCCTTTGCCTGATGCTACTTTTTTTCCAACTAAAATAGACTCTAGACGAGAAAATGCAGCTTGTTCTAGAATTTTTAATTCATCATCTATATCTTTTTGAATTTCAGCTAATTGAGATTCTTCAATAGATTCTGCACGACCGTCTTTTTCTATTCCATCCCTCGTAAATACATGAACATCTATAACCGTACCATCTGCGCCTGAGGAAACTCTCAAGGAACTATCCTTTACATCAGAAGCTTTCTCACCAAAAATTGCTCTAAGCAATTTTTCTTCTGGGCTTAATTGTGTTTCACCTTTTGGAGTTACTTTACCGACTAGTATATCACCTGACTTAACCTCGGCTCCAATATGTACAATTCCGAATTCATCTAATTTTGAAAGGGCGCTATCTCCAACATTAGGTATATCAGCTGAGATTTCTTCAGGTCCTAATTTGGTATCTCTAGCTACACAAGTTAATTCTTGTATGTGAATGCTGGTAAATTTATCGTCTCTGACAAGCTTATCTGAAATAAGAATTGAGTCTTCAAAGTTGTAACCATGCCAAGGCATAAAAGCAATCCTTACGTTCTGACCTAATGATAATTCTCCTAGATCAATTGAAGGGCCATCAGCCAAGATATCATTTTTGTTGATTTTATCTCCCAAAGAGACAATCGGCCTCTGATTTATACAGGTATTTTGGTTAGAACGTGTGTATTTGATTAAGTTATATATATCAACTCCAGAATCACCGGCTTGGATTTCTTTTTCATTGACTCTTACCACAATTCTACTTGCGTCTATACTTTCTATTGTTCCTCCTCTTGACGCTGTAACACATGAACCAGAATCTCTAGCAACTAGTCTTTCAACACCTGTACCAACTAAAGGCTTTTCGGATTGTAAAGTAGGTACTGCCTGTCTCATCATATTTGAACCCATTAATGCCCTATTAGCATCATCATGCTCTAAGAAGGGAATGAGGGAAGCAGCTACTGAGAAAGCTTGTTGAGGGGACACATCCATGTAATCCACCCGTTCAGGAGGCATGAAAGAGAATTCATTTTTATATCTAACAGGAACCAGTTCTTCAGTAAATTTATTGGAAGAATCCAATAGAGCACTTGCTTGAGCTATTACATAATCTCCTTCCTCTATTGCTGAAAGATAATGGAAACTGTCAACAACTTTTCCATTCTCAGCCTTTCTGAAAGGACTTTCTAAGAACCCGTACTCATTGGTTCTTGCATATGCAGCTAGAGAATTTATCAAGCCTATATTAGGTCCTTCAGGTGTCTCTATGGGACAAACCCTGCCATAGTGAGTTGGATGAACATCTCTGACTTCAAATCCTGCTCTTTCTCTCGTGAGACCTCCTGGACCTAATGCGGAAACCCTTCTTTTGTGTGTTACTTCAGATAGAGGGTTATTTTGATCCATAAATTGTGATAATTGACTAGATCCGAAGAATTCCTTGACTGCTGCGGATACGGGCTTAGCATTTATCAAATCTTGTGGTCCTAAATCATCAGCTTCGGCAGTTGCCAGCCTTTCTCTCACAGCTCTTTCAACTCTCACAAGTCCTATTCTATATTGATTTGAAACCATTTCACCCACGGACCTAATTCTTCTATTTCCCAAATGATCGATATCATCAACATTGCCTTGCCCATTTCTGATAGAAACCAAAGTCTTTAAAGTATTCAAAATATCTTCATCGCTTAAAATACTGCTGCCTTCAAGATCTTCGATACCTAACCTTTTATTGAATTTCATTCTTCCAACGGCAGATAGATCATATCTTTCAGCATTAAAAAAAAGATTATTGAATAAAGTAGTTGCAGCTTCTTTAGTTGGAGGCTCTCCTGGTCTCATCATCCTATAAATTTCCACCAAAGCTTCAATTTCATTGGTTGTTGAATCTGCTCTTAGGGTGTCAGCAATATAGGGTCCTGATTCAATATCATTAATATATAGAGTCTCAAGTTCGGGCAGATTTAATTCATCAAGAACAAGTAAAGTTTCTTCATCAATTACCGTATTAGCTTCAATAATAATTTCACCAGTGGACTTATCCAAGATATCTTTAGCAATAACTTGACCAAACAATGCTTCTTTAGGCATATCTAGGTGTTTTAACTTTGCACTTTCAATTTTTCTAATATGCCTAGCACTAATCCTGTCTCCCTTTTTGACGATCACTTCACCTTTCAACTTGATTTCTACAGGAGAAACTCTTCCCATAAGTCTTCTGGGTATTACCTGTAATTGGAAGACATCATTCTTTTTATTTTTATAAATTTCCGTCTCATAAAACTTTTCAAGGATCTCCTGATTAGTAAGTTTCAGGGCCTTTAAAAGAATCGTAGCTAATAGCTTTCTTCGCCTATCTATTCGAACATATACCAAGTCTTTGGCATCAAACTCAAAATCTAACCATGAGCCCCTGTAAGGAATAACTCTCGCACCATACAAAACTTTTCCAGATGAGTGGCCTTTTCCTTTATCGTGATCAAAAAATAACCCAGGAGATCTATGGAGTTGAGAAACAACAACTCTTTCTGTTCCGTTAATTATGAAAGTTCCATGATCGGTCATAAGAGGAACAGTTCCCATATAAACACTTTGAGACTTTCCTTCCTTGAGCTTTCCTGAGTCTTTATCTATAAAAAAAAGATCACAGTTAATATGCAGAGAAATTTCGTAAGTTATACCTTTAAGCTTGCACTCTCTTTCGTTGAAAATAGGTTCGCCTAATGTGTAGCCAGAGTACTCCATTCTAGCAAAACCATTATGACTCTCGATAGGAAAGATTGAAGTTAGGACTTGTTCCAGGCCAGCATTCACTCTTTTTTCACTATCTACGTATCTTTGTAAAAAAGCATCATAAGACTGGATTTGAGTTGCAAGTAGATTTGGAAGCTCCATAACGCTGGAAATTTTTTCAAAACTCCTTCTTACTCTTTTTTTCTCAGTGTATGAAAAACTCATAAAGACCTCTTTTATAATTTATTTGTAGTTATAGAAAGTTTATTATTTTAATTCAACAGTTGCACCAGCATCTTGTAGTGCCTTTGCATGTTCGTCGGCTTCAGTTTTATTAACACCTTCTTTTATAACTGAAGGAGCTTCATCGACCATAGCTTTTGCATCTTTAAGACCTAAACCAGTAATTGCTCTAACTGCTTTTATTACATCTACTTTTTTATCCCCGACTTCGGATAGATGAATATCAACAGGAGCATCATCTGCTTCCGCTTCCCCACCCGCATCGCCACCAGCTGCTGCTGCTGGAGCAGCGGCTGCTACAGGAGCTGCTGCAGAAACTCCAAATTTTTCTTCCATTGCTTCTATAAGTTCAACAATGTCTATGACGCTCATTTCAGATATAGCGTCCAATATTTCTTCTTTACTTAGTGCCATTTTTATTCTCCAAATGTTAGTTAATTAAGTTTATGCCGATTCTTTTTGTTCTTTCACTGCTTGTAAGGTTCTTACAAGTTTAGAAGGTAATTGATTAAGAATATTTACGAATTGATTCATAGGTGCATTTAATAAACCTGCTAGTTGACTTAAAGCCTGCTCTCTAGAAGGCATATTCGCTAAAGCAGAGAGCTTTGAAAGCTCTAATAAAGAATCTCCTAGGGAAATTCCTTTTACCGCAAATTTACTATTGATCTTTGTGAAGTCGTTAACTAGTTTAGCTGCACTTGTTGGATCCTCTAGTGAGAAAGCCAACATAGTTGGGCCTACTAACAAGTCTTCAAAACAAGAGTATTTTGTTTCACTTAAAGCTCTTTTTGCTAGAGTATTTCTAATAATCTTCAGATGAACTGAATTCTCTCGAGCATCTTTTCTAAGTTTAGTTAACTCAGTAACGGATGCACCATGATAATCAGCAGCTACAGCTGAAGTTGCTTTATTAGCTATGTCTTTAAGCTCGTCGACAGCAACTTTCTTGTCATCAATGCGCATTGGCATCTTCTTATCCTCCAAATACCAATAATTGGTATTATCTTTTTGGCTATGACTGCAAGCAGTCAATTACCATCTGCGTAGGTCAAAATAATTAAGCTAGGAACCATTCCTTGCACCTACGGTCTTCGATGGGCGAATAATCGCACCATACTGAAGAAACCTTTTATCTTTAATAATCTTTAAAAGACCAAAGAAGATAAATCTATTTCAACTCCAGCTCCCATAGTGGAAGAAAGAGTTGCTTTTTTAATAAAAACTCCTTTAGCTGAAGGGGGTTTATTCCTCTTCAAATCATCTAAAAGCGTTTCTAAGTTCTGTTTAATCTGTTCAGGCGTATAACTTATGTCCCCTATTCTCCCATGAATAATGGCACCTTTATCAGTTCTATATCTAATTTGTCCTGCTTTAGCATTTTTCACTGCAGAAACTACATCTTTTGTGACTGTACCTGTCTTGGGATTGGGCATAGTTCCTTTAGGACCCAAGACCTTTCCTAGAGGACTAACAATTTTCATTGTATCCGGCGTGGCTATGATGACATCATATTCAACTTCACCTTTTTTAATTTCTTCTGCGAGATCTTCCATGCCGACAGTATCAGCGCCGGCTTCTTTAGCAGCAGTAGCTTGATCGCCTTCTACAAAAACTGCTACTCTACACGGCTTTCCTGAACCTGCTGGTAAAGTTGTAGCACCTCTAACATTTTGATCTGACTTAGTAGGATCGACACCCAAATTAATGGCTACATCAATCGATTCATTGAACTTAACTTTTGGAGAAGCTTGGATAAATTCCATTGCCTCTTTGACATTATATTTTTTTTCTTCTAAAGAGTTGATATATTGTTTTCTTTTGCTCTGAGTCATTTTAACCTTCTACCTCTATACCAGCGCTTCTAGCACTTCCAGATAATGTTCTTACTGCAGCATCCATGTCAGCAGCAGTAAGATCTGGATCTTTTATTTTTGCAATTTCTTCTAATTGAGCTCTTGTTACCTTTCCAACTTTTACACTATTGGGAGTTCCGCTTCCTGATTTAATACCTGCAGCTTTTTTGATAAGTACTGATGCTGGTGTAGTCTTGATAACAAAGTCGAAACTCTTGTCTTCATAAACTGTTATGACTACAGGGCAAGGCAATCCTTGTTCTAAATCTTTAGTTCTAGCATTAAATGCGTTGCAGAAATCCATTAAAGGCAAACCATGTTGGCCTAAAGCAGGGCCCACAGGTGGACTTGGTGAAGCTTGACCAGCTGGGACTTGCAGTTTTACATACGTTTCTATTTCTTTTGCCATTATCCTTTCTCGATTTGATTGAATTGCAATTCAACAGGTGTTGATCGACCAAAAATCAATACAGCAACTCTAACCTTACTTTTCTCGTAGTTAACTTCTTCAACGACTCCACTGAAGTCATTGAAAGGTCCATCTACTACTCTTACCATCTCACCTGGTTCAAAAGATACTTTTGGTTTGGTGATGTCTGAACCCTGTTCTAGTTGTTGCATAATTCCTTGCGCTTCGACATTTGAAAGAGGAGAAGGTTTTTCTTTCGTACCTCCTATGAATCCCATCACACTAGGAGTATCTTTAACGAGGTGCCAGCTATCATCATTAAGTTCCATATTTACCAAAACGTAACCTGGGAAGAATTTCCTTTGCGTTTTCCTTTCTTGACCGCCTTTCATTTCAACAACTTCCTCGGATGGAACCATAATCTCTCCAAATAAATCATCCATTCCCAGTCTTTCTATCCTTTCGATTAGAGCTTCTCTAACTTTAGTCTCATATCCAGAATAAGCATGTATTACGTACCACTGTTTTTCCATGTTTATCCCAGTAAAGCTGCCGTTGCCCAACCGAACAAGGAATCGAGTCCCCATAGGATTAGAGCTGCTATTGTTATTGCCACCAAAACAATGAGAGTAGTTTGAGTTGTTTCTGTCCTAGTAGGCCAAACAACTCTTCGAATCTCAGTTCTTGAATCTATTACAGTTTTAAGGGCCTCTTTACCTTCATGAGTTGTAGTTAAAATAAAGAGACCTAAACTAGATATAACTATCACTCCTATAACTCTGTAAAGAAGTGGTTCTTGAAAGTAATAAGAGTTACCGTATACAGCTAGTCCCACAACAGCGAGTCCAACAATCCAACGGATATAATTTTGCATTCTTATACTATTTCCCATTTTAAAAGGCTAAGCTCTTTGGCTGAGTGGCAGGCCAGGAGGGAATCGAACCCCCAACCTACGGTTTTGGAGACCGTCGCTCTGCCAATTGAGCTACTGGCCTACTAATCAATAATTTTAGTAACTACTCCAGAACCAACTGTTCTTCCACCTTCCCTTATTGCGAAGTTCATTCCGTCTTCCATTGCAATTGGAGAAATTAGTTCAACAGTCATGTCTATATTGTCACCAGGCATTACCATTTCAACACCATCTGGAAGTTCCACAGCTCCTGTTACGTCAGTAGTTCTTACATAAAATTGTGGTCTATATCCTTTGAAGAAAGGTGTGTGTCGGCCGCCTTCTTCCTTAGATAATACATATACGGTAGCTTCAAACTTGGTGTGAGGATTAATAGCTCCTGGCTTGGTGAGGACCTGCCCTCTTTCAACAGCATCTCTCTCCGTTCCTCTTAAAAGAATACCAACATTCTCTCCTGCCTTACCTTCATCAAGAAGTTTTCTGAACATTTCAACACCTGTGCAAACAGTCTTTTGAGTATCGCGAATACCAACGATTTCTATTTCTTCGTTTACTTTAATTTCACCTCTTTCTATTCTACCTGTTACAACAGTTCCACGACCTTGGATAGTAAATATATCTTCAATAGGCATTAAAAAAGGTTTATCAGTGTCTCTAACTGGCTCAGGGACAAAATCATCCAATGCTTGAACTAGCTCTTGAATTTTTGCAGCATATTCTGCGTCTCCTTCTAAAGCTTTCAATGCAGATCCTACGATCACAGGTGTATCATCACCAGGGAAATCGTATTCAGTAAGTAATTCTCTTACCTCCATTTCAACTAATTCGATTAATTCAGCATCATCAACCATGTCGGCTTTGTTTAGAAAAACTACTATATGGGGAACTCCTACCTGCCTAGCTAAAAGTATGTGCTCTCTTGTTTGAGGCATGGGACCATCTGCAGCATTAACTACCAGTATCGCACCATCCATTTGAGCGGCACCTGTGATCATATTTTTAATATAGTCGGCGTGACCTGGACAGTCTACGTGAGCATAATGTCTTGATTCAGAATCATATTCAACATGAGAGGTAGATATCGTGATGCCACGTTCTTTTTCTTCTGGTGCGTTATCAATTCCATCAAATGCAATTGCTTCTCCACCGAGAGCTTCGGCTTGAACTTTAGTTATCGAAGCAGTTAAGGTTGTTTTACCATGGTCAACGTGTCCAATTGTTCCTACG
>CACMAF010000017.1:0-16722 GCA_902611645.1 uncultured SAR86 cluster bacterium | reverse complement strand
AAGGAAAACAGGTAAAAACAAGTCTAGGGTCAGGAGTTATTCTGAGTTCTGATGGTTATATTTTAACAAATCAACATGTGATCGGAGATAACTCTCTACGGGTCACGACAGAATTATATGATGGTCGTAAATTTATCGCTCAATTAATTGGCATTGATAAAGGAACTGACTTGGCAGTTCTAAAAATTCAAGATGATGAAATTTTATTTCCTTCTATAGAAATTGAAGACTCAGATAAATTGAATATTGGTGATATCGTTCTTGCTATAGGTAATCCCTATGGACTTGGCCAATCGGTAAGTATGGGAATTGTTAGCGCAACAGGCAGAGAGTTTGATAATCCTTATTCAAATTATATTCAAACAGATGCTTCCATAAATAGAGGTAACTCTGGCGGTGCCTTGATAGATGCAAAAGGAAGGTTGATTGGGATAAATACCCTTATCAGATCATCTAGTGGAGGCTCAGAAGGAATAGGCTTAGCCATACCTTCAACGAATGCCTTGGAAATCATTAGTGATTTAATTCAATATGGTGAAGTAAGACGCGGTTGGTTAGGTTTTAGTATTGAGAGGCTAAATCTCTTAAGAAAAGGTGAACTTATGATTTCAGAGGTTGTAGAGAATGGCCCAGCCTACAGAAGTGGTCTAATGAAAGGTGATGTCATCAATTCAATAAATTCAGAAAGTCCTTCTTATGATAATTTATACAAAGCATTTGCAAGGTCTAAACCAGGAGAGGAAATACTGCTTAAGGTAGAAAGAGGCTCGGATATCCTAAATTTATCTTTGATAACTGGACTGGCAGATTAATTTTTTAATCTTTTCTCTGCCGCTATAGCATGAGCAGTTAAACCCTCGGCTTTTGCTATCTTTGAAGTATGGTAAATATATTCATTGAATTTTTTAATATTCTCTTCCCTGTCAAGTGAAACATAGCTATAACTCACTATGAAATCTTCCACTGATAAAGGTGAGCTAAATCTAGATGATGAATTTGTGGGAAGTATATGGCTAGGGCCTAAGACATAATCAGAAAAGGAGTTGGCTGAATTCTCACCTTTCAGAATTAAGCCCGCTGTTAATAAATTTTCATCTTGATAATTAACATGATCAAAAGCTAAATGTAAATGTTCGGGCGCAATCTTGTTTATTAACTGTTTTGCTTCAGAAAAATTATCGATTTTAATTATAAGTCCATTTGAGCTAATTGATTCTTTTATAATAGAACATCTTTCAAGTGATTCTATTTCAGTTGATATGATTTCTTTTACACTAGCTATTATCTCTTCACTATCAGAAATCAAAACACCAGATGCATCTGAGTCGTGTTCAGATTGAGCCATTAGATCCCAGGCTATTGTTTCTGGATTTGAAGAGCTATCTGCAAGAATAAGAATTTCAGAGGGGCCGGCTATTGAATCAATGCCTACTTCGCCAAAAAGTTGTTTTTTTGCTTCAGCAACAAATATATTTCCAGGACCAATTATTTTATCGACCTTTGAAACCTGATCTGTTCCTATAGCTAAAGCAGCTATAGCCTGAGCTCCACCAATCCTATAAATTGTTTCTATGCCTGCAACTTTTGCAGCAGCAATTGTCAGTGTGTTTAAGATTCCATTTTGAGCAGGGGAAGTTATTGAAATATCATTTACACCACAGGCTATTGCTGGTGCAGATCCCATTATAACAGTTGAAGGATAAGAGGCCTTGCCTCCTGGTACATAAATTCCTACTGATTCTATAACCCTAAACCTTCGAGTTATTTCATTATCAATATCCTCCAAATTTAAAGAGGCAAAACATTCTGATTGGTAATTAAGTATTTTTTCAAAAGAGTATTCAAGAGACTTAATAATATCTTTGTCGCAGCTTTTTACAATTTGATTAATTTCTTTACTCGAAATTTTAAAATCATCAGTATCAAAGCCATCAAATTCTTTAGTTAATTCTTTTAGGGCATTATCTCCTTTGCACCTGATTTTAAAAATAATTTCTGAAACTAATTGAGAGACTTCTCCAGATATCTTATTTCTTTGTGATAAATAAGCCTCAAAACTTTTTGAGAATGAGCTTTCTTTAGAATCTAACTGATTGAAAATTAGCATTTAAGTGCTTCCATTAACTCGTTAATAATTGCAGATTTTGTTTTTATTGAAGCTTTGTTGGCAATCAATCTTGTGGAAATATCTGCAATGGTTTTAATTTCTGTGAGACCATTCGCAGTAAGGGTTTTACCAGTATCAACTAAATCTATAATTGCATCAGACAATCCAAGCACAGGAGCTATTTCTTGTGCGCCATTTAGATAAATTATCTCAGGCTGTATTCCAATAGAATTCATAAATTTCGTAGAGCTCTTTGGGTATTTGGTAGCTATTTTTAATCTTGCAGAACCTGTAAGAGTGTCTTCATAACCTGCCAAAGATAATCTGCACTTACCTAAACCAAGATCCGCCAACTCCACAAACTCCTCCTCCTCCTTTTCCATAAGGATATCTTTTCCAACAATGCCAATATGGGCAGCACCAGAAGTAATGTATGTGGGGACGTCCCATCCTCTGATAATTAATACTTTTACATTTGGATGTTTCGTATCAAGCAACATCTTTCTAGATTTCTTTACATCATCTTTGATAGCGAACTGAGTTTTTTCTAACAATGGTATAAAGTCTCCAAATACCCTCCCTTTAGGCAAAGCTAGTATCAATGAGTTAGATTTGTTCACGATTATCTTTAAGATATTCTTTCAATATCAGCTCCCAAAGTTTTGAGTTTTTCTTCTATTCTTTCATAACCTCTGTCAATATGATAAATCCTATCAATTGTGGTATCTCCCTCCGCTACTAGTCCCGCTAAAACCAAACTAGCTGATGCTCTTAAGTCTGTTGCCATAACAGGAGCTCCTTTTAATTTGTCTATACCTTCAATTACTGCCGTATTGCCTTTAAGGTTAATATTACCTCCCATTCTTGCTATTTCTTGAACATGCATAAATCTATTCTCAAAAACAGTTTCAGTAACTGTAGAATTTCCTACGGCAATAGAATTTAAAGAAACGAATTGTGCCTGCATATCTGTTGGAAAAGAAGGATAAGGCCCTGTAGTTAAACTTGTTGCTTGTGGTCTAGAGACATCCATTTTAATTTCAACCCAATCCTCCCCTTGATTGATAATGGCGCCGCAACTTTCCAGTTTCGATATAACTGATGAAAGGTATTGTGGTTTAGCAGATTTTATTTTCACTAAACCACCAGTCATAGCAGCCGCTGTAAGATAAGTCCCAACTTCAACTCTATCAGGCATAACACTAAACGATGCACCTTCTAGTCTATCAACACCTTCTATAATAATCATGTCAGTTCCTGCACCTTTTATGTTTGCGCCCATTTGCATAAGACAATTAGCTAAATCTATTACTTCAGGCTCTCTAGCAGCATTTTCTATAGTTGTAATACCATCAGCTAAGCAAGCTGCCATAATCACATTTTCTGTTCCCGTAACGCTTACTGGTTCAAATATTATTTTCGCGCCCTTCAAACGTCCATTAACTTTTGCTTTGATATTTCCATCTACAATATTTACCTCTGCTCCCATTGCTCGCATAGCCTCTATATGAAGGTTTACAGGACGACTTCCGATTGCACATCCACCGGGAAGAGCAACTGAAGCTTGCTGAAACCTAGCCAACAGAGGTCCCAAAACAAGAATTGATGCTCTCATAGTTTTAACTAGTTCGTAACGTGCATTGAGGTTTTGAATATTCGAAGTATCAACTTGAACTTCCATTTCGTCACTTAACATGACTTCGACACCCATAGATCCCAATAATTCAAGCATTGTAGTTACATCATTTAGATGGGGAAGATTTCCTACCTTGAGAGGAGAATCAGCTAACAAAGATGCCGCTAGGATTGGTAGTGCAGAATTTTTTGCCCCTGAAGCATAAATTTCTCCATTTAATGGAGCACCTCCTCTTATCAATAATTTATCCATCTAAACTGAAGTTACCCATTTTTCTATAACTAAATTTATATCTTCCTTGTTTTTTTCCATCAGAGAGTAGAATTGATTTCTAAAAATTTTTCCAAGATTCATACCATTAATTTCAATATTTATTATTTTCCAATCATTGTTTTCATCTAAATACATACTATACCTTCCAGGATAAGTACTAGATGAGGTCACTATTTCGATATTTACTCTGGCCTTTGTCTTTGAATTAGTGGGACTTGTTGGAGGTAATACATTAATTTCTTCGTCCTTAAATTCTACAAGAGTACTGGAATAAGTATCTAACAAACTATTTTCAAATACTTCCGAGAAATCCTCCAACTGTTTGGGAGTAGCATCCTTAGCATATTTGCCCATTACGTTTCTCGAAATTCTTTTAAAATCTACTATCTGACCAAATGCTTCGCTTATTTCTTTTGTAAAAAGATCTGGATTATCTAGAAAGAGTTGATTCCTTGTCTTTATGATTTCAATTATATTGCTATGAGTTCTTTCAGCGTACTCATGTGCTGAAACTTCCTCTGAAAGGATTTGAATGCTTGAGATAAGTAAGTTTAATAAAACAAAAAGTTTAATTGGAGCAATTTTCATAATAGATAAATATGATTTGATTTGGTAACTAACTATTATACCATCTGGTATAAGTCTTATTTAGGACTAAAATAAAATTTATGATCGTTGCATTATTAGCAATAACTTCAGGAATTGCCCTTATATGGGTTAGTGCCGAAAAATTAGAAAATTATTCTGTTCATGCAGCAAGAGAATTTGGTTTCTCTTCTTTCTTTATTGGCTCCACGGTAATCGCTTTTGGAACATCAGCACCGGAAATGCTTACAACTTTCTTTGTCTCCCTTGAAAACAAAGGTTCTATGGTAATTGGTAATGTAATTGGATCAAATGTAGCTAATCTTTCACTTGTATTTGGTTCTATGCTTCTGATAGTTTCCCTAAAAAAACTTAAAATAAAACAAGCGATAGCTATTCAAAAAAACTTATTGATTTTATTGTTATCTGGCTTACTTATTTGGTTAATTATTGCTATCGATCCATTTAGTATTGCATCCTCAATCGTTCTCTTAACTTCACTAATTCTGGTTATTTCTTTCTGGTATAAAAATGGTGTTTCTGATGAAAGTAAAAGCGAAAGTGATCTGGATTTACCAAGATTTGTATTTTTGAAACTTACCCTATCTCTGGTATTTCTCGTCTTTGCGGCATGGTTAATTACCTTCGGAGCTAATAAAATATTGGATAAATTTAGTTTAGGAGAGTTGTTTATAGGTTATACGGTGCTAGCAATAGGAACTAGTTTGCCAGAAATAGCAGCATCTGTTTCATTAGCCCTTAAAGGAAGATATGAGACCGTTACTGGGACTTTAATAGGCTCAAATATTTTTAATGGATTATGTGTTTTAGCAATTCCAGGTTTATTTATGAATCCAAAAATGTCATTAGGTTGGTCGTATTCTGAATGGTCATCCTTATTGTTTATTCTCTTCATGATAACTTTTATATTTGCTTACTATATTTTTTCTGTTTCAAAGAGGGCAAGAAAAGCGAGTATCTTTCTCAGTTCCTTATTTTTAAGCTCATACTTTGTTTCACTTTACTTCGCTTATTAGATAGATTTATGAATATGAAAAAAATTGATCACCTGAAATCAGCAAAAAAAACTATTAAAATTGAATCGAAGGGACTAGAAACTCTGTTAAAAACTTTATCTTCAGAATTCAATGTGGTGTGTGATAGCTTACTCAAAACTAAGGGCAAAATAATAACTTTAGGAATTGGAAAATCAGGACACATAGCTAGAAAAGTCTCTGCAACCCTTTCTAGTACGGGGTCACACTCAAGTTTTATAAATGCGGGTGAAGCGCTGCATGGGGATATAGGGGAAATAAATAAAAGTGATAAAGTGATAATTTTTTCTCATTCTGGTCAAAGCGAAGAAGTTATTAACTTAATTCCTTATCTCAAATCAGTAGGCTGTGATTTCTTCTCTATAACGGGCTCAAGAAACTCCTTCATTGCCAAAAATTCAATGATTAATCTGGATACAGGTATATCTGAAGAAGCTTGTCCTTTGGACCTTGCACCAACAACAAGCACCACTGCTGCCTTAGCATTAGGAGATGCCATTGCAGTGGCTCTTCTGGAGGCAAAGAATTTTGGAAGTGAGGATTTTGCAAAATCTCACCCTGGAGGAAAACTCGGAAAAAGATTAATTACTACTGTAGAAGATTTAATGGCTAAAGGCGATGAATTGCCACTAGTCTCAAAAGAAAATACTCTTTCGGAAACTTTGATCGAAATCAGCTCAAAAGGTCTAGGGGTAGCGCTAGTAGTTGAGAATAAGAAATTGATAGGTATTTTCACAGATGGTGATCTAAGAAGGACACTCAATAATGAAAAGAATCCTTTGGAAAGAAAGATTTCGACTTTTATGACTTCAAAAACAAAAACAATTTTGGTTAATAGTTTAGCTATTGACGCTTTGGAGATAATGCAAGTCAATAAGATTTATTCGCTTGCAGTTCTTGATAAAAATAAAGCCCTGGTTGGAATCATTAGAATGCATGATCTTATTGAATCAGGTTTGATTTGATGTCTCGTATTACAAAACATTTTTTTATTATTTTAGCTTCGCTCTTTAGTAATTTTAGTTTTTGCAATGAACCTGAAGATCTTAAATTCATTTCTGCTCTAAACAAACCATCCTTTTCTATCACTTCACCAGAAAGGCAAATAACTCTTACAGGTGAATCGTCTAGCTCTCTCAATGGTTTAGAATTTACAATTCAATTTCCAAATTTCAAGCTCAACTCAAATAAATTATTGGTAAATATCAATTCTAAGGAGGCAATTTATAATAAAAATATTGGATTTATAAAGTTTAAAGATTCTGCGGAACTTGAGGCATTAAATAAAAAAGATAAATTGGTTATCTCAAGTGAGGAAATCACTTTGAACCTTACAAATGAGACACTTACAAGCAAACAGGATGTAATTACAAACCTTAATAATCTTGAGATTAAATCTTTGGGAATAGAAATGACGCGAAAAGTAGATAATTTATATGCTGAATTCAATGAAGGTACTTTCCAAATTACGAGTTTAGGATCAATAAGTAAAGGATATGCCAAAAAGCTCTACATTATGTCGGAGGCTAATAAAATTATCCTGGAAGAAGAAGCGCTTTTAGACCAAGATGGCTTTATAATTAAGTCTGATCTTATTCATTATGACTACAGTCTCAACAAAATTCTTAAATCTATAAATTCTAGTATTGAGAATAATTCATGAATCTTTGCGTTGAAAATCTGCACAAAACTTATGATAAAAAAACTGTTGTTGATGGAATATCTTTTGAAATAACTAGTGGTGAGACTATTGGTATTCTAGGACCAAATGGAGCAGGCAAAACAACACTTTTTTATATGATCGCAGGTCTTGTTTCGATTGACTCGGGAAAAATTTATTTGTCGGGAAAAGAACTTAATCAAAAATCTATTTCTGAAAGAACTTTACTTGGACTAACGTACCTCCCGCAAGAATCTTCGATATTCAAAGGACTAACGGTTGAAGCTAATATTTTTTCAGCTTTGGAACAAAGAAAAGATCTAAATCTTAGAGACAGGCAAAAGGAGATGGATTCACTTTTGGGAGATTTTGGTTTGGATGGATTGTCAAAGACACTAGGAATAAAGTTATCAGGTGGCGAAAGAAGAAGGACTGAAATAGCTAGATCAGTTGCTTCAAATCCTAAGTTTATTCTTCTAGACGAACCTTTTGCTGGTATAGACCCAATAGCTGTTTCGGATCTGAAAGGCATAATCCATAGTTTGAATAAAAAGGGAATAGGTGTCGTGATAAGTGACCATAATGTTCGAGACACCATGAACATATGCACTAAAGTAGTTATAGTTAATAAGGGTAAAATACTAGCAAATGGAGAACCTTCAGAAATAGCCAATGATAAAATGGTAAAAGAGGTTTATCTTGGTAAAGATTTTGATACTGAATTGTGAAACAAAGTCTAAGACAAAAACAAAAACTTTCTGTAAAGATAACAGCCAGTCTTGGTAATCAAATAAAATTATTATCATTGAGTGGCTTTGAAATAAGTTCGAAGTTAAATGATCTAATAGATGACTATTTTGATGAAGATGACAAGAAGATTGCTCATTTCAAAGATGAATACCTTATAGATAGATACAAAAATGTCCTGTATCAGGGAAATGATTACCAAAATATTATTACAGAAGAATTAGACTCAGACATTCGACAGAAGCTTTTGCAGCAGCTTGAGCTTACGCCATTAGACGAAGCTGAAAACCTTATCGGAGAATATCTCATAGACTCTGTGGAAAGTAATGGAAGATTAGATCCCGAAATCGACTATGAAGACATAAAAGGTATAGTTTTTGAAGACCTTCAAAATAAGATTTCTGATAAAGATATAGATAAGGTGCTTCGAATTATCCAAAATTTTGAACCTCCCGGTTGTGCTTTTAGAAATATTAATGAATCTTTATATATACAAATAGAAAATTTAGAGCTGGTTAATGAAGAAAAGAAAAATTTGAAAGAAACTCTTAAAAATCTGATAGAAGAAAAAGTTGAAATCCATCAATTATCAAATGACATCAAAAAGAATTTAGATAAATTAACATTAAATCCAACAGGCAGTTTTGGTAGTACAGTACAAAATTATATAAGGCCAGATCTAATTGCATTAAAAGATAAAAATGAATGGCAAGTTTCTTTAAATGATGAGTTTATGTCTAAAGAATTATTAGAAAGAGTTAAGAGTAAAATAAATTCTTTGGAAAATGAAGAAACGATTACTTCCAAGTCTTTTCTAAATGGTTTAGAAAGGCGTCAACAAACACTTCTAGTGGTTTCTGAATTTATTGTCGAAGCTCAAAAGAATTTTCTTAATGGTGAAGCGGGAAAAAGAGCAATATCAAATAAAGAGATAGCCAATAAACTTGAATTAAGTACATCAACAGTATCCAGAATTGTTAGAAATAAATATATTCAACTGCCAGACAAAGTAGTTCCATTAATTGCATTGTTAGAGCGGAGAATAAACAAACACAAAGAAGGGAAAGATGTTACTGGAGAGGATCTGCAAATTTTGTTGGGGCAAATAATTCAAAATGAAGATAAATCTAACCCTCTTAGCGATGAAAATCTTAAATTTGCTCTTAAAGATAACTTTGGTGTTATTTTATCTAGAAGAACTATTGCGAAATACAGGCTTGAACTAGAAATACCATCTTCAAGAGAAAGATACCTTTTATAAATCAATCATCAGATTCCTCGAACCAGCCATTAAAATCAGTTCTTGGCTCTTGCAATGTTCCAGTAATTGACCAAGATCCAGAGCTTATTTGGTCCAAATTTCTCTCAAATGCCTTACCAGCAATGTAAACTACGCCGGCAGTTATAGGACCTCCTAATAAGAAAGCGTAAGCCGGAAGATATTCCCTAAGAGGTAAAGTCATAGTAACCTCCAAGGCAAGACTATCTAGGTAACCTCTTTGGTCCCTTCCAATATCTCCTTTCCACTTAAACTCGCTAGATCCACTTTTGAATACCAAAGGCTTTCTAAATTTAATAGAGTCCTTAGTCAGCAACATGTCTCCTTTCACACTGTCGGCACTGAAACCCGATTTGTATAATTTTCTGAAATCTAAATTTGTTACCTTCTCAAAGGAATCAGTCACATTAAATATATTAACCAATCTTAGAATATTGTTCTGAGCTTGGAGATCTTCTCTGTTCTTAATTAACAATCCTTCAACTTCAATGTGAACATCACCTAATACTTGTGCATAATCAAATTCCCAAGGTAAAGATTGCCAAGATATATTTGTCTCTACAAAAATTGTATCCATTTCAAAGTTAGGATCTATACCTATTTGCTTAAAGGCCTTTTCAGGGGATCCGGAATAAATTTTAGATTCTAAATTTGTATTCCAGCCCAATTCATTTTTTGTAATATTTAATCTCGAAACATTATTCTTATTCTTTGTAAGACCCCATTTTCCGTAAGTTCCGCTGATTTCATCCAATATAAGGGAAGTGTTTGAATTAGATAATTCAAACGCCCAGTTTCCAAATTCAAAGGAATTTATTACTAAAGAATCTGTTTTAAACTGCAATGGTATTGATAAATTTTTGTATAAATCTAAGAAAGATGAACCTGATGTTGATTCAGAAAAATTTAAATTGATGTAATCAAGATCAATTATTGGAACTTGGTTAGTTTTCTTCGGAAGATAGAGACTTCCAGATAAATTATCATTAGAAACTATCAACTCGAAAAACTGATTAGAATTTCCAGATTTGATTATAGTTTTTGGAAGGTAAAAATTTGATAAAAATACCTCATTTATTTGAAGTTTTTTAATTTCTATATCTGATACTTTGTTGTCAACAGATTTTCCAAGAAGGGAAAAAATAGATAAATCAAGTTTATCGATATTCCCTATTAGAGAAATCTTTCCAGTTTCAGTACTGATCGATTGCTTTTCTTTTCCTGCGATAATAAATCCCTCTGCATTACCGTTAAAAAGATTTAATTTTCCTCTAATAATTTCTCCAAGTTTAAATTGGAGCCTCGAGTATTCCTTACTGTATGAGGGATAAAATAGTATATTGAGGTCTGTTGAATCTTCTTTAGACTTAAAAAAAGGATCAGGAAATTTAATCTCAGTTCCAATGAGGTTAGAGGAAAGCTCTAAGTATGATTTTTTTATACCCTGACCTCTTATTAAAGATGGAACAGCAACTTGAATTACTGTTGATGAAGTGCCAGAGATTGAATCTCTAAAACCAATTGGAAATAAATTTTTGATTTGAAAGGAATTCTTAGAAGAAAAAAGACTATACCCTCTGCCTGTATTCTCTAAATCTAAATCCAGAATAATAGGCATAGAGTTAACTTTTAAAGAAACATAACCCTCTTTAAAACCTGTTTTATTATCATAATTGATTGTTGAAAATATATTCGTTAAGTTGAATTCAAAATTTGAGAAATTCAACTCTCCTTTTTCTATCTTAGTAGTAACCTCCAATTGAGAGTTTTTGTCTAGTAAAGAAAATTCTTTTTTTAGTGGCGAACTAAAATAAAAGTCTGTTTCATGAAATCCACTAGAGGCTAGATTTTGGAGGTTATAGCCAGGAAGTTTTAGCAAGGTGGAAAAAGGCCCTTCTGAAGTTCCATTTACATCAAAATATAAAATCCTACCTAATTGAAAAGTTTTAAAATCTGCTTCAAATCCAGAACCAAAGAAATTTCCATTAAAAATTTTACCATTTAAAATAAAGTTGTTTATCGATAAGTCTGCATTTGCACCCAAGACCTTATACCCATTAATATTTAGAGAAATATCTCGCCCTGATGCTTGCATGGCGAAAGTTGATGAATTATCGGTATATATGCCGTCCACTGGACCTCTGTAAATTAAGTTTAAGTCTTCAAATTGAGCATTATCGATTAGTAAATCAATACCCTCTTTTGTAGAAGATAAATAGGCTGTATTAGGGAAAAACGATAAAGCGGATTTATCATTCATCCTCTCGCTTCTTAATCTTAAATTTATATCTCCAAGACCCTTCGTAGGGATGTTCAAAAGAGATAACAGTCCTTCAATTTCCTCATTATCCAGAATCGAATAAAAGCTGGATGGATTTATCTCAAATTTCTCTCCGGAAAAACTAAAATTTACAAGAGAATTGAAGTCATAAAATTCTAAATCTTTATCCAGAAAATCAGGTGATGAAGCTCGAATAAAAGGAGAATTAAGAGCCAGCTCACCTTTTCCTTTATAAATAGATAATTTCCCAACCAAACCTGTTAAATCCAAGAAATTATGATTTATTTCTAAGTCCTGAATATTGGCTTTTAAAATTTCTTTGCTTGTATCAAAATTAATTATCAGGTCTTCTAAAAGGCCACTTATAGAAAGTTCAATGCCAATCTCTTCTAAAATAGTTTCTGTCAACTTGCTGTTGGAAAGATTTACTTGCGGAAATATTACTTTAGGAGTGTTATCTGTAAAATTGATGAAATAATTAGGTACTGTTATTTGGGCATCATTATTCAAAACCGTACTGACTTGTAATAATTCTTCGTCTATATTTCTTAACTGAAAGCTTGAAGAGATAGAATTGAATCCATATAGATTCTCATTTGGTATTAAGGTGATATTTCCATGGAAATTAAATATTTTCTGTTGAAAGAAAGTAAAATTCACTAGAGTCTGTAATTCAGCATTAAAATTACAACTCTTGCAAAGGAGACCGATAAGGGCATCATTTAGTTTAAATTTATTTGACTGTATGTAACCCTTTACTAACTCTCCATTAGAATTTTCACTTGAAAGTATTCCTAATTCTAAAATATTTTTTTGTTTATCTTTGAGATAAAGAATTAGTTTAGGTTCTTTATCACCTAGAGAAGAATCTAAGCTTAGATTGAGTAAATTTGTGTCATCAGGAAGATTTATTTTGAGATTATTGATACTCAATTTATCAATTGATTTTAAAGTCTCAACAAAAGAAAGGGAATCTCCTGATTCATTAGTAGAGGCCCGATTTTGAATAATAATATTATCTATACTTAATCTTGAGATGAATTTACCTCTCGAAATATTAAATAAAGAAAACTGAAGAAAAATTTCATCTGCTGAGATAGATTGATGATCAGTTTCTGATTTTAGATTAGTGAGTAAGATTGATGGCTTTATTGGATGCCAATTTGATTCAGTAACATTAAATGAAGGATCAATATCCAGAAAGGACTTAAATATAAAAGAGTAAAATGTTTTCTGCGTCGTAGCTAGTGAAAGAGAAAGCAAGATACATGTATAAACAAAAATTATCCAAACAGTAATAGAAAATATCTTCTTCACAATAAGCTTATATTTTTATTTTCTTTCTTCTGAATGCTCGAAGAAGAATAAAAGTAGGTATCCAAAAAATTGATGAGACTAATGAAAAGATAAATGCATTATTCAGATATAAACTGTCAGCTATATTCAAACCATCACTCACATCAAGGAAATCGAAAGTAAATGCCATCTTAAATATGAAGAAAAGAAAGAAAAGGATAACTGATTGCTGCCAAATAGGAGAGACTCTAAATTGATAAAAGAATCTTTGACATATGTAAGTAATTAATACAAATAGTAATCCATGTAAACCTAAGATAGAACCATTTAACAAATCCATTATTAAACCAAAGAATAATGCTTCAAAAATTCCAACTTTATCTGGCAAGGCCATATTCCAATAAATCAACACCAGCAAAGTCAACAAAGGTTTCCACTGTAAGATTGATTCTGGAAAAACAAAATTATCTGCAACCATGGCAATAATAAGAGAAAGATAGATCCAAAGTTGATTTTTATTGGATTTATTCATTTTTATAAATCAGAAAATAATCTTGATTAACAGGATCAGAATAAAAAAATATTTCAACTTCTAAGAATTCACTATCTACAGGATCGGTAACTGATACAACCTCACCTACTAATATGCCATCAGGAAAAATCTCCCCAAGTCCAGAAGTATAGACTCTTTCTCCAACTGAAAATTCGGCTGTTTTACTTAGAAATTTTAATTTCCCATTCCTTCCCAGTCCATTTCCCTCTAAGGTTGCATGCAATGAAGAATCACTTGAAATTACCGGTATAGAAGATCTTATATCTTGTACTAATAAAACTTCTGCTGACGAAAAACCAATGTTACTTACTCTACCGGCCAAGCCTTGATCAGAAACTACTGCACTATCCTTTTTAACAATCTGCTTACTATTTATATCTAGAACTAGTAGAGGTTGATATTCATTAGAGGATAAAAAACTTTTTTTAGAAATTAGAAATCTTTCCTTATCAATACTTAAAGAAGACCAAAGTGCATTAAGCTTGCTATTATCAATCGAAATTTTCTCCATGAATTGATTTGCTGCTTTAAGCTTAAGGTTTTCTTCTTCTAAAGACTGCACTTTCTTTTCTAGGTTGACCCTTGATGAGAAGAAAAGATTAAAATTCTCGTAAATCTGTAATGGAAATCTTGTTAAGAACGTTATTGGTTTCAGCATGTCATTACTAAATGATCTTATATAAGATCCAGATTCATATCTGATGTCTATAATCATAAGCAAAAAACAAAATATTGAAGCAAAAATAACTCTAGATGGTTTCATGGCAGGTATGGCGAATATGGCCTCACTGCTAATATTTGATACTTTATGTTCTCTTTTGAGCATAGATAAATGATACTCAGAGAGTATCAGTAAAAATATCTAAAATTATTATTCTGTAGATAGCAGATCAATATCGTACTTATCCATTATTTCTAATGCACTGCCACCGCCTTTAGCAACACAAGTTAATGGATCCTCAGCAACAATAACTGGTAGGCCTGTTTGGCTAGAAATCAAGACATCTAGGTCTCTAAGCATAGCTCCACCTCCAGTCAGCACAATACCTCGTTCACTAATATCTGCGCTTAATTCAGGTGGCGATGCTTCTAGAGCTGTTCTGATAGCCTGAATAATCGAAGAAAGAGGTTCTAGCATTGCATCATATGCTTGTTTACTACTCATAGTGAATGTAATCGGAATTCCTTCTGCTAGATTTCTTCCTCGAACTTCCATTTCAATCACATCGGAATCAGGGGAAGCTGTTCCGATGATATGCTTAACTTTCTCAGCTGTTGCATCTCCCAGTAAAACACCATGATTTCTTCTAACATAAGAAATGATTGACTCGTCTAATTTATCCCCCCCAACCTTCAAGGAATGTGCATAAACGACTCCATTCAAAGCCAAAATAGCAACCTCAGTTGTTCCACCGCCAATATCAACAACCATAGAGCCACTGGCTTCTTCAACAGGTAAGCCCGCTCCTATAGCTGCTGCCATGGGCTCTTCTATCAAACGAACTTCTCTGGCTCCTGCTTTGAGAACTGACTCTCTTATGGCCCTTCTTTCAACTTGAGTAGATTCACATGGCACGCATACTAGAATTCTTGGGCTAGGTCTTACAAAACTGTCTTCATGCACTCTTTGCACAAAGTGTTTAAGCATCTCTTCAGTAACCTGAAAGTCTGCAATGACTCCATCTTTAAGTGGTCTAATAGCAGTTATATTACCAGGCGTACGTCCTAACATTTTCTTAGCTTCTGAGCCAACAGCAACAACTGTTCTTTGGCCTTGATTGTTTCTGATAGCGACTACTGACGGCTCATCCAAGATGATTCCCCTCTCTTTTACATAAACAAGAGTATTAGCTGTACCCAAGTCAATGGACAGGTCATTTGAGAACAAACCTCTTAATCTTTTTAACATTTATTTCCCTTTGCGAAAAATTCTGGCCTCTTATTATCGTACCTTAGCAACAGCAATGTTTTTGAGCAAGCTACAATATGCTACATTACGCATCTTTTTAAATAGAATAAATTCTTTACATGGCATTAAGTGATCAAGAATTAAAAGAAATAGCATACTTAGCACGGATTAATATTAAGGATGAGTCTTTACCTTCTCTCAAAAAGGAGTTGGAGGATATTCTTGGTATATTTAAAGAATTGGATAAAGCTAATACTTCAAAGGTTAAAGCCATGTCACATCCTTTGGACTTATCCCAACCAACAAGGCAAGATGAGGTAACTGAAGAGGATCTAAGAGATGAATTACTTAAAAATGCTCCGTCAGTGAAGTCTGGACTATTTCTTGTCCCCAAAGTTATAGACGGAGAAAATTAGAGTGGATTTGCATAAACTCAGTCTTAGTAAACAATTAGATGGCTTGAAAAAAGGAGATTTTACTTCAACAGAGCTTACATCTCACTACTTAGATAGAATTTCACAGCTTGATGGTCAATTAAATTCGTTTATTACAGTCACAGAAGACCTAGCGCTTTCTCAAGCCAAAGCTGCTGATGAGAGGTATAAGAGAAATAATAATTACCCTCTTGATGGATTACCGATTGCTCATAAAGATATTTTCTGTACAAAAGGTGTGCTAACGACTTGTGGCTCAAAAAATGCTTTCAAATTTTGAAGCACCTTACTCTTCTACCGTTTATAACAAATTAGACGAAAACGGCATGGTAATGTTGGGTAAAACTAATATGGATGAATTTGCTATGGGTTCTTCTAATGAAACAAGTTATTTTGGTCCAGTAAAGAATCCATGGAATATCGAATATGTTCCAGGGGGTTCATCAGGAGGCTCTGCATCATGTGTCTCTGCTGAACTAGCTCCAATAGCTACTGCAACCGATACCGGAGGATCTATTAGACAACCTGCTTCTTTATGTGGTTTAACAGGAATAAAACCAACTTATGGAAGAGTTTCAAGATTTGGAATGATTGCCTTTGCTTCTAGCTTAGATCAGGGTGGTGTCATAGCAAAATCTGCAGAGGATGCCGCTTTGATTTTAGAGGCTATGTCTGGTCATGATCCTAAAGATTCTACAAGTCTCAAATTAGATAAACCCGATTTAACTAAAAATTTAGATATACCTATTAAAGGAATGAAAATAGGTCTTCCAAAAGAGTTTTTTGAAAAAGAAATGGCCCCTTTTGTTATGAAATCTATTCAAGATGCAATAGAAGTATATAAAAGCTTAGGAGCTGAGATAGTTGAGATTTCACTTAGTAATATCAATCTTTCTTTGCCAATCTA
>CACMAF010000016.1:0-23176 GCA_902611645.1 uncultured SAR86 cluster bacterium | reverse complement strand
AATGGGGTATCCAGTTTTTCCTGACTGCCAAAGTGCTAAAAGATCCTTATTTTCTTTCCAAGGAAATAAATCGAATTTCTTTTGAAAATTAACACTAGGAAAATCAGGAAAATGATAAAGAAGATAATATGAGAACTCTCTCCAACCTAACTCGCTATGAAAATGAGCAAGACTCTTATCTATCCCAGGAATAGTTTCTTTTGTTTTAGCTCGATACCAAACTTCATTAGATGATATTTCTCCAAAATGTAAATGTGGAGATAATCTTGATACAAATTTTTGTGAAGGGAAGTTTCTACCTTCTTTGTAGTTCAATAAACCGTGTTCAAGAAATTCTTCTAAATTCTTTTCTGCACCCTCTTCTCCTGGACTCCATTCCTCCTCGAAACCTGCATACCAATTCGTCTTTGGCAGTAAATCCAAACTTTCCAAGTTATCTGAAACATTATCTTTCTTGGTGATATTCTCAAGGCTAGGTTCACTTATAGGAAGTCTTGGCTCACTAGCATTTAGGCATCCTTTTTTATAATAAGGGGTAAAAACTCTATATGGAGTCCCATCGTCCTTAGAGATATTCCAGGGTTCCCATAACAAAGAACCACAAAAACTTTCTACAATTATATTATTTGTCTCTAGTTCGTTTTTTATTTTCTTATCTCTATCGATCCTCCAGGGCTCATAACATCTATTCCAAAAAACATTAGAAACAGAATAATCCTCAATAAGTTTGGGCAATATTTCGCATGGGTCTCCTTTAAATAATCTCAAACTTCCACCTAAACTTTCATTAAGCTTATTTAAAGAGTGATATAACCACCATCTACTAGCGGAACCCATTTTGAATTCTCCAGAATTCGTATCATCCAAAATATAGATGGGAATAAATGAGTCGCACTTGCTGGCTGCCTCAAGCGAAGGATTATCTTTAATTCTTAAATCTTGTCTAAACCAATGTAGTGCAATTTTTTCTGACATTTATGCTGTGAAACCTCCATCAATTGTGTGCACAGAACCGGTGATAAACTCACTCTCATCACTAGAAAGAAATAACATCAACTTAGCTATCTCATCGGCTTCAGCATATCGACCTAAAGGTATCTGTTCTGCCAAAGAACCTTTACTAGTTTCTTCTCCAGTAATCTCGGAGAAACCGTCTTCTAAAACTCTCATCATTTGTGTCTCTACAGGAGAAGGATTTACCGAATTAACCCTTATCTTCATCTCAGCACATTCTTTAGCAGCTGATTTAGTCAAACCTACAACGGCATGTTTGCTCATCACGTATGGGGATAACAGAGATGCTCCTGTAACGCCTGCTACACTTGAGGTTATAACCACACTTCCTCCCCCTCTTTCATTTAAAGCTGGTATTACTGCCTTTAAGCCTAGAAAAGGGCCTTTTGCATTCACTGCCATTACACTATCAAATACGTCTTCATCATAATCAACTATTGACTGAATTTCTCCAGCCACGCCTGCATTAGCAATGAAAATATCTATACCTCCATATCTTTCAAGTGCCAAATCTACTGCTTTTTGATTGTCTGAAAGCAGTGATACATCTCCTTTAAAATAACTGACCTTATTAGAATCAATCTCCTTAATTGCATCGACAAGATCATCTTCACTTAAATCAACCATCAAAACACTTGCACCTTCTTTAAGAAAAAGTTCTGTAGTAGCTCTTCCTATGCCCCCAGTTGCACCTGTGACTATAGCTACTTTGTCTTCTAATCTATTCATAAAACTACTTAATTGATTTTTTAGTGCGTGTTTATTGTGAAAGTAAAAAAATACCTCTACCAATAAAAACTGCTCCTACAGAAAGGACAATTCGTTGAGTCCATCTAAAAAAAATTTCATCGTCTATTATATCTAAAACCTTCTTACCAAGAGTAGTTCCTACTACAGATAAAAATATTGCAAAGAGCAAGAATATAGGCTCAGGCCAATTTTTCAGACTATATGTCAACAATCCTCCAAAAAAAATAATTTTGGAAATATGCCCAATAGTTTGTGCTACTGCCTTTGTAGCAACGACTTGATGTCTTGTCATATCTACTCTTTGAAAGAAAACATCTAACAACGGACCGCCAACACCAGCTACTAAGTTTGTTAGAACCACTACGCAACCTGCTAAAACTCCCGTACCTGCTTTTGTGATATCCAGAGCAAGTTCTTTTGGGACTATCCATGCAATATAAGGCAATAGTCCTAATGCAAATATTATTAAGATTTGACTAGGTTCGAAAGCTATAAAAAATAGAAAGATTAAAGCTATAGTACTGCCCAATAGCAGCATTGAAATGATCTTCCAATTGATATCTGTTCTATTGAGCCATGCTCTATATCCATTTGATGTTGCTTGAATTAGACCATGAAGCACCATCGCAGGTCCTACGGAAAGGAAACTAATCAATATACCCATAAGAATAAGGCCACCGAGCATACCAAAAATAGAGGATAAAAAAGCTGTTGCCAAGGTTGCAAATAGTATAAAAATGAGAATTAAATCTAATTCCATTTATTGATCTAAAAGAAAATCTTCGATTGATCTACCTTTCAAACGCAAGATCAAAGAATGAACATACAATACAAACTGCATTATCAAAGGTCTTCTTACTTCTTTTCTAAAGAGAACATTTGCATATAGTCTTTCATACCAACCAGACACATTAGGGTGTAATCTTTGGAGCGGATAATTTGCATGTTGTATTCTCGTTGCGTAAATGAACCAGGCAATATCGACTAAAGATAGCTCAGCACCTAAAATATATGGACTATCCTCTAATTGATCATTGAGATCTTCCAAAGCAGTCCTAAAACGAATCAAAGACCTGCTTGCATCTTCATCTTTTATTCCATGCTTTTCGTACTCCTCCCAAAAATTTCTATTTACATCGTCCATAGAGTCTAATTCTCCATTTAAAGTAGCTTTATTTTTTGCTTTAGGCTGAACAGACTTTCCTTTATTTAAAAATCTTGGAACCAAAAACTTAAAGGTAATATTTCTTATATCAACATGCAGATTATCTTCAAATTTTAATAATTCTTTAATCCTCTCTTCCATGTTCTCTGGAATTAAAGGGGATTCTTTGAAGCATCCCTCTAGATACTCAAGAATATCATTGCTCTCTATATGAACCTCTCCATCATGTATTAGAACTGGCACTAGAGATCTTGGGTTGATGCCCTGAAACCATTCAGAGAAGTTCTCGCCAGCAGAAAGATTTATTTGATGTGATGTAAATGGTATTTTTTTTAAATTTAGATAAATTCTAGTTTTCATCGAACAAGCTGAAAACTGGTAATTTAAAAGATGAACGCCCTTCCAATCCAAGATTTCCTTTGTTTTGATGTCAGAACTCAATAATTTCATATGTAAATCTTTTCACTGGAAATCACCTCTCCAGTTTCCAAATTATCTGGATTGTGACCACCACAAGAATTGATCTCAGCAACTGCTTGTTCATTTTCTATAGTAAAGAAAGTAAAGCCATTTTCTTCTTTGGTTCTATACATAGATTCACAGATAAGTTGATTAGGATTATCAGCTGTAATACCTCGGGCAAAAGAGGGCCAAGTTCCTGTTGAGCTACTTATGGGCCCAACCAAAAAGGTTTTGACCTCTCTTTGTAATTTTATTGTATCTGATTGAAGGATCGAGGTGGCACCCAATGCATGTATATCTCCTGAGAAGATAAACCTTGAACCAGCTCTTTCTGAAATACTTTGAAGTAAACGCTGATGTTGTAAAAACCATCCCTCTTGCCAAAGGTATTTATTTGCATCGATTGTTAGAGATCCTTTTCTACCTGATAGTAATTCATTTATTACTGTGCCAGATGTCCCTTCCTCGGCGACAACATCGGGATACCACTCCCTCCATTTTCCTGCAGTATATCCTAGTGGATGTGATGGGATAAAAGCTAGATGCTTTGCTTTTGAGTCGGTTATTCGGGATATAAGCCATTTTTCATCTTCACTAGAAATTAAAACTGCTTTTTCTTCGCCAAGAGTCATATTTCCTGCGCAATCTGCTATAAGTCCCTCAAAAGCATTTCCATATCTTATTCGGCCAGTCCTTCTTCCAGGCTTATTATCTGGAGTATCGATAAAAGGAGGATAAAAAAGATCAGCCATTTTTTGAAAAGCACCTTTACTGAATGCATCAGCCGGAAAGGTTACCAAATCTTCTTCTGCATCATCATTCTCAAAATAGTCATGATCATCAGGAATAAAGAAAATTGGAGTACTTTTAAATTTAGTACCATAAAGAGCTGCTATTTGTTCATTACCGATTTTTTTTAAGATTGTTTCATTATTTTCACTGTCTGCGCTTTCAGATCTATTAAAAACACCGTACCTAAATTTTAAATACCCTCCCACAAAAAACTTTATCAACTTACTGTTTCGTCCAACTGGAGGAAAATTTTCCCCTCTAAGATCGAAATAGATATGATCTCCTATCGAGATGGCGAAATCAGGATTTTTGGATAGGCCTTCATCAAAAATCTTTTGTCTAAACTCAAAAGACTTAAAAAACTCTTTACCAGACGCTTTAAAACCATCTCCGCCACCAGCACATGTAAAGGCCATCATAGAGATATTTTTTACTTCTGATTCAGGATCAGGAAAAGTCTTCAACTGCCAAGGCTTAAAAATTGATTCTTTCTCAGAAAATAACTCAAGTTCATAAGATGTATCTGAAAGAAGTTTATCTGAAATAAATTGCCAATGTTTGCCTTCACGATCAATAGGTCTTCCAGTAACAAGAATTTGATTATTAAGGATAAGATCAAGATTTTCGACACCTTTTGATAATGATAATGAAACAGCAAGTTTTTCATGACTTGCTGAAGATAAAATATGCTTTACTTCAGTAAAACTTGAATTGCGAAAGATATAACCACCTGCTAAAAGCGTAGCAAGCACTCCGGAAATCTTCAGAAAAGTTCTTCTTGAGTACACCCTCTTTATAAGCTTTGAAAGGCCTGTTTTGCAGTATTCTCTATGAAATCAATGTCTTCATTGCGATGAGCTAGAGAAATAAAATGATTATGGTATCCAAGCATGTAAACACCTCTCCTCACACATTCATCAATCCATCTGAAATGGGTTTCAAAGTCTACATCCTCCAATCGATAATAAGGCATAGAAGGTATTCCTGAGGCTATTAAGTTAAAACCTTCTTTCTCAGCAACTTTAACGAGTCTTCTATTAAGATTCTCACCATACTCAATCAGTTTATTTGGAGCATTTACCTTTTGTAATTGATCGAGAGTTGCGAGTGCTGCAGCCATGGGGGGTGCACTAAAAAACTGAGTACCAGTAAAATAAACTTTCTCAGCAGAATGCTTCAGCTTTTCTGTACCGACCAACGATGCCAGGGGGTGGCCATTAGCAATAGCCTTGCCAAAACAAATCATATCCGGTGAAAAATCAAAAGCTACATTAGAGCCGGCTAGATTTATTCTAAATCCAGCCCTCACATCATCAACAATAGTCAAAACTTCATATTGTTTGCATAATGATGTAATTTTCTTCCAGTAGCCCTCTTCTGGCAGAGTATTATCTCGAGAGACGGGATGATCGTATGGTGAAGAAATAAAACAAGCAATATCATTTCCGTGCATGTTGAGCAATTCTTCTAAACCTTCAATGTCATTCCATTTAATTTTCAACACATGTTCATTATCAGAGTCAATAATACCTGGCCTACTTTTATCTTGCATCCAAGGGGCAACGCCGTGATAACCGTCATCAATTTTTACTATCTTCTTCTTTGAAGTGTATTCACGAGCTATCATTACAGCTAAGCTTGTTGCATCTCCTCCATTCTTTCCAAACAAGGCCCAATCTGCAATATCTACCATTTCAACTAACTTAGTTGCAAGGTCAACCATAATTGGTGAAGCTAAACTGACAGTATTTCCTTTTTCAGAAGAGGTCTTGAATGCTTCTTCTACTTCGGGATGGTTATAGCCTAAAATTGAAGGACCATATCCACACATTAAATCTATGTATCGGTTATCATCAAGATCCCAAAAATAGGCTCCTTCGGATCTAGAAAAAAATTTAGGTCCAGTATCTCTTACCGCATATTTATAATGCCCAAAAATGCCCCCAGGAATTACTTCCTTAGCCTTCTTGAAGTATTCATTAGATTTGGTTACTTCGTAAGTAGTATTTTTCATCTGAAAGCTAATCGAAGAAACAAACTGCTCTGACTTCTATGCTTTCTCTTGGTGAAACTCCCTCAGGAGTATCTGGATAATCAAATGCACTATGTAATGTTGGTATAAAAGGCTTCTCTTCTGAGTCATAAGTCTTAAACATGAGAACTTCATCTCTATTCATTTCTGGATAGAAATACCATTTATGAGAATCACTGTGGGAAGACTGACAGATTTCAACCGTCAAGGCATTCGGTTGATCTGGAAGATAGTTAAATAAGTCAGTAGGTATCAATTCTTTATCAGAAACTGATCTTTTATCGCAAACAGCAAACGGTGTGTCTACGCCGTCCTTATCAAACCTCCTCCAAAGGTTATAAACAACAATTCTTTTAGGACTGATTCCTGTCTCTTTTAAAAAAGGATCAAGTGTTGCTCCGAAACTAGTTGTGAAATCATTATGGACCAACCTATGTCCTCCCTTTCTCTCTCCTGTTTCAGCCTGAGCCTCATTTCGAGTGATATGAGAAAAAATTTGTACAGTGTCCGCACCTACTTTTTCTTTCACATGAGTAGCCATCTCTTGATAATAAATATTTACTACCTCTTCATCATCATAAAAATCTTCAACCGAAGATATGTGATTAATTAACTCGAATCCACCCATTGTTATATCAAAGTTGGATTCTCTAGCATTATGAACTGTTTTCTTAAATGCTTTTAAGTAGTCTGGTAAAGTATTTTTATCTTCAGAATCATTATCTAGTCCATAAGCTGGCTTAGCTTCATTCTCTTTTAAAGGTTTTCTGTAATTAAATTCAGCTTCAATATTCATAGGTCAAAAATAAAGTTTATAGAAAGCATATTACAACATTTTTTATTGAAAGATTATTAATATAAGAAAGATAGACTTAGCTCAATTAATTCAAAGATTGGTTACTCTCCCAATATTCTTTGTAACTAATTGCAGCGTTCTTTTCGTTTTTCTGATACTGAAAGAATGCTTTCAGGACACCTAGATTTAGATCTGGATCTAAATCTTCTCCCATCCTGATAAGATTCAGGCACCAAAAGGCTTGTTGACCCCAACCATTTATACCTTTTACAACAGATAAAGGAGAATTAAGACCGATCCAGCCTGGGCCCACTTGCATAGTTTTTTCCAAGACAGGAGTCTCGATTAAATCGCTATCAATTAATTTATTAGCTATATTTGGATCAATGCAAAATGGTCTTGCTATGCCTATAACATCACATGCATCTTTATTTAATGCATTATTCATTCCTTTAGTACTTCTAAATCCTCCAGTTACCATCAGAGGGCCCTTGAACACAGATCTAATATCATTTGCATAATCTAAAAAATAAGCTTCACGTGCAATTGTACTCTCCCTTCTCTTTTCAGCTCTTTCTGGATTAAGGCCCATATCAATTCCAACCAAATGAGGTTGCTCATAAGTTCCACCAGAGACTTCTAGAAGATCTAATCCTTCCTCATTTAACCAAGTTGCAACTTGAATAGCATCCTCATGAGTAAATCCACCTTTTTGAAAGTCTGCAGAGTTTAACTTAAGCGATACTGGAAAATCTGTTCCTACTGATACTCTCACTGCCCTTACTATTTCAAGAAGAAATTTTGCCCTATGTTCTAAGCTTCCTCCCCATTCATCTTCTCTTAAGTTGATATCAGGTGAAAGGAACTCAGATATTAAATATCCATGGGCTCCATGTATCTGTACACCAGTGAAACCAGTATCTTTTGCAATGCTAGCGCAATGAGAAAATCTCTGAATGATATCTAAAATTTCTTCATGTGTTAAAGGTCTAGGTTTACCAAATTGTGCGCCAGGCATTTGAAGCTGTACATCCGAAGGTGCCACCGGAATCTCTGCAACTGATGCCGGGGTTTGCCTTCCTGCATGAGAAATCTGCATCCATAAATGAGTATTATTTTTTGTACCAGCTTCAGCATACGAAGTTAATCTAGATAATTGTTCATTTGTTTGTTTTCCCTCTATAACAACATTACCTGGTCTCTCAAGATAACGATGATCAACTTGAACATTACCAGTTAATAGGATCCCAGCTCCTCCAGAGGACCATTTATCATATAAATTTACGTGCTTATAGGTCGCTCTATTTTGTTCATCCGCTAAGCCTTCAGTCATTGCGCCTTTACAAATACGATTTTTAATTTGCACTCCGCAAGGGAGCTCGAGTGTATCTGATATGTCTACCATAGATCTAATATTTCTCTCCATCCTCTCTAGGAGAAAAGAATTTTGCCATTTCCTCCTCTGAATTCGGAAGTATCTCTTTTCTTGATAATATATTGTCAAAGTGAGACCTTAAAGAATCATCCCAAGCAGGATGAGATAAAATATAAAAAATGTTCTTTTTTATAGCTTCGAGAACAATTTCTGCAATTTCATTAGGCTTCTTCCCCTGTCGAAGCATTGCTGACATGATTTCCGCACCTATTTCATTAGTTGTTTCTCGTTCATCGCCTAAATGACTAGGTCGATTTCTTTCTGACTTATCTATGTTTGTATCAACAAAACCGGGGCATAAAACAGACGCATTAATTTTGGTTTGTCGAGTAATTAAATCTCTACTTAGAGCCTCCGTTAAAGCCATGACAGCATGTTTGCTAACTCCATAGGTGCCTGCTCCAGGCAGTAATCCTGCCATTGAAACGGTTGTCAGCACATGTCCCTCTTCACCATGTTCCACCATATGCGGAAGGAATATTTGAATGCCCTTTAGAACACCCTGATAATTTACCCCCATGACCCAATCCCAATCATGCTTATCAATCTCCCAGATAGGTTTATTTCCTGAATTAGCTCCTATGCCAGCGTTATTACATAGAATATGAATGTTCCCGTATTCTTCTGTTGCCTTTGCATATAACTCTTTAATAGATTCTTCGACTAAAACATCAGTTTTGACACCGATAACCCTATGTTGATATTGCCTTAAACTCTCAACAGTTTTCTCTAGAACATCTTCTTCTATATCGGCAAGTACAACTTGCATTTTTTCTTGTGCAAATCTTTCAGCAAGTGCTTTGCCTATTCCACTTGCGGCTCCAGTTATGACAGCTGTTTTTCCTTCGAATTGCTCCATGATATTTATTAGATATTGATTAACTTTTCCTGAATAACCTGAAAAGCTTTCTTGTTTGCATTAATTATTACCTTCATAGGTGGAGCCTCCTTACTGATATCACCCAGCTCATACAAGGCGATATGTATATCGTCATGATAATCTACATTTTGCATCTCCTTTAGCCACTTTCGTATATTAGGATATGGCTCAAAATTATAGACATTGGTAAACATACTTTGCAGTTGGCCTATCTCAACATATGCCGAGATATCAGCAATTGTCATACTATCTCCGATCAAAAATCTTGAGTCTTTTAACCAGCCAGTTTCTATTGCCTCAAAAGCTTTTTCTATATTAGATTTAGATGTGATTAAGAATTCTTCTGAAAAGTTTAAGTCTTTTCTGACTTTAGGGGCAACAAGACCTATTGAAGCTTCTCTCACATTTCTGTGATGTAGATGTAAATAAGAATCTACTTTTGCTCTTTTTTCTGGATTAACTGGATATAAATCATCCCAATTATATTTATTACACAAGTAACACATAATGGCATGCGATTCTGATATGACAAATCCTGTATCTGGATCCTCTAAACTCGGAATAGTCCCGGTAGGAAACTTTTTCAAGAAGTCAGGATGACGACTTCCACCTTCTGATGAAGAACCTGGGTTTGTTAACTTCAACTCAAAGGGAAATTTCTTTATTAACATCAACCACATTACAGCTCGAACGGGTTGTGAAAAAGGAACTCCATAAATTAGAATATTTTTATTCGTTTCAGCCATGTATTCTCCCTAAGTGCATATTAGCATTCAGAAAGAAATAATTTAAAGTTTTGGAGTGATTTTATCTAATAAATCTTTTAATTCAGGCTTATTTCTGACTATCTCTTCAGCAGACAAACCTTCAAGTTCATGCGGAAAAACAAGCCACTTATCTGTCTCATGAAGATAATAATCTGGATTTCTTTCTGTTTTATTTTGAGCAGATTTAAAATAGGGAGTTGCTATCCTGATTTCAGGTGTATTTTTCTTACATGCAGCTTGTATATCTGTAATAATTTGATTAATTGAATTACCTGTATCAAAAACATCATCAACAATTAATAAGGAATCTTCGGATTCAAGCTTTTTAATGAGATAGCTCAATCCATAGACTTGGACCTTATCATTACGTTGTCCCATGCTCGAATAGTAAGAAGTTCTTATCGCTATATGATCTGATTCAACTCCTAAAACATCAAACAGCTCTTGTACGGCTATACCAATTGGAGCTCCACCTCTCCATACACCGACTATATAGTTTGGTCGATATCCACTTTCATAGACTTCCCATGCCAATTTAAAAGAATCTTCCAATAGTTCCGTTGCGCCAATGTAATGTTTATCCATAATTGATAACTGCTAGCAATGGATAATACATCAAAAGGTTCTAATTATTATTGAGATCAATGGCCTTCCTCATTTAAAAAACAAGGAAGGCTTATAGATATTTAGAATTGGTAACTAACTCTGCCCATGATTTGTCTCGGAGGAATATACTCTATACCTGTACCGGCAACTCCAAAAACATCAGTCATACTAGAGTTCATGCCATCTTTATCACCAGCATTTAATAGCATCAAATCGATACCCCACTGATCTCCTGGAAGATCTAAGCTAGCCGTAAAATTTGTTATTGTGTAGGAATCTACTTGATCAACTATTGAATTGTTAAAAACTCTTTGCTGAAAATCACCACGATAGATAAGTTCAGCAGTAGTTGTTAACAATCCATAGGCAGTATCAGTAGTATATTCAATGCCTACATTTGCAGTTAATTCAGGACTTTTTGCTAGTTCGTTACCTTGTAGGTTTTCTCTTAAAGAATAGCGTATTGGTTCTTCTCCAAAGAAATAGAGTTCAGCTTGCAAGTTATCAAGAGCCTCATAAGAGGAAGTGATTTCTGTGTCAAGATATGCAACCCTTAAGTCAAAGGATAAAGACTCTGAGACTAGACCAATAAGCTCAAGCTCTAACCCCTTCATTTCTGATTCAGGTATGTTAGCTACACCACCTCTGTAAATATCCGGATCAGTTGACTGAAATTGTAAGTTTTCATATTCATAAGTAAAAGCAGAAACATTTGCCCTCATACGTCCATCCATAAAGTCTGTTTTTAGTCCAACCTCATAAGCATCAATCATCTCACTTTCAAAGATTGGAAAAATCAATTGAGGTGCTGGAGCTGCTCCAAAACCTTCAGCGTCCATAGGATAGCCGAAAGTTAAGTTACTTCCTCCTGGTTTAAAACCTTTAGTGTAAGAGATATAAACCATAGTGTCCTCATCGACATCATATTCATAAGCAAGTCTTCCTGTGGTTTCATCTAAATCATCTGAAATGAGAAATGTTTGAAGTCCAAAGAAATTAGTTACATCACTTGAAAATTCATCTTCAGTATATCTCAAACCAAAAACAACTCTATTGGCTTCATTTATATTGACAGTTGCCTGACCATAGACAGATTGTGATTCCCTTGTAGGATAAGCTTCTGAGACAAAACCTAGCTCAGCATCGTATGCAGCAAAACAAATTCCTTCAAATGGATTAGTTGCACAAACTGGTGCATGAGTATAAGGAGTAAACTGACCATCCATAAGAGCAGCCTGTTTATTGTTATTAACATCTTTTACTTCGTAAATGTTATTTTCAATCTCATGATCAAAATAGAACGCTCCAAGAATCCAGTCTGTATTGCCAAATAAAGGTTCATTAGAAATTAAGTTAATTTCAAAAGTTGAAGTTTCAACCAAAGAAGTTTCAGGTCTATATTCTGCTCTATTGTAAGGAAAACCTTCCATGGGGCCATTAGCGTGAACATCTCCGAAATTATGCCTATCATTATCTCTGCTGACATAGATGTCATCTTCTTGCATGCTTGCAAGTATTTTTAAATTGGCAAAACCTAAGTCACTATTGAAGATTCCAGCAACAATTTCTGAAGTAAGTTCATAAACTGAAGCAGAGTCTTGTCTGAGTTGCCTTGGATCAGGAGTAGGATCATCTAACCCTTTCATAGCTGCACCATTATTTTCTGCTTCAAAGAATTGGGCAAACAATCTCAAACTAGAAGTGTCGCTTAAGTCAAAGAGCCAATCTGATCTAAAAGTAGTATGAAATGTATCATCCAAATCTTGTCCATTCACAAGGTTTTCAGAAAAACCATCATGATCTGTAGTAATCCATGAAAAACGTGTAGCAACAGTATCTGACAGAGGTATATTTATTCCTCCGCGAGCTTTGGTCAGATCATAGTCTCCCAAAGTGAGATCAACTTTACCAGTTAAGGCATCAAACGATGGGGCTGTATTAATTACATTTACCGTTCCACCTGTTGAATTTTGACCGAATAGTGTTCCTTGAGGACCTCTGAGTACTTCAATTCTATCTAAATCAATAAAATCTGTTCTTAAAGAAAACTTAGACGCAATAAAGATACCATCCATATGCAATGCAACAGAAGGCGCTGCTATAGCATTCTGGTTAGTTTCATCACCCACACCACGAATAGAGATAATAGTTTTATATCCTTCGTTCTTGGCGACTGTAACTCCTGGGGCTATTGCGCTTAAACCTACAAAATCGACTATGTTCTTTCTCTCTATTTCGTCACTGCTTAATGCAGTTACTGCTTTAGAGACATCTTGTAAACTTTCTACTCTTTTCTCTGCAGTAACAATAACTTCATCGATGACTAACTCATTTGAGTAGGCATTTGAACTAATGGAGATTATTGAAAGCGCAAGCGAGATTGAGAGGAAAGACCTGAAAAGGGAATTTGATAATTTCATTAAAAATCCTTGTCTTGCAACCAAAATGACATTCTACCGTTGAATATTTGACATGCAAGAGATCGTTAAAAGAAAGGTAAAAATTTTTATAAATAAACCCTAAAAAACTCTTTTTTTAACCTTTTTACACTTTTTTAATAAGAATTAGATAGTATCCAATCAATAAATCTTTAAAGTAGTGTCATAGGAGATTTCAATAAATAATGAAAATTGCACTGGAAAAAATTTTTTCTACTGAGTCGAACAATACGACAATCGAAAAGGAAATATTAGCTGGTATAACCACGTTTATAACTATGGCCTATATCATCTTTGTTAACCCGCAAATGATGGCTCAATCAGGTATGGATCATGGAGCAATTTTCGTGGGAACTTGCCTGGCTGCTGCCATAGCATGTTTTGTTATGGGTCTATTTGCAAACTGGCCTGTTGGACTTGCTCCAGGGATGGGGCTTAATGCTTTCTTTACTTATACAGTTGTTGGCGAGATGGGCTACTCGTGGGAAGTTGCCTTAGGATCAGTTTTTATTGCAGGTGTCCTATTTTTTATCATGAGTATTACACCCTTACGGAGATGGATGTTAGATAGCATACCTATGAATCTCAGAATTGCTATGGGTGCAGGTGTAGGTTTATTCATAGGTTTTATAGGGCTCAAAAATGGAGGGATCATTGAAGCCAATGGTGCCACATTTTTAAGTTTAGGTGACTTTACAAATCCAGCTACATTACTAGCTGGTCTTGGATTTTTATTGATATCAATCCTTTCCATTAGAAAAACACCTGGGGCAATAATAATTGGAATACTGGCTGTAACTTTAATGAGTATATTTTTGGGCCTTGTGAAATTTGAGGGAGTGTTTGCTTTACCTCCTGATATTTCTCCAGTTTTCCTAAAGTTAGATATCATTGGTGCCTTAGATATATCCATGTTGAGTATTATTATGTCTTTTCTTTTTGTTAATCTTTTTGACACAGCAGGGACACTCTTCGGAGTAGCTTCAAGAGCAGGTCTCATATCAGATTCAGGAAAAATAAAAAAATTGGATAAAGCTCTTAAGGCAGACAGTAGTTCAAGTATTTTTGGATCTTTTCTAGGTTGTGCACCTGTGACAAGTTATGTTGAAAGTTCTGCTGGTATAGAGGCAGGAGGGAGAACTGGCATAACAGCAATTGTGGTAGGACTTCTTTTCCTGCTAGCTACTTTCTTATCTCCTCTTGCTGCAGCTGTACCGGCATATGCCACGGCAGGTGCATTGATTTATGTTGCAATTTTAATGCTAAGTGGAATGGAGACACTTGATTGGAATGATCAATCAGAATTGCTGCCTGCCTTAGTGATGATTGTTATGATTCCTCTTACTTTCTCTATAGCCAATGGAATAGCATTAGGATTCCTAGCTTATGTAGCAATAAAAACCTTTATTGGTCAAATAAAACAAATATCATCAGGAGCATGGTTCCTAACATTGATTTTTGTAGCTAAATTTATCTTTCTTTAAAGTTAAAGCTTTATATCGCTAGCGTCATGTCGCTCTAAAATCGACTTATCATCCGGTCCATTAGGTTTTTTATTAACCAAAGAGCCTCTTTTATAAGCAGGCCTTTCTGTGATTTGCTTTGCCCATCGTCCTACGTGTTTATAAGATTCTACTTCCAAGAATTCTGAAGCATTGTAAGCATTATTAAGAACTAATGTGCCATACCAAGAATGAACGGCTATATCTGCAATATTATATTCACTTCCACATAGATATTCTCTGGATTCTAAATTTCTATCTAAAACATCTAGTTGTCTTTTTACTTCCATTGCAAATCTATTTATAGGATATTCATACTTCACCGGTGCATATGCATAAAAATGACCAAAACCACCTCCTAAATAAGGGGCGCTTCCCATTTGCCAAAAGAGCCAAGACATACATTCAGCTCTATCTGAAGGGTCTGTAGGTAAAAATTCTCCAAATTTCTCCGCCAAATATACCAATATTGCTCCCGATTCAAAGACACGAGTGGAAGGATCTGTGCTCGTATCTAATAATGCAGGTATTTTCGAATTTGGATTAATTTCAACAAAACCGCTTCCAAATTGAGAGCCATCTCCTATGTTGATTAAAAATGCATCGTATTCAGCTCCTTCATGACCCAGGGCTAACAATTCTTCTAGTAGAATTGTCACTTTAATTCCATTTGGTGTACCTAATGAATAAAGTTGTAAAGGGTGCTTACCAACAGGAAGTTCCTTTTCATGAGTTGAACCTGATATGGGTCTATTAATATTTGCAAACCTTCCTCCACTTTCTTTATCCCATATCCAAACCTTGGGGGGTACATATTCAGAATCACTCATAAAATCTCCTTTATAATCATTTAAAATTGATATTTTAATTACCTTATGATTTAAGTATAAATTAAAGCTTAAGCTAATAAAAAAAAATACGGATATGGGTAAACAAATAATTAAAGAATTTTTAAATTCGTGGAAACGAGGAGTAATTGAGATTGGTAAGGCATATCAAAAAGGTGATGATTTTATAACACTTGCAGAAGTCTTTATTGAAAAACACTATGCATTCTCTGAGGAAGATATTTTATTTAAGCCTACCTTTACTTCTGAGAAAGTTTTCAGGAATACTAAAGCTGATGCCTTATCTTATTTTATAAGAGGTGATATTTCAGAAGATAAGGGTTTTGCACTTAAACCATGGGAGACCATTGAAATCGATGAACTCAACTTTCTTTTGGAGGATAACTTTTTAGCATCAATGGGAACACTTTTGTTCAAACCTTTTAATGAAGATGAGGTTACTAAGGTCGCGTTTACATTTATTTTTACTGAGATTAATGATTCTATAAAAATTAAAGTTCATCACTCTTCTCCCGTCTTTTAACTCATCGAACATAAGGCTTATTTAATGGATTATTTCCAAATTTAATTATTAAATTTAGGTTTTCTCTTTTCTAAAAAAGCCATCATTCCTTCTTTAGAATCTTTCGTATTATTATTTGCGTTTACTGCTTTTCTTTCGGCTATTAAAAGCTCATCTAAGTTTTTTTCTGAACTGTTAACCAACACTTTCATCATACTTGCTACAGCTGCTGATGGCTGAGAGGCAAGTTCATGTCCCAAAGCAATGGCTGCATCTTTCAATTCATCAATTGGATAAATTTCATGAACAAGACCAATTTCCAGAGCTCTCTTACCCGATATCTTCTTTGATCTTAGTATCATATCCATAGCATGGTTCTCACCTACACATTTAGCTAAACGAGCACTGCCACCCCATGCTGGAACTGCTCCAAGATCGAGTTCAGGCAATCCTATTTGTGCATTCTCATCAGCTGCAAAGCGAAAATGACATCCCAAAGGAACTTCTAGTCCTCCACCAAGACAGTAGCCAAACAAAGTTGCTATCCAAGGTTTGTGCATTCTTTCAATTGCGTCTATGACTTTTAGCCTTTGATCAAAAAGAGCATCTGAACTGCCCTTTCTCTTAATACCTTCTTGGAATTGCTTAAGATTCATTCCTACTGAAAAATTATCTAATCCAGCTGCTGTTAAAACCACTGCTCTAATCGCATTATCTTTTGAGATCTTATCAACAGTTTCTTCTAACGCGTCCATAAAGTCTAAAGACATACGATTATAAGGTGCGTCATCTATAGTCAGTATCGCTACTGCACCATCGATTTCAAATAAAAGATTTGTATTCATCCTCTCCTCCTAATTGAAAATTTTCCTAAAATTTTTCATTATCTTGATCACTTTCTTTGGTTATGTCCCCAGTGTTTTTATTTTTAAAATATCCTCTTAAAGCTATATAAGTCTGAATTAAATTAGCTATGACAAAGGCAAATAAATCAACAAATAAAAATATTACAGCACCTGAAAATCTACTTAGGGCAGTAACTAAGTAGCCTTTCAATCTTGTTTCATGATTAACCGAACTTACCTGATATAAGGCCAAAATGCTTATAACCAATATTAGCCATTGACCGTACTGAAGCACAAAAAAATAATCTATCATGGTGATAACCTCATAAATTTAAATAGAATTTTTAGATGGATTGAAAGCCGGCCTTGTCAAAGAGTAGGCCCAGAAAAAGAAGAGAAATTGCAAGGCGAGACGAAAGTAAAGCGCAAAAATTGAAATTTCAGGAAAGGCCTCTGGCGTCATGGCCATATAAATATTTGCAGGATAAACAGCAATTAATAGAGCCAATAAACCCCAACCTGATATTTTTCTAAAGCGAGATAGTAAAAGACCAAGACCTCCCAGAATTTCAAAAAAACCACTTACGTATACAGCCTCAAGATGAAAAGGCAACATAGGAGGCATAATAGCTAGGTAGAAATCTGGATTAATAAAATGATCAATTCCTACAGTAATAAAAAAGGATGAAAAAGCCAATAGAGCTAGTTTCCTCCAAAAAGCCTCGGGGAAATTCAGCACCCTTAATAAGTATGACAAAAGATAAAGTTATTTTTTAAAATTTGGTTTACGCTTGTCTAAAAAAGCTCCTATGCCTTCTTTAGCATCATCTTTCAATAAATTTTCTACCATGACTTTTGAAGTAAAGTCATAAGCTTCAGCTAAGTCATAATTAGATTGAGTATAAAAAGCACTTTTACCAGTTGTTACAGCAACCGAAGATTTATCAGCAATTTTGGATGCTGTATCTAGAGTTTCTTTTTCTAACTCATCAATTGCATAGAAATTATTTATTAATCCTATTTCTTTTGCTTTTCTTGAGTCAACAAAATCTCCAGTAAGCAACATTTCCATAGCATGCTTATTTTTAACTGCTCGAGTAAGAGCTACCATGGGCGTAGAACAAAAAAGTCCCAGGTTAACTCCTGGTGTTGCAAATTTAGATGAGCTTGAAGCATAAGCAAGATCACAAGTTGCAACCAATTGACATCCAGCAGCAGTAGCGATGCCAGTTATTTGTGCAATGATAGGTTTCGGACATTTAACTATAAGTTTCATCAAAGAAGAACATTGATCAAATAATTGTTTGAAATAAGGTTCCCCATCTTCAACCTGCTCTCTTGCATCAGTAATTTGCTTTAAATTATGTCCTGAACTAAAGATACCTCCCTCTGCAGCCAAAATTATGACTTTAACTGAGTCATCAATTGAGGCCTTATTTATTGTCTCTATTAATTTACTCATCATTTCTTCCGATAAAGCATTGCCGGTTTTTTGATCATCCATAGTAAGGCGAAGAATACCTTCTCTGGGGATATCTTTAATGAGAATATTCATTTCATTTTTCATTTTAAGATCCTAAATAAATTTCTATTATTTTAATTCGATTTTGGGACATCGATTCATAACAACTTTAAGGCCCTCATTTTTTGCCAATTTGAAAGCTTCTTTATCAATTATACCCAGCTGGGTCCATAGAACTTTTGAACCAATATTTATTGCCTGCTTTGCAATACCTAAAACTTCTTCAGACTTTCTGAAGATTTCTACCATGTCTACGGGGAAATCTATGGACTGAAGATCTCCGTAACAATATTGACCTAAAATACTGTTCCCTTTTTCGTTAGGATTGACAGGATATACCTCATAGTTTCTTTCTAATAAGAATTTCATAACCTTGTAACTATCTTTCTCTGGATTAGAACTTGCTCCAACAAGAGCTATAGTTTTAACCTCTTCTAAAATTTCTTTAATATAAATATCAGAGTGAACAAACTGTTCTTCCATATTTAAAACCTATAAAGGGTCACCACCCAGGATGGCTGGGGTCTCGCAATAAGTCTTAAGAATATTTCTTTGATGATCGCGCATTTGAGGTGAAATTATATTAGCAAAATCTGGTATTTTAGAGATTGCTTCAAAGCCAGCTAACATACCCTGATTTTGTTTTGTTTTGGGCATGATATCCTCAGTTGCCGGTATCATACACATACTCATAGTTGCCCAATAAATATCTACTGCTGATAGTTCATCACCAATCAGAAACTTTGAATTAAGTTCTTCTTGAGATTTTAATTTTGCATCAATAACTTTTAGAGCATTTATAATTTTGGCAGGGGCTGATGAGCTAGCAGACTCGCTGTAGCCATATTTCCTCCCTAAAGGGCCATCGTTTAAGATCCTCATATTCCAAACAAGTCCATCCTCTGCAAGAATAATAGCGCACAGACCGTACATTTCTGCTCTGAGTTCGAAACTTTCAGGGATAATCGAAGGACTTTTTGGTGCTCCAATTTGCTCAGCAAGAGCCAGTTGTTCTATCCACACATTTCTTGGCCTTTCTTCCTCATGGAGCATAGTTGGTAAACTTGTTTGTTTAGTTAGGTTATAAAGATTTGCTTGTCTATCTTCTCCAGTTTCTTTATCTGTACCCATTAAAGGATGCAAAACACGTGTTATGGGGATCTGTTTTACAAAACAAATATTCTTGAGTGCCTCAGCATAAAGGGCCTGGACGCCAGGAACAAAAGTTATCCTTGTTCCAGTCTTCATTTCTGCTGCTTCTTCAAGTGATATAAAAATGGGATTTTTTTTATCTTCTGTGCTTTTCATTATTTTTTTTATGTTTTACGAAATCAATCTTTTTTCTAAATCAATTATTTCTTAAATATATCCGTCTGACCTGAGATCCTCAAAGGTGTTTTTAAATGCGGAAATAACTTGGTCAACTACATCTGGAGTATGGGCATAGGAAAGGAATGCTAAATGGATGCCAGGAACAATAACATTATGACCTAAAAGATGAAGATAAAATTCATTTTCTAAATGATAGTGACGTCTTTCTATATCTCTGGATGATTTAATATCGTTATCACCAAAAATTAAATGCATCATAGATCCAGCATTCATCAACTTTGCAGGTATCTTGGACATTGAACAAAATTCATTAATTTCTTTAGCAAGCCGATCACCTTGTTCATGTAAATAAGGATATATATGTTCTTTATTTTCTTTTAAATACTCCAAAGCACCAATACCTCCAGCCATAGTAAGAGGATTGCCGCTAAATGTACCACCAGCAAATATTGCCGGAGTATCTTCAGCTCCAGAAAAACTATTCATAATTTTTTTAGGTCCTGCAACTACACCGATCGGCATTCCTCCGCCTACAGCCTTACCATATGTAATCACATCGGGTTTTATGTTGTAATATTCTTGACATCCTCCATACTCTATTCGGAAACCAGTTATGACTTCGTCAAACATTAAAAGAACTTCACACTCAGTACAGACATCTCTTAAACCTTCTAAAAATTCTTGACTGTCAAGCCTAGGATTAGAGCTCTGAACCGGTTCAATAACAACCATGGCCAAATCATTTTTATACTTTCGGATTAACTCATAGGCATTTTTATCTCGATATGGAAGCATCATCATTAGATTTTGGGAAACTTCATTTGGAATGCCTGATCCAAGGGTAAGGCTTGTGGGTGTTGATCTTTCGCTCTTTGAGTCAGCCCTTAACAAAGCATAATCATGTATCCCATGATAAGAACCATCAAATAAAGCAACCACCTTCTTGCCAGTAATGGCCCTGGCTGCGCGAAAAGCAAACATAGTCGCTTCACTACCAGAATTACAAAACATCACTTCATCCACAGAAAGTGAAGATTCTTTTATTAATTCTGCTAAGTGGGCCTGTCCACTTCCAGGAATTCCATAATGCCAACCTTTTTTGATTTGAGAAGAAAGCGCATCTTCAATTGGTTTAGGTTTATTACCAAGAACATTTGGACCGAATCCACCAGTTAAGTCTATATATTTATTTCCATCAAGATCAGTTAAATAGGGTCCTTCAGCTGAATCTATATAAATTGGATGAGGTAGATCGACCGTCTGAACAACTTCTTGTGCTAGAGCTGCTTGCCCTCTTTTAGCAAGCGATTCACATTTTGCGGTTCTACTTATTAACTTCGTTCTTACTGCATCTGATTTAGTTCCCAATTTTAGTGTTGCTTGGTTAGAAGATTTCATCTTAACTCTCCATATTGACTACTTTTGTTTTACCTTAAATTAAAAATACCAAATCAGCAATTTATTGTATCTTCATGGAAAGGTGAACATTGTGAAAAAAGATATTATTTAAAATTTGATATGACTCTAGCAGATCCTTTTTCACAGTTTGGGCCCATTAAATGGACTCCGTCTATGCAAGGAAGAGACATAATCTTTTCAATTAAATCTTTACAAATCTCTTCACCTGTCTCTTCAGGATTATCGCTGCTTTCTAATTGATAAAGAATCTCATCAGAAATATTTATCCCCCAGAGATTCTTCCTCATCCAATCTGCCTGTTTTGCAGATTTTAGTGGTCCCATTCCTATCAATACCTTGCAATCATTGAATGAACCTTGGTCATTTAATTTTTCTGAATATTGCTTTATTACATCAAAGTCAAAGCAGTATTGAGTCTGAATAAAGCTCGCTCCTTGTTTCATCTTTCCAGCCAAAGCATTCATGGCGTCTGGATTTGATAAATGTACATATAGGTCATCTGCAGCACCTGAATATAATGGTAAAGGGTTTTTGATTTCTGAGCCGTCAGTTAAAGATCCTTCAGATATAGTCTTACAGAGCTGGATCAAACCTTTACTATTCAATTCATTAACAGCCATTGGTCCATCATCATCTGGCTGATCTCCACTGAGGCAAAGAACTTTATTAATCTGAACTGATAAAGCACCTAAAAGTTCTGACTCTAAAGCTACCCTATTTCTGTCTCTGCCGGTTAATTGCAAAATAACATCCAAACCACTTTTCTTAATTTCTGATGCTACTAGTAAGCTATTTAGGCGAGTTTTACAATTGGGAGAATCTGTGACATTTACTGCATCAGCAAGGCCCAATAGGGCATCAATTTTTTTCGAACTTCCAGAAAGATCGGTACTTACATCAGGTGTTGTTTCTGTAGTGAATAAGAAATCCTTTTTTTCTAACATTACCTTACCAGTAGCTTCTCTTTGTCATAGAATGGCAGGTCAACTACTTTAGCATCAAACTCACCAGATGAAGTAACGACTTTCACTTTATGATCAGAAGGTTTTGTCTCGTTTAGACGTATCAAACCAACTCCAGATTTTAAATATGGAGACCATGCGCCAGCAGAAACAAAACCAATATCTCTGTCGGAATCTATCAGTTTATCTCCTCTAGTCAATAAAGCCTCACCACAAAGCAAGCCTTTTAACCTCAGAGATTTATGATTTGTTTCCATGAGCGCCCTTCGTCCAATAAAATCAACTTTATCTAGATGAACTAAACGATCAAGACCTACTTCGAATGGGTTGAGTGACAGATCTATATCTGTGCCGTAATCAAAAATACCAGCCTCTATTCTTCTTATATGCATAGAAGATACATCTGAGGGCATCAATCCCGCAGGCAATCCTTTCTCGAGCAAAAAATTCCATAGTTTTACCCCATCAAAATCTGAATTTTTTGAATATATTTCGAACCCTCTTTCACCGGTCCAACCAGAGCGGGATATATAGAAAGAGTTTCCATTTATATCTACTTCGGCTACTCCATAATAAGGAAAATCATCTATGGACATATCGCAAACTGCTTCCAAAACATCCAGAGATGTGGGTCCTTGAATTTGCAAGACCCAAGAATCGAAATCCTCTATGGATGCATCAAAATTATGCAATATGGCATGAGCCCAATTCAAAAAGTCTCCATTTGCTTGAACATAAATGAATTCCTCTTCATTGGGTCTCATCAAGACACCATCCATCAAAATGCCTCCATTATGATTACAAGCAATAGCATAGCCAGCTTTTCCCACTGATATCTTGCTGACATCTCTAGTGAATAACATGTTAAGAAATTCAATTCTGTCTTTACCAGTAATCTTTAAAGGTGTTTCAGGTACATCATATAGGCAGCATTTTGAGCGCATATGCTCGTAATGCTTTATTTCATCACTTCCTGAATTTATTGGATACAGTCTATTATTGTAAAGACCATACAAAGTATCTTTTCTATTATTGCACTCAAAAAAAGGTGACTTTTTAAATCTGTGATCTGAAACAGGTAAGTAAGATATCCCCATAACTCCCCTT
>CACMAF010000015.1:0-28799 GCA_902611645.1 uncultured SAR86 cluster bacterium | reverse complement strand
CAGTTTTTTTCGCAGGCATTTTATAAATTCTCAAATTGTTTAATGCTGAAGGCGCAGCAATTTAGCAGAATAATTTTTCAATTGCTAGTAAAAGTTCTTTTAATTTCTTCGGATTCTTTTTTTGATAATCTTGGACCATTTTTTTGAACAATTCTAGAAGCAGCGAAGCATCCAAATTTAGATGATTCTTCAAGGTTTTTTTGATTATTTAGCCCATTTAAAACAGCACCAGCAAACATATCGCCAGCACCATTTGTGTCTATAGCCTTGACCTCTTGTCCAGAAACAGAAAACTCATAATTTTCATCATAACCTATGCAGCCATCTGACCCTTTTGTAATGATAAGCTTAGGAGTGTAATTTTTAAAATAACTAAAAATTTCCTTTTCATTAACACTTCCGGCGAACTCCTGGGCTTCAGATTCATTACAGAAAATTAGATCGCAATTAATTTCAATTAGTTCTGCAAGTTCTTTTTTAAATGACTTCACTATAAAAGAATCTGACAAAGATAGCACTACTTTAGTGTTATATTTTTTTGCTTGTGTTATAGCCTCTTTAAAAGTGTCATAACCTTCTGGAGAAGCAACTAGATAGCCTTCTAAAAGTATGTATTCAGAATTTTTGATAACATCCTGATCCACATTGCTGGTAGAAATATTAGAATTTATTCCAAGGTTTGTGCACATAGTTCTTTCTGCATCATCAGAGATCATGACTAGACATTGCCCAGAAGGAATTTCTGAATCAATCAATTCAGAATTATGACCTATTCCGTTAGATGACAAGTCTTTCAGATAAAACCTTCCGTTGTCATCATCAGAAACAATACAAGACATATGACAAGAAGAACCAAAAAGAGAAGCCGCGACAACTGAATTAGTGGCAGAACCACCGCAAGCCTTATCAGGTGATTTCCCGAGAGCCATGAGCTCTTGAATTAAATTAATCTGATCATCTTTTTCAATTAATGTCATACCTCCCTTAGCTATACCTCTCTCTTCATTTGCTTTAACGAAATCATCGTCAATTTGAAAGGTTATATCTACCAAAGCACTACCAAGACAACAAAGATCATATTTCATTTTTTTACACAAAATTTTTTAAAAAACGTAGACTGTGCCAAATGGAGCAAGTAATCAAGTATTAAATGAAATTTAAACTGACAATAGGATTTTTTATCGGTTTTATTTCGATAATAGTATTTATTTTCACTGCCGCAATTGTTGCCGTTCTCGACTATCGAGTTACATCTAAACTAGACGGTGTACTTTGGACCATGCCTGCAAAAATCTATTCACGTCCTTTGGAATTGGCAGAAGGTATTTACCTCAATAAGGATAATCTGATTAAAGAATTAGAAATGCTTTCGTATGAAAGGGTTAAAAATCCCGTGCAGCCTGGTGAGTTTAAATTTACTAAAGATGATCTAAAAATATTTCTACGAGGTTATTTAGATCAGCGCTCGGGTATATTTAATATCAATTTCGATGATTCTGAGATTAAGGGAATTACCAATCAGTTGGGTATAGCCGAAGATTTAATAAAACTTGAACCAACTGTTATTGGCGGCATGTACCCTTCCCATATGGAGGATAGAGTACTTCTTAATTGGCCAGAAGTACCACCGATATTAGTCGATACTATTCTTGCAGTGGAGGATCAAAATTTTTTTAACCATTACGGAATATCATTGAAGTCTATTTCACGCGCATTCCTAAGAAATGTGCAAGCTGGAGAGGTAGAACAAGGTGGAAGTACCATCACACAACAACTAGCTAAAAGCCTCTTCTTTTCATCAGAGCAAACCATCAGAAGAAAAGTTTTGGAAGCAATAGCTTCTTTGATAATAGAGACCCGTTATTCCAAAGAAGAAATTCTTCTGGCATATATTAACGATGTATTCCTTGCACAATCAGGGAAGAGAGCAATACATGGATTTGGTATGGGCGCACAACATTTTTTTGGGACGTCTATACAAAATCTTTCTACAGATCAAGTGGCTCTATTAGTAGGAATGCTCAAAGGACCATCTTTTTATAATCCAAGAAGAAATCCAAATAATGCTACTAAAAGAAGGAACTTGGTTTTAAGAGTTTTAAATGATAGTAATAAGATATCGGACTCAGCGTTTGAGATGTTAAGGAATAAAGAGCTTGGTGTCTCCTTACCTAATTATAGAACTGAGACACGATATCCCGCTTTTCATGACATAGTTAGGCTTGAACTTCAGAAGAATTTTAATGAGAAAGAGCTCAGAACTAAGGGCTTGGCTGTCGAAACTAATTTGGACCCTGTATTACAAGATTCTTTAGAGAATAATCTTCAAAAAACTAAACTGCAGTTAATAAAAAAATATGGATCTAGATTAGAGGAGCTTGAAGGTGCTGCCATTGCAGTTGATATTTCTAGCGGTGAAGTTAAAGCTGTTGCGGGTAGTACTGAACCCTCTAGTTATGGTTTCAATAGATCTATAAATGCTATAAGACCAATAGGATCTCTAGTGAAACCTTTCATCTACCTAACTGCTTTAGATCAATATAATGATTACAATCTCACAACTTTATTAGATGATTCTAAGTTAAGTCTTATGAGTGGCGGTAAGCTTTGGGAGCCTGATAATTTTGATAAGAAATTTCATGGCAAAATACCATTACATGTAGCCTTATGGCAATCTTATAATATAGCTTCAGCCAGGCTTGGATTAGATGTGGGATATGAAGCTGTAGAAAACATGTTTCTAAACCTTGGCATAACAAAGGATGTTCCTAATTATCCTTCCCTTTTTATTGGGTCATTTGAACTTTCTCCTTACCAAGCTATTCAAGCTTATCAGACTATAGCAAGTGACGGTTTTTACTCGCCTTTGAGATCAATAAGACAAATTAAAGATACTGAGGGAAAGATCGAATTCTCTTATCCTTATAGTATAGATCAAACAATTAGACCTGAACCGGTAGCATTATTGAAATTTGCTATGCAACAAACCTTTGAACGCGGTACTGCTAGAGGATATTCAAAGAAGCAGATTCAATTATGGAATGCAGGAGGTAAAACAGGTACTTCAGATGATCAAAGAGATAGTTGGTTTGTTGGTTTTGCGGGCGAACTTTTGGTCCTTGTGTGGCTGGGATTCGATGATAATAGACAAACTCCCTTAACTGGACGAACGGGTGCATTTCAGGTTTGGAAGAATTTCATTAATGATATTAAACCCGTTAAAACCACTCAATCTTTATTGCCACGAATTAATTACGTTTGGACAGATATTGGAGATGGGTTAAGAAGTGGTAAAAAATGTAAAAATTCAATACTTATACCTTTTATAGAAGGAACTGAACCGAATAAAATACCAGATGTCAGAAGAGAATGTTCAAGTAAGATTGAGAGCACAAAAAATACTGTAATGGATAAGTTAAAAGAAGTTTTTGAGGTAGGACAGGGGTGAAGTTAATTAAAATATCAACAATTCTTTTAATTGTTACAGGCTTATTGTCATGTGCATCGAATCAAAACATTCGGGATATTAGTAAATATAAGATTCCAGTAAATGATTTCTCCAAAACCGTTGAGCTTTTGATTTCTAACCAGCAATTCTTGGAAGATGAAATTATGAAAATAAATTCACAAAATCCTTCTGTTCAAAGGATACTTTTAGCTGCTGACTATGACTTGAAACAAGAAAACTATATTAAAACTAACTCTGAACTCGAAAGGGCTTTTAGGATAACTAAAAATGATGGTGCTCTATATCTGAGATTGGCACACTTAAGGTATAAACAAGGATTATTGAAGGAATCTGAATCCTTTGCCTCTAAAGGATTGTTGTTAACAAATATTTCTTCTTGGGAAAGATTACTTCTAAATGTTTATCTTAAAAACTAAGCCTAGATAGTCTCATTGCAAGTATATATAATCCGCTGCCCTTAAATATTGAAGCTTATTGATGACCAAAGTTGGAATTATAGGAGGATCAGGTTTTGCTGGCGAAGAGCTAATAAAACTTTTATCTATGCATGACTCAAGCACTATAGTAGCTATTAGCTCAAGAGAGCTGAAAAATACTCCTGTGTCAGACTTCTTTAAAGGTACTGATTTAAATTTTGTAGATCCGGAAGATCCGATTTTTTTTCAATGTGATATCGTTTTCTTTGCAACTCCTCATGGAACTGCAATGAATAAAGCAGACTCTTTTATTCAGAAAGGAATAAAAGTCATTGATCTATCTGCAGATTTTCGATTAAAAGATCCTTCAATCTGGAAAGAATGGTATGGCTCGAACCATAAAGATTTAGAAAACTTAAAGAATTCTATTTACGGTCTAACTGAACTTAATGCTGAGTTGATCGAAAAAGGTAATCTTATAGCTGTACCTGGTTGTTATCCAACTGCATCTATTCTTGGGTTGCTACCTTTAGTTAGCAACAAGCTTCCGATAGATTCAATTATCGTTGATGCAAAGTCAGGAATTAGTGGTGCAGGTAGGAATACAGTTAACAAAAGTTTAAAAGATGACATTCAGGAAAATTTTAAAGCATATGCTACTGGAGGACATAGACATCTCCCCGAAATAATTGAAGTCCTTGAAGGAATTCATGGATCATCTTTAAAGATTAATTTTTTGCCTCACCTTATTCCCGCCATGAGAGGAATTTACTCAACTATGTATGTTAATTTCAAGGATACTCATTATCAATCTATAGAAGATATTTATAGAGATTTTTATCAAGACTCACTTAATATTGAATTAATGTTAGATGGTCAGGTTCCTGAAATTCTGAAAGTTGCTGAAACAAATAATTGTCAGATAGGTATTTATCAATCAGCCATTGAAAATCAAGTTGTGATCATTTCGGCCATTGATAATTTAGTTAAAGGAGCCGCAGGTCAGGCGATAGAATGCTACAATCTAATGACTGGTAATTATCAATTGAAAGGTATACACAATGGTTGAAACTTATACACCCTCTTTAATGCAACTGACAGACGGAGCTGTACATAAGATTTTATCTCTCAAAAGCAAGGAGTCAGAATCTGAAATTCTAAATCTCAGGGTATATGTTACAGGCGGAGGATGTTCGGGTTTTCAGTACGGGTTTTCTTTTGATAATACGATAGACGAAGATGACACCTGTATAGAAAAAGAGGGAGCTAATCTCATTGTTGACTCCTTAAGCTTGCAGTATCTTCAAGGATCAACAGTAGATTACGTAGAAGATTTAACGGGTTCAAAATTTATAATTTCTAACCCGAATGCCACTACGACTTGCGGATGTGGGGAGTCCTTCTCTATTTAGCAGGTAAATACACTTTACCTAAGTAGACTTTCTCATTGCTTCCTGTAATGGCGCTCATATCAAATTTGATATTATTAACTCTTTTGTATGCCAACCAAGCAAAACAAATAGCTTCTATGTAATCTGGATCTAGCCCAAGTTTAGCTGTCGTGTAACATTTTTTTCCCAAAAGGAATGATATCCTGCTCATCAAAAATTTATTATGAACTCCTCCACCACATATATATATTTTTTCACTAACGATTTTAAGTTTCTCCAAAGTATTTGAGAGACTGCTTGCAGTAAGCTCTACCAAGGTTGCTTGAGTATCAGAAGGATCTACCTCTCGCTTTAGTTTCATTAGACAATCCTGAAGCCAAGTTAAGTTGAAGTAATCTGGGCCAGTACTTTTAGGCGGCTCAAGCGAAAAATAATTATCCTTCATCATTATATTCAGTAAGTCTTGATCTACAGTTCCTGATTTTGCCCATCTACCTTTGTTGTCGTAGTCGCCCTTTCTATTCTTTTTTGTCCAACTATCTAAAAGACAATTCCCTGGACCAGTATCAAAACCTATAAGCTCTCCGCCACCTAATAAAGAAATATTAGTAATACCTCCTATATTTATTATTAATCTCCTCTTATTTTTTTCAGCGAATACCTCCTTATGAAAAACAGGAGATAAAGGTGCGCCTTGTCCTCCTTTCGCAATATCATCATCTCTGAAATTAGCAATAGTTTTTATACCAAGCTGATTACTTATTAACTGAGGATTACCAATTTGGAGTGAAAAAGGAGGTATAGAATTAGGTTCATGTTTTATAGTTTGCCCATGAGAACCTATCGCCTCAATTTTTTCTTTTTTCAAACTGAGAGATTCAATAAATTCTTCTACTTTATCGCAAAAAAATTCGCCTAGTTTTAAATCTAAATCTTTGATTAAGTTTTCATTAAACTGGTTAGATCTTGTATTTTCCCTAATTTCTTCTTTTAAATTAATTGGTATATTGTAATTCTTTAGTCCAATTATGTTTAACTCCTTATCAGAAAACTCAACTGCTGCACAATCTAAAGAATCTGCACTAGTTCCAGTCATTAATCCAATGTAGATTTCACCCGCCATAAGCTTCTCTTTGATTAATGAGATATTTATAGTTACTTAGTTCATTAAGGAGATTTTGAGATTTTTTTCTATAGTTATTGAGTTCAGAAGGATTAATAGGCGAGGCATTTGGAAATTTTACTTTAAGAGGGTCCGTGTGCTTTCCATTAACATGGAATTCATAGTGCAAATGAGGGCCGGTTGCTAAACCGGTGCTACCTACATACCCAATTGTTTGACCTTGTTTGACCTTACGACCAACTTTTGCTCTGGAGCTAAATTTATCTAGATGACAGTAACGAGTAACATAATCTTCAGAGTGCTTAATCTTAATTTCGTTACCGCATCCTCCATTATATTCAGCAAACAATATTGTTCCATCACCGGTTGCTCTAATTGGAGAGCCCTTATTGGCTGCGTAATCTACCCCTTTGTGTGCTCTTATAGTGTGTAAAACAGGATGTCTCCTATTAAGGTTATACTTTGAACTGATGTAACTTAATTTCACAGGAGACCTAAGAAATGCCTTTTTTACATTTTGGCCATCAAGATTAAAATATTCTGAAGTGTTAGCATCCAAGTCATATCTAACTGCAATAAATTTTTTATCCCTATTATTAAATTCTGAGATAAGTATATCCCCGTCAATTGCTTTTTCTCCATTAATAATTATCTCCTCATAGATTATGCTGTAACTATCACCTTTTCTTATGTCATGAGTAAAATCTATATCCCAACCATTAATGTAAGCCAAGTCCATTAATACACTATCCGGGACATTCTCCTTTAGACCGGATAAATACATTGAATCTTCAATAATGACGTGCTTAAAAACTTTAACCTTTTCTATTTTTGATACATATCTTGAAATAGAGTAACTGTCTTTATTTCTTTCAGCTTGTATTCCACTCTTTATGTCATCAATATAAAATAATTTCAGCAGCTCTCTTTTGTCATTCATTAAGATCTTGATCTTATCTCCGACTTCAATTTTCGATAAAAGAGCACTTTCTTTGCTATTAATTAGCTTGATTATGTCTTCTTGCAAAACTCCGAGTTGATTCAGAATTGTGAAGAGAGAATCATTTCTTTTGATTAAAGCCTCTTTTTCTATTGGAGGTATTTCAATTTGATAGCCATCATTAAGGGAACTTAGATAAATGGATTTTGTGAGTTCGGAGTATTGATTTTCTTCAGTAAATTTTATACTGCCTAGCAAGCTGATAGAAATTATCAAAATCAAGCCAATGAAAAGAGTAAAGATATGCTTTCTCGGAAAGTTTTTTAAGATATTGATTAATTCTCTAACCAGCATAAAGTCGAATGATACCTTAAAAAAGGACATATAATAGAATAACAATGAGCAAAGAGAGCCTAGAATTACTCACTAGAGGGACAGAAGAAATTATCCCTGAAGAGAGCTTTTTGGAGCAGATAAAATCAAAGAGAAAGTTAAGAGTTAAGGCAGGATTCGACCCTACTTCGCCCGATTTGCATTTAGGCCATACTGTACTTTTGAACAAGATGAAAATCTTCCAAGATTTAGGTCATGAAGTAATTTTTTTGATTGGAGATTTCACTGGTCTTGTTGGAGATCCTTCAGGAGTAAATGAAACACGCCCAGTTTTAACTCAAGACCAGCTTGGTAAAAATGCAGAGACTTACAAAGAACAGGTTTTCAAAATCTTAGATCCTAAAAAAACAGAAATCAGATTTAATTCTGAATGGATGAACCAAGTTGATCCATCTGAATTTATTAAAATGCTTTCGTCTTATACAGTCGCAAGAATGTTAGAGCGGGATGATTTCTCAAAAAGATATAAATCTCAACAGCCGATTTCTATTCATGAATTTTTATATCCTATTTTACAAGGGTTTGATTCCGTAAAATTAGAGGCAGACGTTGAATTGGGTGGAACAGATCAGAAATTTAATTTACTTTTAGGTCGCGAAGTCCAAAAACACTATGGATGTAATCAACAATCCATAATTACTGTTCCTCTTCTTGAAGGATTAGATGGTGTTAAGAAGATGTCTAAATCTTTAGGAAATTATGTAGCTCTGGAAGATAGTCCTGATGATATGTTTGGAAAAATTATGTCTATTACCGACGATTTAATGTGGCGATATTTTTCTCTTTTGAGTTTTAGATCCTCAGAAGAGATATCTAATTTGAAAGAAGAGATTAAACAAGGAGCTAATCCAAGAGATATTAAGTTTTTACTTGCCGAAGAAATAGTTGAAAGATTCAATAATGGTATGGGTAGCAAATCAAAAGAGAATTTTATAAACAGATTCCAAAAAGGAAATATTTCACAGGAGCTTGATGAAATAAATTTTGAAATCTCAGAAAATTCAGAGCTTTTAACTAGAATCTTAAAAGAATCAGAGTTGCTAAAGAGCACCTCTGATGCCATCAGGATGATAAAACAAGGTGCAATTAAAGTTAATGATGAAAGAGTTTCAGATCCTAAATTCTCATTAAAAAAAGGCTCTTCGAATTTGGTGTTGGTAGGTAAAAAGAAAGCTGCAAAAATTAATATAAAATAATGAAGAAAAACTTCTTTGAAACACCATATTATGTTGTATACTGCGCTGCCTTCGTTCGCGAAGGGGAGTTTTTTAAAAGTTTAATAAGTAATTCGTGTGGGCGCTTATAATTAAGCGCAACTTACCAAAGTCAGTAATTAATCCACATTTATAGAGATTAATAAGCTGATTTAGTGTCATTTTGGCACTTAATTCAAAATTCAATTGAAGAGTTTGATCATGGCTCAGATTGAACGCTGGCGGTAACTTTTAAACATGCAAGTCGAGCGGTAACAGACATAAAGATTCAGCTTGCTGAATCCGGTGCTGACGAGCGGCGAACGGGTGAGTAACGCGTAGGAATCTACCCAGTAGCGGGGGATAGCCCGAGGAAACTCGGATTAATACCGCATACGCCCTGAGGGAGAAAGGGGGCAGTTTACTGCTCTCACTATTGGATGAGCCTGCGTAAGATTAGCTTGTTGGTGGGGTAATGGCCTACCAAGGCGACGATCTTTAGCTGGTCTGAGAGGACGATCAGCCACATTGGGACTGAGACACGGCCCAGACATCTACGGATGGCAGCAGTTAAGAATATTGGACAATGGGGGCAACCCTGATCCAGGTATACCGCGTGTGTGAAGAAGGCCCTAGGGTTGTAAAGCACTTTAATCAGAGAAGAAGCATTTTAAGTTAATACCTTATTATGTTGACGTTACCTGAAGAATAAGGACCGGCTAACTCCGTGCCAGCAGCCGCGGTAATACGGAGGGTCCAAGCGTTAATCGGAATTACTGGGCGTAAAGCGCGCGTAGGCGGTTTAGCAAGTTGTATGTGAAAGCCCTGGGCTCAACCTAGGAACTGCATCCAAAACTACTAAGCTAGAGTACGAGAGAGGAGAGTAGAATTTCTGGTGTAGCGGTGAAATGCGTAGATATCAGAAGGAATACCAATGGCGAAGGCAGCTCTCTGGCTCGTCACTGACGCTGAGGTGCGAAAGCGTGGGTAGCAAACAGGATTAGATACCCTGGTAGTCCACGCCGTAAACGATGACAACTAGCCGTTGGGCAGATTTAACTGTTCAGTGGCACAGCTAACGCATTAAGTTGTCCGCCTGGGGAGTACGGCCGCAAGGCTAAAACTCAAATGAATTGACGGGGGCCCGCACAAGTGGTGGAGCATGTGGTTTAATTCGATGCAACGCGAAGAACCTTACCAATCCTTGAAATCTAGCGAAGTTCGCAGAGATGTGAATGTGCCTTCGGGAACGCTATGACAGGTGTTGCATGGCTGTCGTCAGCTCGTGTCGTGAGATGTATGGTTAAGTCCAGTAACGAGCGCAACCCCTATCCTTATTTGCCAGCGCGTAATGGCGGGAACTATAGGGAGACTGCCGGGTGAAACCCGGAGGAAGGCGGGGACGAGGTCAAGTCATCATGGCCCTTATGGATTGGGCTACACACGTGCTACAATGGGAAGTACAGAGGGATGCGAAAGCGCGAGCTGAAGCCAAACCCTTAAAACTTTTCTTAGTCCGGATTGGAGTCTGCAACTCGACTCCATGAAGTCGGAATCACTAGTAATCGCGAATCAGAATGTCGCGGTGAATACGTTCTCGGGCCTTGTACACACCGCCCGTCACATCATGGAAGTGGGTTGCACCAGAAGTGGTTAGTTTAACCTTAGGGAAGACGATCACCACGGTGTGATTCATGACTGGGATGAAGTCGTAACAAGGTAGCCCTAGGGGAACCTGGGGCTGGATCACCTCCTTAAAATAAAATCGTTTTTTTGTAGGCGTTCACACGAATTACTTATTTATCTTAGATCTCTTTGGGGATTTTAGATGAGTTTTTTAACATTTTTATAAGTTCAATCAAGTCATATCAAAAGCATTTATGCTCTAGATATGCAAATTAACTATTCATTAAAGGTTTTATTATTCTTTTAATTCAAAACCTTATTTGAATAACTGCAAAGTAATTTGGCGTTTTGTGTTTTTTAAAACACATAGTAGATAGAAATGCTTGAAAATATCATTAAGTTAATTGATGTAATATGGTCAAGTAATGAAGTGCAAACGGTGGATGCCTTGGCAGCTAGAGGCGATGAAGGACGTAGTAACTTGCGATAAGCTTCGGGGAGTCGGTAACAGGCTTTGATCCGGAGATTTCCGAATGGGAAAACCCACCTAGGATAACCTAGGTATCTTTATCTGAATTCATAGGATAAAGAGGCAAACGCGGAGAATTGAAACATCTTAGTAACCGCAGGAAAAGAAATCAATTGAGATTCTGTGAGTAGCGGCGAGCGAAAACGGAACAGCCCTTAAGCTTTATTTTGGTTAGTGGAATGGTTTGGAAAGACCAGTCGTAGAAGGTGATAGCCCTGTACACGAAAACTAATTTAAAGTGAAATCGAGTAGGTCGGGACACGAGAAATCTTGACTGAAAATGGGGGGACCATCCTCCAAGGCTAAATACTCCTAGCTGACCGATAGTGAACCAGTACCGTGAGGGAAAGGCGAAAAGAACCCCGGAGAGGGGAGTGAAATAGAACCTGAAACCGCTTGCATACAAGCTGTCGGAGCTATTAGTTTACTAATAGTGACGGCGTACCTTTTGTATAATGGGTCAGCGAGTTAATTTCTGTGGCAAGCTTAACTTTTTTAAGGAAGGCGCAGGGAAACCGAGTCTTAATAGGGCGACTTAGTCTCAGGTATTAGACGCGAAACCGGACGATCTATCCATGGCCAGGGTGAAGGTGAGGTAACACTTACTGGAGGCCCGAACCCACCTATGTTGAAAAATGGGGGGATGAGCTGTGGATAGGAGTGAAAGGCTAATCAAGTTCGGAGATATCTCGTTCTCCCCGAAATCTATTTAGGTAGAGCCTCTCATATTACTGCTGGGGGTAGAGCACTGTTTCGGCTAGGGGGTCATCCCGACTTACCAAACCGATGCAAACTCCGAATACCAGCAAGTACAGTGAGGGAGACAGACTGCGGGTGCTAACGTCCGTAGTCAAGAGGGAAACAACCCAGATCGCCAGCTAAGGTCCCAAAGTATTATTAAGTGGGAAACGTTGTAGGAAGGCCCAAACAGCTAGGAGGTTGGCTTAGAAGCAGCCATCCTTTAAAGAAAGCGTAACAGCTCACTAGTCGAGTCGGCCTGCGCGGAAGATGTAACGGGGCTAAATAATACACCGAAGCTGCGAATGAATATTTATATTCATGGTAGGGGAGCGTTCTGTATGCCACTGAAGGTGAATCGAGAGGTTTGCTGGAGGTATCAGAAGTGAGAATGCTGACATAAGTAACGATAAGAGGGGTGAAAAACCTCTCCGCCGAAAGACCAAGGTTTCCTGTCCAACGTTAATCGGGACAGGGTGAGTCGACCCCTAAGGCGAGGGCGAAAGCCGTAGTCGATGGGAAATAGGTTAATATTCCTATACTTCTTGTTACTGCGATGGAGTGACGGAGAAGGCTAGGCCAGCACAGCGATGGTTGTCTGTGTTTAAGGTTGTAGGCTGGAGATCTAGGCAAACCCGGATTTCTAAGGCCGAGAGCTGATGACGATTATCTCTTAGGAGATAAGAAGTGGTTGATGCCATGCTTCCAGGAAAAACTTCTAAGCTATAGGTAGCAAGGAATCGTACCGCAAACCGACACAGGTGGTCAGGTAGAGAATACTAAGGCGCTTGAGAGAACTCTGGTGAAGGAACTAGGCAAAATGGTACCGTAACTTCGGGAGAAGGTACGCCCTCATTACGTGACGAGACTTGCTCTCTGAGCGGAAGAGGGTCGAAGATACCAGGTGGCTGCGACTGTTTACTAAAAACATAGCACTCTGCTAACACGAAAGTGGACGTATAGGGTGTGACGCCTGCCCGGTGCCGGAAGGTTAATTGATCGGGTTAGCCCCTCGTGGGCGAAGCTCGTGATCGAAGCCCCGGTGAACGGCGGCCGTAACTATAACGGTCCTAAGGTAGCGAAATTCCTTGTCGGGTAAGTTCCGACCTGCACGAATGGCGTAACGATGGCCACGCTGTCTCCACCAGAGACTCAGTGAAATTGAATTTGCGGTGAAGATGCCGTATACGCGCGGCTAGACGGAAAGACCCCGTGCACCTTTACTATAGGTTCACACTGGACTTTGAGTTTATTTGTGTAGGATAGGTGGGAGACTTTGAAGCAGGAGCGCCAGCTCTTGTGGAGTCGTCCTTGAAATACCACCCTATTAAATTTGGAGTTCTAACTTAGGCCCGTAATCCGGGTCGAGGACAGTGTGTGCTGGGTAGTTTGACTGGGGCGGTCTCCTCCCAAAGAGTAACGGAGGAGTGCGAAGGTAACCTCAGCACGGTCGGACATCGTGCAATGAGTGCAATGGCATAAGGTTGCTTAACTGCGAGACTGACACGTCGAGCAGATACGAAAGTAGGTCATAGTGATCCGGTGGTTCTGAATGGAAGGGCCATCGCTCAACGGATAAAAGGTACGCCGGGGATAACAGGCTAATACCCCCCAAGAGTTCACATCGACGGGGGTGTTTGGCACCTCGATGTCGGCTCATCACATCCTGGGGCTGAAGCAGGTCCCAAGGGTATGGCTGTTCGCCATTTAAAGTGGTACGCGAGCTGGGTTTAGAACGTCGTGAGACAGTTCGGTCCCTATCTGCCGTGCGCGTTGGAAAATTGAGAAGAGTTGCTCCTAGTACGAGAGGACCGGAGTGAACGAACCTCTGGTGTTCGGGTTGTCATGCCAGTGGCATTGCCCGGTAGCTATGTTCGGAAAGGATAACCGCTGAAAGCATATAAGCGGGAAGCCTCCTTCAAGACTAGTTTTCCCTGGACCTTAGGTCCTAAAGAGCCGTTCAAGACTAGGACGTTGATAGGCAGGGTGTGTAAGTGCTGTAAGGCATTGAGCTAACCTGTACTAATTGCTCGATCGGCTTGACCGTATTACATCAAGTAATTTCTTGATATAGCAAATTTGCCAAATAAATTGAATTTATAAGTTTATGTCTGATGACCATAGCAAGAGTGAACCACCTGATACCTTTTCGAACTCAGAAGTGAAACCTTTTAGCGCCGATGGTAGTGTGGTTGCGACCATGTGAGAGTAGGACATCGTCAGACTTTTTTTAAAAAACCCTTCTAATTTTTAATTAGGAGGGTTTTTTTCTGCCAATAATAATGCTCCAAGAGCGGAGGCATATTCTCCATTTTGTGGAAAATGTGGAGTAAATCCTGTAATAGAAGCAGCTTCTTCAAGTGACTCTTTAAGACCACTAAAAGAAGGAGCTCTTCCAACCACTACAATTTCTTTAGCCTCGAACATCATTGCCACTGAAGTTGCTATTCTGGCTGCGGTTTGACCTACTAAGTTAACAATACCAGCTGCAATATCTTCCTTACAATAGTCATCTTCAATTTTGGTTATTTTCCCAAAATTAACCGCTGTTGTAGAGGGAGGTAATTGACCTATGGGACCTGATACGACATCTTCCAATATTAAATCAACCTGACTTTTATTACCTTTTTCTGCTAGAGATGCGATTTCTAAAGGGTCACTAGTGTCTAGTAATAGTTTACTTAAACCCAGAACAGTCCCTCCACCAACACCTGTGCCAGAACAATGTGTGAATATTCCATTTTGTGCATGAATACAAGCGGTACCTGATCCAGCACTAACTATAATTACTGAGTCTTCTTTATTTAATCCAGAGAGATTCATTGAGCCCTCTCCTATCGCTTCTATTTCATTTATGTGAATAATAGGAATTGAATCTATTTGATCGCCTAACTCTAAATGTCTACCACCAGTAACGGCCAAGAAACCCTGATTTGAATTAAAGTCCATATCAGGAAAGAGCTCCCTAATTCTTTGATGATTCAAATCTTTAGAGCTTAGCTCCATACTATGGGTTAACTCGTCACCATTTCTTCTAAGTGTATCTGTTACTGTAATACCAAAATCAGCCGATATATTCATGGGGTATTCTATTAATAATGAGTTAGTATAAGCGAGATTATTATTATAAAGGTGAATATAGCAGGTTTGTAAATGGATATAAGACAGATAGTTATGGTCTCAGCTCAAAGAGATCCAATTGTTAATAATTTATGTAAGTTGTTTGAATGCGAAGTAGCTTTTAACGATCCTGGTGTTGGCCATTTTGGTCTTGAAAATGCGGTTATACCTATAGGAACAGATTTTTTAGAGGTAGTTAGTCCGAAAGAGGAAAATACAACAGCTGGGAGGTTCTTGGAAAAGAGAAATGGCGATGGCGGTTACATGATCATAATTCAAGTAGACGACTTTAAGGACTCAAAAGGCCTGGTAGAAAAGAATAATATAGGGGTTGTTTGGGAAACAGATCTACCCGAAGCTAAAGCTATACATCTTCATCCTAAGCAAATGGGAGGGGCAATACTCTCTCTTGATTGGATGAATCCTAAGGAAAGTTGGAAATGGGCTGGACCGGAGTGGACAAGTCATATATCTGGACCTATAACAGGCGTAGATGGAGTGCAAATTCAGTCTGATAATCCTGAGGCTATGTTTCAAGACTGGCTTGAGGTTTTAGGTAATCCCAAATCAAGTAAAGAGAAGTTAAAAATATTTTTAGATGACACCTGGTTAGAGTTTATTTTGGATAGTGATGGAAGAGGTGCTGGGATTTCAGCTTTTAGCCTGAAGGCAAAAGATCACGATATTATTAATAAACGAGCTGCAGAGTTAGGCTTTATAAGTGAAGGTATAATTTGTTTAGGCGGATTAAAATTCTATCTTGTATGAAGAAAAGTATTTTATGCTTTTTTATAATTTTTCTATTGTCTTGTGGGGGTGGCGGCGGAGGCAGTTCGAGTTCTCCTGTTCCCCAAACTTCTACTGGAAGCGAAAGTACTCAAAGTACAAATACGTCCTCCTCTTCAACTTCCGCAACAACTACTTCTAGTTCTTACAATCCTAATCTACCTACTTCAGGTTCAATTTCGCTTACAGGCAATTTTGATGCAGACAAAATGACCTATGAAGACACCTCAGAATACAGTGATCAATATGGTTTAGGTTTAATCAAGGCTTCATCAGCTTATGCGAGAGGAGCTACAGGAAGAGGTGCAATTATAGGTATCATGGATTCTGGCGTAGATACTTCTCACCAAGAGTTAAACGGCCCCAATAAACTTTTACCGGAAAGTTATTTAGTCTATCCCGATAGATCGCCAACAACTGATGAAAAACGACATGGTTCTCATGTTGCAGGTATCGCCTTAGGCGAAAGGGATGGATCTGGAATACATGGAGTTGCATTTGATGCTCAGTTATTTTTTATCTCTATAGAACTTGGAACTGCAGGTGACACTTATGATCCTGCAACTATTGATTCGTCAGTAGACTATACTGGAATCGATAATAGTTGGTCTCAACTTGAAGCTGAGTTTGTTTCCAAGGAGGTAACAGTTGTAAACGGAAGTTTTGGCTATCAAGGGAATATAAATGACTATACTGAAGAGAATATAAGGCAAGCATTTCCAAAGACCATTGAAGTATTAGCACAATCACAAAAAGCGGATGAAAATAAAACAATTTTTGTTTGGGCAGCTGGTAATGGTGGCAGCTATGCAGATCAAGGAGTTGATTATTCAAGTCCAGAGGTATTCGGAGGTCTGGCATACCTTCTACCGGAACTAAGAGGAAATACTGCTGCAGTTGTTTCTGTAGATGAGGATGGTTCTATAAGTAGCTTTTCTAATAGATGTGGTGTTGCACAAGATTATTGTTTAGCAGCTCCTGGAAATTCCATCTTAAGTATATATGCTCAAGATGAACCTACAATTGATTCTTATGGAAGGGCTAGTGGTACTTCAATGGCAGCACCTCATGTTTCAGGTGGAATAGCTCTTCTCGCTGATTATTTTGATGGACAGTTGGGTAATATAGAAATACTGCAAAGACTTTTTACTACAGCAAATAAATCAGGTATCTATTCTAACTCTGAAATTTATGGTCAAGGTCTAATGGATTTAGATGCTGCAACAAAACCAGTAGGTACTGCTATGATTGCAACGGTTGGCGCATCTCTTTCTACCTTAAATCTCAAAGAAGAGGGAAGTTATATAGGAATAGTAGGCCCCGCGTTTGGCAATATTATCTCTACAAAATTAAGTCAGTTATCTTATGTAGTTTTTGACGAATTAGGTGCCCCTTTCGAGAGATCTTTCAATGATCGCATACTGAATAACATACCCAATATAAATTGGCTGACATCTTTTCAACTTAATCCAAGCAAAAGAGTTTACGAGAGATCAATTGCAACGAAAAATGGTTTCGTTCAATTAGGCATTAATGATGGTTACTTCCATGAAAATAATCTTCCATCTTTATGGGCTGATTCTGAGAATAAATTAGCTTATTTTTCATTTGTACAAAGTCTTACCCAAAATAGTAAATTATTTTTTGGGAGCGGAACAAGTCCTAACACCTATCTTTCATCAAAAAAAGGCTTCAAATATAAAGGAATACCTTTTCTGGAGTATTCTTCTGAAGGAACTTATATTGGTATGGATATTGATATACCTACGAAAAAATCTATGCTTTTTTCATTTTTTCAAGGTTCTCATCAAGACAGTAAAAGATTCGTAAATAAAATAGGAGACAGCAAAGGTATTGTTTTAGAGGTAAGAGATTATGGAGAAATGTCTTCAATCTCATATCAAGTAGGGCTAACTACAAATAATACCAATTTATTAGGTATATCTTCAGAGGGAAGTTTTGGACAGGCTGATAAATCTTTAACATCTTTTATTGGAGTAGACTTCTTGAATAGAGTGAAAGACACTCTTTTTAAAAGTTCATTTCATGTTGGTATGACTTCTTCTACTTTCAATCAAATGGGCATGATAGAAGATATAGAGGATACGTACTTTTCATCTTTTGACATTGGAATTTATAAAGATAATGTATTCACCAACTCAGATTCATTAGGATTGGAAGTGTATCAACCTCTAAAATCAGAACGAGCTTATATTAATTTCTCTCTTCCTGTTGGCAGAACAAAGGATAGACAGATACTTTTTCAAAACCTTAACTTAGATTTAACACCTTCAGGAAGACAAATAAATTCTCAATTAGTTTATAACACGAAAAGTAGCAACCTCTCGTTCTTTGGAAAGATAGGTTTAGTGTCTAACGAATTTCATCAAAAAGAAAGCAAAGTGAAGCCATACTTTCAGTTCGATGTTGAATTAAGCTTAGAATAATCCCTGAGCTGCATGAGCAGCCAATTCTTTCTCAGATTGCTGGTCTATTTCCTTAGAAGACTCTAGTGGTTTATTAAGTTCTGCCCAATCAATTTCAAATTCACTATCTGCATCCATATATGAAGTGAGGTTAAGCTTTTCATAAAGCGGAAGTACTTTATCAGTAAGAAGACCAATTCTTTTCAGGTTGGGCATAACTCTGCTGAATAAGAGATTTGTAAACATGTCTTGTGTTTCATCATTGATTATCATTTCTCTAATTTCTTCTTCACTTATATTAAACCACCTTGCGGGCAATTCAGTATTGATGATTCGATCTCTCATAACTACACAGGCTTCATAAGCAAACATTGCTCTATCTTCAACCTCTTCTTTTGAAAGGGTGCTTAAGAAATCTTCAAGATAATTCACACCAAAGGTAACATGTCTCGCTTCGTCTCTAATGACATAATGCACCAGTTGTCTTAGCAAGGGGCAATTTGATGTTTCTTTGGTTGTTTGAAAAGCTGCAAGCGCCAATCCTTCGATTATTATTTGCATGCCAATGAATTTAAGGTCCCATCTTGGATCCGAAAGTATTTTATCGATCAAGGATTTCAGATTTTTATTAATAGGATATTCAATTCCAGTTACTTCTTTTAAATATCTAGCAAAAACTTCAACATGTCTCGCTTCATCAAAAGTTTGCGAAGCTGCATAAAGTTTAGCTTGGTAAGTTGGAGCACAAGATACTAGTTGTGAGGCAACTAATAATGCACCTTGCTCACCGTGAAGAAATTGACTCAATGACCAAGCACTATCATGTCGCATATATTCTATTCGCTCATCTTCAGGTAATGCAGCAAGAGGGCCTTCCATTCTAGCTATTAACTCCGCTTTCAGTGGAGGTTCATCTTTTTTTATAGCTTTCGACCAGTCTAGGTCAATAGAGCCATCCCAATTTAGTTTCTTACCTAATTCATATAATTTCTTTATACGGGTATCAGCATCAGTATAGTCCCAATTGTAGTGTCCAATTAAGGGTGTATTGAATATTTCTACGACGTCTTCAATATTTTCTTCACTGAAACCTTCTGGTAGATCAAACTCTCTTGGATCTACAGGGGGATTTTCAACAACATTTATTTTCATACCGTAATTAAGCAGTTTTGGAGGAATAATCTAGGGGTTGAGATAATTCATCCCAATCAATGCTTCCATTATCCTCGAGGTCTTGGAATTGGAGAATATCCATCTCTTCGTATTTTTCTAATGTCTTATCTGTTAATAAACCTATTCTTTTTAGGTTTGGCATGATCTTAGAAAATAACAGATTATTAAAAAGTCTTGATGTTTCAGATTGATTTAGAACTTGCTGTGCCTCTTCAACATTCCATCCGTAATGTTTCATGACGTTATCAGATCCAAATCTATTTCTCATAACCACACATGCCTCATAAGCAAAATCGGCTCTATCTTCTTTCTCTTCATCAGATAACGTATCTACAAATTCTTCTAGATAATTTACACCAAATGTTACATGTCTAGCTTCATCTCTAATTACTAGGTAAAAGAGGTCTTTGAGTAATGGATCCATTGCAGCAGCTCTTTGTCTTTCAAACGCTGCGAGAGCAAGTCCTTCAATAATAATTTGCATTCCAATGAATTTAAGATCCCATCTTGGATCAGAAAGTATTTTGTCTAGAAGCAATTTGAGTCCTGGCATAACTGGATAATTCCATCCAATTCTCTCTTGAAGGTACTTATTGAAGACTTCAACATGACGTGCCTCATCAAAAGTTTGGGAAGCTGCATAAAGCTTAGCATTATATGTAGGTGCGCATGAGACCAGCTGAGAAGCTACTAGCAAAGCTCCTTGTTCGCCATGGACGATTTGACTCAAACCACTTGCTAATAGATGCCATGAACACTCAATTTTTTTTTCTTCAGGGAGGTCATCATAAGGTTTGAAACCTTTGAGTTGTTGAAATTCAGGATTAGTTGCCCATTGAGTGTGAGGATAAGGATCCTTTGACCAATCTAGATCTAAAGTTGCATTCCAATTTAATTTTTTACCGAGTTCATAAAGCTTTTTGAGACGATTATCTGCATGAGTATAGTCCCAATTGTAAGTCCCTGTTAAAGGCGTTTGGAAAATCTCGACAATATCTTCTACGTCTTTTGGTTCTAGTTTATTTTCAAGATCATCGTCATGATCATCAAAGTACCTAATATCTGATGGACAGTTTTCAACTTTTGTTATTCGCATTTTTATTTCCTAAAATTTTATATAGTTTACATTAAATCAATTAAAACTGCTTTTATTGCAACACATGAAAAGTAAAATTCTTTAATCTACTTTAAAAAGATCTGTTAACTGTTCTAACATAGCTCCGCCAAGCTCTTCAGCCCTATGAATGGTTACAGCATTCTTATAGTAACGAGTTACGTCATGACCAATACCGATTGCTATAAGATTAATATCTGATTGTGTTTCGATAGAATGTATTACTTGTCTTAAATGAAGATCTAAGAAATTAGTTGGATTAGTTGATAAGGTGCTATCGTCCACAGGTGCCCCATCAGAAATTACCATGAGTATCTTCCTCTGTTCAGCTCTTCTTGCGAGTCTATCATGAGCCCAAATTAGTGCCTCTCCATCGACATTTTCTTTTAGCAAACCTTCCCTAAGCATTAATCCAAAGTTTTTTTGTCCTCTTCTCCATGGGGTATCAGCCGATTTGAAAATAATATGTCTTATATCATTTAATCTTCCTGGATTTTCTGGCTTACCATTTTCCATCCACAATTTTCTACTCTCTCCTCCCTTCCATTGCTTAGTTGTGAAGCCTAAAACCTCAGTCTTTACATTACAACGTTCTAGAGTAGTGCTTATTATATCGGCACAAATTGCCGCTACTGTCATAGATCTACCTCTCATTGACCCCGAACTATCAACCAGAAGAGATACGCTCGTATCTCGGAATTCAGTATCCTTCTCTATTTTGTAAGATAAAGGTGTGAGAGGATCGGTAATGATTTTATGTAAACGCGCTGAATCTAACATTCCTTCTTCTTTATTAAATTCCCAAGATCTATTTTGTTGAGCCATTAAAAATCTTTGTAATCTGTGAGCTAATTTAGAGATTGTAGTCTTACTGGGACCCATAAGTTGATCAAGATGTTTTCTAAGTCTCTGTAGCTCTTCGGGGCTACATAAATCCTCTGCTTTAATTTCCTCATCAAAATTTCTTGTGTAGACTTTATATGAGAATGTTGAAGTCTGACCTACAAGAGATTCAAGCCATGATTGATTAGTCATGATCTCCTGATTTTCATCTACAATTGCATCTTCATCTATGTCCCCAGAATCCGCATCAGTCTCTTCATCACCTTCTTGGTTATCTAGTTCGGGTGAACTCTCAGATTCCTGTGATTCTTCATCTTCTCCGCTTTCAGAAGCTGATTCTTCTTCTTGTTCATTCTCATCTTCTAAATCATTTTCTTCTTGTTCACTTTCTTCTTGATCAATATTTAGATTATTTAAAAAGTCTTCAGCAATCTTTTGAAATTTAGATTGGTCATTCAGTGATTCTTTTAATTTATCTTTTAACTCTGTTTCTTGATCATCAAAAACCTTGCCCCAATGTTTCAGAAATAAACTAGAACTATTTGATTCAATGTTTGGAAGGCATAAATTTCTTAGCCAAGTTTCTAGAGCAATTTCTAGATGATCTTCGTGATCTTCAAAGCTTTCATATAATTTACATTTATCATCAAATTTGGATTTGATGTTTGTTGCTATACCTGGATAGTTCATCGACCCAAGTATTTCTACCCGTGAATCCTCCATGACTTTAATTAAAGAACTGACTTTTTCGTTGCTTGCGGTAATCCTGACCGATTTATCTCTATATTTTTCTACACAAGCAAGAGAATCAGCTTTTCCTCTGTAAGCTGATAACTCTTTAAGAGTTTTAGGTGGATGAGGCAGTGAAGAGCCCATTCCTCCAAAATTAATTTCTAATTCTTTGTTGCCTGATATTGCTCTAGTCGCTGCTGTAACAGCTTCTTTTATGGTCTCTGACTGAGAGTTTTTTGATGCCATGTTGGCTACTTAAACCTTATCTACTTCTTCTGCAATAGAATCTGCGGTTTCAGAATCAAAACACCTTTGGAAGTACTCTGCAATTATAACCCTCTCGGTTTCATCACATTTATTAAGAAAGGTTATTTCAAAGGACTTATTAAGATCACTAAAGATTTTAAAATTTTCTGCCCAACTAATTACTGTCCGTGGAGACATTAAAGTTGATATATCTCCATTTGCAAAACCTTGTCTAGACAGGTTAGCTACAGAAATCATATTTCTTGCAACCTCTAGACCTTCTTTGTTATCCAGACTAGGTACTTTTGAAAGAACGACATTTAATTCTAGTTCTGGATCAAGATAATTTAGGGTTGAGACGATATGCCATCTGTCCATCTGCCCCTGATTTATTTGCTGTGTTCCGTGATAAAGACCTGATGTATCACCCAAGCCTACGGTATTTGCTGTTGCAAATAATCTAAATCCTGGATGTGGAGAGATAACTTTATTTTGATCTAGTAAAGTTAATTTACCCTCTACTTCTAAAACTCTTTGAATTACAAACATTACATCAGGTCGTCCTGCATCATATTCATCAAATACTAAGGCAGTAGGAGTTTGAAGAGCCCATGGAAGAATACCTTCCTTAAATTCAGTTATCTGTTTTCCATCTTTTAAGGTTATTGCATCTTTGCCTAGTAAATCAATTCTACTAATATGGCTATCTAAATTCACTCTGATACATGGCCAATTCAGCCTGGCAGCTACTTGCTCAATATGAGTTGATTTACCTGACCCATGATAACCTTGGATCATTACTCTTCGATTATGAGAAAACCCAGCAAGGATCGCTAAAGTAGTATTTTTATCGAATTTATAAGATTCATCGATACTAGGTACATATTCATTTGGTTCTTTAAAGGCCATTACCTTAAGATCAATATCTATATCAAATGTTTTTCTTACATCTATCTCAAGATCTGGGATTTCTTTATCGGTTTTATTATTCATGTTTAATTAATTTTAGGGAGGCGCCCATTATCCTGATTTGAATCATTTCAGCAATACTTAGGCTGAAGTACAATAGTCATATGAAAGATAAGGAATCTATAGAGAATATTTGGAATACGATTCAAGACGAGACTCAAAAGAGAGTTAAAGCAGAACCTGTACTAGCAAGTTTTTTTCATACGACCATATTGGAGCACAGCTCCTTTTCTGCAGCGATTGCAGATCTAATTGCAAATGATCTCGGTAGCAGTTCGGTCCAACCAATGATGCTTAGAAGCGTCATTAAGGATGCAATTAATTCAAGTGAAGAAATTCTTGAGGGAACTATGACGGATCTTATTGCAGCAAAGGAAAAAGATCCTTCCTGCAAATATCTATCTGAGCCTCTGCTATTTTTTAAAGGATTTAAGTCCTTACAATCCCATAGAGTAGCTAGCTGGTTATGGGAAAATTCACGACATACTCTAGCTCATTATTTTCAGAGTAGAACATCTGAAGTCTATGGAGTAGACATACATCCAGCAGCAAAATTAGGTAAAGGAATAATGATTGATCATGGTACTGGAGTTGTTATAGGAGAAACCTCTGTTATTAAGGATAATGTCTCAATTTTCCAAGGGGTAACTTTAGGAGGAACTGGTAAAGAAACAGGAGATAGACATCCCAAGGTAATGGAGGGTGTTCTTTTGAGCGCTTCTTCTACAGTGCTTGGAAATGTAGAGATTGGGCGTAATGCTAAAATAGCTGCTGGGAGTGTTGTCCTAGAGGATGTGAAGGAAGGCACAACAGTTGCAGGTGTTCCGGCAAAAGAGGTAAGTCAAGCGGTAGATAATGTACCTGCTGATGACATCGATCATTTAATCGAATAGGAAGAATTTATGAAATATGAAACTATAAAATATGAAGTAGAAAGCAACATTTTAACTCTCACCTTAAACCGTCCCGAAAAACTAAATGCTTTTACAGGCCAAATGATGGATGAATTAATATCTGCATTTGATAAAGCGGGGAGAGATGACGATGTAAGAGTGATAATTGTTACAGGTGAAGGTAGAGGATTTTGTGCAGGAGCTGATCTATCTTCTGGATCTAATACTTTTAACAGAGATATTAGAAATAATAAGGGTGATGAGATCGATCACAAAAAAGATCCGGAGTGGATGAGAGACGGAGGTGGAAGGACTACTTTATCAATATTTGACTGTCCAAAACCTATCATAGCGGCAATTAATGGTCCCGCTGTTGGAGTAGGTGTGACCATGACTTTACCAATGGATATAAGGCTTGCTAGTGAGGATGCTAAGTTTGGATTTGTTTTTGCTAGAAGAGGTTTAGTACCTGAGGCTGCTTCAAGTTGGTTTCTGCCACGCTTAGTAGGCATAAGCAAAGCATTAGAATGGACATACTCTGGTAGGGTTTTTAGTGCTTTAGAGGCTAAACAAGGAGGCTTAATCCGTTCTATCCATAGTCCTGACGAACTTCTTGAAGAAGCGAGGGCAATAGCAAATGAAATTATTCAAAATACTTCATCAATATCAGTTTCTCTAACAAGACAGATGTTATGGAAGATGTTAGGAGCAGACCATCCTATGGAGGCTCACAAAGTTGATTCAAGGTTTATATATGAATTAGGTAGAGGAGATGATGCTAAAGAGGGTGTTAACTCTTTTCTTGAAAAGAGATCACCAAACTTCCCCAACAAAGTTTCCAAAGATATGCCAGAACATTACCCTTGGTGGGAAGAAAAGAAATTTACTTAGTATGCAAAAAAAAGCCTTAAAAAAATTAATAAAGTTATTAGATCTTGAGACCTTAGAAGAGAACCTTTTTAGGGGCCAAAGTGAGAACATAGGTGGCCCCAGAGTTTTTGGTGGCCAAGTAATCGGACAGGCACTGACAGCCGCAGCTAGAACAGTACCTGAGAAGAGATATACTCACTCTTTGCATGCTTATTTTCTTCGTCCGGGTGATATGGAGTATCCAATTATCTATGATGTGGAAAGAACACGTGATGGAGGAAGTTTTACTACACGACGTGTAGTAGCTATCCAGAAAGGTGAACCTATATTTGATATGGCATTGTCTTTTCATAAAAAAGAGAAGGGTCCATCTCATCAAATAAACATGGAAGATATTCCCGGTCCAAAAGAATGTGTCAGTGAATTAGAGATCAAAAAGAAGATGATCGATAAAGTACCAGCTAAGTATAGAGATTTCTTTCTTAGGGAAAAGCCAATTGAAATGAGACATTTGCCGGGCGAAAGCTTGTTTGATGAACCAAAAAATAAACTTCCCTACAAGCATGTGTGGATGAAAGCCGTTGGAAAACTTCCAGATGATGCTTTGCAACACCAAGCTATATTGGCATATGCATCTGACATGGGACTTCTTAGCACTTCGATGAATCCACATAAACTTAGCTTTGCTAAAGGTAATGTAATGAGCGCAAGCTTAGACCATGCTATGTGGTTTCACCGACCTTTTAGAGCTGATGAATGGATGTTGTATTCTACTGACAGCCCGAGCGCAAGCAATGCAAGAGGTTTCAATAGAGGAAGTGTTTATACTGAAAAAGGCATTTTGGTTGCTTCAGCGGTTCAAGAAGGTCTAATGCGAGTTGTGAAGAAGTAGTATTCCTCCAAAAGAACAACTTTTATTTAAGCGTTGTAGACCCCATTAAATGTCGATCAATTTCTCGAGCTGCGGCCCTGCCTTCATTTATTGCCCAGACTACCAGAGATTGTCCTCTTCTACAGTCGCCGGCAGCAAATACTTTAGGATTAGATGTTTGGTGAACATTGTGTTCGGCTTTGTAATTAGATCTTTCATCTAGCTGGATATCTAAATTGTGTACTGAATATTCCTCTGGACCTAGGAACCCCATAGCAAGCAGAATCAGATCCGCTTCCCACTCCTTTTCAGTATCAGGGATTTCTTGAAAATTTTTATCAACTTCAACAGTCTTGATTCCTCTAAGTGTTCCATCTTTATCTCTTAAGAATTCTTTCCCTGATATTGAATAGACTCTGGGATCATCACCATATATCTCTTTAGATTCTTCATGACCGTAATCAACCTTGTATATTCTTGGGAACAAAGGCCAAGGATTATTATCTGCTCGTTCTTTCGGAGGTTCAGGCATGATTTCAAAATTTATTAAAGATTTACATCCATGTCTCAAAGAAGTCCCTATACAGTCCGTACCTGTGTCTCCACCACCTATTACAATGACATTTTTATCTTTTGCAGATATGAAATTCCCATCATTATGTTCGGAGTCTAATAAACTCTTAGTATTATTTCGCAAGAAATCCATTGCAAAGTGAACTCCGATACCTTCTCTTTCTGGAATGGGCAAGTCTCTTGGATTAGTAGCTCCAGTTGCCATTAAGACGACGTCATTTGACTCATCTAGCTCTTTAACACAGACAGAGTTTTCTCCATTTCCTCCCACGTCTGCATTTGTAAAGAACTCTATGCCTTCCATTTCCATTATTTCAAGTCTTTGATCGATTATAGATTTATCAAGCTTCATATTGGGAATGCCATACATCATGAGACCGCCTATACGATCTGCTCTTTCATAAACTTTTACATTATGACCAACACTATTAAGTTGTTGAGCCGCAGACAGCCCTGCGGGGCCTGAACCAACTATAGCAATTGACTTTCCAGTTCTTTTTTGGGGAATTTGTGGTTTTAGCCAACCATTTTGAAAGCCCTTATCTGCTATAGCAAATTCTAAATTCTTAATTGCTACAGGACTTTCTGTAATACCTAGAACACATGCCCCTTCGCAAACAGCTGGACAAACTCTTCCAGTAACTTCGGGAAAATTATTTGTTAACATTAATTTATCAAAAGCTTCTTCCCATTTGTTTTGATAAACAAGGTCATTCCACTCTGGAATGAGATTATAAACGGGACACCCTTCACCGGATTGGCAAAAAGGAACTCCACAATCCATGCATCTAGCACCTTGAACGGCAAGTTTTTCATCATCATGATCGGTATAGATTTCTTTAAAATCTAAGACCCTTTCTTTTGCTGGACGGTAAGGTTCTACTGCCCTAGAAAATTCTTTAAATCCAGTAGTTTTACCCATTGCTTTGTTGTTTTGTTTTCATTTCATTTAGAACACGTTTGTAATCCGTTGGCATGACTTTTACGAATTTTTTAGAGGCATTTTCCCAATTTTTAAGGATAGTTTCTGCAACAGTCGATTCGGTATATTTATTATGTTTTTGAATTAAACCTTTGAGGTCAGATAAGTCTTCTTCCAATAGAGGTTCCAATTCAAAAGTTTCGTTATTACATTTTTTTTCAAAGTCACCTTTATCATCAAAAATATAAGCTATTCCTCCGCTCATTCCAGCACCAAAATTCCTTCCAGTTGGACCTAAAATAACAGCTTTACCTCCTGTCATATACTCACAGCCATGATCTCCAATTCCCTCTACAACTACTGAAGCACCACTATTTCTCACGCAGAATCTTTCCGCAGCTATACCTCTAAAATAAGCTTCACCTTCGGTTGCTCCATAAAGGGCTACATTGCCAAGAAGAATATTCTCTTCGGCTTTGAATTTACTATTTTTAGGAGGATATATGATGAGTTTACCTCCGGAGAGCCCTTTGCCAACATAGTCATTAGCATCGCCTTCTAGCTTGAACGTAATTCCTTTAACTAACCAAGCTGCAAAGCTTTGTCCAGCGGACCCATTGAAATTTATTTCTATCGTATCTTCAGAAAGATTATTGGTCTCCCAAACTTTAGCTACTTCGTTTGAAAGCATAGTTCCAACTGTTCTATTAATATTATTTATTTCGCTATTAAAGACAATCTTTTCACCTTGCGTAATTGCATTTTTACATTTATTTATCAGAACATTATCCAAGGCTTTATCAAGACCATGATCTTGGCTTTGAGTATTATAGACTTCGGTATTTTCAAATATTTTTTGAGCAGGCTCAAGGATACCACTGAAATCAAGACCATTTCTTTTCCAGTGATCTATTGCTACATCAGTTTCCAAACAATCAACTCTACCAATCATTTCATTAACAGTTTTGAAACCCATTTCTGCCATTATCATCCGTAAATCTTTGGCCACCATGAAAAGATAATTTACTACATGTTCAGGCTTGCCTTTGAATTTTTTTCTTAATTCCTCGTCTTGTGTTGCTATACCAACCGGACATGTATTGAGGTGACATTTTCTCATCATTATGCAACCTAAAGTAACTAAAGGAGCAGTTGCAAATCCAAATTCTTCGGCTCCTAAAAGTGCGGCAATGGCTACATCTCTACCAGTTTTTATTTGCCCATCTGTTTGGAGAACAACTCTTGAGCGTAAGTTGTTCATAACCAAGGTTTGATGAGTTTCAGCCACACCTAATTCCCAAGGAAGTCCTGCGTGCTTTATGGATGTAAGAGGAGAAGCACCCGTTCCGCCATCATGACCCGCTATGACTAGATGATCAGTTTTAGCTTTCACTACACCAGAGGCAATAGTTCCAACTCCAACTTCTGAAACTAACTTCACGC
>CACMAF010000014.1:0-31275 GCA_902611645.1 uncultured SAR86 cluster bacterium | reverse complement strand
GCAATAAGTTTCTATTCAAGTCTTGGTTACAAAGAGGTATGTCCATATCATTCTGATACGGGCATACCTCACAAAACTATGAAAAAAAGTCTTCTTATTTAAAGCAAAGGAGCAATTACTAAACTTACAATTGCCATTACATTAATTAGAATATTCATGGAAGGTCCTGATGTGTCCTTGAAAGGGTCTCCAACAGTGTCACCAACAACAGCTGCTGAATGAGTATCAGTTCCTTTTCCGCCAAGATTTCCTTTTTCAATGTACTTCTTAGCATTGTCCCAAGCACCTCCAGCATTTGCCATGAATAATGCCATAAGCACGCAAACTAGAAGACCTCCCGCAAGCATTCCACCCAAAGCCTCAGCTCCAATTCCTAGTCCAACTAAAGGTGGTGCCGAAACAGCAATGACTCCAGGTAGGAGCATTTTCTTAAGTGCTGCTGCTGTTGCGATATCTACACATTTCGCAGTATCAGGCTCTGCATTACCTTCTAAAAGGCCTGGGATTTCTTTGAATTGCCTTCTTATTTCATTAATCATCTCAAAGGCGGCATCTCCAACAGCTGTCATAGTAATTGAAGCTATTAAGAAAGGTATTGCTCCTCCAATAAATATACCTATTAGTACTGAAGGATTAGATAAAACAAGTTGCAGTGGCTCGGCCCTATTAGCAGAAACTGTTTCAACAAAAGCCGAGATGATTGCTAATGCTGCTAAAGCAGCAGCTCCGATAGCGAAACCCTTACCAATGGCAGCGGTAGTATTACCTTGCTCATCTAATTCATCTGTAATTACTCTAGTCTCAGAAGGCATACCTGCCATTTCTGCTATCCCTCCAGCATTGTCTGCAACAGGTCCATAAGCATCTATAGCCATGGTTATACCTACAGTCGACAACATACCGACCGCTGCAATACCAACACCATAAAGACCAGTTAATTCAGTTGAAATATAAATAATGAGAATAATGCAAGCTATAGGCAGTACCACAGATTGCATACCTACTGAAAGTCCTGTGATCATTACGGTCGCAGAGCCAGTTTGGCCAGATTCAGCGATCTTTATTACTGGGCTAGAGCCAGTATAGTATTCCGTAATTAACCCAATAGCTATTCCACCTACTGAACCACAAACAACAGCCAACCAAACATCAAAACCATTCGTTCCAACTAGAGCATTAGTTAAAAAATAAGCCGCTATGATAAAAATAAGTGGCGCACCCATGGTGCCCCATCTCATTGCATTTGCAGGTGAAGACTTAGAAAACAGTCTAACAATTACAATTCCTAGAATAGACGCTATCAAACCTATTGAAGCCAATGCCAAAGGTAAGAACATCATTCCATCTTTGTCTGCTTGAGAAAATTCAGAAGTTATAAGATAAGTTGACGCTATTGCTATACAAGCCACCATTGAACCGCAATAAGATTCAAAAATATCTGAGCCCATCCCAGCTATATCACCTACATTATCTCCAACATTATCAGCTATTACTCCAGGATTTCTTGGATCATCTTCTGGAATTCCAGCCTCTACTTTGCCCACTAAATCTGCGCCGACATCAGCACTTTTGGTATAGATCCCTCCACCAACCCTTGAAAATAGAGCCACTATAGATGCACCCATCGCAAATCCTTCAATTGAATGCGCATCACCACTTAGTATATAGAAGAGCGTACCTAGACCAATCAAACCGAGTGAAGCCACACAAAGACCCATGATCGAACCTCCATAAAAAGCTACGGATAAAGCTGCTTCAGCACCGGAGTCAGAAGCAGCAGTTGCTGTTCTTACATTTGCTTTAGTAGCAGAGTACATACCTATCCAACCAGCTATAGAGGAAGATAAGGCACCTGCGAGAACAGCTATTGCTGTACCTTCGCCCAAGGAAAACCATACTAAAACTATGACTATTAATGCAAAAATGCTTAAGTAGGTATATTCGGTCTTCATGAATGTCATTGCACCAAGATGTATTTGGTCACCGATTTTCTTTACACCCTCATCTCCTTCAGGAAACTTAGTAACAACTAGATATATACCCAAAGCAACTAATAAGCCCAAAACACCGAGCATTGGTGGTACAGCAAGATAACTTTCTAACATTATTTCTCCTCAAAAATATTGGAATTTCTTCTCCTAGCGCGTAGTCTAACGGTATAGAGGTTTAATTAAAATATTATTTTTCAGAACGAAAAGTTTCGAAATCAAATTCATCCTCAGATACTGCAACTACACTTGAAACCATTGCATCTCCTGTAACATTGACAGCAGTTCTCGTCATATCCAACAACCTATCAACCCCGATTATTAAAGCAATACCTTCAACTGGTAAACCAACCTGTTCAAGAACCATTGCAAGCATAATTAAACCAACTCCGGGAACGCCGGCAGTGCCTATAGATGCTAGAGTTGCAGTAAGAATAACCATCAAATAATCGATCATAGATAGTTCAATATTGTAAGCTTGAGAAATGAAGACTGTGGCTATACCTTGCATGATAGCTGTTCCGTCCATATTGATAGTTGCTCCAAGTGGCACCGTAAAAGATCCAATTGATGAGTTCACTCCTATTTTGTTTTTTACTGTATCCAAAGTTATAGGCATTGTTGCGCTGCTCGAAGAGGTACTGAAAGCAAAAACAGCAAGCGATCTTACTTTCATGAAAAACTTAATAGGATTTAATCGTGCTAAAAGAGTCAATAGACCGCCGTAAGTAATGAATGCATGGAAGATTAAAACAAAAATAAGTAAAAAAAAGTACTTTGCTAAATCACCAATCATACCGAATCCTTGAACAGCAAATAATGAGAAGAGTAACGCAAAGATTCCATAAGGAGCAAGTTCTATGAGCATCCTTACCAAACTCAAGATGACATCATTTATTAACTCAAAAGCATTCTTCAATGGTTCACCTGCAGATCCAAGACTCTTTAATGCAATTCCAAATAAGAGCGAGAAAACAATAATTTGAAGCATATTTCCTTCTGCCATGGCAGCAATGGGATTTGTTGGAAAAATATTGATTAAAACCTCCTTTATGGATGGTGCCTCAGTTGAAGTGAAAGTTGTTGGTAAAGCTAGATCAATTCCAATACCAGGTTGGAATAAAAGAGCGAAGGAAAGCGCTATCGTTATAGCTATTGCAGTTGTTAATAAATATAGAGATAAAGTTTTTATACTTATAGTGCCTATTCTCGAAGTAGAAGAAATTGAAACGACGCCGCAAACAAGAGAGAAAAATACAAGAGGAACAATTACTAATCTTAAAGAGGCTATAAAAATTTGTCCTACAACATCCAATAAACCTTCAGTGAAAAAATCTATCAAAATTAAGTGGCCTAAACTCCCCAATAAACCTGCATCATTGACGAATTTAAGCAAGATTCCACCGGCCATGGCCAAGAGCATGGAAAGAATAATTCTAGAAGTTAGAGTCATTAATTAACCTATTTCAACCATCTCAAAATCTTCTTTGCCTACTCCACAATCAGGACAAATCCAGTCTTCAGGAACATCTTCCCATTTTGTTCCAGGCTCAATGCCATCATCCGGCCAGCCTTCCTCCTCATCATAAATCAGACCACAAACAATGCATTCCCACTTTTTCAAAGCTTACTCCTTTGTCAAAAAAAGATATTCTAACTCAACTTTATTAGCAACTTAGACTAAAGTATCAATCTTCTCGACAAGTATTGTTTGCCGATGTACAAGACAAGGAAAATTTTAAGCTTTATTAAATTAATGAGAGCAGATAAACCAATTGGTACTGCTCTTCTTTTATGGCCTACCCTAAGTGCTTTTTTTATTCTAACAAATGGTAATCCAAGCTTACTCTTAATATTTTTATTTATGCTTGGGACGTTTTTAATGAGATCAGCAGGCTGCGTAATAAATGATTATTTTGATAGAGATTTTGATGGCAAAGTAGAAAGGACAAAAAATAGACCAATGATTACCGGAGAAATTAGACCCGGTGAAGCCTTAGGTCTTTTTGCTTTACTGATATTACTTTCTGCTTCTCTACTATTTTTCATGAATCTATTAACCACTTATATGGCCGTGGTTGGTCTAGCCCTAGCAACTATCTATCCCTTAAGTAAAAGATTTTTTTCTGTCCCTCAGATTTTTTTAGGACTCGCTTTTTCCTGGGGGATAATTATGGTATCTGCAGCTGAAACAAACAATATAAGCAACATTAGCCTCTTGTTATTTTTTTCGTGTTTTTTCTGGATTATTGCTTATGACACTGCCTATGCACTATGCGATAAAAAAGATGATTTAAATTTAGGGATAAATTCTTCAGCAATTACTTTTGGAAGTATCGTAGTTCCTCTCTTCTTTTTATTTCATCTTATTTCTATTTTGATATTAGTTTATGCAGCAGTTCTTCTTAATTTACATATTAGTTTTTACCCTTTCGCACTATGTAGTTTCTTACTAGCTATTTACCAAACCTATCTGATTAAAGATCAAATAAGTAGTCAGTGCCTTAAAGCTTTCAAAAATAATAATTGGCTAGGGCTTTCTATCTTTCTAGGTTCCATTTTGGGTGTTTCGCTATGAAGATAAACTTCATAGATTCAATAGAAAAAATTAATAAAGAGGACTGGGATGCTGTTTTAGGAAGCAAATACCCTTTCTTGAAATATGAATTCTTAAAAGCTCTAGAAGTAACAAATTGTGTGTCTCCGGAGCAAGGATGGACGCCTTCGCATTTGATTGCTTCAGAAAATGAAAGAATTGTGGCCATTATGCCTCTGTATATAAAAACTGATTCACAAGGAGAATTCATTTTTGATTGGTCATGGGCCGATGCATATTATAGAAATGGACTCAACTACTATCCAAAGCTAGTAAGTTCGATACCTTTTACTCCTGCAAGCGGTCCCAGAATAATCATTGCCGATGAAACAAGAAGTAGGGAAGTTATCAAAGAAATATCTAGAGCTCTTAAGAGAATCACAGAAGAAAGCGATTTCTCAAGTATACACATTCTTTTGGCCAATAAAGATGAAATTAAAGATTTGTCGCGAGAAGATTTTAGCTTAAGAACAAGTTACTCTTTTCATTGGTTCAATAATCACTACCTAAGTTTTGAAAATTTTCTACAAGATATGACTTCACGGCAAAGGAAAAATATTAAGAAAGAAAGAAAGAAGATTCACGATCAAGGCGTTACAGTATCGAGAATAAGTGGTAGTGAAATCACTCTAGAAATACTTGAGACTTTTTATCAGTTCTATCAAGTCACCTACTTAAAAAGAGGCATGCGCGGATATTTGAATTTTGAATTCTTTAAAAAAATTGTAGATTCCATCCCCGAGGCTATTATGTTGGTGCTTGCCAAAAATAATTCAGGTGAATATGTCGCAGGTGCTTTAAACTTTTTTGACGATGAAAAGCTTTATGGCCGTTACTGGGGATGTCTACAAGAATACGATTCTCTTCATTTTGAAACATGCTATTACCAAGGTATTGAGTTCTGTATTGAAGAAAAGCTTAGGTCTTTTGATCCAGGTGTTCAAGGTGAACACAAGATTAAAAGAGGCTTCTGCCCTATTGAGACTTTCTCTCTACATTGGATAAAGGATTTAAGATTTAAAGAAGCCATCGATGATTTTTTAGAAAGAGAAAGAGAGCATATTCTAGAATATAACCAAGATCGAAGAGCTCTATTGCCCTTCAAAAAAGAAGTAATTATTGACTTATATGACAAAATTTAAATTGCTCAATGAAGAAACTTTAAAAGAAGGTTTTGATTTCCTGGCAAAAAGAGAGCCAGGTTTTAAGAAAGTACTTGAAGAAAAAAACTATGAGATAAACCCCTTCAGTAAAAAAGATGGTTTTGAAGGACTGATAAATTTAATTGTCGAACAGCAACTCTCTGTCGCTTCCGCACAAGCTATCTTTGGAAGGATGAAAATTTTAGCGAAGCCCTTTACACCAGAGGAGTTTCTAACTGTAAACCCCAGGAAATTTAAAGAGGCAGGCCTGAGCAAACAAAAGATAGATTATTGTTCCGGTATCGCTAAAAAGATTGTTGATAATGAACTAGATCTCAATGCTCTCAAGAAAAAGGATGACGCACAGGTAATTAAGGAGCTTATTGAAATAAGAGGAATTGGAGAATGGACTGCGCAATGCTATTTAATGGCATGCTTAAAAAGGCTCGATGCTTGGCCTTATTCTGATTTAGGACTTATTGTTGCAGCACAGAGAATGAAGGGATTAAAAGATAGACCTGACTATTTGACAATGCAAAAAATCTCTGAGCCTTGGTCTCCCTTCAGAAGTCTAGCTGCGTTAATATTGTGGTCTACTTATGATAAAGAATAGGATTATTAAATATAAACATAGCAGGAGAGGTTTAAATCAACTTCTTCGTCTATATGAGAGGAATTATTTAAAACTTGTTCGCTTCTTCCCTATTGCAGATCATGAGAAAAGTATTGTTTATTTGATGCCTGAAGGTGTATTGAACAAAGAAATAAAAATTTCCTGTAGGAAGTTATCTAGTCATACATCAGTAATGGAGATCTATAAATCAAAGTCTCTATCTTTATTAGAAAATACGGAAATTGAAATATATATTTACCATGATGCAAAAATGGCTGAAGTTAGAAAATTCAATGGAAAGAGACAATTCTGGTTAAGAAATAATTATCCTAATAAGAATATGTTAAGTAAAGATGAAAAATTCCAATGGAATTTCTTCTTGGAAGAGTTCTTAACTCATACAAAAACATTCGGATTAAGCATTCTAAAGGACGCACTATAAAGGTGCTTCTGCACATTTTAGGAACTTTTCTATAGAATTTAATTTACTTTTTGCACAAAAATTGTTCTTTTATGCTTTTTGACGTGCTACTATTCGTCGGCTTTTAATTAAGAATGGAGAAATTAATGACAAAATATGAATATATATGGCTCGACGGTTATGAGCCTGAAGCTAACTTGAGAAGTAAAGTTAAAGTAACAGATGGAGAGCCACCTGCGTGGTCTTTTGATGGTTCCTCCACTTTACAAGCAGAAGGAGGAAGTTCCGACTGTATACTTTTACCAGTTCAACAATATGAGAATCCTACAAATGAGGGTTCCTTGGTTTTGTGTGAAGTTGAAACTGGTGAGCATGAAACTCACCCTTCAAACTTTAGAGCAGCAGCAGCTTCTGTTGTGACGGATGAATGGTGGTTTGGATTTGAACAAGAATATTTCTTAACCAACCCTGATGGAACAATACTCGGTTGGGAAGATGGAACTCCTACTAGGCCACAAGGAGAATACTACTGTGCAGTTGGAGCGGCCAATGTCAAAGGAAGAGAAATAAGCGATGCACATTTAGATGCTTGCCTAGATGCTGGTATTGAGCTAACCGGAACAAATGCCGAAGTTGCTTTAGGCCAATGGGAATATCAATGCTTTGGAAAAGGAATTAAAGCTGCTGATGATCTGTGGATGAGCAGATATATACTCTTTAAAGTTGCTGAGGAGTTCGGCGTATCTGTAAACATCCATCCTAAGCCAAAAACTGGTGATTGGAATGGATCAGGAATGCATACTAACTTTTCTAATGAAGAGATGAGAACTTCAGGCAGCGAAGATCTATTTAGTTCTATGTGTGATAAGTTAGGTGAAGTACACAAAGAAGGTATAGCTCTGTACGGATCTGACAATGATATGCGTCTAACAGGACTACACGAAACTCAAAGCATAGATCAGTTCTCTTACGGAGTTAGTGATAGAGGAGCTAGCATCAGGATTCCTATTTACACTGTAGAACACGATTGGAATGGATACTTAGAAGACAGAAGGCCTGCCTCTAATGCAGATCCTTACAAAATTGTAGCTCATATAGTCGGCACATTAACTTCTTAAGTTCCTAAATTTAATATCCGGAGACCAGCTCTCCGGATATACTTTTAGAGTGAATATATCTTTTCTCTCAGAGCTCAGCACTGGCATTGTTATTCTTGACAATAGTCTCGAGATAATTTTTATCAACTCCTCTGCCCTATCAATACTGGATACAACAGAGAAGAACTCGATAGGCAACACCATTGACCAAATTTTTTATGAAGAACCTGAAAGCATTAATGATTTTGTTGGTGCTTTAGAACTCAATAGAAATTTTACCAAAACAGATACCGTTCTTAATCTGAAGAAAGGAAAAAAGGTTTTTTGTACTTATATAGTCCACTCAATAGAAAACAATAATGAAAAAGGCCTAATGCTTGAAATAATAGATAAAGAAAGTTCTTCTGAATTAATCGAAAGGTACAGAATGAAAACAAATCAACAGATATCTCAAGATTTCGTTAGAGGCCTAGCACATGAAATAAAAAATCCTTTAAGTGGCATTAGAGGTTCTGCTCAGCTTCTCAGTAACAAACTGGATAATCAAAATTTGCAAGAATACACGGACATAATAATAAAGCAGACGGATAGACTGACTTCTCTTGTGGATAATATTTTGGGACCGAATAAAAAACCAGATTTTCAGTTTCAAAATATTCACTATCCTATAGAAAATGTTCTTAACCTTGTAGATAATGAGTCTGGATATAAAGATATCAAGATAGTTAAAGATTTTGATCCCAGCATTCCAGATCTATTTATTGATAGTTATTTGATCGAAAATAGCATACTCAATCTTACAAAGAATGCACGGGATGCACTCATTGACTCAAACACATCCAATCCTGAGATAAAAATTGTAACAAGGATTTCTCACGAAGAAATGATTGACGACCAAAAAAATGCAATGGTTTGCAAGATATCGATAATCGATAATGGACCAGGTATTCATGAGGAGATTAAAGACTCTATATTCTTTCCAATGATAACAGGCAAAGACAAAGGGACAGGATTGGGGCTTTCTATTACACAAGGGATCATTTCTCAACATAAGGGCAATATACACTTTACAAGTGAGCCTAACAGAACAGAATTTTTTATTAATATTCCAGTAAATATTCAAAAAGATATAGACTTAAAAACTAGCAATGGATAAAAATGTTTGGGTAGTCGATGACGATGAATCAATCAGATGGGTTCTTGAAAAAGGTCTTTCTGATGGAGGAATGGATGTGCAAACTTTTGATTCAGCCAATAAGGTTATTAAGAAACTTGAAACAGAAAATCCGCATCTCATACTTACCGACATTAAAATGCCTGGACCTAGTGGAATAGACCTACTCGATAAAGTAAAAGAACTTCGACCAGACATCCCAGTTATCATCATGACTGCTCATTCAGATCTAGATAGCGCTGTTGAATCTTATGAACATGGTGCGTGGGAATATTTACCTAAACCTTTTGATATTGAGGAAGCTTTATCAATGGTTAAAAGGGCTACATCAGCTGATGAGATTAATAAAGAGGAACCAACAGAAACTCAGGCTGAGGTAATCGGAGAAGCGCCTGCAATGCAAGAAGTCTTCAGAGCTATTGGTAAGTTATCAAATTCAAATTCTACTGTTTTGCTAAATGGCGAATCTGGTACCGGAAAAGAGCTTGTTGCCAGAGCCCTTTATCAGCATAGTCCTAGAAAAGATAAAACCTTCATTGCCCTAAATATGGCAGATATTCCAAAGGAACTCCTAGAAGCAGAACTCTTTGGGCATGAGAAAGGTGCTTTTACTGGTGCAGATGAGAGAAGGATCGGAAGATTTGAACAGGCAGATGGAGGTACCTTATTTCTAGACGAAATTGGAGATATGCAACTTGAAACTCAAACTAGACTTTTGAGAGTACTTTCTAACGGAGAATTTTATAGGGTTGGTGGCAGGGAGCCGATAAAAGTTGATGTCAGGATCATTACAGCAACGCACCAAAATATCGAAGATTTAGTTAAAGCTGGGAATTTTAGAGAGGACCTTTTCCATAGACTTAATGTAATTAAACTATCCTTACCGAAATTAAATGAAAGAAAAGAAGATATTCCAACTTTAGTAAAACATTTCTTTCAGAAATCTTCTGATGAACTTGCTGAAGAGAAAAAATATCTTTCTGCAGAGGTAGAAGACTATTTTATGACTCTTTCTTGGCCAGGTAATGTCAGACAACTAGAAAATACTTGTAGATGGCTTACAGTCATGTCTCCAACTAGAGAAGTAAAATTGGAAGATTTACCCGATGATCTCAAGGTAGAAAATATAGAAAATATGAACGACTGGACTAAGGTCTTACAGTCTTGGTCAGAGAATTATTTAGCAAAAGGTAATAACAATTTACTTGAAGAAGCTATACCAGACTTTGAAAGAACCATTATTAAAGTCGCGCTCAATAAAACTATGGGAAGAAAAAAAGAAGCTGCGGAATTGCTCGGTTGGGGAAGGAATACTTTAACTAGAAAAATTAAAGAGCTTGGCTTAGATAGCTAATTATTTAGCTTTTACTAGTGGCATGCCACTCTGTGTCCAGTTCATCATCCCACCAGAAAGAACATTTACATTTATATAGCCCTGCTTTTTTAACTCTCCTGAGGCTTTGGAAGAAACTGTACCATTTTTACAAATTAGAATGATGCAATCTTCTTCGCCGGCCTTAAAGAGTGCATCTTCTTTTATAAGGTTGCTAGGTTGAATATTCATAGCACCAGCTACAGTACCTGCTCCAAACTCAGCAGAGCTCCTTAGATCATAAATAAAAGGATTTTCCTTATTGATCAGCCTTGTCATCTCTGAATTATCTACTTTATTACCACCTTTTCTTCTTTCATAAACAATCAAAGCGAATATGAGTGTTAATAGGACTAAGACAGCCAAATAATTGTCACTGATAAATACTAGGAATTTATTCATGTAGGGACAGGATTATATAGATTACTAAGTTAAAATATAAAAAACTTTTAATAAAAATATGAATTCAAAACTTGTTCTGGTCAGACACGGTCAAAGTGAATGGAATGCAAAAAATCTATTTACAGGTTGGAAAGATCCTAAATTAACTGATCTAGGAATTCAGGAGGCAATAAGAGCTGGAGAGCTATTGGAAACTAGAAATCTAAATTTCGATCTTATGTTCACTTCAGATCTATTTAGAGCTCAAGAAACCGGTCGCTTGATCCTAGAACAGATAAACCAAAAAGATATAGAAATAATTCAAGATCAATCTCTTAATGAAAGAAATTATGGAGACCTAGCAGGACTAAATAAAGATGAAGCGAGAGAGAAGTGGGGAGAAGAGCAAGTCCATATTTGGAGACGATCTTTCGATGTCCCTCCGCCAGGCGGAGAGAGTCTAAAAAATACTGCTGCGAGAGTGCTTCCTTACTTTGAACGCGAAATCATGCCAAAGGTTAAGAAAAGTTTAAATATCTTAGTTGCAGCTCATGGAAATTCTTTGAGGGCTTTGGTGATGCATTTAGAGAATATTAGTTCAGAGGAGATTGTGAAATTAGAAATAGCTACTGGCGATCCTTTAATTTATGAATATTCGAATGGAGACTTTGTTAGGGTTGATTAAAACCTAACAGTAATACCGGAAGCCTTCATAGCCTCTTTGGCTTCTTTAATGGAGAACTCTGAAAAATGAAAGATACTTGCTGCTAAAACTGCTTCAGCTCCTCCAATTTTTACTCCATCTATTAAATGATCAAGATTTCCCACTCCACCAGAGGCTATAACAGGAATAGATATTCCTGAAGAGACTTTAGAAACCAAGTTATTATCGAAACCTTCTTTTGTTCCATCTCTGTCCATACTGGTAAGTAGAATTTCACCTGCTCCATATTCAGTAACTTGTTCGGTCCACTCTAAAACATCTATACCAGTTCTATTCCTGCCTCCGTAAGTAACAACTTCCCATGTATTGTCTTTATCTGTCTTGGCTTTAGCATCAACAGCAACAACAATACATTGTGATCCGAATTTATCAGCCGCTTCCTGCACGAAGCCAGGGTTCTCTACTGCAGAAGTATTTATGCTTACCTTATCTGCACCAGATCTTAAAAGTTTCTTAATATCTTCTATCTTCCTTACTCCACCTCCAACGGTAAGAGGGATAAAAACCTGGCTCGCTATACTTTCTACAGTCTTATAAGTCGTGTCTCTAGTCTCGTGACTGGCAGTAATATCTAACATGGTGATTTCATCAGCTCCTTCGGTATCATATCGTTTTGCAATCTCGACTGGATCACCAGCATCACGGATATTTAAGAAATTTACTCCCTTCACTACTCTGCCCTTATCTACATCAAGACAAGGAATAATGCGCTTTGCAACTGACATAGTTACTTTCCTAGTACCTCGAGAACATCGGCATAAGTAAAAGCTTTCTCATATAGTGCTCTTCCACATATTACACCTGAGATATTCTTTCTATCTTCAAGTTGGATAATATGATCTAGAGAGGAAACACCTCCAGAAGCAATTACAGGAATTTTTGTTTGGTTAGCTAAATCCGATGTAGCCTCGATATTGGGTCCTATCATCATTCCATCCTTTGATATATCAGTGAAGATAATAGCTGCGATAGGATAATCCTCAAATTTTTTGACTAACTCGGCGGGAGAGATTCCAGAACCCTTTAGCCAACCCTGAGTTTTTACAACACCATCAAGGGCGTCAATGCCTAGAACCAAGCGATTTGGGTACTTAACGCAAAAGTCTTTTAACATATCGGGTTCTTCAACAGCAGAAGTGCCCATAATAACCCTCTCTATCCCAGCTTTTAAATATTCCGATGCCGACTCAAAACTTCTAATACCTCCTCCTATTTGTATTCTTTCTTCCGGAAACTCTGAAATGATAGAAAATATGATTTCTTGATTCATAGGTTTACCTTCAACAGCACCATCTAAATCAACTATATGTAGAATTTCTGCTCCCTGAGAAAACCAAGAGCCAGCCGTTGAAATTGGATCTTCAGAGAATATAGTTTCTTCATCCATTTTCCCTTCTCGCAGCCTAACGCACTTCCCATTTTTTAAGTCTATTGCTGGAATTACTATCATCTAAACACTCCAATCCAAGAAGTTTTTATATAACTGTAATCCTGCACTTTGGCTCTTTTCAGGATGAAACTGGACAGCAAAAATATTATCTTTCGCAAAGGACGATACAAACTTTTCACCATGAATTGTTTCGGTAAGAGCATCTTTAGATGAAGGACAGCAATAACTGTGAACAAAATAAAAATAACTTGAATCTATAATATTCTTCAGCAGAAAGTGCTCTTTTAAATAATTAACCTGATTCCATCCCATATGAGGGACTTTGATATCTTTATTAGACTGAATCTTGCATACTTTTCCATTCAACAAGCCCAATCCTTCAACTCCACCATTTTCTTCACTTGATTCTAAAAGCATTTGCATACCTACACAGATAGCGAGAGTAGGTTTCTTTTTAACCTCTTCAAGCACTGTCTCTTTTAAATCGTTAGAAAAGGCCTCCATGCAATCCTTAATGGCACCCACTCCTGGAAAAACTAATTTATCAGAATTTTTTATAGCTTCCTGATCAGAAGTTATGACTATACTTTCTTTCTGCGAGACAGCCTCAAGGGCTTTGCTCACTGAGTGCAAATTACCCATGCCATAATCGATAACAGCAATTTGTGTCATCTATTAGAGTCCTACAAAGCTCCTTTTGTTGAAGGGATAATATCGGCCTGTTTTGAATCTATTTCCAGAGCCATCCTTAATGCTCTTCCAAAAGCTTTAAAAATGGTTTCAATTTGGTGATGAGTGTTTTCACCATAGAAGTTCTCAATGTGAAGAGTCATAAATGCGTGATTACTGAGTGATTGAAAGAAGTGTTCAAACATGTTGACATCAATACCGCCAACCTCTTCTTTGACAAAATCGACTTTCATGAATAATCCAGGTCTTCCAGAAAAATCTAATACCACTCTTGAAAGAGCTTCATCTAGTGGGATATAAGACTGACCATATCTTCTTATGCCCTTCTTATCTCCTATTGCTTTATTAAAAGCTTCTCCTAATGAAATACCTATATCTTCGATGGTGTGGTGATCATCAATGTGTAAATCGCCCTTAGCTTTAATACTAAGATCAATCATTCCATGTCTGCCAATCTGATCAAGCATATGTTCAAGAAAAGGTAATCCGGTGTCAAACTCTGTTTTACCTGTCCCGTCTAGATTTAGCTCAATAGCTATCTGGGTCTCCGAAGTATCTCTATTTACAAGTACCTTTCTCATAATAAATTCCAATAAGGGCGCGCATTATATCTAATATGTTCAAGTTCTTCATTACTAGTACAATTAAGGTAATATTTTTATGTCTGAACTAAGTAAAAAACTGATCAAATGGCACAAGAAATCTGGTCGTAAAGATTTGCCTTGGCAGATTCAAACTAATCCTTATAAAGTTTGGATATCTGAAGTCATGCTTCAGCAGACTCAAGTACAAACGGTAACACCTTATTACCTAAGATTTATAGATAGGTTCCCTGATATTAATTCACTTGCCGAATCCAATGAAAATGAAGTTTTAAGTTACTGGTCCGGGTTGGGTTATTACTCAAGGGGAAGGAATTTGCTTAAGACTGCAAAGATTCTTCAAGATGATTTCAATTCCATAATGCCTCAATGTCCTGAAAAATTAGAATCATTGCCTGGAATTGGAAAATCGACTGCTGGAGCTATTCTCTCATTAGGCTTTAAACTAAAAGCCCCTATTCTAGATGGAAATGCAAAGCGACTATTAGTCCGGTATTTTAAAGTGGAGGAACCTATTGATTCTACAAAGACAATTAAGAATCTTTGGGAAATAGCCTCCAAGAATTTGCCCCTTCAAGAATGCGATATTTATACTCAGGCAATTATGGATGTGGGCTCCTTGATATGTAAAAGAAAGATTCCTGACTGTGAAAATTGCCCATTAAATAAAACATGCCTCTCATTGAAAGCAGGCATTCAAGATTTACTTCCGCATAAATCTCCCTCAAAGAAGAAACCAAGCAAACAGCTCTACTGGCTTCTTTTACAAAATAAAGAAGGTGAAATTCTGTTAGAAAATAGAACCTCAAAAGGAGTATGGAAAGGTTTGTGGACCTTTTTAAGTTTTGAAGAAATAGAATCAAGAGAAGAGTTTATTAAAACACTCCCGAAAGGGTATCAATTTATAGAACGAGATTTAAAGCTCAAACACACCTTCACTCACTTTAAATTAGATATAAATACCAGTTTAGTAAGATTAAATGAAGATTTACAAAATCTAGATAATAATAAAGTATGGTTTAATAACAAAGAATTATCAGAGATTGGCCTGCCAATGCCTGTGACCAAAATTTTAAAAGATCATATATAAGATGCACAAAGTTTTTTGTAGAAAATACGGTGAAGAGTTAGAAGGCTTGGATAAACCTCCCTATCCAGGACAAAAAGGTGAAGATATATTTGATAATGTGTCAAAAAAAGCTTGGGAGGAATGGTTGGAACATCAAAAAATGCTCATTAATGAAGGTCAAATAAACCTTGCAGATAGGGACTCTCGAAAATGGTTAAATGAGCAAATGGATCTTTTTTTATCAGGAAAAGATTATGCGAAACCAACTGGTTTCAAGCCTGTTGAGTAAAACCTACTTTTTTAGAGTCAATTAATTGTATACAATCGCAAAACCTTAAATGCCCAGATAGCTCAGTCGGTAGAGCAAAGGACTGAAAATCCTTGTGTCGGTGGTTCGATTCCACCTCTGGGCACCACTTCTCAAGCATGATTATGCTCGTCTAGCTCAAGAACTAACATTATCCGCATTCTTGTTGACCTTATTCTTTTAGAGTTTTAAGGTTAATCCTTCAACACAAGAAGGAGAAATTATGAAAGTTGTTTTAATCACAGGATGCAGTACAGGTATTGGTTTTGCAACTGCAAAGCAGTTCTCTCTAGGAGATTATCAAGTAATTGCCACAGCAAGAAGTCCAAAATCCTCCGATGAATTAGTCGAGCTTGGGGAAAAAGAAAATGTCTTACTCAAAGAATTGGATGTTTGTGACCAAGAATCTGTTGATAAGCTTTTTGATGAATTAAATAATTTTGAAATAGATGTTTTAGTTAATAATGCGGGCGTAGGAGGATCTGGATCTGTTGAAAATACAGAAATTGAATTTGCAAAACTTCTAATGGAGACAAATTATTTTGGAGCCCTCAGAATGATGAAAAAAGTTATTCCATCAATGCGTTCAAGGAGATCTGGAGCAATAATAAATGTATCTTCTCAAGCAGGAAGGCGTCCTTTTGCTTTGATGAGTCACTACTGTGCCACAAAGTACGCTCTTAATGGATTATCTGAAAGTATGGCTCATGAGCTTGCACAATTTAATATTCGGGTAACGCTAATAGAACCTGGAACTGTTATTACACCTATTTTTGGTAAAGGGAATTCTATACCTGAAGATGAAAAAGATTACTCTATATTTCAAGGAAGAATGATTAGACAAGTTACAAAAGGGCTTACTGAGTTGGGCTGTGGCCCAGACATAATTGCTAAATGTATGGTTGATTTCGTGACAACAAAGGATCCTAAGCTACACTATCTTATAGATAAAGATGCTGTTGATAATGTTGATATTTATAACAAATATGGTCCAGAAACTTGGGTTTCTGATGGGAAAATTCTAGATGATGAAGAGTTTTTTAGTACCATGAAAGATAGGTATGGTTATGAAATTGGTTAGGTGCCGAGCCTAGAAAAGCACGGAAAAGAATAATTAATTGAAATTGCTAATATTTATCTCACTTATTACTGAAATTTAATATGTATTATCCTGCTTTGATAGTCTTTGTTCTTACTCTCATTCCTTTGTTTTTTACAAAGTTGCTTTTTGTTGCTGACTGGGAAAGGCCTAAAGACTTAAATGGGATAGATGCTAGAGTAATTATCTTCTGAGGCTATGTGTTTGGAATGGTTCTACCGATAGGACTTGTAGCATTCAGAGGTTATATTATTTAGAAATATGAAGGCTCCATTGATATTTTTATTGTGCGTAGTGATATTTGTAATCTCTATGGTATGGCTTTCCTCTTAACTAGTCTGAGTAATACATACTAAACTTCCTACTAAATCATATTATCCAAAGCATTCCAGTTTTGAATAATCTTCTTGGTAGAGACAAGTTGAATTGAAAGGAAGAAAGTAGCCAAGCATCCTTGCTTGGCTACCAGACTTAAGAGAAAAAATCTCCGTTCAACAAACCTTGGGGAGAAGTCTGTTGAATGAAAGCATGATACTGTCATAATGTGACAAATAAACTGTCTTAGGTGACTTTCTAGTTAAATATCACGAAGCTTGAGCATTTCTTTCAAAGTTCTACTCCGTCTCTGAGCAAGCATACAAATCTAAATGGTTTCTTTATAATCTAAGATATATGTTGATTAAAACCATATCGTTTTTACTTTTCTTTTTTTGTAGCTTTTTTTTGCTTATAGGCGTCTATTTAATAGGTATCTCGTTGGCTAATTTTCAAGGGGAATTACTCATAGTGAATCTTTTATCCTCTTTAATGTGTTTTGCAATTTCTGGAGCTTTGTACTTACTTAGAAGAAAATTAAACGAAAAGAGTATTGATTAGTTAATTCGATAAATAAATGAAAAAAATACTAGTCGTTTATCTCATTTCATTTGCTTCTCTTAATGTTTATTCAAGCTATACATTAGATCAAGAAACAACAATTGCAGAGATAAATGGAATCTCACTTGCCTACAAAAGTATTGGCATAGAGGAAGATCCGGCTGTTTTGATGGTAATGGGCCTACTTGCGTCACATAAAGTTTGGGGAGAAACCATTGTCAATGGACTTGTAGATTCCGGATACAGGGTTATCCTCTTTGACAATAGAGATACTGGAGATAGCGAGAAGCTAGATAAGCTAGGTAGACCAAACCTTTATTGGAAGTACTTTCTTTACTCCTTAGGTATTGGTTTTAATGTGCCATATACACTTGAAGATATGGCATATGATGGTGTTGCATTATTAGACCACCTGGATATTGAAGAAGCTCATATAATTGGAGCTTCTATGGGAGGCATGATCGCTCAAATAATAGCATCGAAATTTCCAGATAAGACGACCAGCTTAGTATCACTTATGTCATCGCCTAGAATTCCGAAGACCTCTGAGATTTCGCAAGGAAATCAAGAAAATCTCAGAAATATGGAAAATGTTGATACAGAAGGAGCGCGAGAATATGGCTTTTATCCGAGAGCAATGCCGAGGCAATTGACTGCAATTTTTAAAGCTGGAGATAGATCTGATATTGTAAGAAATATCTCTGTACCAACGCTGGTGCTGCACGGAGAAGATGATGCACTAGTGCCTGTAAGCTATGGAAGGCTTACTGCAGAACTCATACCAAACTCAACATTTAAAGTTTATAAAGATATGGGTCATAATTTACCCAGAGAAGTTATACCTATTTTGATCGAGGATATTGTAAATTTTTATAAAAAAGTAGATGAAATTCTTTAATAAAGAAAATAAATTATATCCACCAATCGAACCTTATGATTCTGGCTATATAAAGCAAGGAATCCATGAAATTTATTATGAACAATGCGGGAATCCCAAAGGTAAACCTGCAGTATTCCTTCATGGTGGGCCTGGTGGAGGTGCTGGAAGTTTTTCTAGAAGATTTTTTAATCCTAAGAAATATCGCATAGTTCTTTTCGATCAGAGAGGATGTGGAAAAAGTAAACCCCACACATGTCTTGAAAATAATACTACTTGGCATTTAGTTGAAGACATTGAGTCAATAAGAAAAAAATTAAGCATAGATAAGTGGCTTGTTTTTGGTGGTTCTTGGGGTAGTACTCTTGCCTTGGCCTATGCGCAGAGTCATCCTCAAAACGTAACAGAGCTCGTTTTAAGGGGTATCTTTATGTTGAGACATAAAGAAATCCAATGGTTCTATCAATATGGAGCAAGCGAACTTTATCCTGAAGCATGGCAGGGATTTTTGAACGAAATTCCAAAAGAAAAGAGAAACAATTTGGTTGATGCCTATAGGGAAATCTTTAATGGAGATGATGAAGAAAAAAAATTATCAGCTGCAAAAGCCTGGTCTAAATGGGAGGCATCTACTAGTTTTATTAATCATAATCCCGAAACTGTAAAAGATTCTGTGGACAGCAAATTTGCATTAGCTTTTGCTCTTATTGAAAACCATTACTTTGTGAATAATGGTTTCTTGGAGAATGAAAATCAACTTCTCGATAGTATAGATAAAATCAGGGATATCCCTGCTGTAATAATTCAAGGAAGATACGATGTTGTATGCCCTCCTACGACTGCTTATGAGCTACATTCGAGATGGCCAGAATCTGAACTAAAAATAGCTCCTTTTTCAGGTCATTCTGCATTCGAAAAGGAAATAACACACCTACTAATAGAAACCACAGATAGATTTTCAAAAACCTAATAATCAAAAATGATAAAAATTTTAAAATTCCCAATTCTAATAACTTTAATTTTATGTAGCCCACTCTTTTATTCTGAGGGTAATCACAAGATATTCAATCTAGGAGATTTTGACCTAGAGAGTGGAATCACATTACCAAATGCTAAGTTATCTTATGTAACTCATGGAAAATTAAATAAGGAAAAGGATAATTTAATAGTTGTTCCTTCTGCATACCTTGGTGATCATCATGGATTTGATTTTTTAATTGAACCTGGGAAAGCTCTGGATCCAGAAAAATATTTCATAGTTGCTACAGATATGTTTCAAAATGGTTTGTCTAGCTCACCAAGCAATACCCTGCCTCCATTTGATGGGCCGAATTTCCCTTTAATTTCAATAAGAGACAATGTGAATGCAGGATATAAATTGGTTACTGAAATTTTTAAAGTTAAAAAGATAAAAGGTGTTGTAGGATTCTCTATGGGAGCTCAACAGGCCTTTCAGTGGGCTGTAAGTTATCCAGATTTTGTTGAGAAAATAGTGGGTATAGCAGGCTCAGCGGTAGAGTATCCGCATGGTATAGTGAGACTGGAAGGTTTTATATCTGCAATAAAAGCAGATGCCTCTTTTGCAAATGGTCAGTACATGTCCCCACCTGAGGTAGGACTCAGAGCAGGAGGAGCGCACTGGGCCAGTTGGGGCTGGTCTCAAGAATGGTATCGACTAGGCCTCTACGAAGAAATGGGCTTGAAAGATACTGATGAAGTTATAAATTGGTTTGAAGAATTTGTATTATCTTGGGATGCCAATAATCTAATAGCTCTAGCTAGAACTTGGCAAAATAATAATATTGGCAATACACCAGGATTTAATGGAAATTATTCAGAAGCATTAGGATCAATAAAAGCTGATGTCTTATATATGCCGAGCGAAACGGATATGTACTTTCATATTGATGCCTTAACCAGAGAAGCTAATATGATTCCTGGAGTAAAACTTAAAGTAATACCTTCGCTTTGGGGTCACATAGCTGGAGCAGGCTTTACAAGCGAAGATATAGAATTCATGAATAATGAAATAATAGAGTTTTATAAATAATCTCTATTTTTTATCCTGAATTACATATAAGTTCTTTTTGGTTTAAACTTTATCTATGGGGAATATAAAGCACGTAACAACCGTCACTCCGGTTGAAGAAATATTAAATATTTTAGATGAGGATGCGGGTGTTATTATTGATGACTTTCTTGAATCAGCAGACTTAGCTCAAATTAAAAAAGATCTTAGACCCTTCCTGACTGTTACTAACAATGGTCAAGATGAATTCACTGGTTTCGAGACTAAAAGAGTTGGTGCTCTATTGGCCAGATCAGAAACATGTCAAAATTTAGCGCTGGATCCTTTAATTAATAAACTAGCAGACGGATTTTTGGGACCTCACTGCGAAAATTATCAACTGCATTTCTCTTCTGCTATCCAAATTGGACCGGGAGAATCAAGTCAAATTCTTCACAGAGATCGGGGAGTTTGGGGAGGATATATTCCAAGAAAAATCGAAACACAATTCAGTACTGTCTGGGCAATTAATGATTTCACTAAAGAAAATGGAGCAACACAAGTAGTCCCTGGATCGCATAAATGGGATAAAAATAGACAACCACAGATTGAAGAAATTGCTTATGCAGAGATGAAAGCAGGATCTGTATTTATCTATACTGGATCGGTATTACATGGTGGTGGAACTAACACAACTGAGGAAACTAGATTAGGAATTTTCTTGCACTATGCACCTAGCTGGTTGAGGCAACAAGAGAATCAATATCTCTCATATCCTCCAGAAGTCGCTAAAAAATTTACTCCTGAACTTCGTTCTTTGATTGGCTACTCAAAGGGGGGGTATGTTCTTGGATTCTTTACTGATCCAAATGACAAAGAAGGCAAATTGGAGTCAGTATCTCCTGAAAAGTTATTTGGTGATTCAAAAGATAAATATGCAACTTTAGCCACACCTGAAAAGCTAGTAAAAGAATCTTCAAGAAAATAAGCTAAAGAATTAGTGGATAACAGAACCCAAGAGTTTCTTACAAAACCTATCGTGCCATTGCTGATAAGAATGTCAGCTCCAAATACCTTAGCTTTTTTTATCCAATCAATAGTTGTACTTACAGAAGTCTGGTTTATTAGTAAGTTGGGAACAAAGTCACTTGCTGCAGTAGCGCTTGCTTTTCCATTATTGATGCTAACACAAACTATGTCCGGTGGCGCACTCGGAGGGGCTATCAGCTCAGCTATAGCTCGAAGTATGGGGGCTAATGATATAGATCGCGCAGAAAAATTAATTTGGCATTCAATAGTTATCTCGATTTCTGGAGCATTTACCTTTTTAATTTTATTTTTATTATTTGGGAAAGGTCTTCTTTATTTACTGGGAGGTAGAGGAGAAATTCTTGAAGAATCCTATTTGTATTGCTCAGTTCTCTTCTTCGGAGGAATACTTATATGGTTATCAGGAAGTTTAAGTGCCGTCTTAAGAGGGATGGGAAATATGCGCTTTCCTGCAACACTCATGATCATTGCTTCTCTTCTACAAGTTCTTCTCTCTGGAGGATTTATTTTGGGATGGTATGGATTTCCTAAACTAGGAGTCGCTGGTGCCGCTGTCGCAGCCTTGATCAGCAGTATGATTATGGTATCGATAATAGTCATGAAGCTATTATCTACCTCAGTTCCGGCGATGCTGAAACGAGAAAAATTAATTTTGAGCAAACCGCTATTCTCTAATATCTTTGAGGTAGCTATTCCAGCATCGGCCTCTCCACTTCTAACTGTAGGCACAATATTAGTGTTGACCGGTTTAGTTGGAACCTTCGGAACAGAAGCTCTTGCAGGATATGGCATTGGTTCGAGGGTAGAATTTCTTATGATTCCTCTTATTTTTGGGATTGGCACAGCCATGACATCTATTGTGGGTGCGAATATAGGCGCTAATAACATAGTGAGAGCAGAGAGAGTTGGTAATTATGGTGGATCAATGGCGGGTTTAGTTTCAGTGCTTATAGGCTTTTCTTTGGCCTTTTTTCCTGACTTGTGGATCCATTATTTTACTGATGACCCAAAAGCTTACGAAGTCACAAAAAAATATATTCAAATTGTCGGCCCTTTTTATGCCTTTCAAGGGATAGGTCTTTCTCTATATTTTGCTTCTCAAGGCGCTAACGCAATGTTTTGGCCGACAGTGGCGACGATTGCAAGATTTTTGATAGCAGGCTTAGGAGGAAGTATTTCAATTTATATCTTAGGATTTGGTATAGAGTCGATTTTATTATCCTCTTCGATAGCAATGATGATTTTCGGCACTATGATTTTTGTCTCACTAAAAAGAGGAGCATGGAGAAAGTATGGCCCTAAATATTCTTAACTTCGCCAGATTTGAGCATGGCTCTATTTTTTGGTTGATAGGTCACGATATATGCCCTCCTCTCTTGATTAGATTGATTAGGCTTCGAGCCGTGAACTATATGTTGATTAAAAAAGATTAGAGATCCTGCTGAGGCTATTAAATCAACTGCATCATCGATATCGAATGTATCTTGGTCCGTAAAAAACCCTCCTAATTGAGAATTATCAAATGTTCCAGGTAAACAACCTTTCTTATGACTACCTTTAATAACACTGAAACATCCATTTGATTCGTTAGCATCATCTAAACAGACATAAACATTAGGCAAAGTATCAACATCTTCACTATCATGAATCCAGTATGGTGAATCTTGATGCCAGCCAAACCCTGACCCAATTTTTGGTCTCTTAAGGTTCAGCTTATCCGTCCATAAACTAACTTCATCTAGAGACAAGATAGATCTTATTGGATCAGTTAATTTTCTATCTGCAATAATCTTTTCAAGATCTGAATTGAGAGAATGAGCTGGTTCGATAACTTTTAAGAAATCTTCATGAGGCTCTGGTTCAAATTGAAGAGTCAAGTAATCAATATCAACAAATCTCTTTGCATCTAAGAAATACTCTTTGCCTTCTCCGGCTATTGAGTGAGCTTTAGAAACAGTAGTCTCAAAGAAATTCCTGAAAATATCTATTTCAGTTGAAGAAAACTGATTTTCTCTAAGGATATAACCATCATTCTTATATTGAAGTTTCTCGTGATCTGATAGGAAATACGACACCTCGTTTCAAATCAACGATATAGCCATCATTACCAGACAAACAATAGAGACTCCCCAAACAAGTGTTCTAAGATACAAAATACCAAACATATAAGTGAAGTAATAAAGCACCCTTGAGCCTAGCCAAAACATCGCTAGATTATAATTATCAATTTCCAAAACTATAGACAGAATGGCTAGTGCTAAAAATGCAGGTAAACTCTCTAAGATATTAGACCCTGCTCTTCTGGTTCGACCAACAACTGGGGCCTCTTCAACAGACCCTTCTCTATTTGAGATGAGAAAATCTAAGTTTTTGCTATTCAGTACTGCTGGAGTTAAAAGTTGAATTAAGGTTAGTAATAAAGAGAGAATAATTAATGTGATCATTGCAAATTTCCTGTGTTAATCTCCTGGAGAGATTAAACTAGATTCAGCTGATTTCAAAACATAATTTAGAGGTTACATGAGATTTCTTAGAAGAATTTTCACCATCAAAGAAGTGCCGTCTGTGAGTTGGAGTTCTGACTTTCCACTCAATACTAAGCCGAGATCTTATACAGTCATTATGTTGATTACTGGACTATTTTTCTTTGGTTTGGGTGAGGCAATTATCATAGGAAGCGGATCTGGCGTAAGTCCTTGGACTGTTTTGGCACAAGGTATTTCGACAAAGGCTGATCTTTCTGTGGGTACAACAACTTTCCTAATAAGTATTACAATCCTTATCTTCTGGTTGCCTCTTAAGCAAGTTCCTGGAATTGGAACGATTCTTAATGCAATTATTATTGCTTCTACTATAGACTTAACCTTGCCTTATCTGCCCCAACCAAATGATACTTACTTAAAGCTATTACAAGCATGCATGGGGATATTTGTTGTAGGTTTGGGAAGTGGAATCTATCTGATCAGTAATCTTGGACCCGGACCGAGAGATGGCTTGATGATAGGGCTACAAAAGCAGACTGGTACTTCAATACCGCTAATAAGAACCATTTTAGAATTGTCGGCTGTAATTTCGGGATGGTTCCTTGGCGGAGTTGTAGGCATTGGGACGGTTCTATTTGTTTTTGGTATTGGCCCTTGTGTAGGGATAGGACTCACACTTGTAGAAAAGATTTCAAAGAAACCTTAAATTAAAGACTTGAAAAGAAGGTTATTGTTCCTTCTAATGACCTAATAACTAATAGAGATACATATGAAAAGAACTGTAACCATACCAGCAACATTTATAAGTATAGCCTTAGGAGTCATTATTGCTCTAGCGGGCAGTCAAGGGTCAGAGCTCTACAACGGAGTAGCACTATTTGCTATATGTGCAAGTGTTAGCTATTTGCTGCACTGGATAATATTCATACCCTCTTATATTTATCAAACAGAACATTATTTTGATCTAACAGGTTCAATTTCTTATCTTAGTGCTATAGGTTTGGGTTTTTATCTCAATCCATCTATGGACCCTAGGGACTTACTCATTGGTGTTTTGATAGTGATTTGGGCTGTAAGACTTGGGACATTTCTTTTCTCAAGAGTTAAACAAGATGGGAAAGATGGAAGATTCACAATCATGAAAACTCAATTCCATTGGTACATCATGACTTGGACTTTGGGAGGTCTATGGGTCTTTCTAACAATGGCAGCAGGATTAGCTGCAATTACATCTAATGTAAATATTCCTCTTGGAGTCATGGCTTATCTGGGATTAACCTTATGGATTCTAGGCTTTTCGATTGAGGTTATTGCTGATAAGCAAAAAAGGGATTTCAAGAAACAACAAAATAAAGAAAAAGAATATATAACTTCTGGGCTTTGGGCCTGGTCTAGACATCCCAACTATTTTGGAGAAATCACCTTATGGGCTGGACTGACTTTAATAGCACTTCCAGTATTAAGCGGGTGGCAGTTAGTCACCCTCATCTCTCCAATTTTTGTCTATGTTCTCTTAACAAGAATAAGCGGCATTCCAATGCTTGAAAATAGAGGAATGAAAAAATGGGGCTCTGATCCAGAATATATCGACTATTTGGAAAGGACGCCTTCATTGCTTCTAAAAAAACCCAATAAATAGTTTATTTCTCACATTGAAGCCCACCGATCTTTATTCCAACTTGATTGCAGATGGGCAACTAAGCTTTGATAAAGAGCAAAAGTCTCTCCTTAACAAGCTAGATAAATTAAATGGGGCTCTAATAAAGCGCTCTAAGTCTTGGTTTAAACGTAAAAGTATAAAAGGGTTATACATCAGAGGAGAAGTCGGAAGAGGCAAAACTCAAATGATGGATATCTTCTTTGAAACTTTAGATTTAAAAAAGAAGAAAAGAATTCATTTCCATAGGTTTATGAAATTACTGCATGAAGATCTAGATGAGCTTTCAGGAAAGAAAGACCCACTTAAGATTGCAGCCGACAATATATCTAAAGATACTGAAGTGTTATGTTTTGATGAGTTTTATGTTGAGGATATTGGTGATGCTATGCTTCTTGGTAGATTCATTAACGAACTATTTGAAAAAAAAGTAACTCTAGTTACTACTTCTAATACTCATCCCGATAATCTTTACAAAGATGGTCTTCACAGAAGTAGATTCCTGCCTGCAATTGAATCAATCAAGAAAAATTGTGAGATTTACGAATTAGACTCTGCGCAAGATTATCGTCTTAGAACTCTAGAACAACTAGAAATATTTGTCATTGGAAAAAAAGAGGAAGGGGCAAGTGAACTTGAATCAAATTTTTCAGAACTTACAAATGATGACTATCTTGAAGGAGAAAATATTGAAGTTCTTGGAAGAAAGATTAAGACAATAAAGCTTTCACAAGGTTCCGTTTGGTTATCTTTCAGCGAGATTTGCGAAGGTCCAAGAAGTGCTAAGGATTACATTGAAATTTGCAGTGAATTTCATACTCTCTTTGTATCTGATGTTCCGATCTTTCAATCATCTAATGATGATTCAGCACGAAGGTTTATCGCTTTAGTAGACGAATGTTACGAGAGAAATGTAAACCTAATCCTTTCTATTGAGACGGGATTAAGTGAATTATATGCAGGAGAAAGGTTATCTGAACCTTTTAAGAGAACTATTAGTCGTCTTGAAGAAATGAGGTCAAGAGAATATCTCTCGAGACCTCACATCATGTAATTAGACTGATTGAAGCATTTTTATTTCAGGCGCCCCTGCCATGAAAGCACCCATTTTTGCACCAAGCTCTCTGAAATAATCAGTTTTCCCGTGAGCATCTTGTGCCTCTTGGTCTTTATATCTTTCAAGAAAAACATAAGTTGTGTCATCTTCTTTATATAAATCGTAATAGACCACACCATCTTCATTTGCATTCACTTTCTCAACCAGTTGAGATGCTACGGCTTCGAAATCTGCTCCAGAACCCTCTTTAATTTTTAAAGTAGCAACTACTCCTATCATTTTTTTCTCCCTTATTTATAAATTAGATGTAGACTTTAGATAGTTTCAAACAAATAATCGAGAACTTTTTTTAGCATGGAAAACTTACTTATTATTGGAGCGGGACAATCCGCTATCCAATGCATTTCGACTTTAAAGAAAGAAGGTTACTCTGGCTCAATCACTTTAGTTGGAGAAGAGGAACACCTTCCATATCAAAGACCGCCTTTGTCGAAAGGGTTTCTAGAAGATAGTCTCAACAAAGAAAGACTATATTTTAAGAAACTTGAATTTTTTACAGAAAATAAAGTTCAACTCTATCTTGGGTTATCTGCTGAAAAATTGGAAATCGATAATCAAAAAGTTTACCTCTCAGATAATTCAGTGCTTGAATTTGATAAATTAGTTTTTGCTACTGGCAGTAGAGTTAGATTGCTAGATTTTCCGGGCAGTGAGCTTAAATCAATATTCTATTTGAGAGATCTAGATGATGCCGAGGCAATAAAAAAAGATTTAGAAACTAGTGAAAATTTAGTAATCATAGGTGCTGGTTATATCGGGCTTGAGGCGGCAGCAATCGCGGCAAAAAAGAATAAAAAAGTCACTATTATTGAAATGGCTGATCGAGTGATGAATCGAACAGTTGATCCTCAGATATCTGAATATTATTTAAATCTGCATGAAAGCTATGGGGTTAAATTCCATTTCAATACCAGCTTAGAAACTATTAATGAAGTATCTAATTCGTTGGAGGTAGTTTGCTCTGATGGTACTGGAGTGAAGGCAGATTCTGTACTTATTGGTGCTGGCGTTGTTCCTAATATAGAGCTTGCAGAAGAAGCTGGTATCAATTGTGACAATGGAATAATCGTAAATGAATTTGGTCAAACTAACTTTAAAAATATTTATGCTTGTGGAGATTGCACAAATCATCCTAATAAAATTTTAAATAAGAATCTTAGATTAGAGTCAGTTCATAATGCTATGGAGCAAGCAAAAACTGTAGCCTCCTCTGTGATGAATAATCCGATGGAATATAATCAAGTGCCTTGGTTTTGGTCAGATCAATATGATCACAAACTTCAGATTGTTGGACTTTCTGGCGATCATGACATGGTTACCATGAGGGGTAACACTAATGATGCCAAATTCATGCTTTTTTATACTAAAGATGAGGAATTAATAGCTGTTGACGCAATAAATAATCCAAAAGAGTTCTTAATTAGTAGAAAGCTTGTATCAAATAAAGTTAAAATAAAACCCAAGGTAATTTCCGATCTAAATACAAACTTAAACGATTTAATTTGATGAAAAAAACTATCGAGACCGAATACGCGCTTGGACAAGTTGTTAAGCATAAATACCTCGACTTCAGAGGAGTGATTTATGATGTCGACCCTGAATTCAATAATACTGAAGAATGGTATCAATCAATTCCAGTTGCCATAAGACCTAAAAAAGATCAGCCTTTTTATCACGTATTCGCTGAGAATGATCAAGTATTTTATTCTGCGTATGTCTCTCAGCAGAATCTATTAGTTGATGATAGTCATATTCCAGTAGAACATCCTGATGTTCCAATTTTCTTTGGGGGCTTTGATGGAAAGTCTTACGAGATACTGGAAAATAGTAAAAACTAGACTTTTACTGAGCCTGTTCATAGGCCAAACCTATACAACATAAGAAAACATCCATAGCAGTATCTAGCTCATCTAAAGAACAGGCTGTGGGAGCTATTCTGATAAATTTGTCTTCTTCGTCTAAGCCATAAGGATGAGTAGCTCCAGCTGGAGTTAGTTTCAACCCAACCTCTGAAGCCAAGTTAATTATTTTTTTTGCTAAGCCTTTGTTAGCTTCGAAAAGTAAAAAATAACCTCCTTTAGGTCTTGTCCATTTCCCAAATTTTTGTGACTCTAATTTATTGATAACAAGATCAAACTTAGGCTTGATTATGTCAGCATGTCTTTTCATATGATCCTTTAAATCAACTTGATTAAAAAATCTTACATGCCTCGCTTGATTTAATTTATCAGGACCTATCATTAAGGAAGAATAGAATGGTAGAAACATATTCTGATTATTAAGCGACATAGCAATGAATGCTATTCCAGCACCAGCAAAAGTGATCTTAGAACTAGAACCAAACTGGACAACCACATCTTCGCAGCCTTTGGTTTCTGCCATAGCAAATATGTCATCAAAAGATGGGTCATCGTACAGATCATGAACAGCGTAAGCATTATCCCAAAATATCAGTGTTTTATTTTTTGTTTTGCTAAAGATTTCAAGTAAACCATCTATTGTCTGATGACTGTAAATTTCTCCAGTTGGGTTTGAGTATTTTGGTACACACCACATCCCTCTAATAGAATCATCTGAATCAATTAATCTTTTAACTTCCTCTAAATCAGGTCCAGTACCTGTCAAAGAAACTGGGATCATATTAATACCGAATTTTTCGCAGAGATTAAAATGTCTATCATAACCAGGGACGGGACATAATACTGATACTCTTTTCTTGCTATTCCAAGGGCCCTCTCCAATGCCCTCTACAAATAGAAAAGACATAAATTGAGACATTAAAGATAGGCTGCTATTGCCTCCAGCCCATACATATTCTTTGGAACATCCTAAAATCTCTGCTCCTAACTCACGACAAGAATCTAAGCCTTTAATTTCGCCATAATTTCTTATATCGACACCATCATATAAAAAGTCATTTTCGGAGAAACTCATCAATCCATTTGATAAATCAAGCTGATCTGATGATGGTTTGCCCCGAGTAAGATCTAGTGAAAGTTCTTTAGATTTGAGCTCTTCAAACTTTGAAAGATAGTCCATTTATTTGAGTTGGATAAAAAAAATGAGATTTTAACATTGGCTTTAGTCGATAGATATATAAAAGACGTATGATCAAATTTCATACAATCACTTCTAAAGCTGATAATAATTGATAATCAAGAATCCGTTAACAAACTTATCCACATAAATGGGGGATAAAGATCATATTCCGTGAGACATATTTTAGAGGAAATAGTACAATCTACGTTCAGCAAAGACCCTTGAATAAGAAAACTTCTCTATATCAAAACCACCTGGAAGCCAAGGCTAAAATGGTAGACTTCCATGGCTGGGATATGCCAATTAATTATGGCTCTCAAATCGAAGAGCACCATGCAGTGAGACAAGGTTGTGGTATTTTTGATGTATCTCACATGACAATTCTTGATTTTGAAGGCAGCGAATCCGAACTTTTTATCAGAAAACTGATTGCAAATGACGTAAGAAAACTTCAAGAGAACTATTCTGGTCTTTATTCTGCTATGTTGAACGATAAAGGCTTTGTAATAGATGACCTAATAGCCTATCGCATGGATAAAGGATTTAGGCTGGTTGTTAACTGTGCAACCAGAGGTGAGGACTTAAAATGGATATCTGCGAGAGCTAAAGAATATGAAGTAAATATGCTTGAAAGAGACGATCTGTCAATGGTCGCTATTCAAGGTCCTCAATCTCCAAATGTCCTTAAGAACTTTCCTGCACCAATAGATTTTCTAAAAGAGAAAAAGAGACAGCAAGGAATTTTTCAAGATGATGTCTTTGCAGCAAAAACCGGTTACACCGGGGAATTAGGTTTTGAAGTGATACTGCCTAATGAAAAAGCCATAGATCTTTGGAATATAGCAATCAGTGAAGGAGCCAAACCAATCGGCCTTGCAGCTAGAGATACACTTAGACTTGAAGCTGGAATGAATTTGTATGGTTTTGAGATGGATGAGACCATCTCGCCTTTCGAATGTAATATGGGCTGGACAGTTTGTTGGCAAGATGAGCAAAGAGATTTTTTTGGTAAAGAAAGTTTAATAAAACAGAAAGAATCAAATGATCTTAAAGAACTTGTTGGTATAATTACAGACGAAAAGGTGATACTAAGGCAAGGACAGAAAATACACCTTGAGAAAGAGAATCATGCACGCGGAGTTGTCACTAGCGGAACTTACTCACCAAGCCTAAAGATGCCTATAGCATTAGCAAGATTACCAAAAAGTGATAGCACTTCTTGTTTTGCTGAAATTAGAGGTAAAAGAGTAAAAGCTATAATAGGTTCACCGAAATTTATCAAAGAGGGAAAAGTTATTTTTAAGGAAAAAGTATGAGTTCAGATAACGAAGTGAGATATTTATCAAGTCATGAATGGGGCAGAATAGACGAAGAAGGAATTCTTACTGTAGGGATCAGTGATCACGCACAAGATCTTCTCGGAGATATTGTATTTGTAGAGTTGCCAGAAGTTGGTGATATGTTAGAAGCAGAGGGAGAGTCTGCAATAGTGGAGTCTGTTAA
>CACMAF010000013.1:0-37380 GCA_902611645.1 uncultured SAR86 cluster bacterium | reverse complement strand
AGGAAGCAATTACAAGGTTTAGCATTCTCGAAAACCTAGATGGGTATTCTTTATTAAAGGTAAATCTGGAAACTGGACGTACTCATCAGATAAGAGTTCATTTATCTCATATAGGCTTCCCTATAATTGGTGACCCTCTTTATGGCAGTAGAAATAAATTTTCTCGAGGATCAAGTGAAGAGCAAAAAAAAATAATTTCCAACTTTAAAAGACAAGCCCTGCACGCAGAGGAACTTCAATTAAACCATCCCTCTAGTGGAGAGTTGTTATTATTTAAAGCTCCAATGCCCTCAGATATGCAAACTCTGCTAAACCAAATAAAAGTAAATGGGTCCTGACTTTTTAAAACCAATAGCACCCCTTGGAGATAAGATTCAGTGCCTATCATTGACTAAAGATTATTTTTACAAAAATAATATAAGCCCAGAAAAATCTCAAATACTGAAAGTTTTTACTAAATTCGAGGATATCCCTATTCAATATATGGACCAGGTCCATGGAAATAAATTAGAAATAATATTGTCTCATTCATCATTACCTATCGATGAAACAGATTCTCTATTCTCTTCGACCAGCAATCTTGCCTTGGGAGTTTTGACTGCAGACTGTTTACCTATCGCTTTATCAAAAAAAGATGGTAGCGAGTTTGCTATGTTGCATGCAGGTTGGAAAGGTCTTTTATCAGGAGTAATTGAATCTACATTGTCCTCATTCACAAAAGGCTGTTCTGATGTATCTGCATGGATAGGGCCTTCAATATCCCAGAAAAACTATGAAGTTGGCAATGATCTATATGAATCTTTTGTAAATAAGGATGATGAATCAGAATCCAACTTTAAAGAGAAAGGTTATGACAAATGGCTATTTAGCCTCCATGGAGAGGCAAAAAGAATTTTGGGAAAATATAATATTAATGTAGATCTCTCTTCGGTTTGCACATTCGAATCAGAATCATTATTTTCTTATAGAAGAGATCATACTGAAAATAGAATACTTTCTATCATTTGGAGAAATGAATGAAAACTAGAGGATTTATTGGATTAGGAGTAATGGGATTTCCAATGGCTGGATACATATCAAAGCAATATCCAACTTTAGTCTTCAATCGCTCTGTTGCCAAGGCAGAAAATTGGGTTAAAGCATATCAAGGTGAGATTGGTAATAGCCCCGCAGAACTAGGTAATGTATGTGAGGAGATTTATATGTGTATCGGAAATGATGATGATGTTAGAGAAGTTATATCAGGAGAAAATGGTATTTTAAGTTCCATATCACCGGGAGGTATCATCGTTGATCACACCACAACATCTTCTATTCTTTCAAGTGAGATGAGCGAGATGTGCTTAAAAAAGGGAGTTCATTACATAGATGCTCCCGTTTCGGGTGGTCAAGCGGGTGCGGAGAATGGTTCCCTGACGATTATGGCAGGTGGAGATAAAGATGCATTCGAAAAGGTAAAAATCACTATGAACTGTTATGCAAAATTTACAAAATTAATGGGGTCATCAGGAGCAGGTCAGCTTACCAAAATGGTGAATCAAATATGTATAGCTGGATTAGTTCAAGGACTTGCTGAAGGTATCTATTTTTCAGAAAAAGCTGGTTTAGTAACAGAAGAAGTAATAGAAGTTATATCAAAAGGAGCAGCACAATCATGGCAAATGGATAACCGCTGGGAATCTATGTCTCAAGATCATTACGATCACGGTTTCGCTGTTGACCACATGCGCAAAGATCTAAAAATTGCAATGCAAGAAGCAGAAAAACAAGGTGTTAGCCTTGAAATTACGAAACTTATAGATGGATTTTACGAAGACATCCAAAATATGGGTGGCAGCAGATGGGATACTTCCAGCTTATTGAAAAGATTACAAATTAATGACTAACTTCCCAAATGCTAGCGATGAAGCAGTTAGAAGCTTATTGGATCAATCCAAAAATAATTTATTTTATTTGGCTGAACAAATGAAAATAGAGAATTTGAGTGAAGAATTTTTAGTTGAAATAGTCACTCCAATCTCTTTATACCTAGATCAGACATTTCCCAAAAGAAATCAACCATATTTTATTTGTTTTACGGGGGGACAAGGTTCTGGAAAGACAACACTTTCTTTTTTTATACAAAAAGTACTAAATGAAACTGTAAAACGACCCGCTATGGGATTTTCTATTGACGATATTTACAAGTCCCAAGAAGAAAGAAGATCTCTCGCAGAGGAAATCCATCCACTTTGTTATGTAAGAGGAGTGCCAGGAACCCATGATATCCAAATGGGTTTGGATCTGATCAATGAACTATCCAATGCAAGTCCTGAGACAGAGACCAAGGTTCCCGCCTTTTGTAAACCTGAAGATCGACATTATCCTTCAGAAGAATGGCCTATATACAAAGGAAAACCTGATTTTATTTTTTTTGATGCATGGTGTGGTGGGGCTAAGCCATTGCCTGAAGAGAATTGGCTGCCACCTTTAAATCAGCTCGAAAAGGAGGAAGATCCAGAAGGAATTTGGTCTAAATGGAGTAACCAGGAGCTATCTAAGGACTATCAGACTCTGTTTTCTTTGTTTGATCTATTGGTAATGATAAAAGTACCTAATATGGATTTTGTTTATGAAAGTAGGTGGATACAAGAGCAGACATTAGCAAAGACTGTCAAAGATAAAGATCTAAAAAATAAGATAATGACAAAAGAAGAGGTGTATCGTTTTGTCATGCATTATGAGCGTTTAACGCACTATATTTTAGAAGAACTACCCAAATTATCTGACATTGTCTTAACAAGAGATGGCAATTTTAAATTCTCTATTTCAAAAACCCCCTAGATGCAGTTAGTATAAGGTTTTCTTGACTTAGACATACCAAATGTCACAATGCTCAACCTCCTTGGATTTGGAGCAACTTTATACAAATATTAAATGGACAAAAGTAATAAATCTGGTGCTGAAGCATTAATTCATTCTCTTCATCTTGAGGGGGTAGATCTTATGTTTGGATACCCAGGAGGAGCAGCACTACATATCTATGATGCAATATTTAATCAAAACTATGTAGACCATATTCTTGTGAGACATGAGCAAGGAGCCGTCCATGCTGCTGATGGATATGCAAGAGCAACTGGAAAACCAGGCGTTGCATTAGTCACTTCAGGACCAGGAGCTACAAATGCCATTACAGGCTTAGCCACTGCTTACATGGATTCCACGCCCATCGTAGTTATTTCAGGACAAGTTAAATCCAATTTAATCGGAACAGATTCTTTTCAAGAAACTGACATGATTGGTGTATCGCGACCTATCGTAAAGCATAGTTTCCTTGTTCAAAGAGCAGAAGATATACCTGATATCGTAAAAAAAGCCTTTCATATCGCCACAACAGGCAGAAAAGGTCCGGTTGTTATTGATATCCCTAAAGACTTTACCGATCCGGAATATAAATTTGAATTCAATTACCCATCAGAAATAAACATGCGCTCGTATAATCCTCCAGAAGGTGCAGATACGTCGAGTATAAAAGAAGCAGCTGATTTGATTGCAACAGCTAAAAGGCCTGTCATTTATTCTGGTGGCGGGGTAAACCAAAATAATGCTTCTGAAGAACTAACTGCTCTAGCAAAACTTTTAAATTTTCCAGTTACCAATACTTTAATGGGATTGGGTGCCTTCCCAGGTTCAGACCCACAATTTATGGGTATGTTGGGTATGCATGGAACTTATCAAGCAAACATGGCTATGCATAATGCAGATTTAATCATCGCAGTAGGAGCGAGGTTTGATGATCGAATTACAAATGATCCTAAACAATTTGCACTGAGTGCCAAGAAAATCCATATTGACGTGGATCCTGCATCTGTCTCTAAGATTATTCATGCCGACATACCAATCGTTGGTTCTGCAAAAGAATCATTAACTGCACTTATTGAAGAACTTAAATGTAGAGAATTGAAAACTAATGAATCTGATATTTCTGAATGGAACGAACAGATTAAAAACTGGCGAGATGCACATGGCCTGAACCATTCTCTATTAGAGATGGGAGCACAAAATGGAAAGATACTACCTCAGCAAGTTATACAATCTCTCTATAAAGAAACAAATGGGGAGGCTTTCGTAACATCAGATGTGGGTCAACATCAGATGTTTGCTGCTCAGTACTATCATTTTGATAAACCAAGACAGTGGATAAATTCTGGAGGTCTTGGCACGATGGGCTTTGGGCTTCCATCGGCAATGGGTGTTCAGCTGGCATACCCCGAGTCTATAGTCTCATGTGTTACTGGTGAAGGAAGTATACAGATGTGTATCCAAGAACTTTCAACATGTCTTCAATATGGGTTGCCTATAAAAATAATTAATCTTAATAACGCTGCCTTGGGAATGGTAAAACAATGGCAAGACATGCAATACGGAGGTAGGCATTCATCTAGTACATATGAAAATTCACTACCAGATTTTGTAGCACTTACAGAGTCATATGGACATGTAGGTATAAAAGTCTCTAAATTCGATGAGCTGGAGTCATCTATGAAAGAATGCATATCCCTCAAAGATAAACTGGTATTTTTGGATGTGGATGTTGATCCAAATGAACATGTTTATCCAATGCTAGAGGCTGGCAATGCAATGGATCACATGCGTCTTAGCAAAGACGAAAAAACCTGGTAATGAAAAGAGTAATTGCTTTATTGATGGAAAACCAACCCGGGGCTCTTTCCAGAGTAGTAGGCCTTTTTTCTCAAAGAGGTTACAACATTGAGACGCTAGTTGTGGCTCCCACTAATGATGCAACCCTTTCTAGATTAACTATGTCTACTGAAGGCGATGAAAAAGTGGTAGAACAAATAACCAAGCAACTGGATAAATTAATTGATGTTGTGATGGTTACTAATTTAAGTGAATCTGAATTTGTGGAAAGAGAGTTGATGTTAATAAAGTTTACAAAAGATTCTTTTCCAGAGAATGTCTTTGATGAAACCAATATAGTATCTGAGGACAACGAAATTATAAATGTACAGGTAGTAGGTACTTCATTGGAATTGGATAAATTGATTTCAGAGATTGATGCAAATAATCCCCTTGAGATTGTCAGATCAGGTTCTTTAGGAATATCATCTGATGAAAAAACCTTAACTATAGAAAATTAACAGGAGCGAGTTATGCAAGTTTATTATGATAAAGATGCTGATCTAGATATTATTAAAAATAAAAAAGTAGTAATAGTTGGTTATGGTTCACAAGGTCATGCACATGCAAATAATCTTAAAGATTCGGGTGGAAATGTAACCGTTGCACTCAGAAAAGAATCTGCATCTTGGTCAAAAGCTGAAGCTGCTGGGCTGAATGTTCAAGAAGTTGCTGAGGCTGTAACAGATGCTGATATGGTAATGATTTTAATGCCTGACGAATTGCAATCTGCTACTTATAAGAGCGAGATAGAAAATAACATAAAACAAGGTGCTGTTTTGGCTTTTGCACATGGATTTAACATCCATTTTGACATGATAGAGCCAAGGGAAGACCTTGATGTAATAATGGTTGCTCCAAAAGGGCCTGGCCATACTGTTAGATCTCAATATGAAATAGGTGCTGGAGTTCCATGCCTTATTGCTATTCACAAAGATATCTCTGGTAATGCAAAAGAAATAGGGCTTTCATATGCTTCAGCTATAGGTTCTGGGAGAGCTGGTATTATTGAAACCAACTTTAAGGACGAAACAGAGACTGATTTATTTGGAGAACAGGCAGTTCTCTGTGGCGGGCTTACTCAATTAATCCAAAATGGTTACGAGGTATTAGTTGAAGATGGTTATCCACCTGAAATGGCGTATTTCGAATGCTTGCATGAAGTGAAACTTATAGTAGATCTTATATACGAAGGTGGATTAGAAAATATGAGATATAGTATTTCTAATACAGCAGAGTTTGGTGATTATGTAAGTGGACCAAAAGTTGTAAATTCAGATGCCAAAGAAGAGATGAGAGCTGTATTGAAGAGAATTCAATCAGGTGAATTTGCTCAAGAATTTATGAGCGATTGCAGAGAGAGTAATGATGGAAAGGGCGGACCAAGGATGAAGGAATATCGTCAACAAACTTCAGAACACTCGATAGAAAAAGTAGGATCTGAACTTAGAGCTATGATGCCTTGGATAGCTCAAAACAAAATTGTAGATAAAGCCAAAAATTAAGCTTATGTCTGATGACCATCAAGAAAGTCTAGATCTCTTTGATGATCATGAAGAGGTCGTCTCCGAGGATGGTAAGAAGGTTACTCGGAAAGGAATATATCTACTCCCGAATCTGCTCACTACCGCTTCACTTTTTTCAGGATTTTTCTCAATTGTTTCTGCCATAAATGGAAATTTCATTGCTTCAGGAATGGCCCTATTTGCCGCTCAAATGCTCGATGGTTTGGATGGTAGAGTTGCAAGATTAACCAATTCTCAGAGTTTATTTGGCGCTCAATATGACAGTCTTTGCGATGTTATCTCTTTTGGCCTTGCACCGGCTATTATTGTTTTTCTTTGGGGCTTAGACTCCATCGGTCAAACTGGCTGGGTCTTTTCGTTTTTCTATGTTGCTGCTGCCGCTTTAAGGCTAGCTAGATTCAATACCTTCATAGGTTCAGAGGATACTTACTTCAAAGGATTGCCCAGTCCTGTTGCTAGCGCTACAGTCGTCTATTTTGTATGGGCAATGAGTTCTTTTGGTATTCAGGGAGAAGAAGTTGGAAGAATCTTAGCAATATTTACTGCTCTTCTGACTGGATTCGTCTCTCTTTTGATGGTGGTCAACATTCCTTACTATAGTTTCAAAGAGATTGAACTTAAAAAGAGAGTACCTTTCTTTAGTATGTTATTTGTTGTTTTCATATTTGTTCTCATTTCTATCGATCCACCAATCGTACTCGCATTATGTGCCTTTGCTTATGTTATTTCAGGGCCGATCATCTGGGCAGTAAAAGCCTTACGTAAATAGTTAATTTCTAGTAAGATGCGCGATCCACGTAAGTGGGTCTGTAGCTCAGCTTGGTTAGAGCGCACCCCTGATAAGGGTGAGGTCGGAAGTTCAAGTCTTCCCAGACCCACCATTTTAAATTTCTATTAACTTCTCCCCCTTGGTTAACTAAACTAAGATGAATTTTAATTAATGCTTTTTTAAAAAATCGTATGTTAAAAAAAATAATAGAAAGTCTTCTTATTTTTCTTTTCTCTTTGCAGACTTTTGCAGAAGTAAAAGAGTTAACTATTTTGCATACTAATGACTTACATGCGCACCTTTTCCCAAGAATAGCACCTTGGATAAGTGAATCTAGAAAGATTGGTGGTTTTGCCAATTTGGCCACCTTGGTAAAACAAGAAAAGGCATCCAATCCTAATAATATTCTTATTGATGCTGGAGATTACTTCTCAGGTCCCTACATAAGCACTTTAACTAAAGGTGAGGCAGTGATTAAGTCGATGAACTTCTTGGGGATTGATGCAGCTTGCATTGGCAATCATGAATTTGATCATGGATGGGACAATATGTTGGAACAAATAAAGAAAGCTAATTTTCCAATTCTGAATGGCAATCTTTTTTTCGAAGGAACTGATGATTTAGTCTGGGATAACCCTTATTTAATTCTAGAAAGAGCAGGAATAAAAATAGGAATTATTGGTCTTCATGGAAAATTTGCTTTCTATGACACCATCAATTTTAAAATGACTGAAGGTATTGAAGCCAGAGATGAAGAAGAGTATCTGAGACAATACATAAAAGAGTTAGAACCCATAACAGACATCATTATTCTTGCGGTACATCAAGGAATGCCCGGGAGACAATCTACTATTGGTTTAACAGATGTTGAGAGAAATCTTTATAAGGATATTCTCCTCGCCCAAAATGTTCCAGGTGTGGATATTATTGTCACTGGACATGCCCACCAGGGAACAGAAAAGGCTCTAGTTTCAAATGGCACGATTATTGTTTCAACCAATGCAACCGCAACTGAACTTGGAAAGCTTCAAGTTATGTTTGATACAGAAAAAAAGAAAATAGTTTCTCATTCTAATGAACTCATAACTATTTATGATGATGAGCTAGAGGATGATAAAGATATGCTTCGCGAAATTACTTTCTGGCAAAAAGAAGTAGATCAGGTTGCAAAAGTACCAATTGTTTCCTCTACAAAAAAACTTGTAAGAGCATACGGAAAAGAATCTAACATGGGCAACTTATTCGCCGATGCAATAGAAGCTTTTGATCCTAGAATAGATATAGCCGTTGTAAACAGTGGTGCTCTTAGACAAGACATAAAATCAGGAACAGTAACGAAAGGGGATTTAATTTCTGCATTTCCGTTTCCTAATACTGTTGTCATGACAAAATTAAAAGGCTCTCAAGTTGTAAAAATATTTAATCATGCTGCAGGTATGACAAATGGCATATTGCAAGTTTCAAAAAATGCCAAATATTCATTTAGTCCTAGAAATAAGGCACACGAAATTTGGATCAAAGGAAAGCCATTAAAAAATGATGATGAATATTGGGTAGCCGCTCCTAATTTTGTTACTCAGGGGGGAGACGGTTATTGGGAATTTCAGAACTCAATTGAGTATATTGATACAGGGGTTTTGATAGTTGATGCTGCTGAGTATTTTCTTCAAGATATGGAAGTTTATGAACCCAAATATGAAGGTAGAGTCCTTGTTATCGATTCAGAAATTTAATATCTACTCTTAACTAACTTCATAAGAAATTTACTAAAAGTTATTCTATTTTTAACTTTACTCAAACATAATGTCTTTATGAACTTCACAAAATATTTATCCAAATTTACCTTTCTCTTATTATTTGTTTTGAGCTACGGTGTTTCCTCTCATGATGAAAGTAAGATCGCTAAATATTCTTCGGAGTTAGCTCATGCACCTTCACCACTTCCGGATAGAGTAGTGTTAACTTGGGAAGCTGATCCAGCTACCACTCAATCTGTTACTTGGCGTACAGACGCCTCAACAAAAAAAGGAATGGCTCATTTGGCACTAGCAAATGCAAATGGAAGAGCTTTAGAAATAGAGGAGTTTATTGCAGAAACTTCTTTCTTCAAGAGCGATATTAATGAGGCTAATTATCACACTGTAACTTTCAAAAATCTTGATCCAGATACTCTCTATACTTATCGTGTGGGTGATGGAGTAAATTGGACAGAGTATTACCATTTCAAAACAGCTAGTGATAGGCCTAGACCTTTTAGCTTCATTTATTTTGGTGACGCTCAAAATGAAGTGCGCACACATTGGTCGAGAGTTTTTAGAGAGGCATTTAGAGATGCACCACGAGCTGCGTTTACGTTACACGCCGGTGATTTAATCGATAATCCTAATTGGGACGCTGAGTGGGGAGATTGGCATCAAGGCCCTGACTGGGTGAATGGTACGATTCCTGTTATAGCAACTCCTGGAAACCATGAATATTATCGTATTAATCAAGGTCCTGAATCTGAGCGTTATTGGCAGACAAAAGATGGAAAGACTATAGATGTCATGATGACCGCATTTGAACCTGTGCCATCTGATAAAGGAACGACCTATAAAGTTTCATTTACTGGACCAGAAGGCAATAGTGCCTCCTTTGAGTTTAATGATGGAGGTAATATCATTTTTGTCGATGATCAAGTTGAATCCATTACAGGATTCAAAAAAAGCGAATTAGTTGGTTCAAGTTTTTACTCCAAGCCTCTTTATGATCGCCAAAGAGTTCGAGGAACCCCAGCCGTTAGTAATCATTGGCGTCCACAATTTGCTTTCCCTATTCAAGATGTTCCTGATGAAACTCTTAAAGAGACTGTTTATTACATTGATTATCAAGGTGTACGTTTTATTTCATTGGATTCAAATAAGGCAAAAGAAATACAGATTCCTTGGTTTAGAAAAGTACTAGAAGATAATCCTAATCGATGGACTGTTGTTACTTTTCATCATCCGGTCTTTTCTCCTGGATCAGACCGAGATAATAAAGAGCTTCGCGAACTATGGAAGCCTCTCTTAGATGAATTTAAGGTAGATTTAGTTCTTAGTGGTCATGATCATACCTATGCACGTACCGGTCAGGTAGACACCGAAAATTTGGAAAATGTACCCTCTGGCTATCAACAAGCCTATGATCCTGAAATTGGAACAGTATATGTTGTATCTGTAAGTGGACCGAAGATGTATGGCATTACTAAAGGTAATTATGCTAAGCGAGTAGCTGAAAATACTCAGCTTTATCAGATTATCAATATTGACGACAAAAACTTAACTTATAAAGCTTACGAGGCAACCGGAAAGCTTTATGATCAATTTACACTCCAAAAAAGAAAGGGGCTGCCTAACCTTTTACTCGAAGCTCTTCCGGAAGAAAATAGAAAATAATAACTCTTAAAGAATCTCCGATTGGTCTATATTGAACACTTAAGATATATTTCACAGTGTGGAGACAAGAAAAGAAACATACCTAAAGTTGTTGGTCAGTAGGGGTTATGACAATCCTAAATTATCTGAGCTAAGTGAGTCAGCACTTAAAGAGATTCTTAAGAATGAAGAATCCTTTTATAAGAGAAATTCTAGTGAGTAGAACATTGCTATGGTTTGCTTACTTTTTGGTATTCACTACACCGATACAGATTGCATTTTGCTTATGGACTTACTCTTTCCTTTTTTCTCCAGAGTATAGCTTAATGACTTTTAGTACTTCTGATTTCTTGGAACTTACATTCCTTAAACCTATTAAAGTTTGGATGTATTCTTGGTTCTGGAATAATTTCTTAAATTTTGTCTGGAGCCTCCCAGCAAGCATAATGGTTACAGTGAAACTGATTGTTAATACATGGCTAGGACTATGGCTCCTTCCAATTGCAAAGGATTTAAATGATAAAAAAAGCTATTAGAAATTTCTTAGCGAAACGCACCATAGGTAGCAAGCTTAGAAATTACAGCATGAATACTTTCTCCAGCTATGATCTGTTTAAAAAGATTAGAATAGATGCTGAGGCTAAGAGGGACTTGGAAAATAGACCGCACGAAGTAACATATTTTCATAAGGTGGATGATCCTTACTCACATTTAACTATTCAGTATCTAGAAAAAATTAAGGCTTCTTATGGTGTAGTTTTAAAACCTATATTAGTTGGAGATGAAAACCCTGAAACCATTCATGAACCTAATTTATATAATGCTTATTGTTTGGAAGATTCAAAACGCATAGCTCCTTACTATGGTATTGACTTTCAACCAACATCTTATCCAAAAAAGGAATTAGTTGATTTGTCTAATGCTATTTTGACTTCGGTTGAAGAAGATAAGTTTTCAGAAGTTGCTAAAGAAGTAAGCAATGCATTATGGCAAGGAGATGAAGATACCTTGAGTTCTTTATTTAAGGTTTATAGCTCCACTGAGACAGAAGTATCAGAGAAATTAGCTTCAGGTAATTCAATAAGAAATGCAAAAGGTTATTATTTTGGATCAGCCTTTTATTATGAAAAAGAACTTTATTGGGGTGTAGATAGGATCGATCACTTAGAAGATAGATTAACGGAACTTGGTCTAAAGAAAGATACAAATAATGAACCAATTTGTACTCCTATTTTAAATTCTCCCCCATCTTTGGAATCAGATAAAAAAGTCAATTTATATTACTATCCCTCTTTGAACAGCCCATATACCTATGCAAGCGCAAAAAGAGTTGGAGAAATGAGAGATGACTATCCTATAAACTTGATTACGAAGCCCGTTTTACCAATGCTAATGCGCAATATGAAAATTATTGATCTAAAAGCCAAGTACATTATTTCTGATGCTGCCCGTGAGGCAAGAAAACATGGATATCCAATGGGTCAAATTTATTCTCCAATCGGCAAACCAGCTAGAAAAGCTTATTCTTTATTTCCTGTGATCGATGAAGCTGGAAAAGGATTTGAGTACATTGATGAATTATTAAGAGCTTCTTTTTATGAAGGGATTAACATAGGCGAAGATGAATATTTAAAGTCTCTAGTCGAAAGACTTGGACTAGATTGGTCTACAATCAAAAAAGACTTAAATACAAAAAAATGGAAAAAGGTTTTGGATGATAATCTCAAAGATATGTACGCAGGAAACTGTTGGGGAGTGCCAAGCTTTAAAATTACTGATTTAGATGGTGCAGACCCATTTTATGTCTGGGGCCAAGATAGAATGTGGCTTCTGAAAGAAGAAATAAATAGGCGTTTAGTATAATCACTTATCTAATATATTAAGAAATCAGCACGAAATCCTTAAAAATTGCCTATAAAAACTGGGGAACAAAATGCCTAAATTTAACATTTTCTGGATTCTAATTTGTTTTATACTGAATGCTTGTTCAGAATCAGAGCATAATTTTTCTTTTGGACAATATCCAGAAGAAATAGAGAAGAATATATACCCTAGACCAAAACCTAATCCGGATAAGAATGCTTATTTTGGAGATTTACACGTACATACAGCAAACTCATTTGATGCATATACTTTTGGCACTATCAGCACACCTGCAGATGCATATAGATTTGCTCAAGGTGAAGCAATACCGCATCCCACCGGATACAAAATACAACTTAAAAAGCCTTTAGATTTTTATGCTGTAACTGATCATGCTGTTTTTTTAGGACTATTAAAAGAATCGGCAGATACAAGTACCGAGTTCTCTAAGTATGAAGTTTCAAAGCCTATGCACAACCTTAATAAGACGGTCAGTAATAGCATATTTTCAATTCTTGAGAGAAATGGTCTTTTTAGAGCCTTTGGTAACGAACTTGCTGAGGGTGTAGAAGATGGAAGTATTGATAGAGATATAATTCAGGAAGTAGGTAACTCGGTCTGGAAAAAAACAATAAAGGCAGCCAATGATGCATACAAACCAGGGATATTTACTACATTCGCAGGTTATGAATTTACTTCAAGTGTAGAGCTATATGATAAGTATCTTCATCGGAATGTAATCTTCAAGGATACAAAGAACCTTCCGGAACGAATTTTCTCAAGAGCAGATAGCCTTGATCCTGAAAAACTATGGGACTGGATGGATGGATTAAGGGTAAGTGGGGTAGAGAGCTTAGCCATTCCTCATAATTCAAATATCTCTGGAGGATCTGCCTTTTCTATGAATGATTATAACGGAGGCCCGATAGATGGCGCTTACGTAAATCAACGTCTTCGGAATGAACCCCTAGTTGAGATAACCCAAGCAAAAGGAACTTCTGAGACTCATCCATTTTTATCTAAGAATGACGAGTGGGCAAATTTCGAAGCAAAAACAAATGTTGAAGGTGAGAACCTTATTAGTAATTTAAAAGGAAGTTATGTAAGAGATGCATACTTAAGAGGATTAATAATCGAGGAAAAGGGTTTATCTAATCCTTATAAATTCGGAGTAATTGGATCGAGTGATACTCATGTTGCAGGTGGCTCCTATACCGAGGAAACGCATTTTTCCAAAATAGGACTTTTAGATGGAGAACCATATTTACGAGGTTCAGTTCCTTTTAGAGGTTTTTATGGATTTATATCAAAAGTTTTTAGGCCTCAAACAGTCAGTGAAATAGGAGGCGAAAGTTATTTAAATATTGGAACACGTTTAATTAGATTTGGATCTTCAGGACTTGCAGGCGTGTGGGCTGAGGAAAATACTCGTGATTCGATTTATAACGCCTTTAGACGCAAGGAAACATTTGGCACCAGCGGACCTAGAATAAAAATACGTTTTTTTGCTGGTTATAACCTAGAAGATTCAGAGCTTAGTGACCTTGGTCTCATAAAAGATGCCTATGTGAAAAATATTCCTATGGGAGGAACAATCACTCAAGTGGGCGATGAAAGTCCTAGATTTCTTGTTTGGGCAATTTCTGATCCTCTTGGAGCGCCTTTACAGAGAGTTCAAATAATCAAAGGATGGCTGGAAGAAGGAGAGCATAGAGAAAAGGTTTTTGACATAGCTTGCTCTGACAATGCAAATATAAATCCAACAACTCATAGGTGCGAAGACTATGATACTAATGTTAACTTAGATGATTGCTCCATAGATCTTAAAAAGGGCGATCCAGAGATAAAAACCTTTTGGAAAGACCCTGAATTTAAAAAAGATCAAAATACTTTTTATTATGCTAGAGTCCTAGAAAATCCTACTTGCAGGTGGTCAACTTGGGATGCGATCAGGGCAGGAGAGAAACCAAGACAAGATATACCCGTGACAATCCAGGAAAGAGCTTGGTCTTCTCCAATATGGTTATCAGGAAGTTAATTACCTAACATTTATAAGTTTTTTTAAGTGTAAAATATCATCATGAGAAATATATTTTTGGTGATCATGTCAGCTTTAATCGTCATTTCTTGTTCAGGAGGAGATGATAATTTAGATAACTTGTTAGAGAGTGATATTTTCCTAGAGAATAATTTAAGTAATCCTGGAGTTTTTGAGATTGAGGCTGGTCTTCAGTATGAAAAATTAAAGACGAGCGGTAGCGGGATAAGTCCAAGCCTTGAAGATGTAATTAATGCAGACTTCCATGGTACTTTATTAGATGGATCGGTTTTCTGGAGCTCCATCGAAAATGGAGAACCATTAGTGGTAACTCTTGCTCAACTTATTCCGGGATGCCAGAAAGCAATATCTCTAATGGAAGTTGGGGATAGTTGGAAATTATTTATACATCCTGATCTTGCTTATGGAACAGCGGGCAGGCCAGGTATTCCTCCTAACTCCCTATTAATTTTTGAAGTAAGCCTTCATTCAATAGAAACTTAAGAAAAAGTGGATGGCCAATGATACGATTAAACTGACCAACCACTTTTCTCAAGATTATGATTTCTCATAACTCGCTCATCCATGAGCGATGAGATCTTAGGTGAGATTGGAGCCGAGCGTCTACAATTTATAAGGAAGTGCGTGCCCGAAATTTCCAAGATTATTAGCAAAGCGGCTCAACTGATGTTTAAGGGCATTTAGATTTTTTTCAAGATAAAAAATAGTTTTTTTAGTATAAAGTCACAAAAAAGGATGAATCATGAGATACGAAGAAGTCATAAATGATAGAAGAAGTGCAAGAGGTTATTTAGATAAACCCGTACCAAAAGCAGTTTTAGAAGAAGTCATAAAGTTGGCTACTAGAGCTCCGTCTTCAATGAATACACAACCTTGGCATTTTCATGTTATTACTGGAACTGCCTTGGACAATATTAGAAAAGAGAATACAAAAAGAAATGTTGAGGGTGTTCCGCCGTCTAGAGAAATTAGACCGCCCATGGGCTATCAGGGCGTGCATAGAGAAAGACAAATAGAGATCGCCATTCAGCTTTTCAAAGAAATGGGTATAGAAAGAGATGATAAAGAAGCCAGACAAGATTGGGTGTTAAGAGGTTTTAGACAATTTGATGCACCAGTAGCCATAATCGTGACTTTTGATAAAGAATTAAAAGATGAAGACATCTCAAAGTTTGATTGCGGTGCGGCTGTAAACGGATTAGTAAATGCTGGTTGGTCTAAAGGACTTGGATCTGTCATTAATAGTCAGGGAATAATGCAGTCTCCAGTTGTAAGAGAATATGCCAAGATTCCAGATGATCAAGTCATTATGATTTGTGTGGCGATGGGTTATCCAGATGATAATTTTCCAGCTAATAAGGTAGTTTCAAAAAGGAGGCCTGTTTCAGAAGTGGCTACTTTTATTGGATTTGAGGAATAGCGAATGTATCGCTTACTACTTTTATTATTTTTTTGGTCAAATTTAATTTTTAGCACTGTATTTATCGATGTCAGGACAGTTGCAGAGTTTGAAAACGAATCTATAGTGAATACACAAAATATTGAATGGCAAAATATTTCAGATATTCAGACATTTATTTCAAAAGATGAGGAAATCTTTCTGTTTTGCAGAAGCGGTAATAGGTCTGGGAAAGCTAAGAAAATACTTGAAGCAGAAGGCTATACTAGGGTAACAAATATTGGTGGATTCGAGGAAGCTAAAGAATTTATTGGTGCCAAGAGAAATGCTCCTTAAATTGAAGCTAACGAATATAAAGGCTAGAATGATTGTATGGAGTGGTTAAGTCAACATCTTGAACAATGGGCGTTAGTTTGGTTCGGCCTTTTATTTTGGGGTAGTATTTTTGGAGCTACTCTTCTCTATTTTTTTGAAGCAGGTCTTCTTATTTCTTTAATTGGCTATGGTTTAGGACTTCTGTTTGGTCTCTTAGCAAAAAATAAAGGTTGGACATGGATTACTTAGACAATGATTCAATGGATTTGTCTATAGAAGCAGAGAGAGAAGTTGCTAGAACGTTCATGGGACGTATTGAATGGGAGATGATTCTTATAGGGCTTGGACAATTTACAACCTGGATTGTTACCTGGGTGCTTGTGGTAAAAGGAATAATTCCACTCCTTGTCGGATTTGCGATAGCTCTTTTTACCGCTTGTAATGCCTATCTTCCATCTCATGCTGGCCAGCATGGTCATTTGTCAGGAGGTAGGAAGAATCTTCAATGGTTAGATTTTTGGGTAGGGCAAATAAGCGTAATACCCTTGGCTCAGTCTCATGATGCACTGAAGGCCACTCATTTAAAACATCATGCTCATACTAACGATCCAGATAATGATCCAGATTTTTTCCATGGTAATGCTAAAAGCTGGCTCGGAGCGGTTAAAAATGTAAATGTTTCTTTCAACGATGAAGGTCCGGCGATGCAGTGCATAGAAAAACACATGGAAGAGGATCCGAAATTCAAAGCTGCTTTAGAAAAAGGAGGAGCTTGGACTCTGCTTTTTTACTTTGCGCAAATATTTGTCGCTATTCTCTACCCGATTGAAACATTACTACTATGGTGGATACCAAAAAGAGTAGCAACATCCTACTTAGGCGTTGTGTTCTCCTACTTGCCTCATTCAGGTTTGGATAGTGGGCGCTATAAAGATACCAGGTTTTGGACTAATAAAATTCCAAGGTTTTTAAATCATTCAATGCAAATACACTCAATGCACCACATGTATCCGAGAATTTGTCACTATGATGAAGCCAAAGCTATACAGGCTTTGAAGCCTTATATGATTGAAAGGGGTATACCGGGAGCTGAACATATCCCTGATAGATTGAGATGGAATCCTGTAACTTATATTAAAGAGGTTTACTATGGACGCTAAAGAGAAAATTAAAGAAGGTGTACAGTTATATTTTGATTCTATGTATGAGTCAGATCCCCAAAAAGTAAGGCAAGCCTTTCATCCAAATGCGATGATCACGGGTTATTTAGAAACAGGTCTTGCAGAAATGACTGTAGATCAATTTGCGGAATTTGTAGAAAGCCAAAATCCATCACCAAAGGAAAAGGGTGATGAAATTCTTCTCGAAATAGTTTCTTGTGATATTGCAGGCTCAACAGCATCTGTCTCAGTAAGAGATGGCTATATTGGTCATGTCTTTTTAGACACGCTTTCTTTCCTAGAAAAAGATGGCGAATGGAGGATTTATAATAAATTGTTCCATGTAGAGTCATAAATAGTGAGCATGATAGTTAGACAGATTTCAGCAGCACTCGGTGCTGAAATTACAGAAGTCGATTTAGCAAAAGTGTCCGATGATCAAGTGGAGGAGATTAAGTCTCTTTTGACTGAACACAAGGTAATCTTTTTTCCTGGTCAAAAACTGAGTCAAGATGAGCATGTCGAATACGGTGCTAAGTTTGGTGAACTTGAAGGACACCCAAATCTAAAAAATAAGACAGTGACTCATCCAAAGATTTTTGAGCTTGCTGCTAGTTCTGGTGGAATAGCTGATGAGTGGCATACGGATATAACTTTTCAAGACTCTCCAGCTATTATGTCGGTACTCCATATGGTTAAGTGTCCCGAGCTGGGTGGAGACACTATGTGGAGTAATTTAAATGCGGCCTACGAAGCTCTATCTGACCCAATAAAAGATTTGTGTGAAGGAATAACTGCCCTTCACGATGCAAGACCTCATGGAAAACCTGAAAAAACAGCTATTCATCCCGTTGTGAGGTTGCATCCCATTTCAGGTAAGAAAGTTTTATATGTAAATGAGCATTTCACTAGAAGAATTGTAGAAATGAATATAGAGGAGAGCGATATGTTGCTTTCTTATTTGACAAAGTGGGTGACAAGACCTCAGTTCACTGTTCGTTATCAATGGACGCCGGGTACTATTGCTATGTGGGATAACAGAAGCACTCAACATTATGTAGTAAATGATTTTGTGGGTGAGAGGATTATTCAAAGGGTAACCATAATGGGAGACGAAGTATTAGGATCTTCTAATCCTAGATGGAAGCCTGCTTTAAGAGAGGGTTTCTCAGCTATAACAACTCACGATAAGCAATTAATTAATCACCTCAAGAGTAAAGGGACCTTATAGTTTCATAAAATAAAGTTATTTCATCAGGAGATACGGCTACGGCCACGGCTGGGGCCAATGTTTTCTATATAGCGGAAGGAATTTATCTGCTTTGTGAAAATGGTGGTTGCTAGTAGATAAAATTTTTCAACTGTAATGAAGAAAAGGAGATATTCATGAACGGTTTTGTAGATTTTTTTCTAAAGATCAGAAACAGTAAGTTTTTTAATTCTCTCGTTATATCTGTGATTCTAGCATCGGCATTATATGCGGGTGTATCATCTTATGATATTCCCTCTAATTATATCTATCTTCTTGAGGTTTTTGACTACGCTATCACGATATTTTTCACTATAGAAATCGTCATTCGAATGATTGCTGAGAGATCTCTAATTAAGTTTTTTAAAGATGGCTGGAATGTATTTGATTTCATCATAGTCACCATAAGCCTAATCCCTGTTGGGGGCGCTGAAAGTGTTTTTGTTGCTCGTCTATTAAGGATAATAAGAATCTTAAGAATAGTTACAGTAGTACCTGCTTTCAGACACATCATAGAGGCTCTTATTAAAACTATACCTAGAGTCGGTTTTATCGCGCTTTTAATGTTTATCTTTATTTATATATGGGGCGCAATTGGTACTTTAATTTTTGGTGAAATCGAACCAGATCGTTGGGGCAATATTGGTGTTGCAATGCTCACACTCATGCAAGTTGCGACCTATGACGACTGGGGAGCCATAATGAGTGACGTAATAGTAATTTATCCCTTGTCATGGGTATATTTTGTTAGCTTCATCATTATCAATGCCGTTGTTCTATTAAACATGGTCATAGGAGTTATTGTTGATGTGATGACCATCGAATCTAAGGACAACTTTCTTCCGGATGATCCAGAAGATATAAATTAATTTTTTACAAAGTTCGCAATCGATAGTGCGGTTTCGTCGCTAATTTCAGGGCAGCCAAGAAATATATCTGTTGCATGAACTGAACCCATCACCTGTCTGCACTGCGCATCCACATCAGCTTCCCTCAGTAAACGATAAAAATTCACACCTTCATCTCTAAGTGGATCCATCTCATTGACCAAAATATAAGTTTTGGGAAGACCTTTTACATCGTCCTCAGTTGCGAAACTGGGCCAAGCTAGTGGATCTTTATTTTTATAAGCTTCAATCCCATAAATAATGGCGCCGTGAGAGTATTCATGCTCGCTATGAAGCGAGAGTAAAATACCTTCATTCTCTTCTGAGGAGGGATTTTCCGGTAAGGGCCATTGCCCTGCTATGTAGGGACATAAAGCATATAGACCTTTAATCAATTCAATATCACCGTCTTGTTTGAGTTTCAAACTTGTGGCTATGGTTAAATTTCCTCCTCCGCTTTCACCAGCAACAATGATTCTGGTGTTGTCTATATTGAGCTCTTTTGCATTAGCATGAACCCATTTAAGACCTGATACACAATCATTCAATCCAGCAGGATAGGGCTCAACTTCAGGAGCCGATGATGCCCACATGGCATTTCTAAAATCTACCATCGCTACTGCAACGCCTTGCCTAGCAATACATCTTCCCCAAGCAGAATATAATTCATCAAAACATGAGCTGACCATCATACCTCCGCCATGGATGTAATAAACACAGGGTAATTCTTCTTCTGTATCTGGTCGAATATATTGGACTTTGATCGTATTGCCATCTGGATCTGAAATAAATTCTTTTATCGATGTTATTAAACCTGTATGCGGAACAAGTTCTTTGTAATGTGAAGCATTATTAACCATTTCCAAAATGGCTCGACCTTGTTTTGCTTCCTCACTTTCTTGATCAGCCATTATTCCTTCACGAGTTGATGCTGGGCTTGATGTAACAGAGCCGAGTTCGACTTCTCCAAAAACTGCACGTATTCTTTTATCTATTTTTAAGTTATTTTTAATTTTGTTTTCCATTGTTACTACCTCTTTTATCTACCTTTAAATACAGGCTCTTTTTTTTTAACAAAAGCTTTAGTGGCATTTCTATGGTCTTCAGTTTGACCGCAATGTATATGATGCGTTGCCTCTAAATCAAGACAATCATCTACTTCTCCATGCATCGCTCTATTCAAATTTTCTTTCATGTATCGATACGCCACTGAGGGGCCAGAAGCTAATCTATTGGCAATTTCCATAGTTTTTTCCATTAGCGCTTCAGGCTCACAAACCCAGTTTGTCAATCCTAGTTTAAGAGCTTCTTCTGCTGTGATTCGATCAGATAGGTAATAAAGCTCTCTTGCTTTAGCCGACCCTAAGAGTTGAGTCATGAAGTAGGAACCTCCATAGTCACCAGAAAAACCAACTTTAGCGAATGCAGTAGTCATAATTGCTGAACTAGACATGAGTCGTAAATCACATGCTAAAGCATAAGACAGCCCTGCTCCTGCTGCAGCTCCAGGAAGTGCAGCTATTGTTGGTTTTGGCATTTTAAATAACTTACCAGATGTTGCTCTTTGGTGAACTCTCTGCTTGTGTATAGCTGAGTCAATTGTGTTGTCTCCGACTGTTCCATCTCCTGAAGATGCCATGCCTTTTACATCTCCGCCAGCACAGAAACCTTTTCCAGCTCCAGTTAGAACAACGCATCTTATTTCTTTATCTAATTCGACTTCAGCGAGTACTTCTTGCATCGCTTGGTTCATCTCTCCAGACATAGCATTTCTGGCCTCCGGTCTATTCATTGTCAATAATGCAACACCATTGGATTTTTCAAAAATTAGGTGATCAGTTCCTGTATCAATTTTTTCCATAGTTTTTCTCCCCTTAACTATATCTTTGCTATTCTATGTGCAAGATGCAAGCGAAAATTTATCATTTAGGCTTACTTTTTTGCACTATTTTTCTCATCTCACATGAGAAATTATTTGCCGAAGAGAAACCACTATTGACCAGTCCATTAGTTGATAATCCAAAGTCTGTAGTTTTCATTGGAAATAGCTTTTTCTACTATAACAATGGTGTCCATAAGCCCACTCTTGGCATGGTTAAAGCTAATTCAGATCTGGGTAAAGGACATCGCTTTAGAAATATTACAATCAACAGTTCTTCTTTAGAATGGCATGATGTTGAATCATATGTCACTAATGAAAAGATAGGTTCTTTTTCCATCACTTCAAAAAATAAATATAAAAAGTATGAGCCAGAAAATTATGATTTAGCAATTATGATGGATTGCAGTCAATGTCCGGTTCATCCAGATAGAAAAGATTTATTTAATTTTTATGTCGACCAACACAGCAAAACACTCCGCGAATACGATGTAGAACCCTCTCTTTTGATGACATGGGCCTATAAAGATAAGCCGGATATGTTAGAAGGACTTGCTTCGGCTTATATTGCAGCAGGAAATAAAAACAATATAGCTGTTTTTCCCGTGGGTCTTGCATTTGAGCTTTCTCAAAAAGAAAACCCTTCAATAGAACTTTTTACACCAGATAAAAGGCATCCGAGTAAGGCAGGCACATATTTGATGGCAGCAGTGATTTATTCCTCAATATATAATGTATCACCAGTCAATAATTCTTATGATTACGGAATTGGAATTGAGAATCAAAGAAAGTTACAAGAAACTGCATGGAGAACCCTTTTAAGGTATCAAGGAAAATAATATGATTTTAAAGAATAGGTATTTTTTAGTAATAGTTGCTTTATTGATAGGTTCTTTTACTGGTTTCAAATTAACGGAAACTTTTGCTATCAAATATATTATGGAAAACCTTCCAATTGACACTGCAACGCTCGATGAGAAAGACGTGTACGTGACCGAAATTGAAGACGGTGTATTTGCCTCTCCAAAAGAATTATCTTACGTAGACAATAAAGCAAAAAATATCATTTTGCTTATTGCTGATGGCATGAGTCTGAGTCAAATAACAGCTTACCGTATGATGAAAGGTAGTCTTAATGAGCGCATTTCAATGGATAAATTTCCATATTCCGGAATTGTTTTAACGCATTCCTATAATGCAGCCGTAACCGACTCTGCATCTTCTGCTACTGCCTATAGCACAGGGTTTAAAACAAATAATGGTGCACTTGGATTAGATCAAGACCTCAATGAACTTGAAAATTTAACTGAAACAATCGATAAGTTTGGATTTGTGAGCTCCTTAATCAGCACCTCCGAGGTTACCCATGCTACACCAGCTGCATTTGCTGCTCATGTAGATTTAAGGTGGAAGACAGATATTATCAGCTCACAAATGATTGATTCTAGAGTCGCAACTATTCTGGGTGGGGGGCGTTATTTTTTTACACCAGAAGAACAGGGTGGAAAAAGAGAGGATGGACGAAATCTTTTAGATGAGATTAAGGAATCTCATATTGTGCTGACTGAAAAAAATCAATTATCCGAAATCTCTAATTCTCTTGATAAGCAAGTATTAGGACTTTTTGCTGATGAGCATTTAAGGGATGAAGATAAAAAGGATAATCATGATCTTGAACCCTCTTTAGCAGAAATGCTTCAGTACTCAATCACACGCTCTGACTTATTGATGAATCAAGGATGTGAGGGTTTTTTCATTATGGCAGAGGGATCTCAAGTGGATTGGGCAGGACATGTCAATGATTTCGATTATCTCATAAGGGAAATGGAAGATTTTGATGAAGCAGTAGACTTAGCCTTAGAAATTGCAAAGGAAAGACAAGATACTTTAGTTTTAGTCACTTCAGATCACGAGGTAGGTGGTCTATTGATAGAACCTGCTAATCCAATAGATAATTCATTAGATGATGTTAAGTTTTCTTTTAACACTGCTGTAGGAAGTGGAACTCATACTGGTGTTCCGGTTCCAGTGTATGCTTACGGACCAGGCTCAGAAAACTTCACAGGAACGCTTGATAACACTGATATCTATTATGCCATGTTAGCTGCTCTGGACTTGGATGATAAAAAGGGAAGCTGTTTAGGGAGGTAGGAGATTGTATTCAGTAATTTTATATTCCGTATTTCTCTTATTTTGGGTTGCCATTATTTACGACTTTGCAAAGAGACCGAAGGATAGAGATGATGATAAATATATGGATCTTCCTCCACTAAGGCAATTGGCGAGAACATTCTGGGTGGGCTGGATTGGTATAGTTTTATTATATACACTTATCGTAAGTTTGAATTAGATATGGGGAGAAGAGAATGGATACGCCAAAAATTATAAAAGCAGATTCATCCAATGTTGAAGAGGTAAAAAGTGCAATCACTTTAGGGTTTGCTGCTGATCCTTTACTGAGATGGTTTTTTCCCGATCCACATAAATTTCTAAAGAATTTTGCGTTTTGGATGGATGCCTTTTCTAAACCTGCACTAGAGTCAGATTCTATTTTTACTGATGAAAATTATTATGGAGGCGCAATTTGGCATCCTCCTGGAATCCATTTAGATCCCGAGGTGCTCGGACCAACGCTTGAAGATATTCCCTCTAATAGGCTGGAAAGTGCCTTACAAATGTTCGATGAATTTGATGATTGTCACCCTAAAGAAGATCACTGGTATTTACCTTTTATAGGTTTAGATCCTTCAAAACAAGGTCAGGGCATTGGTTCTTTAATTCTCAAGGAATCTTTAAAAAAGGCAGATGAGCAAGGAAAAATTGCATATCTTGAATCTTCCAATCCCATGAACATGAGCCTTTATGAAAGACATGGATTTGAGACTATTAAGAGGATAGAAATTGGAGATTCACCCCCAGCTCACCCCATGATTAGATACCCGAGGTAGATTATGAGACATTTAGAATTTCACGATGTAGAGATACATGAACTTAAATCAGAGATAATTGGAGAAACTTTCGAGATACTAGTAAAACAACCGGATCCCAATATTATTTCTTTATTTGGAGACGGTCCATTGCCAGTAATTTATGGGACAGATTGTAATATTTCAGCCGGAGGCTACATCAATACTATCGATGGATTATACCTTGGTGGAGAAATTCCGCCGGCTCTTTTCATAGGCATACAATACAAGCTAGGTGATGAGCCAGACTTCATGCAGTTTGTAACTAATAGAACTCGCGAATTCACGCCTGTTGAGGATATTGAAAATCAAAAACTAATGGAACAAATGACTCTCAGGGAAGTAAAGGGAGGCGGTGCGGATAAGTTCCTGAAGTTTTTAACAACTGAATTAAGGGATTGGGTTTCAGAAAGATTTAATGTTTCTGATGACACGACATATATTGGAGACTCTATGGGTGGTTTATTTGGACTCTACACTTTGTTTCATCAACCAAAAGCCTTTAAGAGATATGTGATTGGTAGCCCTTGGCAAGAGTGGAGCCATCCCAATACTTTTGATCTTGAAGAAAGCTATGCTGAAAATAATGAGGATATGGAAGCTATTGTATACATGGCATCCGGAGCAGAAGAAGATGTTATTGGACCTTATCTAGAAAAAATGAATCCAGTAATGGTTGAGATCTTCTCCAAAGCTAGAACTGCTGACTATACACAACAAATGATAGAAAAGCTCAATAGCAGAAATTACCCAAGCCTTAAATTAAAAGGTTTGATTTTAGAAGACGAGACGCACTTCACCATCACTGGAGCATTATTTAACAGAGGACTAAGACACGTCTTCAATGCTGAGTGAGTAATATGAAAAATTTAAGAAACCGAAAATGGACTTTAGCTAGCAGACCAGTCGGGATGGTTGGGGAACATAACTTTTCCTATGAAGAGGAGGAAGTAAGAGATATTGAAGATGGAGAGTTTCTTATTAAGAACTTGTATCTTAGCTTTGATCCTGCTCAAAGAGGTTGGATGGAAGATAGAAAAAGCTATGTACCACCAGTTGGAATTGGAGAGGTGATGAGAGCTGGCTCTGTAGGCCAAGTCATTGAATCAAATCATCCTAATTATGCTGTAGGTGATAAAGTTCAAGGTACTTTTGGATGGCAAGAGTACGCCATTTCAAATGGTAAGGGCATTTTAAACGCTACTGTCATACCAGAAGGAGCATCTCTCACAGCACCTTTAAGCGTCTTTGGCATTACAGGACTCACTGCTTATTTTGGTTTATTGGATGTTGGACAGCCTAAAGAAGGGGATACTGTTCTCATATCTGGAGCAGCGGGTTCCACAGGATCTATTGCTGCACAAATTGCCAAAATAAAAGGCTGTCGTGTTATAGGTGTTGCTGGCGGAGTTGAGAAATGTAAATGGCTAACTGAGGAAGTCAAAATCGATGCGGCAATAGATTACAAAACCGCAAATTTAGAGGAGGTCATTCCTGAATTGTGTCCAGAAGGCATAGATGTCATTTTTGATAATGTTGGAGGAGAATTCCTAAACACCGCACTATTGAGCATAAACCAAAATGCTCGAGTGGCGATTTGTGGTGCCATCTCAGGCTACAATAATGAGACTCCAGCTCCTGGACCATCAAACTATACTGCTTTATTAATACAGCGAGCTAGGATGGAGGGATTTATAGTACTGGATTATATGGATAGATTCCCTGAGGCAATTGGAGAATTGATGCAATGGGTCCAAGAAGGAAAAATTATTTATCAAGAAGATATACAGGAGGGTATCGAGAATGCCCCTGATACTTTATTGAGGCTTTACACAGGCCAAAATAAAGGCAAGCAACTTCTTAAAATAGCTGATCCCGAATAAGTTTAAAGATCTTTATGAGTTCCGTCACAAAAAGCGCCATTTTTACTCATCTTGCATCCGCAGAAAAAAACATCCTTTTCTTCATCGAGTTTTACTTTCAATGGTAAGAATTCAGTTCCTTCGTGAGAGCCATCGCAGAAAGGTTGTTTAGAACTTTTTCCACAACTGCACCACCAGTAATTTTTTTCAGACTCGACGGAAACTTTGTAAGGAAACTTTTGAACTACTTTTGGATTATTCATAAAAAAAAAGTAACATAAATTCTAGATAAAATTACTAATGAGATTTATTCTCAGATACTTTGTAAAGTAGATTTTTATGAGCGTTAAAGAAATATTAAAAATGGGTAACCCTCTTTTAAGAAAAGAGGCTGAAGATTTCACTATTGAAGAAATCAAAAGTCCAGAAACAAAATTATTACTTGAAGACATGTGGGACTCTCTAGAAGTTGCCGGTGGAATTGGATTAGCAGCTCCTCAAATTGGCATTTTAAAAAAATTAGCTGTAATAAAGTTATCCGAAGAATCAGATAGATATCCAGACATGGAGGATAGTGAGCCTTATGTCATCTTTAATCCAAAAGTTTCTGTGGTGGATGAAACTGAACAAGGTTTTTGGGAAGGTTGCCTTAGTGTTCCTGGATTAAGAGGTTTTGTCGAAAGACCGAGGAGTATCAGAGTAGATTTTTTAGACGAAAATGCAGAACCAAAAACTATTGAGGCTGAAGATTTTCTAGCTACGGTTTTTCAGCATGAGTTGGATCATTTAGTTGGAAAACTTTATGTAGATAGAATGAAAGATATTAAGACTTTAATGTTTGAGGAAGAAATGGTTTTTGATGAAATAAAAGAAGAAGTCTTGGATTGATTGAGGAAAAATTATGACGCATGAAGAACGAATTAGAGCAGCTTGGCAGGGGAGAATATCGGGTTGCTTATTAGGAAAACCTGTAGAAATGATTTCTATGAGAGAAGGCCCACACGGATTAAATACCTTTTTACAGGATTCAGGATCACTTCCTCTTCGTAACTACGTCAACTATATGGAGCATGAATTACTGAGGGGTGCTAATAAACGATGTTGCTTAGGAATGATGGAAAGGGCTGAAGTTGATGATGACATTACCTATCTCGTTCTGGCCCTGATGATGATGGAGCAGTATGGCTTAGATTTAAGTACAGATGATGTTGCAAGATCTTGGATTAACTTATTGCCAGTCGGAGCCACATTTACAGCAGAAAGAGATTCGTATTTAAAGCTCATAGAAAAATCAAATATGGCATATCAATTTGGTGGCCCGCGCAGCTTTGATCTAGAGGAAATAAATGATGGAGAATACAACGACTGGATAGGAGCTCAGATCCGGATTGATATGTATGGATGGTTGTTACCCGGAAAACCAAAATTAGCTGCAGACTTAGCAAGAAGAGATGCAATGCTATCGCACAGGTCCTGTGCTGTAGAGGCCTCAGCTTATATCGCTGCATTGTGTGCATTGGTTCCAGTTTCTTCTTCAAGAGAAGAGGCTGTAAAAGCAGCATTAGATTTAATAGAAAAAGATTCCTTGGCTTATGAGGCCGTTCAAGTAGGTATTAAATATAAAAATGAACCTGCCTCTAATCTTCATCAACATTATGGAGATATGTCACCCGTTCATAGCTTAAATAATTTAGCAGTAGTAGTGTGGGCATTTTTATCATTTCAAGATTCATTTGATGAAGCAATCGGAGAAACCATATGTTGTGGGTGGGATACTGACTGCACAGGTGCAACAGTAGGAGGATTACTAGGCTTAGATATAGGAGCAATACCGGAATCATGGACATCTCCGTGGCAAGGAAGAGTACAAACTGCGATTGCCGGAGTTGGAGAACTTGATCTAGATAGCTTAGTCAAACGAACATGTGTGCTTGTCGATAAATTTTCCTCTGTAGCTGACCTGAATTAAATTCATGACAAATCCTATTGCAGTCTTTGGCAGCATCAATATGGATTTAGTGGTTTATAGCTATGCCAAACCCAAAGACGGGGAAACAATTTTTGGAAAAAACTTTGAAACTTTTCTTGGAGGTAAGGGTGCCAACCAAGCAGTAGCTTCCTCAAGGACTGGTTCAAATGTGTCGTTTGTCGGAAAAGTCGGCAATGATCTCTATGGCGAACTACTTAGAGAAAGACTTGACTCAGAAAATATTGATACAGAATTATTGGGATGTCATGATGGGGAATCTGGCGTAGCCTTGATTAATGTCGTCGAAAGTACCTCTCAAAATCAAATAATAGTTGTCCCAGGAGCGAATTCTCACACACGATCCGAACAGATGAGTGATCAGGTGCTTTCATCTACAGATATCCTTATTTCTCAAATGGAAGTTGAATCCAAAGAAATTGAGAAACTATTCTTAAGGGCAAAAGAAAGAAATTGCTATCGTATATTAAATGTAGCACCAGCTTTGACATTAAGTAATTCACTTTTTTCTGAGACTGATTTATTTGTAGTTAATGAAATTGAGTTAGAGTCTCTAACAAAAAAAACAATTCAAATAGATTCATTGGATTCTATCAAAGAGAGTATCGAATTCATGGGTTTAAATAATCAACAATCTATAGTCGTAACTCTTGGATCTAAAGGAGTCTATATCTATCAAGACAATAAATATGAGTTTATCGAGAGTCATAAAGTAGATGCTGTCGATACAACTGGATCGGGAGATTGTTTTATCGGAGCATTAGCTAGTTCCCTACTTGAGAAGCATGATTTATCAGAGGCTGCTATTTTTGCTAATAAAGCTGCCGCTATTTCTGTGACAAAGAAAGGTACATCGGCTTCTATGCCAACTACTCAAGAAGTCTTAAAGTTTGGATAAATTATAGTTCCACCAAAAAATCTATTACCCTTTCCTTAAATAGGGAATTAAAAGCTTCAACATCCAAATCTAAAGCAACTTCAGAGTTGGGCTTCGGTTTGAAGATCTGTCCCATGATAGATTCATTAAATTCGCTAACTGTTTGTCCATCAGTAAATTCACCTTTAGTTTCTATAGATACATAGGCCTTTTTGAAATCTGCTATTTCAGGCATAAATGAGAGGGCAACAGCTAAAGAGTCATACAAATGAAGTCCTTGATCAATTATTTCTTTATTTGGATTTATTTTTAACCATGGATCTACTGATTTCTGAACAAATTGACAAAAGGGATGTTCATTTTCTCCAATTAAATTGAGCTGTTCTCTGCCAAATTTAGTTTTATGACAGACATCTAATGGAACCATTCTAATTGGAATGCCAGAGCCAAAGACTCGAGCGGCTGATTCAGGATCAGCCCATACATTAAACTCTGCAGCTGGCGTGACATTTCCTTGCACAGTTGATGCTCCGGCCATCATGGTTATTTTATTTATGTGAGTTGGCAATTCAGGATCTAAGTCTAAAGCTTGAGCGATGTTTGTTAGAGGGCCTATAGTCACAAGCTCAATATCACCAGAATTTTCTTTTGCTGTTTCAGCAATAAAGGCTGGTGCACCTTTCTTATCGTTTTCAATTGGTAATATTGGAGTCAATTGTTCCATTTCCTCCCTCTGGCCAAGCCATTTTCTTTTTTCATTTCTATCCTGACTATATGTTCCAGGTTTTCCAGTGTGAACAGGTATATCTTTTCTAAGCTGTTCAACTAAATAGCAAGCATTGCTAAAACCTCTCTCTACAGGAACATTCCCTTGTACGGTTGTGATGCCCAATATTTCAAGCTCAGGAGAATTCATCGCAAGCATAATTGCAAAACAATCTTCAGGATCACCACGCTTTGTTCCCATTGCTGGGTCAGTATCAATTATTATTTTCTTTTTCATATTTCGTGATATGTTAACTCTTTTATAAGTAATAGGGAGAAATGCTTGTGAGACCAGTTGTAGAAACTAAAAGCGGACCAGTAGAAGGTTTAATTGAAGAATTTAATGGAATTAAGGGCTACAGTTTCAGAGGCATACCTTATGCAGCAGATACATCAGGTAATAATAGATGGCGTGCTCCTCAGGATGTTGAATCATGGGTAGAAAATTTTGATGCCAGTTCTTTTGGACCACAATGTCCTCAATTTAGAAGAGGAGAGGGAGGATTTAGAGATTCAATTGCGAATGCTTACGAAATTGAAATACCTGAAGAGGAACCGCCGCAAGAATCAGAAGATTGCTTAAGACTGAATATATATTCAGGAGATTTAGCACCTAAAGAAAAGTTACCAGTTATGTTTTGGATTCATGGCGGTGCTTTAAGATTTGGATCGGGAGATAATTATTTACCAGATGGAATACTCTCGAAAGGAAAAATACTTGTAACAATAAATTATAGATTAGGAGAATTAGGTTTTTTTGCTCATCAATCTATAAATGAAAGTGAAGAAGAGTACAAAACTAATTTTGGCTTGCTGGATCAAATTAAGGCTTTGCATTGGGTAAGGGAAAATATAGAAAACTTTGGTGGTGATCCATCTAATATCACAATATTCGGGGAATCTGCTGGAGGATTTTCAGTTGCCGCACTTTTAGTATCTCCTCTCTCAAAAGGTCTTTTTCACAAAGCAATTGTCCAAAGTGGTGGTTTTTCAAGAATGGCCCTCCATTCATCTGATAAATCGAGTAATGGCTTTTCTGCTGCAGATCTTGGATCAAGATTCGGAGAATTTTGTGGTATCCCAAATAATGATGATCAGTTAAAGCTGATGAGAGAATTGCCTATAGATAAGATAATTGAGGTGGGAAAAATTGGATTTTCTTCTTCATTTTATGTTGATGATAAAACCATTCTCGCCCCTGTGATGAAGAGTTTTGAAGAAGGTGCAAATCATAAGGTCCCAACAATCATCGGGACCAATGCGGATGAAGGGACGGCGCTTTACTGGGGAAGTCCTTTGGCAGATGTCGCACCTCCGGTTAATTCAGTAGAAAAATATAAGCTGGTGATTTTGGATAAATTTGAAGAAAAAGCTGAAAAAATTCTTTCTATCTATCCAGCCTCTGATAAAGAAGAGATGATCAAATCGAGCAAGAGATTATTGGGAGACTCTTTGTTTGGAGCACCATCTTTCTTCGCCTCTAAATTTATGGCTGAACGATCTGAAGATATTTATTTTTATCATTTTAATCAGAAACCCTCAGGCAAGGCTGGAGAAATATTAGGATCTTTCCATGCCTACGAAATAAGCTATGTCTTTGGAGTCGGAGGCTTGGGCATTATAGAGAATCAAGAGCTATCAGATATTATGCTTTCTTATTGGACAAATTTTGCTGAATCAGGAAATCCAAATTCAGAAGAGCTGCCTGAGTGGGAAAAATTATTGCCTGGTGAAAATAAGTGGCAGGTACTGGGATCTGAAGTAGGAAAAAAAGATATAGATAGGATAGAGATCTACGATTTACTTCAAGATTTTGAATTCAAGGGTATTTAAGCCCGTCTTATAGAAAGACCACCATCCACAGGCAAATAAACGCCATTAATATAGGATGAAGAGGGGAGGCATAGATTGAGAGTAGCATGTGCAACCTCTTCAGGTTCACCATATCTTTTTAGACCAACTCTTCTTCTAGCATAGGTTTCTTTGTCTTTAGGATCTATAGCCGCGGTCATGTTTGTATTGATAGGACCAGGACAAACACAATTTACTGTTACCCCTTTTGGGCCTAATTCAAGTGCCAGAGAGCGAGTTAAACCAATCACCCCATGTTTGGCAGCAGTGTAAGGACTATGAAATGGTGATGCACCAAAGCCTTCAGTAGAAGATATGTTTACTATTCTTCCATTATCAGATTCAAGAAGATGTGGAAGTGAGGCTCTAATTAATCTTACTTGACCTGTAAGAACTACGTTTAAAGTATCATCCCAATAATTTTCAAAATTTTCATCATCTACCGCAGTAACAGAAGATATCCCCGCATTATTGATAACGAAATCAATATTTTTATATGTCTCGATGGTGGCATCTATGCATTTATTTATTGAAGCACTATCTGTTACGTCTAAAAGAAGGGGCATACATTCTCCGCCACTTGTTATTATTTCTGTTGAAACTCTATTGACTTCCTCTTGATTTACATCGGTAGCAATAACTTTAACTCCCTCTGATGCAAAAACTTTAGCTGTTGCTTCGCCCATACCACTGCCAGCACCTGTAATGATTGCGACTCTTCCTTTGACTGATCTAGAAAGTTTTTTAAAGATTTTCATATTTAAAATATTTGAGTTATTCGACTACTTATAAGATTATACGAACACAGACAAATTAAAAGGAAAAACTATGACGGATCAAACAGCAACTTTAACGAAGGATGGAGATGTTTCAATTATTACTTTAGATGATGGTAAGGCTAATGTTTTTTCAACTAACATGAGTAATACAATCAATTCTCTTCTAGATTCAGTGCCTGAAGACAAAGGCTCTTTATTAATTACAGGTCGAGAAGGTTTATTTTCTGCTGGTTTTGATTTAAAAACTATTTCAGGAGGAGATCCAAAGGCTGCACTCGAAATGACACAAGCTGGTTTCAAGCTTTTGTCCAGAATTTATAACTTTCCAAGGCCTGTCATAGCAGCGTCTAGCGGTCATGCAATCGCTTTAGGAGCTTTCCTTTTGTGCTGTGCTGATTACAGAGTTGGAGCATCGGGTCAATTTATCGTACAAGCAAATGAAACTAGAAATGGGATGTCGATTCCAACTCCAATTTTAGAAATTTCTAAGTCAAGGATTCTCAAGAATCATTGGTATAGAGCAATCTTAAATGCTGAAGCCTATCCTATTTCTGATTCTGTGAATGCTGGCTATCTAGATGAAGTTGTCGAGCCTGAAGAACTCATGACAAAAGCTCTAGAAGTAGCTAAAGACTTAGCAACATTGAGCCATCCTCACTATAAACTCACAAAAGATCTTGATCAAAAAGACGTTGTCAAAAGAATAAATGATTCCATCGAAGAGATGGCTAATCCTTTCTAAATTGAAAAAAAAACTTACTTAGTAGTTAGTTTTTGTTAATCTACGCATCCCTGAGTGGGGCCATAGCTCAGCTGGGAGAGCGCATCCCTTGCACGGATGAGGTCGTCGGTTCGATCCCGACTGGCTCCACCATTTATTAAAACTCTACCCGTATTTTGAAAAATTCAATCTCATTAATAGGAATGGCTGGTGCAGGGAAGACATCTGTAGGAGAGGCTTTATCTCTTGAACTTGGTTATGAATTTCTGGACACAGACAAAATAATAGAAATCTCTTATGGAAAATCTAAAGATATTATTGATTCTGAAGGTAAAGATAGATTTAGAGCTATAGAAGAAGAAGTTCTACTTTCCACAAAATTTAAGAATACTTTACTAGCTACAGGAGGTAGTGCAGGTTTTTCTCCCTTTGCTATGGAATACTTAAGAGATAATTCTGATGTCATATATTTGGAAGTCAGCTTTGAAAATATTTCCGAGAGAGTTTTGGATTTTAAAGAAAGAGGTTTTATAAAAGAATCACATCAATCAATTGAAGAAGCTTATATGGAAAGATTAGCCTTATATAAGAAATATGCGGATTATTCCGTGACCAATAACGGTTCGATGAAAGATTGCATTCAAAAGATTTTGTCTTTGCTAGACTTGTAGAAAATTTGAATTTTTCTGAAGGATTTCTTAATAATTTTATTGGTATACTTAAATTGTTAAATTTGGAGCAAATAATATGAGTCAAGGTTTATACACTTTAAGTTATTTTAATGTGCCTGGTCGTGGAGAGAGCATAAGAGTGATCTTAGCCATTGGCGGAATAAAATTTGAAAATAATTTCATACCTTTACCATTACCTTTAGAAAATCCTGAGAATCAAAATCCTCCTCCGTTTGATGATGGTACTTGGGGTGAGCTCAAACCCAAAACTCCATGGGGAACTCTGCCAACACTACTCTTGCCCTCAGGGGAAATCATTGGGCAGCAAAGAGCAATTCTAAGATATCTGGGTAAATTGATTAAGTATGAAGGAAATTACCTTTATCCAGAAGAGCCCGAGGCTTCAGCAAGAGTAGATGGATTGATGGATATGATGGAAGACATCTGGCCTATTTTACTTGGTATTAATGGAACAGATTCGATAGAAACGGCGCCTTTATATTCAACAATGTTGGGTTTAGGCACTTTAGATGAATTTCTAAAATCTAAGATGGAAAAAGGAACTGGTGAATTATCAAACCAGTTTGATTTTTTAGAAAAGGCTATGAGTGATGAAGGCCCCTTTTTATTAGGCTCTAATCTTTCTTGCGCAGATATCTTGCTTTTTGCAGCTATCTCATGGTGGGGAGCTGCAGCTTTTCCAAATATGGATATGATGTTGAAAAGTAGACCAAAAATCGAGAAATGCATAAGAGCAGTTGGGAATATAGAAGTAATTTCTGAATATTACACCAGTTTAAAATCTAGCAGAGATTCTATGCCTACAGTGGGTTCAACTAACTATGCTAGTTATTACAAAAATTATCATTTGTTGTGCGGGTTAAATGGATAGTCCATTTGAATGAAATTATCAGCAATACTCATTTCATTCTTTTTCTTCGGCATTGTAAGTTCTGAAGAACCTGGCTATGTATTTGGCTGGACGCACTTAGCTGACCCGGATCTGCAAACACCAATAGGAGGATCAACCACAGGTCCTAAGATTGAGATTGATGAAGATCCTAACTCTTATTGGCTTGAACTTCAAAATCCGGGCTTGTCAAAATATGAAAAGGATAGGTTGGCTATTCTTGGCATGCAGGGAGGCTATAAAGCAAATTTTGATTTTATGGAAACGATGGGTTTCTCTGAAAATTATTCACCTTCGAGACCGTATCAATCTTGGGGAACAGAATTTGTGAAAGTCATAGAAGATAAAGAAGATTTCATCAGCCTACAGCACATCATGGTGATGTTTTTTGAACAAGATGATGGTTCTATTTCTGATCCAATCGTAGTGAAACATTGGAGACAGGATTGGCATTATGAAGATAAAACCATAAATGTTTACATGGGAGATAATATCTGGAAAAAACAAACTGTCTCAGATAAGGAAATTCAGGGTAAATGGTCACAGTCTGTTTATCAGGTCGATGACTCTCCCAGATATCAGGGATATGGAGAATGGAAACATTATAAAAATACCTCTACTTGGGTTAGTGAAGAAACAAACCGACCTCTGCCAAGGAGAGAAACTACCATTAGAGACGACTATGATTTGCTTTCAGGTACTAATCTCCACACTATTACTCCTTCTGGATGGGTTCACGAGCAGAATAATTCAAAGGTTTTATTAAATGGCAAAGTACTTGCTAAAGAAATAGGTCTTGCCAGATATCAAATGGTGAGCGATTTTGATTGGAGTGCTGGAGAGGAATACTGGGACAAAACAAAACTTTTTTGGCTTGAGGTTCGAAACTACTGGAAGGACACTTTAGAAAAATCTGATCAAGTTCAAGTTCTAAAGGCAAATAAAGAAAAACTTTTATTTGCTGAGTTGTTTGGGCTAGCAGATTTATATGCAAAGGGAAATTTAGAGTCCATCAATGAAGTTGATTCATTGATATCAAAATATGTTCAAGAAATTTGAAAATCTAAATGGTATTTAGATTTTCTACGGCAAAATCAACCGATTGTTTTAGCACGTCTACCATTAAATCAATTTCATGATCCCCTATAATAAATGCAGGACCCAGACAAATAATATCCCGATATTGGCCAGTACCCCCTGGGTATAGAAAGACACCTTCCTCCAGACCTTTTTGCATAACTTTACTTGTAATTTTCTTAGATTCGTCAAATGGTTTTAAGTTGGATTTATCCTCTACAATTTCTATACCTATAAGAAGTCCTTTGCCTCTTATCTCGGCAATATTTGGATGTTGTCCTACTTCGGAATTGAGTTTTTGTAATAACTTTTCACCAAGGGGCTGAACTCTTTCACATAAATTTTCTTCTCTAAGTGTTTTGAGAACTTCAACAGAAGCTGCGCATGATTGAGGTAGGGCAGCAAATGTATGAAACATAACCTCATAACCTGCTGATTGAATAGAATCAGCTATCACATCAGTGCTGTAGGTTCCACCAATAGCTGCATATCCTCCACCCATTCCTTTGCCTGCTACAAGGATATCTGGTCGAGTATTGTAAAAATTACACGCGAAGTCTATTCCGACTCTTCCAAAGCCTGTCATCACCTCATCAGCAATCAGTAAAATATCATTTTCCTTAAGTATTTTCTCTGCTTCTTCCCAATATCCTTCTGGAGGAGTAATTGCTCCGCCGCTAGATCCATTTATAGGTTCCATTAAAAGGGCAGCTATATTTCTTGGATCTAATCTCTTGATCGTATCTCTCAGATTATCTAAATAATAATCTTTTGAGTCAGGATGAAAACTACCTAAAGGACATCTAAGTGGGTAAGGTGTCTCTATTGTGGTTGGTGATGGAACATAACTTTCCAGTCCTCTTTTTCGAGCTTCATGACCCGAAATACCTGACATATTTAATGTAGTGCCATGATAGGAAAGACTTCTGGTAAGAATGATATTCTTTTCGGGCTTTCCTCTACTCGCTTGATATTGAATTGCTAGCTTGACAGCTGATTCGTTTGCTTCTGATCCACCAGATGAGAGATGTATTCTAGTTAAATGAGATGGAAGCCAGTGATTCCTCAATTCGTCTAATAAAGCTTCTCTTTCAGGGGTAAGAAAGGGAGGGAGTATGTATGAATTATTTATTACCGCTCTGGAAATAGCCTCAGCGACTTCTTCCCTTCCATATCCAATATTATTGACTATCGCTCCGCCGGCTGCATCCAGAATTTTTCTTCCGTCTTTAGTATATAAGTAAGCTCCCTTAGAACTTTCAAATTCTATTCCCCACGTCTGCTTGAGAAAAGGCCATTTTATTTGTTCCATTAATTCACCTTAGAACGCTAAAAGTATGTCATCTATGATTAAAACTGCCATACTCAATTGTAATACTAAACTTGCCCATAAAATAAATTTAGTTGTAATTTTGGGTTGTAACTCTGGCTCAAGCTTATTGACTAAATAGAGCGCACCTATATTAACTATAGGTAACCCCATGGCGGCCCATATGCCTGCTATGAGAAGTAAGGTGAAGGGATTTGGTAAAACAAAATAGAATAAACCTGATAGAAATGGGATAAGGAAAGCTATCAGCTTGATTAACTTTTTTCTTGTATTTGCTTGCTCTTTTACTAGACCCATAGAAATTAAATAGTCAGATATGGTTCTTGTGAATGCAGCAGTTCCTGATAATAGAGTAGAGAATAAAACAAAAAATGCCAGAACTATAAAAAGCCATTTAGCCCAA
>CACMAF010000012.1:0-44674 GCA_902611645.1 uncultured SAR86 cluster bacterium | reverse complement strand
GGGAAATTTAATAGGCAAAGAAACTTGGTCCAGATGTTCTGAAAAGTTAGCATCCAAAGAGGCAAAAGAGTATGAGCTTTCGTATGAAAGATCAACCACAATGCCAAAGTCTCCATTTGCAGGAGAATACGAACCTAAGTTTCTTCCACCAGTAGGATTAGCGGGATCAAAGCAAATTTATAATATGGATGTCTTAAATGAAAACGTTAATGATGGTAATCAAGGAACTCAGATGGATGCCTTTGGTCATTTTTCTCATACTCAAGAAAAATGGGATGGAGAGTCTGATCTAAAGTCAGAAGATGCGAAATATTTTGGAGGTTTCACTCAAAAGGAAGTTAAACCTTCACCTGATTCGCCTCTATTAAAGCTCGGAATGGAAACTGTTCCACCCATTATTACTAGCGCGATTTTATTAGATGTAAGGAAGCATATATTTAAAGGTAAATCTATGGAAGCAGGCCAATATGTAACTGTAGAACATCTCAAAAAGACTATTGAATTGTCTGGTTTATCTGAGAGAGGATTAAAGCCTGGTGATGTGGTGCTTATAAACACCGGATGGAGTGATCATTATGAAGACCCCGATATATCCAAAATTTATTATTCTTATGCTCCGGGTATTTCTTATGAAACTGCCAAGTTCTTGGGAACCAAGAAAGTTGTCGCAGTTGGTTTAGATACTCCTTTTGTAGATGCGGTGCCAAACCCTAATTCAGAGAAAATCTTTAAGATGCCTGGAGGAATGCCTGACGGATTAGGCTTTCCAGTTCATCATTACTTTCTTACTCAAGTAGGTATTTATACCTTAGAAAACTTGAAACTAAATAATTTAGCCAAAGATTCAGTTATAGAATCTTGCATTATGATTCTACCTTTACTTTCAAGAGGGAGCGCAGCATCACCAATAAGGCCTGTCGCCATAGGTGGGTAAATTTATCAAATGATTATTTAATGGATCAGGAGTTATAAAAAACTAGGGAGAATTTTTGTGAGATTTTTAAGATTATTATTTTTTGGGGCTCTTTTAATTTTTCAATCGATACTCCTCTCTGAGATTATTCCAATTGGTCCCAATGGAAAGCCTGATTTAAATGGAGTATGGCAAGTAATGAATAGGGCTAATTTTAATTTGGAAGCTCACTCAGCTTCGGCAGCTATGCATCTTATCGAAGGACCTGTAGTTCCTATACCGCATCCAGATATCCTTGCATTAGGGGCAGTGGGATCTGTGCCAGGTGGATTAAGCGTCGTAGTTGGGAATAAAATACCTTACAAAAGAGATGCTTTGAGAAAAAGAGATGAAAATCGAAATGATTGGTTAAATAGAGATCCTGAAATCAAATGTTATTTACCTGGAGTACCCAGAGCAACTTACATGCCCTATGCCTTCCAAATATTCCATAGTGAGGAAGCCGTCTTTTTTGCTTACGAATACGCAGGTGCTACAAGAAATATATATCTGCAAGATCCTGGAGAGCCACCAGTTGACTCATGGATGGGACAATCTTGGGGGTATTGGGAAGAAAATACTTTTGTCATAGAAGCTACTGGATTTAATGATCAAACCTGGTTTGATAGGTCAGGAAATTACCATTCAGATAAACTTAAGGTTACAGAAAGATATACCCTTTTAAATGAGCATTTGATGGACTATGAAGCTATGATTGAAGATGAAGAGGTTTTTACAAGACCATGGAAAATACAGATGAAGCTATATAAAAAAGTAGGGGATGATGCGCAATTACAACAATTTAAATGCGTTGAATTTGTTGAGGAGTTAATTTATGGAGAGTGGCGTGCAAAATAAAATATTTATAACAATTCTATCTATCTTCTCGCTCTCAACCTTTTCTGAAGAATTTAAAGTTAAAAAAACTTGGTTTGGTGACCCTGATCTTCAAGGAGTATGGACCAATGCAAGTCTAACAACTTTAGAGAGACCTGATCATTTTGATGCACTTGAGATAAGCGATGAAGTAGCTGATTATGCAAAGAAAGCAAGTCAAGATTTTAACGAAATACTTGATAATCCTTACGAAGAAGGAGAAACGCCAGAATCTGGTGGGGATGTAGGTGGTTATAATGTAGCTTGGATGGATCCTGGAAATGATTTCATCAGACTAAATGGAAAATATCGAAGTTCGATCTTAACTTATCCGGAAAATGGCAAATTACCGAGAAGACTAACTAGATGGGCAATAGAAGGCCCATCAATTTACAGAATGTTTAACAGCGCAGATCATCCAGAAGAAAGAAGCCTTGGGGAAAGATGTATTGTTGGATTTGGTTCTAGTGGAGGACCGCCCATGTTGAATGTCCTTTACAATAACCACTATCAAATTGTTCAGTCTCCTGGCTTTGTCATGATAATGGTTGAGATGAATCACGACGCTAGGATTATAAGACTTGAATCAGAGCATAATCCCGATGAGATGCGTCCTTGGCTAGGAGATTCCATAGGATGGTGGGAAGGAGATACCCTTGTTGTCAAAACCAAGAATCATCATCCCCAACAAAAATTCAGAGCTGCTATAAGGCATCAAATCCTGATCATGGATGGTGCAGAGGTAACAGAAAGATTTACAAGGACAAGTGATAATGAAATTTTATATGAGTTTGAGGTTAACGATAAAAAAGCTTACCGAGACATTTGGAAAGGAGAGATGCCTTTAAGGGCAACCGATGCAAAGATCTATGAATATGCTTGCCATGAAGGAAATTATGCAATGGCCAATATACTGGCTGGTGCTAGAGCGGAGGAAAGTCAATGATAAACCTTATATGTAAATCAATTTTTTCAATATTTCTTGTAATATTAAGTATTAATAGTTTCTCACATCACGCTTTTACAGCTGAATTTGATGCAAATGCCCCAGTTAATCTTACTGGCGAGGTGATTAAAGTTGAATGGATTAATCCTCATGCCTGGGTTCATTTAGAAGTTGAAGAAAGCGGCAAAAAAACTACTTGGATGGTCGAGGGAGGAACTCCTAACACTTTGATACGAAACGGCATAACGAAGCAGAGCATTAAACCGGGAACGGTTATTGTTGTAAGAGGTTATCAAAGTAAAGGAAAACTTTGTCTCCCACGCTGTATAGCAAATGGAAGAGATGTAACCTTTCCAGATGGCAGAAAGGTATTTATGGGATCTTCCGGTACTGGAGCCCCTAGAGACGGAGCTGACCCTAGAGAGAGAAGGTAGTGAATAGGCTTAGAATCGCCATTTTTTTTAATCTCACTCTTCTAATTTCTTACAATTCATTTGCTGACGATGACCATCATCATTCTGATATGCATGATGTTATGGCTCATCTTTTGACTCCAGCATCTGAAAAAATATGGAATGCTTCGGGTTCTATTATTACTAAAGAGGGTGAATTAAGTCTGGCACCAACCAATCAGGAAGAATGGAATGAGGTTATTTTTGGTGCCAAGGTGATAATGGAGAGCACTTTTATCTTAAATAGACCTGATCGTGCAAAAGGGAGAGAAGACTGGGTAAGATTTTCTGAACTTCTTGAACCAATAGGCAAAAGAGCTTTGAAAGCTGCTGAAAACAAGGATTCTGAAAAGCTTTTCGTTGTCGGCGCGGATTTATATCAAGCATGTGTCGCTTGTCATAATGTTTATATGAGAAATTAAATTTCATGTTTAACTTCATTGACTGGCTGGCTTCAACTTCAGGAAGTATTGCTCTTCGTGAGTCACTCTATATGTATCCTTGGATAGAGTCTGCTCATGTTCTATTTATAACTATATTTTTTGGTACATTACTTTTTGTTGATTTACGGTTGACAGGATATGGATTCAAAAATTTATCCATCAGTCAAATGAATGCGAAAATTCTACCTTTAACACTCATTGGTTTTCTTTTCATGATTATCACAGGCCTATTGTTATTTTATGCGCTCCCTGTGAGAAATTATCAAAATTTATTTTTTAGGATAAAGTTATTTTTGATGTTGCTCGCAGGTCTCAATGCCTGGTATTTTCACAGAACTATGAATCGACAAAGCAAGGCCTGGGACAAAAACAGCTTCATTCCATTTCGAATGAAGGTTTCAGCAACAATTTCTCTGGTTCTATGGGGACTGGTGATCATATCTGGCAGGATGATCGCCTACAATTGGTTTGATTGCGATAAGCAACCTCAATCTGAGTTAGTCAATTTCTTAATAAGTTGTACCGTTGATCCAGAAATTTATGAGTATTTAAATGGAATCTAATCAACTACTGGAAATTATCTATCTTCTTGAAGACAGCTATATTGGTGAATATGTAAGAGGTTCGTTGTGGTTATTTCCAGTAATTCAGTCTTTTCATCTTATAGGCCTGGGAATTTTAGGTGGTGCAGTGGTTATCGGAGACTTTAGACTATTGGGAATTTTAATGAAAACTGAAACCACTAGCTATGTAATAAGAGTCACCAAGCCTTGGTTTAATTTTGGACTTTCTATTTTGATTCTCACAGGCATCCCACTTTTTTTAAGTGAGGCAGTGAAATGTTATTACAGCCGAGCATTTTGGATAAAGATCTCGTGCCTACTAATGGGAACGATATTCGTTTATTTCATAAGGAATCCAATAGTCCTTTCAAGAGAAGAAAACTTTTTCATGAAAATTTTGGGAGTTTTGTCCTTTTCAATTTGGGTTGTTACAGCTGCATCGGGACGCTGGATAGGGTTTTCCTAATCCAAAGAGAAAGCAAGTATTGCATTTCCGGCCATCTGCCCGTGTTGACTGTAACCACTGTTTACAAATACCCAGTCATCAACAATTACTGGTCCAGCTGAATCTATGGAACCTCCGACTGCGGGCATTCCATTTACAGTAATGAAGTCTTTAAGGGTATCGAACTCCCATAATTTAGAACCATCTTCGCTTGCATGTGCTGAAAATCTCCCATCCAATGCTCCTGCAAAAATCACATTATTTGTCATTGAAATAGCAGCTGAGAAACCTGTACTGCATTTGCCCTCTCCATGCAAAGCTTTTCGAGATTTGCAAATATCATCTAGCCGATATTCCCATAAGATATCTCCATCTTCAAAATCTAGAGCATACAGTCCTGGTTTTGCATCATTATCATAGTCTCTGTTGACTTTTCTATCCGATATAGGGACATATAAATTTTTATTGTCGGTTGTCATGCCAAAATGAACACCTCCAAGTGTGCCTCCATTTCCAACTTTACTTTTCCAAGATATCTCTCCTGTATCTATATCAAGCCTAAAAACCCAGCCTGATTTTTGACCGGCAAGAAGAATTTTTTCCCCTTCCTGATCCTTGGATTGAATTACTGAAGCTCCAAAATCGAAATCAGGACCATTTTCTTTCGGACAGACCAATCTTTTTATACCCGGTATTTCGCAACCCACGTTGTATGCATCACCTTTAAGTGTCTGAGTTGCCCACATTTTCTCCCCTGATTCTAGGTTCATTGAAATGATGGCATCGCTAAAATTAGACGCTGGACTTTGTAAACTTTGACCTGTTCCGAAGAAAATTCTTTTATCTTCTTCATCAATACCGGGGGCATTCCAGACGGCTGACCCTGCTGGTGCAAACTTTTCCATTCTTGTGATTAATGTTTTTCCAAGACTTGTAGATTTCTCTTCAATCCTATGCGTCCATATTATTTCACCAGAATCAGTATCAACTGCTGCTATCCCCCCGCTTGTTTTACAGCACTCATGTCTGGGGTCTATCGCAAGCACTGTTTCAAAAGTAGATATTGGAACTATGAGATATTTTCCCGATTGTACTGGAGATGCTGAGGGAATATTTGATTCATAATCAACGGGAATTTTTGATGCCCAAATCAATTCACCGCTTAATAAATTTAACTTATAAACTTCAAAATCAGAATCAACTAAAAAAATTGATTCACCATCTATTTTATTTAAGACTGGTGCATTTCTAAGTCTAGCCTTGGAAGTGAATTTCCAGTAAGTACAACCGTTTTCTCTATTTAGTGCATGTAGAGAATCTGAATCTGATAATAAAATTACTTCTCCTATAACGATAGGTTGGGCTCTTACATCTTGAGAGCTAATACCGAAAGACCATCGTAATTTTAAACTCTTAACATTATCTGCGTTGATATTAGAATGTAGCTGATTTCTGGTGTTGAAATTATCATAACCCCAACTTGGCCAACTTGAGCTTTGTTTAAGGTCTCTTTTCTCTATGACATGAGGACATTTGTAATTAGACGAGCCTGTTATAGCCCCTAGGACTTCATTTTGTGCAAGATATTCTGAGATAGCCTCTTTTTCTTGTATTGAAAGGTGTGAAGCTTGCTGCTTCATTTTTCCTTTTTGAAGAACATACATTAGTTCTGACTGAGTTAAATACGTCATTGAAGATAGCGAAATTAAATTCAGTCCTTCATCTTCATGACATGAAGCACAATTTTCTTTAACCAACTTGCTTGCATCGGTAAAAGCTAATTGAGATACAAAAAAAAGTAATAAAAGGATTCTTTTCATTTAAATTAATTTAAATTTTTTTGGCTGGATTCCTTTTCTATCCAGGATAGCGCAAGATTGATTTTTTCTTCTAATTCAGTCACGTGTTGCGCAAGCATACCTGATGCGTCTGTTACATTATTCATAGTTTCGGCATGCTGAATAAGGGTAATGATATTATTACTAATTTCAAGCTGCTGAGCTTGTAAATCTTGAATTGTACTTTCAAGAATTTCTATTTTTTTTTCTAAATCTAGAATCTGAGCTTTTAATAAATTTTCAGTCATTTCCTAGTGTAGCTAGATTTGGACTAAAGCCTCCTTTAAGTTTCCAGTTTCCATCTTTGTTTACAAGTAAATAAGTCACATCACTTGTTAAGATAATTTGATTATCCTTATCAAATCTTGAAAAATTTACCTGAACCATAGAGGTATCATCATCATTGTATAGAACCTTAGAAGTATTAATCTTTGAGTAAGACCAACCATCCTTTTTTAAACCATTAAAATTTATTGCATCGCTATATTTTTCTTCAAGGACTATATTTTTACCCATGATGTATATGAAAGGGGAATCTGAATTTTTGTTAATGGCTAAAATATCTTCGTTATTAAAATCCCGAAAAAACTCTTTTATGGCTTCTTCAGGCCCTGCACTTAAATGGCCTATAAGAAATATATTAAATATTAAAAATATTTTTTTCATTTTTCTAAATGTGCGATGCATTTAATTTCGATTTTAAGGTTTGGCTGAACAAGAGCATTTACACCAATCAATGTTTGAGAAACTTCGGGCTTGCAACCATAAATTTTTTCTCTCTCAGCGAAGACCTCTGAAACGTTTTCTATGCACTCATTCATATCGGTTACAAACCACGTTTCATCAATTATATTCTCAAGAGTACCGCCAAAATGATCCAAAATTTTTGAGATATTCTCATAACACATGATCATCTGACTTTTGAAATCGGCCGGAGTATTACCATTCTCATCAACAGCAATTTGTCCTGCCATTGTTAATACATTATCCACTTGCACCCCTTGAGAAAAAAAGTCTGCGTAAGGTCCTTCCCTTAATAACTTCTTTTTCATTTAGGCTCCTAAAACTATTACAAGGATTATTCCAAAAAATAATGCCAAGAGAATAGATTTGAAGTCTTTTTTAATTTGATTCATAAATTTCTCTTATTTTTATCTAGCTCTGATACTTTTTTTCATACCACAATTGGGGCATTTATATTTATATTTTAATGAAATAGCAGCATCCAGATAACTATTAATTCTTTCAAGCTTAACATCGCATCGAGTACAGTAATATATATTCTTGTAGTGTTTTTTAAACCAATACAAAATTCTCTTAAACATAAAAGAATTAGAATAAGTAGGGCAACATGTAAATGTAGCTTCTAGTTAAGATCATTATCCTTTTTTCTATATTCCCAGAATGTATCTGCGTGCAAAAAAGTATCGTTAGCGTAATCTCTAATCTCTTTAAAGTTCATATCAACCGCATCAAATACTTGTTTCCACTGACCCTGTTCTCTTTCAAAAGCTTTGCTCAAAGCTTCTTTTATTTCCTCAACAGATTTTTCTAGGTTTTCAATTCTACTTTCAATTTTTTTAATATCACTATCCATTAATTATCTTCCTTTGTTATTTGAGATTTTTACCACGTTTTAACGTGCTTCACAGTTATTGAGGTTAGGTCTTCGGCATGGCTGAGACTTATCCATTAAAATTTCTTTATTAATATCATCAACATTTTTAATAGTACTTGCGAAATTGGAAAATTCATCACAATTAAAATTTCTAATTCTTTTTTCGTTTGCAATTCCTTTCATAATTATGAGTTGTTCTTCAGCGTGCAATTTTGAAAAGCCAATATCTGTATTTGGGAAACAAAGAAAGAAATTCGAATAGGCTGCTTGACTTCTTCCAATCTCTGAAATATTAAAAGCGCAGCCAAAGATCAGTAAAGCAAGTAAGAGGGTGGTTAAAGTTTTCATTTAAATAATCTATTTCCAAATCTATCTAGCCAGCAAATTGTGATATAAAAAACATAATGACAAAGAAAATTATAAACAAGAAAAAACTCTTACGAACTGGAACTCCTGCTTCATAATCAAAACTATTCCTGAACAAATAATAGATTCCAAAAGCAACTGAAAGGGCTATTAGGAATATAAGCATACTCATAAATCAAACATCTCTAGGTCATTGAGTAAGTAGGTGTTTCATTTATCTACTATATCCAGCAATTAGTGGATAGAATTCAAAAGGCAGTCCAAAATCCATAAGCATTTTTTTAACATCAGCATCTATATTTCCGTAAACTGCAATACTGTTAATAGCAAAGTGTTCATTAAAGGCATTAAAGTCTTCTTCAAGTATTCCACCTTCAGAAACATTTTCTAAGTGCCTCACTATTGCTTGAGAATCTTTCCATCTTAGTATGGCTATGACTTTGTCTTCCGCTTTAAAAAACTTCCACCCAAGCGTATCAGGTTCATTTTTATCTACTATGCTCTGATAGTATTCCGAAAACTTAGCAGTTTCTTGCTCATTTTTAAGTGGGCTAAACTCTTCGTAGAAAATGATTTCATTTTCATAATTATCAGCCCACAAGCTAGTTGAAAGCAGTATCCCGGTTATTAGTATTATTTTATTTAGCCTTTTCATTTCTTTCTAGCCTCTCTATTTCTGCTTCCAATATCTTCAGTGTTCCTTTTCCAGCACCTTCTCTTTTTTTCTCATCTAGTTTTTGTTTTAGCTCTGATAGATTGCTAGTAGAGTTTTTTGGTTTAGTTTTTGAAGCAGTAGCTCTACTAGGAGTGACTTGTGGTTTAGATTCTTCAAAAGGTAAAAAGTTACTATTTCCTGTGACTATATATTTAATTAACCAACCAATTGTGTTGGGAATTAATATCATTAAAACATCGAACCACAATGGAGAATCACTTGGGTAATCAAAATATATAAAATAGACTAAATACAAAGAGACACCGAATCCTATCCAATGGATTACGCCTGTTAATCTTTCTAAAAAACCCTTCATATTTATTTCTTTTGCCTATGTTCTTCTACAAAGTTTAGAGTTATCAAAGACCCCAATAATGCATAAAGCAAGTATCTTATGTTTGCAGAATTATGAAACTCTATAACTACATCTCCTGTTGGCATTAATCCAAAAAGAGTGAATAAAACAAGACCCGTAATACCTACCCATGAGGTTTTTAATTTAAAAAATTTATTTTTATCCAATGCAGAAAGAATGAGTAATAGGATAATGAATGACATAGAAATAAGAATTAAGTAAACGTTCACATCACTCGATACTCCTTCCAAGGAACTTGCATAGTTTCTTATCAGTTCAATATTATTAGAAAAGTTAGTTACAAGATTTGATAATAAAGCTTCCAAAAACCCCAATAAGATTATTACTAATACAATGATTCTTTTAATAATGAGAAAATTTTTCATTTAATCCCTCTTACTTTCTGTACCAAGGCTATCAAATGTTCCATAGCTTCATACTTTTCATCCCAAGGTTGAGGATTCCAATAAACTTCTTCTCTGAGGTTGTTAAGTTCTTCCCAATTTTTATATAAATCAGTCAGAGTCTTTAATATATCAAGACACTCTGGGCTACCGGGAACTACTTTTGTTAGTGCGTTGTTGAGCTTAGCTTGAGAGAGAAGATTCTTAGCAGTTGCTTCGTCAATAGCTTTACCAGTTTGACGTCTGATTACGTTAATACGTAAATCTTCATCTACAAATTCATCGAGTGCAACACTAGACCTGTCTATGTAATCCTTTTTCATATCTTTAAATCTTAATATACACCTTGAGCATTACATTTCTTTCTTGCTCTATCTTTTAAAACTTTTTCTTGTTTCTTAAAATACTCTCTTTCCCACAAAAACCAATCTGTTAAGTCCTCGAAGCCATATAAAAAATAATATTTAATGATGTTTATTTTATTAGCACCTAATTTGTTTCTTTCTTCCTGTTTCTTTATCCATTGATTATGCAATTTGTTATTGGAATTAGTTGTAGGAAATTTCATGCTATAGCTTTCAGGTGACCATTCATAGTTTGAATCTATGCAACGACTTATTTGAGAAGAGCAACCACCAAGGACTAGCAAGGTTAGTAGAATTACAAAAGAAGATTTCATAAGTAAACCATAGACTCATATCATTCTGCCGTCAAATCAGCTTTAAAAACAAGATTTGGATGAGAAAAACAGAGCAAAACTTGACTTTCGTGAAAAAATATGATATTTTGACAATTGTCAAGTCCATTGTCCCAATGGAAATCTTGCTAATCCGCGTCAAATTTCCTTGTAAAATTATTGCGTGTTCAACGTAATGGTTATTGCATGGTCCTTAAGTTAGATGACAATATCGACCTAAATTGGGTCAAACAAGATCTGAGAATTAGATTACTTGAAGGAAGGTTTGAAAATGATTACACCTTCGAAGTAAATCTAATTTATAAAATTATTCATGAATACAGTAATTATGAAGAAATACAATGGGAGTTCTATTCTCGAGACAAAACCATTGTTGAAAGAGAGATTAAATCTCTTTTGTTAAGTATTTCTTCATTAGACAGCAGATTAACTTGGGATTGCCAAAGTATTTTAAAGAGGTACTCGAATCTCTACGACGAAAGAAATGCAATATCAAAAAAATATATAAGGAGTAAATTATGATTTCTAAATCAAATTTTGAACTAGCTATACCTATGCTTCAGTGGCAACTGAAACAAAGAGGTGAAATAAAGCCTCTGAAGCAGGAAAAATGGGATACTTATGCTGGATGGAGTAAAAGAGGAAAATTTATTTCTTCAGGAAGTGAGGGCTATAGAGTTGAGTTAGTAGTGCCCTATAAATCTTATGATAGTGGAAAAAAAGCAAAAACAGAATTTGCTTTAAAGAATAAGGTTCTTTTTTCAGAAGACCAAACATGTTAAATGCTAGACTAAAGTGAATTGGAAGTCGGATGAATGAATATTGTATATATGTAATTGAGCTTGATAAAAAAGTTCTAAAGCACAAAAAATTCAAAGAAGCTAACCCTTATTACGACCCTGAAAAGCCCTGTGTTTACGTTGGCTACAGTTCAAAAACTCCTGAACAAAGATTCGCAGAACACACCACAGGAGCAAGGAATAAGAGAGGAAGACTATACAATACCTATGCCAGAAATTACGGTATTCGATTGAAACCACGTCTCTATAAATCACACAATCCAATACTTTCCAAAAAGAAAGCTGAAGCAATGGAAATAGAAAAAGCCAGAAGACTTCGTAAAAGAGGTTACGGTGTATGGCAAAATTAAATAATTCACGACTAAGTGTCTATCTTTTCAATTCAAGCTACAATCAAACTAAATATTTCTAAATTATGTTTGTAAAAGAGGTATGCAATTATTTTATGAACTTTTTGGAGACCGATTTCAAAAGAAGACGGATACCAAAGAGGGTCTTTGTATTAAAGGATAGAAATAGCAACCTTACCGGAACAAGACTAAATAAATATCCTTCTTTTAGGAGGAAATTAATTAATCTCATTAACTCTGAAGAAAGAGATTACAAAGTAAATATTCGAAGAGGCACTTATACCTCTAATATCGAAGCAATCTCTACTGATGTCATAACAAAATTGGCATTGTCTCAGCTAGAGAATTTAGATGATAGTTTGACTCAAGATCTTGAATCAAAGGTTCAAAATTTATTTATAAAACATCAAGATGATCACGAAATCTTTGTGCAAGAGTCTATTGCATCTATAACAGATGCCATTCATGAGCATATTGTCAAAGACTCTGTAAAGTCCTTAACTGGAACACTGCAAAGAGAAAGTGACAATGAAGATGAAGATACAAACGAGTTAGCTGAAAGCTTGTCTAGATTTATAGTGGACGAGTACCAAACGAAATTGTCCGAATCTCTAGTTGATTTCCAAGTCAATAAAGAAACCAGGCTTTTACTGGATGTCTTGCAAGAAATACTTGATCCGGAAGTAATTAAGAATTCCTTTACTGGTTTTTTTGAAACTTTTGCTATTGCTGATTTGCATTCTGAGATAGCTGAACTATTGAGGAATAAGAAATTAAAAGAAGGACTAGAGATTTATCTAAACCTAGGTGAGCTTAAATTTAGAAAGCATAGTTTTCCAGTTTTTTTCATACCTCTTTCAGTCACAGAAACTACACGTGATGGCAGGTTAGATTATGAGCTTTCTTTTGAGAAGAGGTACATCATCAATAAAAAAGCTATTGAATATACCTTTCAAGAAGCTACTGGTGGAGCTGCTGCAACAATATCTTCAACTGTAGGAGATCGTATTACTTATGTAGAAGATGATTCAACATTATGTGAGGCTTTAAATGCCAAAATGGCAGGGTTATTGTCTCAGTTCAATACAGATAATAATGTAGATTTTTCTAAAGATAACCTCACCACATCAAAAAATAGTTCACTCCAATTGAATAACGAACTTTGCTTATCTTTATTTGATAAAGCTGATGAATCAGCAATCAATGACTATGAGGAACTTATAGATTTTCTAGATGATAATAATGAAGTTGGTAAAACCTTTGCAGAGCTAATAGCCTCTTTTATCGAAGAAGAACCAAAGATGATAGTAAAAGAGGTTTCACAAGGATGGGATAGTACAGGCAGTTCTGATAGATTAGTTTTTTCTTCTCCAATTCCACTCAATGAAGAACAAAGAAAAATTGTTTCAGCAATCAATAACCCAGAAAGTAGGTTTATAACCGTTCAGGGTCCTCCTGGTACTGGAAAGAGTCATACCATCACAGCCATTCTTTTCGAGGCCATTTTAAAAAATAAATCAGTTTTGATGCTTTCGGATAAGAAAGAGGCTTTGGATGTAGTTGAGGACAAACTTGAGGAAACATTAAATCAAGTACGTATTGATGGAGGTGAAAACTTCCAAAATCCAATCCTAAGGTTAGGAAGAGAAGGTAACACCTACGCAAAGATACTCCAATCTTCAAACATAGATAACATCAGAAACTATGCACGTTCGACAGAAGAGGAGCTTAAGCAAGCTGACACAGAAGAGGTAGAAAAGAATCTAAAAGATGATGTAGAGACTTACATAGACAAATACAAAGATGTTGAGATAAAAGAGATTAAAGAATATCTCACTCTGAAATCTAAGTTAGGTCTTAGAGAAGAAGATGAAGAGATTCTATTAAGGCATTTATCCTTTTTAAAAAACTTCGCAGCAGACCTGAGTATTTCGCAGGGTGTCATGATGAATGACGAGTTAAATAAAATTATTACAGAAAATGAGGCTGCAACTGTAGATGAAATTTCTCAATTAGTTTCCAGTTTGGAAATAGCAGATAAATACAAAGAGAAATATAAAAACTTACTTAAGTCTTTACAGAGATATGAATTTGATGAAGTTTACTTGAAAGAAAAATTAAGTTTTCATGAAGAAATCAAATCTAGACTTTTATTCTTTCTCCTAGGAAATTTTCAACTCAAGGATTGGAATAACTCTTTAAATTCAGACTTAAGTTTCAAAGAGGTTTTGGATTTTAGGAGATCGGCTAATCTGAATTTACTTAAAGACTATTACAAATTAAATCAAAAGATCTCTAAGGATCTTACAAAAACAAAATCTGTTAATAGTGATAAGGATTTAATTTCCACTTTTATACTTGAAGAAAAACTCAACACAGATGAAGAGGAGCTTAAAGAATTTGCCTCCAGTTTAAAGAAATTAAAAAGGAACCTAGAGAAACTGGAAAACCTAGAAGAACTGAATATTACAATCAATAGGGAAACATCTCTATCGGATGATATTTCAGATGAAATAGAAAGAGTGAGTGATTTAGCCAAACTTACAGGGGTATTAAATTCGCTTAAGAATAAATTTGAGGAAATACCAAATTTAAATTTTTCTGATTCGCTCAAGAATGTTCAACGAAATTCTACCGTTAAGATGGTCAATATATTTGATAAGAGATTTATTGATTTTGTTGATGAAAATAGAGCAACTGCTAGAACATTGAAGCAGCTTATTGTTAAGAAGAAAAAGTTTCCTCGTGCAGATATAGAACATCTTAGAAATGCCTTTCCTTGCATAATTGCCGGCATAAGAGACTATGCTGATTACGTACCACTAGAGCCTGAACTCTTTGATCTAATAGTAATAGATGAAGCTTCACAGGTATCTATTGCTCAAGCGTTCCCAGCAATCTTGAGAGCTAAAAAGATCGTAGTAATGGGAGATAAGAAACAGTTCAGCAATGTGAAAGCTACTAATTCAAGTAAATTAATTAATGCAGGATATCAGGATGGAATAAGGAAAGCTTTTCAGGAAACCTTTGGAAATGATATTCAGAAAGAAGAACGATCTAAGCTGTTCAATATCAAAGTCTCCATCTTGGAGTTTTTTGAATACCTTGCAAATTACGATGGATTATTGAAAAAGCACTTTAGAGGTTATCCCGAAATAATTTCTTTCTCCAGCAAATATTTCTATGACAATTTACTTCAAACCATCAAGGTAAGAGCTAAACCTATAGAAGAAGTTATTACCTTTGAAGAATTGGAGCATGATGGAAAGGCGTTTGAAAAAGTAGGAAACGTATCCTCAAAAAATATCAACAGTTTAGAAAGCAAATTTATTGTGACTAAATTAGAAGAGCTTTCAGAATTATCCGATCCTCCCTCTGTTGGTGTAATTACACCCATGAGAGACCAACAAAGATTTATCTTAAGTGAGATTGAAAGGTCTGCTATGTACAATCAAATGGACAAACTTAACATCAAGGTAATGACATTTGATAGCTGTCAGGGAGAAGAAAGAGATGTAATTTTTTATTCTTTTGTGGATTCACCCAATAATGATGTTTCTCAATATGTTCTGGGTAAAAACTTCGATCAGGATAATATTGATGCTGAAGAAAATTTGAGACTGCAAAGACTTAATGTGGGTATGAGTAGGGCTAAAGAGCAAGTGGTCTTTGTGACTTCTAAGCCTATAAATGATTATGGAGGTAATGCTTTTAAAATCCTAAGCCATTACAGAGATGAAATAGAAAAGGCCAATAAGCTCCCCTCTGCAGAAGATGTAGATCCTAATTCGCCTATGGAACTTAAGGTTCTTGAATGGATAAAACAAACGTCATTCTTTGCAGAGAATCACAATAATATTGAGCTAACAGCACAGTTTGAAGTTGGGAAGTATCTTAAAGAGCTTGATCCGACATATAAACATCCGGATTATAGATGTGATTTTTTAATGACATTTAAGTCAAAAGAGAAAACACAACATCTGATAATTGAATACGATGGCTTCTTGGAGCATTTTGTTGATAGAGATAATGTGAATGAGTTTAACTACTCGCACTATTACAATGAAAAAGATATTGAACGAGAGAAAATTCTTGAAGGTTACGGTTTCCCTTTCTTGAGATTAAACAGGTTCAATTTGGGTAAAGATCCTGTAGAGAATATTTCCAACCAGTTAGCCAGTTTTTTTTTAAGCAAAAAAAGTCTGACCTAGCAGATAAAATCACAAAAACAGTAGCCAAGATTCAGTCCGGTGAACTGGTTTATTGTCCTAAGTGCAAGACCAATAAACCTAAATCCAAGTTCTTGGACCCAAATCTTAAGAGCGGAGTAGGCCGTAACTGTAATGACTGTAAAGGATCTGTTTCAACTAACGCAAGAACCAGAAACTCATCGAATGACTCTATTAAATTATGTAGAGTTTGTTTCGATAAACTGAAACCTGGAGTGAATTGGAACCCGTCCAGACAAAAAAGAAATGATTATATTTGTAAATCCTGCGGTAATAAGAAAAAGAGAGAGCAAAAGGCTAGTAAAACTTCAAGTTCTAAGAGTTCTTCACCCGTATGCCCAAAATGCTCAAAAAAACTTTTGAAGAAGCGTAATAGGAGAGATGGAAGTTACTTTTATGGCTGTTCAGGATTTCCGGTTTGCAGATACACGAGAAGTCTTTGAAAAAGTAACTTATCTGTTTCTTAAAACTGACTCTTTGATGGGTCTTCTCTAAAGTGATGTTGCTTAAAATGTAGATCCATTAACTCAATTTGCTCAATTACAATGTAGTTATCCATGAGTTCAAGTAAATATCTCATTGCCTTCTTTCTTTCATTTTCTTTATAGAAATTTTTGAGAGAGTACCATATCTCCATTATTATGAGCTTAAGAATACCAGATGCCTGCAAAGATCTTACTTCATGACCTAATTCATTTAAATTTAAGCATAAATTTTTAATGATCTTTTCTGTTATAGCCAAGTCTTTGACTTCGTATAGAAAGCTAAAGTGAACAACTTTTTCTTTATCAATATTTAGTTCTTGCAGAACTTGTATATAAAGTTTTTCACAAAAAATAGCTTTTCCGAGACCATAATCAATGTCATGTGGTTCTTTTAAATAATCTTTATTAAGAGAGTACAGATAATTCATGATTGAACAGCAATAGATTAATATATTTTTAAACGCAGGACTCCAGAGACTAGCAAGTTGAGCAGGAGGCTAGTTAAGTATTTCATAATTAAACGTTATATTCTATGTATGTGTAGGTCAATATAACTCTAGTGACTTACACAAGTTTGAATACTATAATTCGCGCTCTTCTGGGCGATTAACTCAATTGGTAGAGTGCCACCTTTACACGGTGGAAGTTACAGGTTCAAGTCCTGTATCGCCCACCATCTGAAATTCCTCAAGTTTCCATAATTTTGATAGAAAGGTATAGTTAGATCATGGAAATGATTTCCTTTAATTTTGAATAGCATTTAAGTCTGATTTCAAGAAACTTTAAATTATGACAGAGAGGATTAAAGAAGAGCATATCGAGTTATGGAGAAAAGAAGGGGCTGTTGTGGTTCCTGAATTCTTCAAAAGAAAAGAAATAGATGCTGTAGTAGAGGACTTTCAAATTATTTTTCCTGATCGACAAACGGCAGTAAGACCAATTGACAATAAAGAAAAAGGTGATGTGGGAAAAACAACACTGGAACAATTCAAAAATTTTGAAAATATACCCTTCGAATGTTCAAGTTCTTTAAATCTAATCTCAGTTCATCCAGATTTAATAGAATTTGCTAGACAGGCTTTAAAAACCGAAGAAGTGAGGCTATATCAAGCTCAGGCCTGGGCAAAATTCACTGGTGAAGCAGATTTTGATCAAGCATTTCATTGCGATTTTGGAAACCATACACTGACGGTACCTTCTCGCGATGAGTGTTTGAACTCTATTACTTTTATTATTTTTTTCAGTGAAGTCACTGAAGCACATGGGCCTACGCATTATGTTAATCGAACAGACAGTGATAATTGCGGTGGTGTGAAACGTTTTCTCAAAAAACGTGAAGATCATGAATATCAAAAAGAGTTAATGAAGTTTGAGCGAAGTGCAGCTGGACCGGCAGGAACTCTTCTGGCTTATGGCATTGATGTATTACATCGAGGCACAAACCTTACCGAACCAAATGGATACAGATATGCAATGACTTCTTGCTTTAAAAAAGCAGGTAATGATGCAATTGGCTATACGGCTTGGCCATGGCATTTTAATAAACCATGGCATAAGGTTTTTGAACATGCTACACCTGAACAACTTAACTGTTTCGGAGTTCCCTTGCCTGGAGACCCCTTTTGGACGGAAGAGACAATATCACTGGCTAAATTGAGATATCCTAAATGGGAAATGTCAGAATATATAATGAAACAATGAATCCTAAACAGCTTAGCGCCGACCATCATCTAACTCGAAAACACGATACTTAACTGGATCTAAAGTTTTTGAATCTTCTCCTGGTGCTCCAGGTTGGACAATAGAATGTGAAGTGATGTTATTTTCATTCGGTATTACTTCCTCATCATTGAGAGAAATATCACTATTGTCCTGTGTATCAGTGCAACCAACTATCGCTATAGTTGATATTAAAAAAATAAATTTTCTCATCTATGTTACCTCAATAAACTTTGAAATTAGATATCAGTTAATACTTTATATTTAATCATTATCTTTATCATTTAAAACTTGCAGAACTGATTACGGATCTAACCTTCTTCTAATTTTTGATTTAAATCAAACCACTGCTCCTCAGATAGTTCTATCTCATTTGTTAAACTGACTTGATCCCTTAATAGTGCATGAAAATCTAAGTCTTCCTCCTTTTCATAAGATTTCGGATTATTAAGACTTTTCTCAACTTCTTTTAATTTCCTATTCAGGCGTTTCAATATTTTTTCTACAGCAATTATTTCTTTCTTAATTTGTTTTTGGTCTATTTGAGTAAGTACTTTTTCTTTTTTATGGTCCTTTTCTCTTTTAGGCGAAGAATTTTTCAAGACTGATTTTCTGTAATCTTCCAGATCTCCTTTAAAATTATCCAAAATACCATTATTTATAATAAGAAACTCATCTACGGTGTTCGCCAACAGATGTCTATCGTGAGATATTAGAAGTATTGCACCTCCGAATCCTTGAAGAGCAACTGTTAAAGCTTGTCGCATATCCATATCCAGATGGTTGGTGGGCTCATCCATTAGTAATAGATTTGGCTTTTGAAAAGCAATAATTGATAGTGCTAATCTAGCTTTCTCACCCCCAGAAAAGTTTTTTATCGTATTTTTGGTCTTATCGCCAGTAAAATTAAAACCACCTAAAAAACTTCTTATTTCTGACTCTGATGCATCCTCATTTACCTTGATAAGATGATCTATGGGACTCTGCTCAGGATTGAGATCATCAACTTGGTGTTGTGAAAAATAACCAACTTTTAAATTTTTGCCCTCATATTTGTTACCTTTTAAAAGGGGCAATTCACCTTTAAGACTTTTTACAAAAGTAGATTTTCCCGCACCATTTACTCCTAATAATCCAATTCTATCTCCTGGGCATAGCGATATTTTCACATTACTTATGATAGAAGTCTCATATCCAAGATGAGCATCTTCAAGAGTTATTAGTGGATTTGAAATCTTACTTGTTTCAGGTATTTTGAACTTAAATGGAGAATCGATGTGTGCTGGGGCTATTAGCTCCATTCTTTCTAGTGCCTTTATACGACTTTGAGCTTGTCTGGCTTTCGTTGCTTTTGCTTTAAATCGTTTCACAAATTCTTGCATGTGAGAAATTTCTTTTTGTTGTTTAGAATAATTACTTTCTATCTCGGCAAGTCTTGCTGCCTTTCGTTCTTCAAATTGAGAGTAGTTACCTTTATAGATCTCAATAGCTTCATTATGAATGTGAGCAATAAAGTTTACGCACTCGTCTAAAAATTCTCTGTCGTGTGATATAAGTAACATCGCGCCTTTAAAAGATTTAATCCAATTACTAAGCCAAATGATTGCGTCTAAATCTAAATGGTTTGTCGGTTCATCTAAAAGCAGCAGATCAGAGGGTTGCATGAGCGTTTTAGCGAGATTTAGCCTTACCCGCCAACCTCCTGAAAATTCTTTAAGAGTTTTAGAAAATTCTTCTTCAGAAAATCCCAAACCTACAAGCAGTTTCTCTGCTCTAGATTTAGCAGTAAACCCATCAAGATCCTCAAGTTGTGAATGAAGTTCCCCTAGAGAATCATACTCTCCATTAGACTCAGCATCTGAAATTGCTTTTTGAATCTCTACGAGCTTTTCGTCACCACTGATAACATAATCTAAAGCCTTTTCATCAGTGCCAGGAATTTCTTGAGCCATGCAAGCTATTTTTAAGTCTGAAGGATAATTACATTGCCCCTGATCCGATTCAAATTCTCCTAGAATCATTTTAAAAAGACTCGTTTTTCCAGTTCCATTTGCACCAACTAGTCCAACTTTATTATTTTTATGCACAGTAAAAGACACATCTTCAAATAAAAGTCTTGAACCTCTTCTAAGGGATAGGTTATTAAATGAGAGCATAAAATTTTCTTGCGGATTGTAGCAACTATTATCTTCCAATTGCTGAAATTAGAAACAATATCGACAGCAAAGCTAGTAAAAAGAAAGAGTTCATATATGATCTTTAGATTAAACTAACAACATAGAGAATTGAATTATCTACATCTAAAAAATGCAATATATCGAAGGCACCATTCATGACTTACTAATTTTTATTATCATGATTATTTTTGGTGGATTAACCTGGTACATCGTAAATAAGCTTTTATCTAGTTTGATTACAAACCAAAGAATCACTGAGATTGTATCTATTATCTGTGGACTTTCTGTTGGCGTGTTTATTATTAACGAGTTCTTGCTCTAATCCTCTATACATACTTTATTTTCAGTCTATTATTATGTAATGAGTAATTCGCTTAAAGAATCTAATATAAAAAAAGTAGCTTTGACATCTTTGTCTGGCACAAGTATCGAATGGTATGACTTCTTTTTATACGGTGCAGCAGCAGGTTTAGTATTTCCAAAACTATTTTTTGGAGAAGTTGATCCAACTACTGCATTAGTTTTATCTTTTATGACTTTTGCTGCAGGATTTATAGCTAGGCCTATAGGTGGAATTGTATTCGGTCATTTTGGAGACTTGATAGGAAGAAAAAAGACTTTAGTGATTGCTTTAATGCTCATGGGTATTTCTTCGACTCTTATCGGGTTATTGCCTACCTATGACACTATTGGAATAGTTGCTCCATTATTACTCACTGCTTTAAGATTTTGTCAGGGTATTGCAATAGGAGGGCAGTGGGGCGGAGCTATGTTACTAGTTACTGAGAGTGCTCCCAGCAATAGGAGAGGCTACTATGGAGCTTACGCTCAAGCTGGAGCTCCTGTTGGAGTAATTCTTGCGAATATAGCCTTTATTTCAGTAAGCATGCTTACATCGGAAGAAAACTTCTTATCATGGGGTTGGAGAATCCCATTTCTTATAAGTTTTGTTCTAGTAATTATCAGTATGTATATACAACTAAATCTAGAGGACACAAAAGCTTTTAAAGATCTTGAGGCAATGAAATCATCTGACGATAGTAGTCCAAAAGTTGTAAAATCATCTCCAATTTTAGAAGCTTTAAGAAGATATCCTAAAAGGATTTCACTGGCAGCGGGGGCTTTTCTTTCAGTACAAGTAACTTTCTATATATTAGTGGCATTCATCCTTGCCTATGGTGTTCAGACTACTGACTTATCTAGAAATGATTTACTGATGGCTGTTTTGATAGGATCTGCATTAATGGTACCGACGCAATTTATGTTTTCAGATTACTCTGATAAAAACGGAAGAAAAGGAATCTTTATGACCGGAGCTGCCTTTACAGCGTTATGGTCCTTTGCTCTTTTCCCTCTTATAGATACAGGAAATTTTTACTTAGTTATACTAGGTGTGACTGGAGGATTAGCCTTTTTAGGTATGATGTATGGTCCACAAGCAGCCTTTTTTGCTGAATTATTTTCAACAGAAGTTCGATACTCCGGTGCTTCGCTTGGCTATCAAATTGGAGCAATTATTGGAGGTTCTTTTGCTCCTACAATTGCAACACTTCTTTGGAAAAATTATGATATTTTTTGGGTGTCGGTCTATATAGCGTTTGCTTCTATATTGTCCTTAATATCTGTTTATTTTTTAACTGAAACCTATAAATCAGACTTGAATGAATAACGTCTAAATTAAATTACCTTTTTCCATTCTTAACTGTTTATCAGTCATGACCTCAGCTTCATAAGCATCATGAGTTACTAAAAGAATACTTGAATTCCTATCAGAAAAAACATTCGATACTTCCTCATATAGACTTTTTCTAAGCTCTTCATCTAGTGCGCTAAAAGGTTCATCTAACATCAGTAAATCTGGATTAGGAGCAAGAGATCGAGCAAGAGCAACTCTTTGTTGTTCGCCTCCAGATATTTCATGAGGGTACTTATTCTTAAGAGAATCTATTTTTAAGAGCTCTAGAAGATCCGATACAATTTTGTTTTTATCTTTGTTTCTCTGAATACCAAAGCAAATATTTGCATAAACAGACAAATGAGGAAAAAGAGCTTTCTCTTGAACAACTAGTCCAACATTTCGTTTCTCAGGAGGAATAAATATTTTGTCACTGGTCATAACTTCGGCTTTCTTAATAATTTCACCGCTTTTTGGTTTTTCTAAACCAGCAATAAGTCGTAATAAAGTACTTTTTCCACATCCCGAAGGACCTAATATTGAAACTCTTTCTCCGATTGAAATATTTAAATTAAGATCTTTTATTGTTAAGTCAGACTTCTCATAAGCATGATTCAAGTCTTTAATTTCTAAGATGAGGTTTTCCATTTGCTTAATTGGGTCTAGATGATCTTATCATTTTTGATAGAAATATTATGGGAATCAATCCAATAATGACTATCGCAATAGCAGGTGCAGCTGCCTGCAACATTCTTTCTTCAGAGGCATAGGTATATGTTGAAACCGCCAATGTTTCAAAATTAAAGGGTCTTAGTATGAGAGTTGCAGGTAATTCTTTCACTACATCAGACATCACGAGTAAAACGGAAGTAAGTAAAGCGGTTTTCATTAGCGGAGAATGAACATTAATCAACATGCGCCAACCCGAGACTCCGAGCAATTTTGATGACTCATCTATAGAATTACTAACTCTTTGGTAACCGGATTCTATAGAGGAATTTGCAAGTGCATAAGTTTTTATGACGTAGGCAATCATTAATCCAAAGATTGAGCCAGTCAATACAATATCTACATTGGAAAATAAAAAAGTATCAAGATAAACCATTAGCTGTACCATACCTACAGCTAGTATTAAACCTGGTACAGCATATCCTAAAGACAATAGTGAACTTAATTTCTCAACTAATTTATTAGGTTTAAGTCTGACTGAAAAGTTAATTAATAGAGCTAATCCGGCACAAATTATACCTGTTCCTAAAGACAGGCTGAGCGTGTTCATTGAATTGCTAATAAATCTGTCATTGAAAAAGCCTAGGTTTACTTCGTATGCCCAAAGACTCAGTTCAACTATTGGAACGATAAAGCCTATAAAAATTGGAATAAAACAAATTAAAAATGCTATTAATCCCTTAAAACCTTGCAGATTATCCTCAAGATTGGGCGAGAAATTTGAATTATTAGATGTATAGATTGACCCGCCCCGAGTATTTTTTTCGATTAGATAAAATACACCAATAATAATAAGCAATAAAGAAGCTAGTTGCATTGCAGTTTGTAGATCATACAAGCCATACCAAGTTCTAAATATCCCGGTGGTAAAAGTCTCTATTGCAAAGTGATCTACAGCACCAAAGTCAGATAAAGTTTCCATGATCACTAACATAACACCAGCTATAACAGCTGGCCTTATTATCGGCAATGCAAGCTTGTAAAAAACTTGCACTTCATTGAGACCTAGTAACCGTGAGGCCTCTTTCATTGATTTTGATTGATTGATAAGAGCGCTTCTAGACACCAGGTAAACATAAGGGTAAAGAGTAAAGGCGAATACTATTATTGCACCATACATACTTCTCACATTTGGGAAGAAAACAAAATCATCATCGAGATCAAACAAATATCTAATTAAATTATTAGCATCCCCATAAGGATCAAACAGTCCGGTAAAAGTATAGGCCAAAATGTATGGCGGTATAGACAATGGAAGAATCAAAGCCCACTCAAATATGTTTTTACCTATAAAGTTGTAGTTTGTAACCGTCCAGGCAGTCACTGTTCCAATAATGAATACTAAGACCGCAACTCCAACTACTAATATCAGTGACGAATTTACGTAGTCTAAAAGAACAAATTCGTAAAGATGAGACCAATTGTCAGAATAATTTCCAAATAAACTTGATAAAACTATTACTAGAGGAGCAGTAAAGATAATCAGGACTGCAAAGGGGAGAAGTCTCCAGGAAGATACTGTGTTCAATTTTAAATTTAAAAAAGTTTTCAATTAAGGTTAAACTAGAAATAAGCTATTTCCAACCAGACCTATCCATAAGTTTTACCGCATTAGGATTAAGTTCACCAAAACTTCTCACAGAAGTTTGGTCTTCTTTGAAGTTTGTTCCAAAACCTGCAATCTCAGGGCTGGGTGCAACATCTTCAAGGACTGAATATTCATATGACTTATCAATCATATATTTTTGAACTCTTTTCGAAATTAAAAACTCAATGAAAGAATTTGCATTATCTTTATTTGGTGCATTTTTTAATATACCAGCTCCACTTATATTAATATGAGCTCCTCTATTTTTTTGATTTGGAAAAATCATTTTTACTTTCTTTGCGGCTTCTAGTTGTTCTTGCCCAGCAGATCCGGAAAGCATTATCCCTATGTAATAGCTATTTGCTACGGCTAAGTCTGCCTCTCCATTTGCTACTGCTATGATTTGTGATCTGTCATTACCTTGAGGCTTTCTTGCAAAGTTATCAACTAATTTTTTGGCCCATTTTTCAGTTGCTTCTTCTCCTAAATTCTTTATCAGTGATGCAACTAAAGATTGGTTATACATATTATTAGAACTTCTTATAACTACTCTTTTATTCCATTTTTGATCCGCTAAGTCCTCGTAATTTAAATTCTCTACTAGCTCATCAGAAACATTCTCCGGATTATAAAATATAACCCTGGCTCTTTTAGCTATAGCCGTCCATTCATCATTTGGACCCCTGAGATTTTCAGGGATCTCAGTAAGTACTTTTTCAGACTGAATGCTTTGAAACAAACCTTCTTTTTGAACTTTCCAAAGATTTCCCGCATCTACGGTGAAGAAGATGTCAGCAGGTGAGTTCTTTCCTTCCACCTTGAGTCTTTGCAATAGGGCACTGCCTTTTCCAGAGATGATATTAACTTTTATACCGGTCTCTTCTGTAAATTCTTCATAAAGTGCATCATCGGAATCATAGTGACGAGATGTATACACATTTACTTCATCAGCAATGATTAGGTTAATAAAAAAGGAAAAAAGCAAAATCATTTGAATTTTCTTCATAAGCAGGATTTTACTTTATTGAGAATGATTCTCAAATAGAATTCACTTTCTATGAACGATCACCGGCAGTTCTGTAATACCTCTAATAAAACTTGAGTTGAGATACTTAGTTTCTCCTACAGTTTCAATAAATGAAAATCTTTTTAGAATTTCTTCCCAAAGAATCTTCAGTTGAAGATCGGCAAGTCTATTGCCAAGGCATCTATGGATTCCGAAACCAAAAGAGATATGCTGTCTTGCATCTTCTCTTTCGACATTAAGTTCATCAGGGTTCTCAAATTTATTTATATCTCTATTTGCCGAAGTGTACCAAATTGCAACCTTATCCCATTTTTTAATTTTCTTTCCACCAATTTCAACATCTTCCATTGCAGTTCGACACATATGTCCAACAGGACTTTGCCATCTGATTATCTCAGACACCATATTGCTTATTAAATCATTGTTAGCTTGAACTTTGGCTAGTTGCTCCGGGAATTGATTAAAAGCTTTAATGCCACCACTCATCGAATTTCGAGTAGTATCGTTTCCTGCTACTATCAGAAGAATTACATTTCCTAAAAATTCATTGGGTGTCATATTTTTGGTATTTTCACCTCGAGCGAGCATAGAAATAAGATCATTTCCATCACTACCGTTAGCCTTCCTTTCTTCCCATATCGAATTAAAGTATTCAAAACATTTCCAAAGTTCTTGAAAACCCTCTTCGGGAGTTTCAAAAAAATCTGGATCCGTTATTCTCTCTACCGTATCTGACCAATGTATCAGTTTTAATCTATCTTCTTGCGGAACATCAAACAACGTAGCTAACATTCGGCTAGTAAGTTCTATCGATACCTTTTCAACCCAATTAAAAGTCTCTCCATCAGGAAGTTCGTCAAGAATGTTTTCGGTCCTTTCTCTAATTAATTGCTCAAAATTTCCTAAATGACCCGGAGTAAACATTGGCGCAACCACCTGTCTTTGGTCAGTATGTATAGGCTGATCTTGCATTATGAACATAGGTAGATGAAATATTGCATCTGGTGGCTCGGACATTGGCTGTCCACCGAGCCTAATGCCACCATTCATAATGTCAGATGAAAATGTTTTATGATTCATATCAATAGCTTTTACATCTTCATATCCTGAGATAGACCAATAAGGACCTGCTTGACTATCCTCAGTGAAGTGAACAGGGCTCTCCTCTCTTAATCTTTTAAATACATCAATATCAAGATTCTTTCCAAACCAATCATTATTAGCAGGATTGATTTTATCGATATCAACAGAGTAAGGATCAATATCGTCTGGTAATCCCCACTTAGCTTTGATGTCTGCATTTGATATATTTTCAATATCAAGAATATTATCTTTTTGATCTGTACTCATATTGCGAACATTATCTCAAAAGATATTGATTATTGTTATAAAGTTTTTTTTTAATATGTTTTAAAATGTAACTAATGATAGTAGGAATCTTATTTTTTCTAATTGTCTTTGTTATTCCCAAATTTTGGCTTTCGTATTCAATGAAAAGTAATGACAAAGAACTCACAAACATGCCATTCAATGCCGAAGAATTTGGGAGACTTATTCTTGAAGAAAATAATTTAAAAGACGTAAAGATCGAAGAATCTTCAATGGTAGATCATTATGATTTAAATGATAAGACTGTAAGAGTTCAAGAGGGTAGATTATCAAAAAAAAGTTTAACTGCATTAACTATAGTGTGTCATGAAATAGGGCATGCAATACAACACAATGAAGAGTATGGTCCTTTAGTTCGCAGAACAAATATAGTAGAAAAAACTCAGTGGATTTCAAAACTTGGAGGAATAATCCTCTACAGTGGTCTGCCACTCATATTAGCGACTGGTTCCTTTGGTCTTATCAAACTTTGCCTTATTTTTGTCATATGCTCAGTTCTACTTGGAGTTTTGATTCACTTAATTACCTTAGATGTAGAGATTGATGCAAGCTTCAGACGAGCTATGCCCATTATCAGAGAAAAGATACCTGAACAATATCATGCTAATTGTAGCAATGTGCTAAAAGCAGCTGCTTTCACTTATGTAATTGGTGCACTTACGAGTTTCTTGTCTCTTAGATATTTGTGGCTACTCGTTTCGAGAGTACGTTAGAAATTTATTCTAATTTCTCTTCAAAGTCACAGACCATTTTAGCTTCAACCGATCCAACAACAGCCAAGTTTACTTTTGCGCGACCTTCCATAGATCCAGAAACTAGACATTTCTCAAGACTTTCTTGAACAATTTCTCTAACGATCTGAGTTAACTCCTCGACTGTTAAGTCACTAATTGTTTTTTCCTCTGTTAATAAGATATTGAAGCTCACGAGTAAAATCGCACAAATTAATTTCTTTTTCATATTTTTACTTTGTATTTTCTTTTATAAATTTTTCAGCTTTTGCAAATATATTCTTCTTTCTCACAGGATCCAACCTGTCTAAAGTTCTGGTGAGAAAGCTCATTCTGGCGTTCTTTTCAAAGAAGTTTCTATGTTTCTCTGTAAATCTCCAATAGAGTCCGTCAACGGTATCATTCCATTCTCCTTTTTTATAATTGCTCATTTTCATCATATAGTTGGAACCGCATGTATAAGGTTTAGTAGACATCAATCCACCATCTGCAAAGGTTGCCATTCCATATACATTAGGGACCATTACCCAGTCTGATGAATCAATGTACATTTCCATAAACCATTTATAGATTTCATCAGGGTGAATTTCGCACATATTCATTAGATTACTGATAATCATCAGTCTTGGTATGTGATGATTGTAGCCGTCTTTAAGAACACTTTTTATGCAATCATCAAGAGGAACAATACCAGTCGTTCCGTCATACCAACTTTTGGAGAGTTTGTTGGTGTGATTCCAATAGTTAGTTTGAAGTTGGAATTCACTTTGATCTTGATATATACCTCTTATAAATTCTCTCCATCCTATTAACTGCCTTAGGAATCCTTCTAGAGAATTTAGAGGTACTTCAAATTTACTTACATGTTTATTAATAGATTTTAAAATTTCCTTTGGAGTTATAAGTCCCAGGTTCAAAGAAGAACTAATACAACTATGAAAAAGAAAATTTTCTTCATTCAACATTGCATCTTCGTATAAACCAAAGTTATTGAATTTTACTTTTAAAAAATTATCAAAATGATTCTTAGCTTGTTCTCTAGTAACTGGAAACCAAAAATTATCTAATAATCCTGGGTGATCAGAGAAATATTTTTCAATGATATGGATAATATCATCGTGATGCTTTGATTTCTTATAGGCGGGCTGAGTAGGAAGCTCTATGTTCTTCGGAAATTTTTTTCTATTTTCCTCATCAAAAGACCACTTGCCTCCCTCTGGATTTCCTTCTTCGTCTACAAGGAGATTTAAATTTAATCGAGATTTTTTATAGAAACTAGCCATCCTGTATTTACTGCTGTCTCCTTGGAATTCTCTTAATTCTTCTCTTGAAAAGAGAAACATAGGTGACTTGATAAATTCTATTTCTTTCTCAATCCTCTTAAAATAATTGATAGATTCCTCTTCAAAGGGCTTATCTTCTATCTGATACATAAAAATTTTATTAAAATCTTTATCTTTAAGAAAAGAGTCAAAATTATCAAAGTAACTTTTTGAGACTTCTAGGTTTTCTAGTTTGCTGTAATGAACATTTATGCCTTTAGCCATTAAAGTATCCTTGTATTCCCTCATAGCCGTCAAAAATAGATAGAGCTTTAGTTTGTGATGCTTTTGGTATGTGCACAAACCGAAATCCTCAGACATATATACATCTGTGAAACCTTTTTCTAATAACTCGTCTGGATTGAAAAGTTGATTGCCTAGAACTAAAAAAAGATTTCTACCGTTCTTGGAAGTCATAGCAAAATGTTGGGCGCAAAAGTTTTCAAATTAATTCAAATGGTATTTGAAGTTTATTTGAAATTCATTATTTTGTTCAAAATATTGATTTTCGACAAAATCGTCTTGAGCAGGCTGTTTCAAGAAATCTATAGTAAATTTCCTTTCAGCTGTTTCATTGATGAAATCAGTTTCTTCAGAATCATCACCACTATTCATGACGAAGTAGGCAATTAATCCCACTGCAACAATTGCGCCTGCAGCAGAACTACTTCCACCGTATCCACCGCCATCATCACCTGAAGAAGGATTTTCACTTCCTCCATGGTAGCTAGCAAGAGCCAGATTTGAAGTTATTGAGAACAATAATATAAATAAGTATTTCATAAATATTTCCTTATATTGGTCCTGAGCGTCTAATTCCGTAACCGAAAACGTAAGTGCCCTGACGTTTCGTAGAAATTAGCAAAGCAGATTATTAAATTGAGCGGCGAGCAACACAGAATGTGTGTACTGATTATAAATTGTTCTTCAAATTATTTATACAAGAATTTTACTTCCATGGAATTTTTTTGAAATAACAACCTATGATAATATGTTGTAAACATTACCAATTACTTAATGCATAAAAAAGAACAGATACGCCTTCTAAAAGGGTTGATCCATCATTTAGACAATAAAACTAATATCGATGCAGGTGGCATAATACGAACTCCAGCTGATACTTATACATCGGAAGAAAGATTCGATATGGAGTGGAATACTTTTTTTCAAGATTATCCTCAAATAGTAGGCATGTCAGGAGATCTACCTGGACCTGATACTTTTTTAACAACTGAGGATTTTGGCGTACCAGTCTTAGCTGTGAGAGATAGTAATGGTAAATTTAAGGCTTATGCTAATGTCTGTGCTCACAGAGGTGTAACTGTCGAGGCTAACAAAAGAGGTGAAAAAAAGAGATTTTCTTGTCCTTTTCACGGTTGGACTTTCAATAATGATGGGGAGCTCGTAGGTTATCCAAAAAAAGATCAATTCGGAGAAATAGATAAAGCATGTTACGGACTTAAAGAGTTGCCAGCTACTGAAAAATTTGGGTTTCTCTGGGTCCATCCTTCAAGAGATGGAACGATTAATTTTGAAGAATTACTCGGAGAAGATTTAGTTAAAGAATTTGAATCATGGAATTTTGAGAGTTTAGTTTTCGAACACCAAGAAGAATATGTCACTGATATGAACTGGAAATTAGCGATTGATACATTTGGCGAAACCTATCATTTTTCTGTTCTACACAAAGATTCTTTGCATGAAGTATTCCATGGGAATTGTCAAATGTTCGATAACTTTAATCGTAATGGAAGGTTAATATTGTGCAGAAGAGCTATAGATGAAATGAGAAAATTGCCAGAATCTGATTGGAATATCTGTGCTGGCACACTACCGGTATATTATTTATTTCCAAATATTATTTTTATGCCAACACAAGAAGGCGCCTTCTTAGTTCAAGAGTACCCCCTAGAAAATTCACCTCATAAGAGTGTTTCTAAAATTTCATTTTATTTTTATCCTCATGTTTTAGAACATGTTAAACAGCTTGAGAAGCAAGGTATTAATGGAAAGGAACTGCTTCAACAACAATACAATGGGTTTGCCTCAGTAATTAGAGATGAAGATTATGTTGCAGCAGCCTCATCTCACAAAGGTCTGAAATCAGGGAATATCGATTATTTAACATTTGGTAAAAATGAGCCTGCTCTTCATCATTATCACAATACATATCGTGAGGCTTTAGGCCTTCAATCTTTACCACTAGAAAAAGCTTAGAGAGTGAATATTCTCGAAGTAAGACGCTTAGAGAAGTCTTATCCTGACCCCGAGTCTGATAAAAACTTAAAAGCTGTCGACGGCATTTCTTTTACACTCGAGGAAGTCCAAATTTATGGAATATTAGGGCCTAATGGGGCAGGGAAAACGACAACATTAGAAATGATAGAGGGCTTAACGGACATAGACAAAGGTTATGCTGCTGTGAATGGTATAAATGTTGCGGATAACCCTTATGCAGTTAAAGAGATCATAGGAGTGCAACTTCAATCAAACGAATATTTTGATTCCTTAAGCCTTAAAGAATTACTGGTCCTTTTCGGTAAGCTTTACCAAAATAATGTTGATCCCAAAGATCTCCTAAACAAAGTGGACCTTTTAGAAAAGATAAACTCAAAACCTGAAGAACTCTCAGGTGGTCAGAAACAGAGATTTTCCATTGCATGTGCTTTAGTTAATGAACCTAAAGTTCTTTTTCTTGATGAGCCAACTACTGGCTTAGATCCGCAAGCCAAACACAATCTCTGGGAGCTAATAAAAGAATTAAATCTGTCCGGAATGACAATTATTCTTACGACCCATAATATGGAAGAGGCAGAAAACCTTTGCCACAAAGTAGCAATTATGGATAAAGGTAAAATTATTATTGAAGGAAATCCCAAAGATTTAATACTCAAATATGATCAAGAGGATGGGAATCTTGAGAATGTTTTTTTGTCATTAACTGGCAAAGAGCTTAGAGATTGAATGATTACTTCCTTGCAGTTGCATCTTTCCAAGATTTTTTTAAAGATATTTTTAAGAAATAGACAAGCTATATTATTCAGTCTTTTTTTTCCACTCATATTCATCGGAGCCTTTTCTTTTTCTGGAAGTGAACCTCAGCCATTTCTCATCGGAGTAGAAGATAAATCCAATTCACCTTTTTCATCTGAATTTATAGAAAACTTAGAAAAAGAAGATTTATTTACCTTGATAAATGGAGATTTTGAAAACCTCAAACTATCTCTGGAAGAGGGCGAGATAGATGGATTTATTGTGATTCCTGAGAATTTTGAGGAAATTGAAAATTTAGATGCATTGAAATTTTATGTGGATGCTTCTCAAGCAAGACAAGCTAGTATTATCAAACAGGCCATAGACAGAGCGCTTGTTTCTATAGAAAGGAATATAAGAAATATGTCTCCTTTATTTTCTGTTGAATTGGAAGATGTGAAATCAAGAAATCAAAGGTATATAGATTTCTTACTTCCTGGATTATTAGCTTTTATGATCATGAATTTGAGCATAGCTGGATCAGGATTTAATATTGTGGAATATAGAAGAAGAGGAATACTTAAACGATTATTTGTAACACCAATCAGACCTAGAGACTTTATGATTGGTATTGTTTTAGCCAGAATGGCCATCGTTCTCGTTCAACTTTCTGTCGTTTTATCTATAGCGTTACTTTTATTAGATATAAATATTATTGGCAGTTATATTTCGTTTTATTCTGCTGTGATTCTAGGAACTCTTATTTTTTTATGTATAGGCTTTGCACTAGGGAGCCTCGCAAAGACTCAAGAAGGCATCAGGCCCGTTGTAGGTTTGGTTACATTTCCCCAAGTTATTCTATCTGGAGTATTTTTTCCTATCAGCTCGATGCCTGAATTAGTTCAACCAATAGTTTACTCTTTACCGCTAAGTTCAGTTGTTTCCTCTTTAAGAGAAATTGCTAATGATGGTGCAAGTCTTTTCTCTTTTAGTACCTCAACTATTGGGCTAGTCATCTGGGTAATGATTGCTTTTTTTATCTCAATAAGATTCTTTGTCTGGAAGGAAGTGGCAAGATAATCATTCATATTTTAAAAAATATCCTTTTAAAAGAGTTAAAATATATCCATTCCGTAAATCACATTTAGGAAAGCAAAAAATTGTTCCAAAGTATCAACTACAAGAATCCACGAAAATTATTAAATTCATGGGAAGCCCAAGCTTTAGCTACTTTGACAGCAAAGAATTTACCTAATTCTTTCAAAGCAGTCTCAGAGATTATGCATGACGAAACAAAAGATATTGAAGTGCGAACAGCATCAGAAATACTCTTTTGGGGGAGAGTTTGGCGCCAATCTAAAACTAAAGAAGAGGTAGTAACTTCATGGGAAAGAATCCTAAGATTGATTAAGCACTCTAACTATCAAGGAATAGCAACTTTTGATGAAGGTAAGGCATCAATGGAAGGATTTGATGAAAGAGTTGATTTACCTGTTACAGAAAGGATTCAAGAGCTTACTGAAGAGGGTCTATCACCAGAAGAAATTATTATGCGAGGTTTTAGTTTTGAAAAGGTAAATGAAGCTTTAAAAAATGGCTCATAGTAAACTTACACTAGAAACAAAAATTTGTGCAAACTGCAAAAGACCTTTTTCATGGAGAAAAAAATGGGAAAGGAATTGGGAAGAGGTAAGGTTTTGTAGTAAAAGATGCAAAAGAGAGGGGAAATGTTAAGAGTAGATAAAATTATATTAGCAATACTAGCAATTGAGCATCTAGGATTTGGCATCTATGGCTTTTATTCTCCAGAAGGTATAGCTGAACTAACTGGTTATGCACTGAATAGTAAATTTGCTTATTCTGAGATAAGGGCTTACTACACTTTAATTTCAGGATTGGGACTTATGGCCTTTTTGGCAATTTTCTTTCATAAGCTCGCAAGGCAAACCTATATCCTTTTTTCATTTATGTTTGGTTGTATTTTTCTAGGAAGGCTTGCTAATTACCTTCTCACCGGTCAGATGGATAATTCTATTATGATTGCCATGATTGCAGAGGCCTTGGTGATACTCTTGTCGCTTTGGAGACTTGCTTCTTCTAAAAACAGACCAGTAGCAGAAGAATAAATGAGCTCCAATACCATCACACTTATATTTTGCTTAGGCGGTATTACTTTTCTGTTTAATTGGTTGCTTATACTTCATTGGTATTTCAAAAATAATTCAACACAAATAACTAACAAAATCCAGTTTGCAAGAATCTTCTTAGCTTGTCTGTTTATTTCCATTTTTGGAGTTTTAACAACAGGTGTTATATTTGTTTCGGCTTTAATGTTTTCCCACGGTTAAAGAATTTAAAAGTATGGACAATAAATATTCTCTTGATAATTTTTCGAGACCCAAATTAGAACTACCAAAAAAAAACTCTAAGCTGCTTCTACATAGTTGTTGCGCACCTTGCGCAGGGGAAATAATGGAAGCCGTCGCAGCATCGGATATTGAAACTACAGTCTATTTTTATAATCCTAATATTCATCCCGTTGAGGAATATGAAATAAGAAAAGATGAAAATAAAAGATTTTGTGATGCCTTAGGGTTTAAATTTATCGACGCTGATTATGATAAAGAAAATTGGTTCGAGCGAATAAAAGGTCTTGATAATGAACCCGAAAGAGGGGAAAGATGCACAAAATGCTTTGATATGAGGTTCGAAAGATCTGCCCTATATGCCAGTGAAAATGATTATGCTGTTTATGCCACAACACTAGGTATCTCAAGGTGGAAAGATATGAAACAAATAAATGATTCCGGTCATAGAGCTGCAGAAAGGTATGACCAAGTCAGTTATTGGGATTTTAATTGGAGAAAGCAAGGAGGTTCCTCAAGAATGATTGAAATCTCTAAAAGAGAGGAGTTTTATCAGCAAGAATATTGCGGTTGCGTTTATAGCTTGAGAGATACTAATAAATGGCGTAAAGAGAATAACAGGCCGAGGATAAAACGCGGTATAAAATATTATAATATTTCATGAAACATATTATCGCGATTGGAGGCGGGGGTTTTGGAAGAAATCCAGGTGAAGGTCTAATAGAACAATATATTTTGGATCAGACGGGCAAGAATCTGCCGAATATATGCTTTATTCCAACTGCAACAGGAGACAATGAAGCTTACAAGGTTAATTATTACAGTACTTTCTCTAAGTTAGAATGTAATCCAGTTCATTTAGATTTTTTTAAAAGAACTCCAGATCTTGAAAAGTTAATCGATGAGCAAGATGCTATCTTTGTCGGGGGTGGCAATACTAAGAGTATGTTGGCCGTCTGGAAAGATTGGGGATTGGATAACTTGCTTAAAAAAGCTTACGAAGCTGGAGTTGTTATGAGTGGAGTTAGTGCTGGTGCTAACTGTTGGTTTGAAAGAGCCGTCGTTGATTCATGGGAAGATGAACTTAAAGTTATCGATTGTATGGGGTTTGTGAAAGGAAATTTTTGTCCCCATTATGATGAAGAACCTCAGAGACGTCCTTCAGTTAAATCTTTTCTCGAGCATGACATTATAAATGCATGTTATGCCTCCGAAGGCAATGCAGCCCTGCATATCAAGGATGATAATGATTATTTGTCCATTGATTTCGGCAAACAAAAACAGTCTTATCTAGTTTCACTCGTCCAAGGGAAAGTATCAGAAGTTGCTTTTGAATCTCTTTCTTTGGAGGCCTAAAAAAACTAAAAAGTAATCTCTCAAAAGTATATAACTCCTGTTAGAATGCCTGAGTTCTATGGACCGGTAGTTCAGTTTGGTTAGAACGCCGCCCTGTCACGGCGGAGGTCGCGAGTTCGAGTCTCGTCCGGTCCGCCATTTTTCATTCAGGGTTAACACAAAAATGAATAATCATTAGAATGATGATATGAAAATTTTATCTCTCATTGGTGCGTTATTAATTTCTCAAGTTTCTAATGCAGAGTACTTAGAGGGTCTCAAAATAAAGAAAGTAGTCGATGGAGATACTGTGCATGTCTTTTATCAAGATGAAGTTTATAAAATCCGACTCACAGAGATCGATGCACCTGAAAGAGATCAGCCTTATGGGAGCAATTCAACTGAATATTTAAAAGGTCTTTTGAAGGAAGGAAGAGTTGACGCAGATATCTCCGGGACAGATAGATACGGAAGAAAACTAGGAAGACTATATTGGCAAGGCATGGATATTAATCGTGAGCTTGTATCAGCTGGTTATGCGTGGGTTTATGATCAATACGTCACAGATAATTCCTTTTACGCAAATCAATTCAAAGCGAGGAATTTAAAAAAAGGTCTATGGCAGGGTAAAAATCCACTAGAACCTTGGAATTGGAGAAAGCTAAAAAACTAATTTATCTTAAAATTGTTATGGCAATCTAACCCATCTATAATGGTTCCAGGGAGAATTGCATGAAATGGTCCTATACAAACGGAAAGCTTAATGTCAGCTCAGATGACGTTGATCAGCAGTTTACATTGCAAGAACTCATTGAAGAAGCTTCTAGACATCAAGCGTATAGAAAAAAAATAGTAGCCTTATTTCTATTTATCTCATCAATTTTGTATTTTATGCAGAGTTATGGGGGAGATATACCGGCAAACGCATCTATTTATTTTTATGTAGGTTATTTGTCGACTCCCCTTTTTATTTCAGGTTTTATTTCATCTATCTGTTATGTGCTTATGAGAAAGCCTCCAAGGCAAGTTAGACGACTCAACAAATATTTCAAAGATTAATAGAAAGTTCTAGCAGACCCTCCATCTACCTGCACAGCTAAACCGGTCATATAGTTTGCTTTTTCAGAGGCCAAGAAAGTTATCAATCCTGCTAAATCCTCTGGCTCGCCAACTCTCTTCATAGGAATATTACCGGCAATGGTTTTTTCTATTTCCTCTTTGCTTAAACCAGAAGAAGATTGAGATTCTAAGATAGCCTCAACTCTTTCTGTCCTCGTATAACCAGGACAAACTGTATTAACAGTTATGCCATGAGCAGCAACTTCATCTGCCAGTGCTTTTGCCCATCCCAGTACACCCATTCTTAGACTGTTAGATAGAAATAATCCATTTACAGGAGTTTTTACTGATACTGAGGAGATATTTATAATGCGGCCCCATTCCTTTTTTTTCATGTTGGGCACCAAGGCTCTTGAAAGCCGAATAGCTGACATCATTGTTGAATTAAAAGCATTTTGCCAATCTTCATCAGAAATTTGCTCGAATGTACATGGTGGTGGGCCGCCAGTATTATTTACTAAAATATCAACTTCACCCAAGCTTTGTTCAACTTCTTGCAAAAATATTTGTATATCCTCTAAAGAATCAAGATCAGCTTTTAATGCTATAACCTTGATATTGTGTTCTGTTTTCTGAAGTATTTCTTCTTTAGCTTTGTCTATTTTTTCTTGATCTCTAGAACAAATGGCCAGATTCACACCTTCCTTTGCAAGATCTATAGCTGCCGCCTTACCTAATCCTTGGCTGGATGCACAAACGACTGCATTCTTATTTTTTAGATTTAAATTCATATTCAAAATTTACAGTTAAGCCTTATATTAATCAAATAATCCAGTATCATTAGCTTTGTAAATTTATGGGGTGTCAATGATCAAATCAAAGTGCATTTTCTTTTTATTATTTTCGGCATTGAGTTTATCTCTATTTCCAAGCTCATATGAAGCCAGTCAAGTCGGTGTTTCTAAAGAAAGACTAGATAAAATCTCTCCTGTTCTGGAAGAAAATATAAAAGCAGGGAGATTTCCTGGCTTCATCTCGGCGGTTGCACGAAAAGGTAAAGTCGTACATTTTGAAACTCAAGGATATTCGGATTTAGAAAAACAAATACCTCTCCAAAAAGACTCACTATTTAGAATTTATTCAATGAGTAAACCAATTACTGGAGTTGCTCTAATGATTTTATTAGAAGAAGGTAAAGTAAGATTGAATGATCCTGTTTCTCTCTACATACCTGAGTTCGCCAATACAGAGGTAATGATAATTAATGAAGATGGCACAACATCTCTGGAAAAACTCAATAGAGAAGTTACGATTAGACATTTAGCTACTCATACTTCTGGAATTGCTTACAGCTTTACGGCAATACCTCAACTGCGAAAGATTTACGCTAAAGAGAGACTGTCCCCTTATTTTTTTATTGATAATTTTGAAGCTCTTCAAATAAATGGTAATACCGTTGTGAGTTCAGGAAAGTCTTTCCCAGATATTTGTACTTTTTCTGCTGCATTGGCATCAAAAGCACCTCTGATGCATCAACCTGGTGTTAAATATACATACTCTATGGGGATGGATGTTTTGGGTTGTGTTATTGAAAGAGCGTCAGGCATGAAATTTGATGCTTTTTTAGAGGAAAAAATCTTTAAACCTCTTCAAATGAACGATACTTCTTTTTCCGTTCCAGCGTCAAAGGTAGATAGATTCACTTCTCTTTATGCGTATCCTGGAGATTTGGGTCGTTTGATACCTGAAATGGAAGGTAAAATACCAGATGATCTTTTAATGATAAAAATTGATGATCGTTCTTTTAGTCCTTATCTTAAACCTGCAACATTGTTCGATGGTGGTTCCGGTTTGGTCTCATCAACAGAAGACTACTTAAAATTTGCTCAAATGTTACTGAATGGTGGTGAACTTGCAGGAGAAAGAATATTGAGCAGAAAATCTGTAGAACTTATGTCATCTAATCTTCTACCAGACAATATTAAAGGATCGGATGACTACATTCAGGGTGCTGGCTTTGGTATCACAGTCGGAGTAATTGAAGATCCTGGACTAATTGGACAATATGGTTCTGAAGGGATGTATTTTTGGGGTGGTGCTGCATCAACATTTTTTTGGGTAGACCCTAAAGAAGATTTAGTTGCAGTAGTGATGACACAATTGCTTGCTAATCCATGGCCCCTTAGAGAAACGTTTAATGCACTTGTTTATCAATCTATAGTCGATTAAAAATGAAGAAGATCTTTCTCATTAAAATTTTGCATCTTTGGTTTACTAGCCACATATTTGCTAATGAACTGCCGATCATTGAATATCATTCTATTAATCATCCAGTTATAGGCGATGAGGGGATGGTTGTTTCTCAAAGAATGCTAGCTAGTGAAGTCGGAGCATCTATTCTTAGACGAGGTGGAAATGCAGTAGATGCAGCAGTAGCAACAGGGTTAGCCTTAGCGGTTGTATTGCCTAGAGCAGGAAATATTGGAGGTGGTGGCTTTATGGTTATACATCTCAAAGATCAAGATAAGAGCTTAACTATAGATTACAGAGAAAAAGCACCAGCTGCTGCTTCTAGAGATTTATTTCTAGATGAAAATGGAGATTACGATAGAAATAAAGCTCAGTTTTCTCTTTTATCAGCGGGTGTTCCAGGCTCTGTTGCTGGGTTCTATCACGCTTTAACTCAATATGGCACTCTGACTTGGCAAGAAGTGATGGAGCCGTCTATCAAATTGGCAGAAGAAGGATTTAAAATCCCTCATGATTTAGCGAATACGTTGGCTTCAAAACGTTACAGAGAAAGATTGTCTTCTGATCCTGCTGCCTCCAAAGTCTTTTTTAAATCAGATGGCAGTCTTTATGAGGCTGGAGAAATTCTTATACAAACAGACCTTGCTTCTACTCTTAAACAAATTAGCAAATACGGACCTGATGCTTTTTATCGTGGAGATATAGCTAAGCTTATAGTTAAAGAAATGGAAGCAAATGGTGGCTTGATTACCCTTGAAGATCTGGATAATTACAATGTAGTTGAAAGGCAACCGCTCACTGGAAATTATAAGAATTTTAAAATTGTATCTATGCCGCCTAGCAGCTCAGGTGGAACTCACCTAGTGCAAATGCTTAATATGCTTGAAGAGTTTCCCATCAAAGAAATGGGTTTTGGAAGCTCAGAAGGTATTCACATTCTTGCTGAGATTATGAAAAGAGCATATGCCGATAGAAGTAAGTATTTAGGAGATAGCGATTTTTATGAAGTACCTTCAAGCCTTACAAGTAAAGAATATGCAAAATCTTTAAATTTAGATATTTCTTTAAACAAAATAACTCCCTCAAGTGAAATTTCTCCAGGTGATCCTTATCCATATGAAAGTCCTGATACAACTCATTTTTCTGTTATGGATGCTTATGGAAATGCTGTTTCTAATACATATACCATTAATTTTTCTTATGGCTCAGGAAAGATGATTCCAGGCACGGGTATGTTGATTAATAATGAATTGGATGATTTCTCATCCAAGCCAGGAACACCTAATGGATATGGATTACTCGGATCTGAAGCTAATGCAATACAAGGGAATAAAAGACCTCTTTCGTCGATGACTCCAACAATTATTTTTAAAAATGATGAACCTTATGTGATTTTAGGAAGCCCGGGTGGGAGTAGGATTATTACAACAGTGCTTCAAGTTGCTTTGAATGTGATGGACCATGATATGAATATAGCTCAAGCAGTTCATAGCCCACGAATTCACCATCAATGGTTGCCTGAAGTATTGATGATAGAAAAAGGATTTGGTGCTGATACTGAAATGCTTTTAAAGAAAAAAGGTTATAAATTATATCCCTCATCAACAATGGGCAGTGTTCAAGCCATTATGAAAGAGGGTAATTATTTCTACGGTGTGGCTGATCCTAGAAGACCTGGTTCTGGAGTTGCAACTCCTTAAAATAACTTCATGATAAAGAGTTATTTTCCTTATCTTCTTTTATTATTTATTTCTTTCGAAGGCCTATCGCAAACAAGAACTCAAACAACTCTAGATTATCAAAATAGAATCCATCCTGAGATATCTAATAGCTTCATGGTTGTGTCACAAAATAGTCATGCTACTGAGGCAGGTTATGAAATACTTAAGAAAGGAGGAAATGCAGTAGATGCTTCAGTTGCTGTAGGCTTTGCTTTGGCGGTTACTCTTCCTAGGGCAGGAAACCTAGGAGGTGGAGGATTCGTCTTAATATACGATAAAGAGGAAAATGAAGTATCTTCCATAGATTATCGTTCTGCAGCTCCAAAATCAGCAACAAGCGATTTATTTGTCCAAGAAGATAGCGTTGTAAGATTTGGTCACCTGGTAAATGCAGTACCTGGATCTGTAGCTGGCCTACTTAAAGCTCATCAGGATCATGGGACTATGCCGTTGTTAGACTTGCTGATGCCTTCCATAAGATTGGCAAGAGACGGCTTTGAAGTAACTCATGATTTAAATTATGTCTTAGAGTGGGGAAAAGAGTCTATGCTTTCTAATGAGGCTTCTAATAATAAATTCTATAGCGCTAATGAAGACCCTCTTGAAATCAAAAGTATTTTTAAACAGCCTAACTTAGCTAAAACTTTGTTTATGATCAGTAAGAAGGGTGCTGATGTATTTTATAGAGGTGAAATAGCTAAATGGATTTCTGAAGAATCCTTATCCAATGGAGGATTAATTACTTTAGAAGATATGGCTTCTTATGAAGCTAAATATAGAGAGCCTATAGAGACGTCCTATAGAGGCTATAAAATAATTTCTATGGCTCCTGCAGCTAGTGGTGGCTTAGTTTTACTTCAAACTTTAAATATTTTAGAAAATTTCAATTTAAAAGATTCAGGACATAATTCAGCCAAAACAATTCATATTCTTTCTGAAGCAATGCAAAGAGCTTATGCGGACAGAGCAGCTTATCACGGAGATCCTGATTTTTATGACGTACCAATTAAGCAGATTTTAAGCAAACAATATTCTAAGGATTTATCTGACCAAATAAGTGAAATGAGAACTCCTGATGGACAGATTTATGAGGGCGATCTAAAGAAATATGATGAGAGTCCAGATACTACCCATTTCTCGGTTATAGATTCCAAAGGGAATGCTGTTTCAAATACCTACACCTTAGGTTCATCTTTTGGTTCTGGCGTAACAATCAAAAAAGGCGGTTTCCTGATGAACAATCAAATGAGAAACTTTTCTCATTTTTACGGAAGAGATGATATGCAATATGGTACAAGTGAGGCCAATAAACTTGAGCCAGGCAAGAGAATGATAAGCACACAAACTCCAACGCTTGTTTTTGATCCTAATGGCGATCTTTTCATGATTTTAGGCTCTCCAGGTGGCGGTCGAATTCCTAATATCATTACTCAAGTAATTAGCAATGTTATTGATCATGAGATGAGTTTTACTGAAGCAATGTTAGCTCCTAGGATAAATCAAAGATTGGAAGGCAATCTTCAATTAGAGACTGGCTTTAGTCCGGATACTATTAGCTTGCTGATCGAAAGAGGGCACAAAGTTGAAAGTTCTAATACCATGGGCAGTGTGCAAGCTATCTTTTTAGACAAAGGAAATATATTTGGAGTGGCTGATACCAGAAGGCCTGGAGCTCTAGCAAAAGGAAATTAAAGAAGAAAGAAGGGCACAGAAACAACTGCAACAAAAGACACGATAATTATTCCTAAGATATTTATCAGAAATCCTGCTCTAGCCATTTGGGGAACTCTTATTAAACCTGATCCAAACACAATTGCGTTAGGAGGTGTTGCCACAGGCAACATGAAAGCACAGCTAGCAGCTAAACCTACAGCAGCAGTTAAAAGTATAGGATTAAAATCTGACTGAATAGCAACAGCAGCTACAACAGGAAGAAAAGTAGCTGTCGTAGCCAAGTTGGATGTAAGTTCTGTCAAAAATAAAATCATCGTGACCACCAAAACAACAAGCAATACTAAGTTGATACCTTCCGGAAGTAGGTTGCCCATCCATATAGCAAGACCAGTGGTCTGAACTGCATTTGCAAGACTAAGACCGCCTCCAAATAGTACCAAAAGACCCCAAGGAACATTCTCTTGGGCATCTTGCCATTCTAATAATCCACCTTTTTTTTCTTTATCTCCGCTTGGAACAAGAAATAAGGCCAATGAAGCAATCATTGCTATACCGGCATCAGAGAGACCTTCTAGAAAAGTAATATTATCTATAAGAGTTCTAAACATCCATGCCGCTGCTGTAAGAATAAAGATCAATAAAACTTTATATTCAGGACCTCTTAGAGAACCCAATTCTTCTTTCATATTTGATAACAAATCAACGGTTTCGCTTGAAGTTTCAAATTTAACTTTAAAAATTATTCTGGTTAAGATCAACCAACTACAAGGCAACATCACAGCACTTAAAGGAACTCCTACTTTCATCCAATCAACAAAGCTAATATCTAACCCATAGTTATCTGCCATGAAAGCTGCCAGCATTCCATTCGGACCTGTACCAATTAAGGTAGACATACCTCCAATGGTGGCTCCATATGCAATTCCTAAAAGTAAGGCAAGTTGGAAATTTTCCGTTTCTTTCTGGCTTAAACCTTTAACTGTTTCTTTCACAACTGTGATTACAGCAAGACCAATAGGTAAAAGCATAATGGTGGTAGCTGTATTCATTACCCACATACTTATCACAGCAGCAGTCACCATAAAGCCTAGTATTAGAGAAGCACCATTTGACCCTGCATTATTGAGGACGAATAAAGCTATTCTCTTGTGAAGATTCCATTTTTGGATAGCAGTTGCAATAAGGAACCCTCCAAGGAATAGATAAACTATCTTGTTGGCATAAGGATTGGCAGCACTTTGAATATCAACTATTCCCAAAAGAGGAAATAGTGCCAATGGAACAAGAGCCGTTACTGCCACAGGAACTGCTTCAGTAGCCCACCATGTTCCCATTAGCAAAAATATCGCTGCAGTTCTATGGGCTTCACTTGATAGACCTTCAGGAGTAGGAAGTGTAAGCACTAATAGTGCCATTATTAGTCCTAGGACAAATCCTTTGTTGTTCACCAAGAAGTTCATGTTTGTATTTTAAATAAAAAAGGGAGTAATAACTCCCTTTTTTCAGTAACGAAGAATTACATTTTAAGTCTGAAGTCTAAATAGTAATTTCTACCGTAATCTTGGTGAGCATCTGCAAAGAAACCGTAGAATCTATCAGCAAGAGGAGCTCGTTCATCGTCTATATTCTTTACTGCTAGTTTTATCCTTGCCTCATTATCTCCAATATCAAAATTGTAATATACAGAGGCATTGACGGTTCTCATTGACGGAATGACAAATTTTGTTCCATCTGATCTGGTTTCACTATTCTGATAGAAATCGCCTTTTTTGAGGCTAGAAATTTGAGCACCCCAATTACCATATCTATAGTTAAGTTTCATACTAGTTTTCTTGACATAGTTACCATCTAGCCCAGCTAAATCACCAAATCCTGACAGAGTGATATTGAAAGGTATTTGCCCATTTTGTTGCGCTGCAACCAGCTTTGCATATTCAGCAGTCGGTTCTTGAGTAAATTCATCTGTTTCAGAATAATTGATAGAAAGTTTGAAGCTACCCAGATCAGTATCAAGATCATAGTAAAGGCCAATATCTTCTCCTGATATTGTTCTAGTTGCTGCGTTTGCGTAAGGATCTCTGACTATTAGAGCTTCTCCCACTGGACATATTCCAGCATTCGCAAAGGCTGCTAGTTCTGCTGCATCGTAAGAGAAAGTATTATCCCTCGTAACATTTGGATTGTTATAAGCGTCACAATTATTTGGACCATAATTTATGAGGTTTATTAAATCGTTAACAACTTGATTAGATCTACCCAAAAGAACAATAGTATTTTCCTTTTCTATTTCCCACGAGTCATAAGTTAACATCAGACCTTCAACAATTTCAGGTGTCCAAACAATACCCAAAGAGTAATTATCAGATTCTTCAGGTTTAAGATCTGGATTACCTATCCTAAAGCTT
>CACMAF010000011.1:0-47245 GCA_902611645.1 uncultured SAR86 cluster bacterium | reverse complement strand
AAGGTGATTACCTTTGCGTTCATAAAGGTTGGCAAACTTATATAATTGCAAACGATGAAGAACCTGCTTTATTTAAAGCGGATCCTTCTATTGTCCCTCTGCAAACTTATCTTGGCACTGTTGGAATGCCAGGAAGAACAGCATATTTTGGACTCTTGAGAGTTGGTCTTCCAAAATCAGGTGAAACAATAGTAGTTTCTGCTGCATCGGGAGCTGTTGGAACAGTGGTTGGGCAGATGGGTAAAATACTCGGATGCAGAGTTGTAGGAGTTGCTGGCGGGGAGAAGAAATGTGCTTATGTAAAAGATGAGCTAGGCTTTGATGAATGCATAGATTATAAAGCAGGAAATATTCAAGAAGAGCTATCTAAAGCTTGTCCTGACGGAATTGATATTTATTTTGAGAACGTAGGAGGTCCTGTCAGTAAAGCAGTAGCGACTCTTTTAAATGAAGGATCTCGTGTTCCTATTTGTGGTTTTATATCAGCTTATAACTCTGAAGATATGACAAAAGAAGAAACACCTTTTCATATTTTTGGAGCATTAGATCCTGCTCCTGAACATAGATTCTTTGTTGTAACAGAATGGTTCAAGGAATGGAGAGAAGCAACGGAAGAGTTATCTAATTGGATATCCGAAGGTAAAATCAAATATGAAGAGACGATTACTGAAGGTTTCGAAAATGCTCCTCAAGGTCTTAGGGATGTTTTAAGCGGAAAGAATTTTGGTAAGCAACTTATTAAAGTTGCAGAAGAGTAATTACTCCCCTTTCCATTCGAATTTTATTTCGTTTTCGATGTTTTCCTGAGCATTAAGTAGGGACCTCATTGCTCTAGCTGCATCTTTAGAATTCATAGTTACATCGAAAGCTTTCTGCTCTAGAAGTAGACTATCTTCTAAAGACATTTCTAGTCCTTGGTGAATGATTTTCTTTACCTGGCTCAATGCTATTGGTGCTCTATTAACAAGATCCTCGCAATACTCATCGAGCTCTTCTTTAAATTTTTTCTCAGTTAAAAGTTTATTAATTATTCCTAAATTATGAGCCTCTAAAGGTTTCAAGAGTTTCGCATGTAAAATTAAGTCTAATGCCCTTGAAGAACCAATGAGTCTGGATAGTCTTTGCGTCCCGCCTCCTCCGGGAAGGATACCTACTGATGTTTCCGGAAGGCCAATTAAAAAATCTCCATCTGCCATGACTCTCAAATCACAACCCAAAGAAAATTCGCACCCGCCTCCTGCTGTATTTCCGTTGATTCCAGCCACTACTATTGCGTCTAACTCTCTCAGTCTTAAGAGCATTCTATGGAATGCATGAAGCTCTTTAGGATCCCTAGCTTCTTTATTCGATTCAATATTCTTTTCAGCTGAGTCAGCTAGCTCTCCGACTTCATAATGTCTTATGAATACATTTTCTCCTTCTCCTGTAAAAGCCAGAACACGTAAGTCATCTTTTTTTTCAATGATGTCTAAAAATTTATGGATTTCTTGGACTCCAGATGAGTTTAATGTATGCGAAGGCGGATTAGAGAGATAGCAAATCATATAATGGCCTCTATCCTCAATCCGTAAATGATCAAAATTATCTACCATCCTGTAACCTCAGCTACTCCTTTTCCTATTTCTGCAGGACTCTTTACAGTATAAACACCTGCCAGTTCTAACGCTTTAAATTTTTCCTCTGCTGTTCCTTTTCCACCAGCGATTATTGCCCCTGCATGCCCCATTCTTTTTCCGGGAGGAGCTGTTACACCTGCTATATAAGATACGACAGGCTTAGTCACATTAGATTGTATAAACTCTGCTGCTGCTTCTTCAGCTGTTCCTCCAATCTCGCCCACCATTACAATAGCCTCAGTTGACTTATCTTTTTCGAATAAATCCAGAACATCTATAAAACTGGTTCCAGGTATAGGATCACCTCCTATTCCGACACAACTTGTTTGTCCAAAGCCAAGATCTGTTGTCTGCTTTACTGCTTCATAAGTTAAAGTCCCTGATCTAGATATAATTCCAACCTTACCAGGTAAATGTATATCTCCAGGCATAATGCCCATCTTAGCTTCACCAGGTGTGATAATACCAGGGCAATTTGGTCCTATTAAGCGGGCACCAAGTTCATCACATCGTACCTTTACCTCTAACATATCTATAGTAGGAATGCCTTCAGTAATGCAAACTACTAAAGAAATACCAGATTCAGCAGCCTCAAGAATTGAGGCCTTGCAGAATTTTGCAGGGACAAAAATTATACTTGCTGATGCACCAGTATCGTCTACGGCTTCTTTTACCGAATTAAAGACAGGAAGATCGAGATGAATTTGACCGCCTTTTCCAGGTGTCACCCCTCCTACAAGCTGCGTGCCGTAGTCAATACATTGAATACAGTGTTGTGTGGCCTGTCCTCCAGTAAATCCTTGACAAATAACCTTAGTACTTTCATTGATAAGAATACTCACCCTATATCTCCCTTTGATGCTCTTACAGCTAAACTTGCTGCCTCCTCCAAATTTGATGCAGGGATGATATTCAGGTCGCATTCGTCAAGTATCTTCAATCCTTTGTGAGCATTATTTCCTTCTAATCTAACTATTACAGGGACTGAAACTCCCATTACTGTTAAGGCCTCTACTATCCCGTCAGCAATAACATCACAACGAACAATGCCACCAAAGATATTTATCAATACCGTATTAACATTTTCATCTGAGAGGATAATCTTAAACGCCTCAGCAACTCTTTTTGAATCAGCTGTGCCACCGACATCCAAAAAATTAGCAGGCTCGCCACCGTGTAACTTGATGATATCCATGGTACCCATTGCCAAACCTGCACCATTGACCATACAGCCAATATTTCCTTCTAAAGCAACGTAACTTAGATCCCACTCTGCTGCACTTGCCTCTCTGGGATCTTCTTGAGAGGGATCTCTTAATTCCAGGATTTGTTCCTGTCTGTAAAGAGCATTTGAATCTACATTTATTTTTGCATCTAAACAAATTAAATCTCCTGAGGATGTAATCACTAAAGGATTCACCTCAACTAGGGATAAGTCTTTATCTATAAACAATCTCACTAGACCATTAAAAATCTCAATAAATTGTAAAGTTTGCACTTCATTTAAATTCAAGCTATTAGCTAATTTTTCTGCTTGCGGTTGATTTGGACCTTGAATAGGATCTATTTCAGCTTTATGTATTTTTTCCGGTGTCTCCTCGGCAACCTCTTCGATATTCACTCCTCCCTCCGTCGATGCCATAACAACGAGCCTTTGGGAAGCTCTATCAATCACAGCACCTAAATAAAGCTCTTTATCAATATCTGTTACTGTTTCTATTAGGATTTGGTTTACAGGTTGACCTTTCTCATCTGTTTGGAAAGTTACTAAATTTTTTCCAAGCCATTTATCAGCAAAAGCTTTAACTTTCTCAATGCTATCAACTAATTCAACTCCTCCAGACTTACCTCTTCCTCCAGCATGGACTTGTGCTTTTACTACCCACTTATCAACATTTAGAGATAAAGCTATCTTTTCAGCTTCTTGGCTAGAGGAAGCCGGCAAGCCTTCTGAAACGGATATGTCATAATCCTTAAATAACTTCTTAGCTTGATATTCGTGTAGATTCATCTTTTCTCCCTTAAATTCAATCTATAGAATTTTTATACATAGCATCTCCGCAATGCATTGTAGAGGATAAATGAAGAACTTAGGAGTGTGTTATTAAGAAAGAAATTTTTCTTAAGCTTCTTTTCGTGTAAGAAGTTTATTTCTGATATTAGAGATAGCTTCTGTAGGATTTAACCCTTTTGGACAGACAGATACGCAATTCATAATTCCATGACACCTATAGAGGCTGAAGGCATCTTCCAAGTCATCTAACCTTTCATCAGTAGCTTCATCTCTAGTGTCAGCGATGAATCTCCATGATTGTAACAAAGCTGCGGGTCCTAAAAATTTATCTGGATTCCACCAAAAAGAAGGGCATGAAGTTGAACAACAACCACAAAGAATACACTCGTACAGACCATCCAGTTGTTCTCTTTCTTCAGGTGATTGCGTCCTTTCAATTTCGGGTGAATCACTCTTGGTAATTAAATAAGGTCTTACCTTTTCTAACTGATCATAGAATTGTTTCATATCAACTATCAGATCTCTTACAACAGGAAGTCCAGGCATAGGTCGCAAAGTGATCTTATTCCTCTTAATCACTTCGGATAAAGGGGTGACGCACGCAAGTCCATTTTTACCATTTATATTCATGCCATCTGAACCACACACTCCCTCTCTGCATGATCTCCTGTAAGATAAGGACGGTTCTTGTGCTTTTGCGAGATGCAGAGCATCTAGTACCATAATATCTTTATCGGTTGGCACCTCTACAATGATATCTTGCATGTAAGGTTTCTTGTCCAAAGTTGGATCATAACGATAAATACTCATCGTTATGGTTTTAATTTGAGCTACAGGTATTGATGCCGCACTCATTAATAACTCCTAACCATTGGTTGGAAAGCTTGAACTGTTTTAGGTCTGTAGTTCACATCTCTTTTGCTAACTTCCTTTGTATCAGCATAGTAAATGGAATGTTTTAGCCAATTCTCATCATCACGTTCAGTGAAGTCATCTCTCGCATGAGCGCCGCGGCTTTCTTTTCTCTCATTAGCGGTTATCGCTGTAGCTTCTGCTACTTCAAAAAGATTTTGCATCTCTAAAGCTTCTATCCTGGCTGTATTAAAAGCCGCAGACTTATCTTGAAGAAAAATATCATTTACTTCTTCCCTAGTCTTGGCTAATTCCTCGATGCCTTTTTCCATCAAATCCCCTCTTCTAAACACACCGAAATTATTTTGCATATTTTGTTGCATTTTCTCTTTAAGAACAGCTACTTGATCACCTTCTTTTGATGCGTTTAATTTGTTTAGTCTTTCAAGTGCTTTTTCAATGTCGTCATTTGATGCGTCTTTCAACTCGACACCTTGCTTCATAGTCTCTTCTATATATAAACCAGCAGCTCTTCCAAAGACAACTAGATCTAAAAGAGAATTTCCACCTAATCTATTTCCTCCGTGAACTGATACGCAAGCTACTTCACCGGCTGCATACAAGCCATTGACTATTTTGTCTTCACCATGCTCTACCGAAATAACCTGTCCATTTATATTAGTTGGTATTCCTCCCATCATGTAATGACATGTAGGCACCACTGGTATTGGTTGAACCGCAGGGTCAACACCTGCAAAAGTCTTAGAAAGTTCCGTTATTCCCGGTAATCTCTTATGAACTACTTCAGGTCCGAGATGATCTAGTCTTAAGAAAATATGATCAGCATTAGGTCCACAACCTCTTCCCTCTAAAATTTCCAATGCCATAGATCTTGCAACAACATCTCTACTGGCTAAATCTTTTGCATTTGGAGCGTACCTTTCCATGAATCTTTCACCATCTTTGTTTAAAAGATATCCACCTTCTCCCCTGCATCCCTCGGTAACTAAAGTTCCTGCTCCGTGTATTCCTGTAGGATGAAACTGCCACATTTCTATATCTTGGACAGGCATGCCTGCCCTTAAAGCCATTCCAATGCCATCACCTGAATTAATTAAAGCATTGGTAGTAGATGAATAAATTCTACCTGCTCCTCCTGTTGCTAGAACAGTTGCCTTTGATTTTATGTAATAGATTTCACCTGTTTCAATTTTAAAGGCAATAACCCCTACAACAGCTTTATCAGCATTAAGAACTAGATCTACTGCAAACCATTCATTGAGGAAGTTGGTACCAGCCTTAAGATTAGCTTGAAAGAGAGTATGAAGCAGGCTGTGTCCTGTTCGATCAGCTGCTGCACATGTTCTAGTTGCTTGACCGCCCTTGCCATAATCCTTAGATTGTCCTCCGAAAGGTCTTTGATAAATTCGTCCTTCTTCTGTTCTAGAAAAAGGTAAACCCATATGCTCTAGTTCAAAAACAGCTTTAGGGCCTTCACTACACATATATTCTATAGCTTCCTGATCACCTATATAGTCAGACCCTTTTACAGTATCAAACATGTGCCATCTCCAATCATCATCCGGATCATCACTCTGTATTGCACAAGTAATACCGCCTTGAGCTGAGACAGTATGTGACCTAGTAGGAAATACTTTAGATATTACTGCAGTATTTAGTCCTGACTCAGCAAGTTGAAGAGAAGCCCTCATGCCTGCCCCGCCACCGCCGACAATTATTCCATCAAACTCCATCACAGGAAGATCTTTTGCATTTATAACTTCATTAACTAACATATATTCACCAGATTATTACTATGGCCCAAGTCAACACGAGGGCTATTATGCCAGCAACAATACCTCTAAAAATTACATATAAAGCTCTGCCTAAATCCCCAAATATTCTTGGTGTAAGGTAATCACTTGCTACAGCCCAAGTACCCAACCAAGTATGAACTGCAAAAGCCATAAAGAATAGCGATGTAAGTATTTTATTTATTGTATTGCTAAAAAATGCTGACCATTGATTAAAATTCACTTCATCTGTAATTAAAATAAAACCGCTCAGATAAAGAGTATAGAGTAGAAGAAAAACGGCACATATTCTTACAGTTAGAAATTCTAAAGATCCATGTCCAAATCTTTTAAACATATTTAAAAGATATTGAAAATAAATAAAATTGCTAAAAGGAAGGTCGCGCCAAAAACTACCCAAGACAAGATTCTTCCGGACTCTAAGGTTTCACCTATTCCAAAAGCATCGCTCAGAAGTTTCTTTAAACCTGCGAGCAGATGATAACTAAATCCTACTAAAAAAAGATAAATCATAATCTTCAAAATAATAGAAGTTTGGTAAAGACTGGAAAGTAATGAAAAACTCTCCTCTGACTTTAGAGAAATGCTAAGCATCCATACAACTAGTGGAAAACTAAAAAAAACTGCTACACCAGATATTCTGTGCAATATAGAAGAAACTCCTATAATGGGCAGGCTAATGGTTAGTAAATTGAGATTTACAGGTCGATTATCGTTTTCAGTCACTTGTCTATTTAAGAATCTGCTTTCTGAGCGCGTAAAAGCTTGGCTATTATAGTTATTTGGAGTGGCAAATACCAGATTCCTGATTAAATTAATTGTTCTAATTTTTTTATTAAAATTGCTAAGATTATAAAAAGCGGAAGTATAAAAATAAATGGTAAGTTCATTGAGATGCTGTAAAGAAATCCGCTTATAAAAGGCCCAAGAGCAAAGCCAATGCCTGGCGCAATCATTGCCAGACCAACAGCCGCTCCTTGATTTTCTTTATCTGCATTCAAAGAAGCTGCAGATGTATATCCTGGAGAAGCAAGACCCATTCCAAGACCCATTAGAGCCATTCCTAAGTAAAGAAAGAAGAAATTAGGTGAGAAAATGATGGATAAACAACTTAGTATAAAAAGAGGAAGTGAGAATTTTATCAAGTTTAAAGGATTACCTTTGTATTTTTGGACAAATGTTAATTGAGAAACGATAGCCATAAATGCCATAGTTCCTAAAAGCAATGCTGTTGTTTGCGCTGTCTCATCCAGGCTTACATCAAATCTATCCTGAACATAATAGGCAGTAATCGACTGCACTAATGCAAAAGCCGTAAAAATAATCACGCCAATTGAAATAAGTATCTTTAAGTTTCTATCAAAGACAACCTTTTCTCTAACAACGGCTGTATTTGATGATATTGGCTTGTTTGGTAGGAATAAATACACAAGAAATGTCGCAATTGCCATTACGAAAGACATCACAATAAGTGGAGTCAGAAGCCCAAACTCTGGTATCTGAACATTAAAAATATTAATACCTACTAAAGAACCTACCATGACAGGACCTAATATAGTTCCGATATTATTTGCCGCTCCGAACTTCCCCATTCCAGATGACCTTTCTTCTTCTGAAGTAACATCGGCAACGTAGGCACCAGAGGCCGGCCTTGAAGCAGCGCCAATTGCAGAATTAACTATACGAGCCATCAACAAAATTAATAGTAAAGATAAGCCTGTAAAAGTACCTATCAAACCTAATGATGCAGAATAAAGGAATAGAACATTTGATAATACATAACCAAACAAGCCAATGAGAAGCACTGCCTTTCTGCCTATTCTGTCACTAAGTTTTCCCCAAAAAGGTGTAAATACGATGAACATTGCAGCAGAAATTGATACCACCGTATTAATCTCTACCTCGGTGAAGTTAAACTCTCTGCCGATAATAGGCATCGTTTGCCAATACACTGATTGCCCCATGCTCACAAATAAAATTATAAGCATGAGTATAGAGAGAATCTTTGCGTTATTTTCTTCTGGGGACGCTCTGTTGAATTCCATTAATTAGAATCCAGCCTTAAGAGGAAAGCATATTCCATAGCTAACTCTTTTAAACTTTCAAATCTACCACTCACACCACTGTGTCCTGCTGTCATATTAACCTTCATCAAAATGGGGTTTTTACCTTTGTTATAATCTCTTAACTTAGCAACATATTTAGCCGGTTCATAATACTGAACTTGAGAGTCCCATAAACCTGCAGTCACTAAAATGCTGGGGTATTCTTGTTCAGAAATATTATCATAAGGCGAATATTGCAAGATGTATTCAAATTCTTCTTTAATTTCTGGATTACCCCATTCGCTATATTCTCCAGTTGTGAGAGGAATACTTGGATCAGACATAGTAGTGATAACATCAACAAAAGGAACATTAGAAATAATGCCTTTGTAGAGTTCAGGTTCCATGTTCACAATGGCACCCATTAATAATCCGCCAGCACTGCCTCCGCCAGCATAGATTCTGTCTTTATTTCCATAACCTTTATTTACCAGTCCTTTCGTTACATCAATGAAGTCATAAAAAGTATTCAATTTGTTGAAGATTTTTCCTTCTTCATACCAAGACCTACCTAATTCTTGACCACCTCTAACATGCGCAATTGCAAAAATAAATCCTCTATCCAGCAACGAAAGTCTTGAAGAGCTAAATCCTGCATCAATGGAATTTCCATAGGACCCATAACCGTAAAGAAAAATAGGATTCTCATTTTTTTTAAATTTATTTCTTTTATAAACGATAGAAACAGGAACTTGAGTGCCATCCCTTGCGGTAACGAACTCTCTTTCTACCTTGTAATCGCCGCTTGAAAAAACTCCTTTAACTTCTGCCTGTTTGAGAAGTCTTTTACGACCACTTGATAACACTACAGAAAATAAACTGTCAGGCGTTCGCATACTTGAATAGCCAAAATAGAATCTATCGACGTAATATTCTGGATTCGAAGCTAAATAAGCTGTGTACGTAGGATCATTAAAGTTAATTTCTTTTAGTGCTTTTGATTCTTTATGAAGAATTTTAAGCTTTCTCAGACCATTTTCTCTTTCCATAATGATTAGGTGATCTGGAAATGGTATTACTGATTGAAGTAAAACTTTTTCTCTGTGAGGAATTAACTCTTTCCATTCATTTTTATCGGAAGAATTATTTAAATCAGTTTCAAGCAAACGGAAGTTTAAAGCGTTCCAATTTGACTCTATGAGAAATCTTGAGCTAGCTGGATCATGATCGACAGAATAAAGGTGATCTTCTTCCCTAGGCAAAAAGATTTGCGGAATCATATCTGGACTATCTGACTTTATTAGACGAACTTCTGAACTAGTTGTAGATGAAATATTTACTTCTATGTATTCCATTGATCGCGTATTACCAACCGATAGATAGAATGTAGTATCTTTTTCTTCGTAAATGGCTACATCTTTATCTTGAGAAGTTCCTATCTCGTGTCTAAATAACTTATAAGGAAGAAGAGTTTCCTCATCTCTGATAACGTAAAAAAGGTATTTTCCATCTGAAGACCAAGCCATATCTCCAGAGGTATTTTCAAGGAAAAAACTTGAGATTTCTTCATTTTCTAGATCTTTAAATTTTATTCTGTATTGCCGCCTACCACTTGTATCTTCAGCATAAGCCATCAAATTTTCTTTAGGAGAAATACTCCAATTGGCTAACTGATAAAAATCCTTATTTTCGGCGAGTTCATTTACATCAAGTAAAATTTGTTCTTCAGAATTTTTATCTTTTCTCCTAATGTAGATGCCGTGCTCATTTTCTTGTTTGTAACGTCTAAAATATTCGAAATTTTTTAATCTAACTGGAACAGAATCTTCATTCTTAGGGATGCGATCAATTATTTCTTCAAAAAGAGCTTTCCTATTGTCATTTCCTGAAACAAACCAATTTTCAAGGTAACTATTTTCTTCATTTAGATGAGCAATTATCTCGGGATCTTTTCTTGAATCATCCCGCATCCAATAGTAGTTATCGATCCTTTTGACTCCATGAGCTTCAAAGGTTACAGGTAGTTTTTTTGGAGAAGGTTTTAAATCTTTCAAGGTTTCAATCTTGTTTTCACTAGTAAATAGCAACGTTGTGAAGATTAACAGAAAAGTAAGAAGATACTTAATCATTATTCTATTTTTTTCTCCGCTTTATGATCCTTTTTCTCTTTTTTAATTGTCGTTCGTTTAATTGATTAGGTTTATTTTTGAAAGGATTTGCTTGGTCTTTATAGACTACTTCAAGTGGAGTAGATCCTAATTCAAGTTCATTCCTAAAATAGTTTTCCAAATATCGTGTATAGCTATCTTGGATTTGCTTAAGGTTATTTCCATGAATGATAATTCTTGGAGGATTCTTCCCACCAGAATGCGCATATCTTAATTTAGGTCTAAATCTACCCGACATGGGAGGTTGTTGATTATAAAGTGCAGACTTCAGTATTTTATTAATAATGGATGTATCTAAATCTCTTAGAGATTCTTTATAAATAGTATCTGTCAATTTAAGGAGTGTTTTCAGACCTCTTTTATTTTTTGCTGAAATGAAATGCAATTTTATATAACTAGCGAATTTTAGTTTTCGATTAATCTTGCTTTCAAGATTTTCCCTATCCGACTTATTTAAAAGATCAATTTTATTAGCGACCACCAGAACAGGTCGACCTATGGTCAATGTTAGCCCTAACAAATGTATATCTTGATCAACAATATTCTCGGAAGCATCTATTAGTATAACGACTAGATCTGCCCTTTTTATTGAATCGACTGATTTTGATACAGAAAATTTTTCTGTCTCTTCCTTGATAGACCGCTTTCGCCTCATTCCGGCTGTGTCTATCAAGGTAAATTTTTTACTCCCAGTTTCTAGCGGTACATCAATAGAATCTCTAGTAGTACCCGATTGCGAAGAGACAACTAACCTCTCTTCCCCGATTAAAGCATTTACTAGAGTTGATTTACCAGCATTTGGTCTTCCAATTATTGAAATTTTTATTGAGTTATCTTGATTGATAGAATCTTCAGTTATATCTAGTTCATCATAGTCGCTCAATAAATCACGTAAATCTCCAAAACCTTTATTATGAGATGCAGATAAAAAAATTGATTTTTTAAATCCTAAACTATTGAATTCTGCTGAAGACTCTTCAAGCCTTGAATTGTCAGCTTTATTTATCAATAAAGTAATTGCTTTGTTTTGCTTCCTAAGAGACTTAGCAATTTCTTTATCTGTTGGCAAAAGACCATCAATTGCATCAACAACGAACAGAAGATAGTCCGCCTCCTCAATGGCTAAGTCTGTCTGTTCTTTAATAGCCCGAGACATATCATCGGTATCTTCATTCAAGCCTCCAGTATCGATTAGAGTTAATTGGCTATCTTTGAGACGACCATATTTTCTATCTCTAGTTAACCCTGAAAAATCCGCAACGATAGCTGACTTTGAGGCCGTTAAGATATTAAAAATTGTTGATTTCCCTACATTAGGACGACCAACAATTGCTACAACAGACATGACTAATTAGATACCTTTGGATGTTCATTTAATGGATAGCTTTTGAACACGTCCTGAGGTATCAACTATTAAAAGATTATTTCCTACTGACTCAATTTCAGTTATTGCATTCCTCGAAACTTTCTCCCTACCTTCAAAAGCTCCTGATTGAGCATTAAGTAAATGAATATATCCTTCAAAATCTCCAACAGCTATTAGATTACTTATAGATGCCGGGGAAGTTAACTTACGTAATTTCAGACCGTCTTGTTGCCATAGAATTGCTCCAGTGGCTGTACCAAACGCTTTAACCACGTCTTTACTATCAACTGATACTACTCTGTTGCTATTTGAAGTAAGATCTTTGACTGTTGAAATGTCTTCTTGCCAAACCGGTCTCCCGTCTCTCAAATTTATGGCTGCGATATTGCCCTGATAAGTAGCTGCTATCAATAAATCATTCACAATTACTGACTTTCCATCGATATCGATTATTCTTTCGAGTTCGGATTTACCTTCATTCAATGTGATTGGGAGTTCTAGTCTTATTGCCCCTGAATCAGGGTAAAACATTGCTACTTTGCCGCTAGCAAATCCTGTAAATACAAATCCTTGATCTATAAATGGTCTAGAAGTTCCTCTCAAAGTTAGTGATGGTAAGACAGTTTGATGAAACCAATCTCTTTTTCCTGATTTGATATCATATCCAGATATTCTCCCATCCACAGTTTGAATGATAATATGGCTACCTGAATTTACAGGAGGAGATAGACTTTCGCTTGAAGTCAATGACCTCCATATCTCATCACCATTCTTACTATCAAGCGCTACTAAACCTCCATCAAGAGTTCCATAACTAATTGTTTTAAAACTAACATCTAAACCTGAAGATACTAAATCTTGAGTGTCTTTTGACCAAAGTAATTTACCTGAATCAAGATCAACTGAGGATATATAGCCAGATGAATTTATATAAAAAACTTTTCCTTCATATACAACAGGTATTAAACGACCGTATGTAATGTCATTACCATTTGAAACCGACCAAACTCTCTCTAAAAATCTATTCTCATTAATGGAATACAACTCAGCTGGAATTTCTTCATCTTCGTCATCATCACCCCAAAATTTTAAAGAGCCCAGCGAGGAGCAGCTTGATAAGAACAGCAAGAAGACTAAGACGAGATATGGTTTGAAATTATTCAAAAGTTTCACCTGCCAAGTCTGATATTTTCATATTAATCAAAGCTTTTGAAGCTTGATTAGTATTCGTTTGCAAAGCCAGCATATAACTCATACGTGCATCTGCTGACTGCCCCAATTTGTTTTCAGCATCGCCTTTAAGTTCATACATTGTTGAAGTGAGTTCATTGCTACTTTCAAATAGTGAGATAACTTGATCATAATCTGCATTATCTAAATAAATTTTGGCTAACCTTGTTTTAGCTGCTACTTGGAGGGGATTAAATCGATCTTCAGAATTATTCTCTATGACAATTTTTAATAAATCTATGGCTTCACTTGATTTATTATTTTCAAAACTCCTTTTGGCTTCATTTAGTCTCACAAAATCAGAGTAAATAGAATCAGGATAGGAATTCAAAATCAGTTTTCCCATTTCTATATCATTGGATTCTAGATAGCTTTGATATAACGACGCAGTTCTGAAGTCTCTCTCATTAGAAGAGGAAATGAAATAGTCCCTTCCAACAATAATTGCAATAATGAGGATTAGAGCGAAAATTATTAAGTATTTATATTTCTCCCAAAAAGTAAGGAGTATTTCTTGTTGTTCTTCTTGTGAGGCCGAAAAAAAATTTGACATGATTAATTCTTTATTTTGTTTATTTTTTCAACTAAATCTTCAAAAGTTAGAGTTTCTTGATCTGAGTTTGACCTTAGATCTTTAAAAGTTATTTTTTTATCTTTTAATTCTTCTTCGCCTATAACCAAAGCTATTTTAGCTCCCGACTTATCAGCCTTCTTAAATTGCGAACTAGCACTTTCAAGACCTAAGTTTGTTTTTATGCTTAGAGACGGAATCTTATCTTTCAATTTTTCTGCACATATTATAGCTTCTTGAGCTGTGCTTTCAGAAAAACAGATGAAGTAAATATCTAGATTCGTTTCAAGTTTTATTTTATCTTCCTGATTAAGTAACAAGATTAACCGTTCCAGTCCAATTGAAAACCCAATAGCTGGACATGGTTTACCACCCAACTCTTCGACTAAGTCGTCGTACCTACCCCCACCCAATAAAGTATCTTGAGACCCCAAAAGGTCAGTTTTCCATTCAAATACAGTCTGATTATAATAATCTAACCCTCTGACTAGTCTTGGATTTATTCTATAGCCAATACCCATTTCATCTAATATCTCCAATAAGTTTGCTTGATAATTTTTTGAATCTTTATTGGTAAAATCTTCAATTAGAGGAGCATCTTTAAGTATTTCTTGAATTGCCGGCGACTTAGAGTCTAGTATTCTCAATGGGTTTTCAGTTAACTTTCTCTTAGCTTCTTCATCAAGTTCTTTGCTAAATTTTGTTAGGAAGTCTACAAGTGCCTTTGAATAAGATTTTCTGGTTTGTTCGTCTCCTAGGTTATTAATTTCCAGTTTTAAACCTTCAAAAATGTCTAGCTTTTTCCATAATCGAGCAGAAAGCATTATGAGCTCCGCATCTATTTCGGGAGAGCTCAATCCGAAAACTTCTGCACTGAATTGATGAAACTGTCTTAACCTGCCTTTTTGGGGACGCTCATATCTGAACATTGGCCCCGAATACCAAAGTCTTGGTTTATCAGTTCTTAATAAATCATTATCAATAGCTGCTCTAACACATCCCGCAGTTCCTTCTGGTCTTAATGAAATACTTTCTCCGCTTTTGTCACTGAAGGTGTACATTTCTTTTGTGACAATGTCTGCAGCTTCGTTTGACCTTGTATATAATTCTGTTTTTTCAACAACAGGAAATCTAATTTCTTCATATCCGTAAGATTCGACCACGGACTTAATAACCTGTTCGACATAAGACCACTCCGTGACTTGTTTAGGGTGGATGTCATTCATACCTCTCAGGGTTTGTATTTTAGACATTATTTTTTTGCAATTAAGTTCTCTTCGATTTTAGATTTTTCTTTTACCTTGTCTCGAATCATTTTCTCAAGATGGTCCGCGAGGTCAGCACTTTCAACTTTATGATTTGGTTTCCCGTCTATGTATATGAGATTTTTTGGAGATCCACCAGTAACCCCTATGTCAGTATGTTTAGATTCTCCGGGACCATTTACGTAACAACCTATAACAGCCACATCAATATCTTCCTTTATGTCTTCCAACCTAGATTCCAATTGATTCATTGTTCCAATCACATCAAAGTTCATTCGTGAACAACTTGGACAAGCGATGAAATTTATTCCTCTGGATCTTATTTTCAAGCCTCTCAAGATATCCCATCCTACCTTTATTTCATCAACCGGATCAGAGGCCAGAGAAATTCTGATAGTATCCCCTATGCCGTCCATTAGTAAAGAGCCTAGACCCATTGCAGATTTTACAGTTCCAGATCTGAAACCACCCGCTTCAGTAATTCCTAAATGAAGAGGCTGATCAATCAGTTCTGAAATCTTTCTGTAACTTTCAATAGTCATCTGAACATCAGAGGCTTTGATGCTTAATTTAAAATCTTCGAAGTTTAATCTTTTAAGTATGTTGATATGATTTAAGGCTGACTCTACCAAAGCATCTGAGTTTGGTTCACCATACTTAATTTGCAATTTCCTCTCTAGAGAACCGGCATTTATCCCAACCCTGATAGGCGTATTAGTATCTTTAGCTGCGGATATTACTTCTTTTATCTTTTCTTCTTTTCCTATATTCCCTGGATTTATTCTTATACAGTCGGCTCCTCCTTTGATCGCTTCAAGGGCCATTGTGTAATCAAAATGAATATCAGCAACTAATGGCAATGGTGACTTACTTTTAATGACATGAAAAGAATCGGCAGCTTCTTGATCAGGAACTGATACTCTTACAATATCCGCACCTGCTTCATGCAACTGCTGGATTTGCCTTATTGTAGAGTCTGAATCAGCAGTTAGAGTATTTGTCATACTTTGAACCGAAATAGGTGAATCGCCGCCAACAGGAACATCACCGACATATATCTTTCTTGTTTTCTTTCTAACTATCTGCTGCTTTGAAATCACTACAATCCCCTGAAGGCAATACAATACAACTTACTTGTTTGGTATTGGCATAATCCTTTAGATTTACTATTTTATCATTAAATAACACTTCAACATTCTTAAAATTTCCAGCGATAATTTTTACTTTTGATTCATTCAATACAAACTCATCTCCTTCCTTTGCTAGGTCATAGATAATTCTTTTATCTTCATTGATAACTTCAAGCCAGCAATCTCCATAAACTTTTATATCAATTCTGTTTAAAGGATATCCTTCTGAGGGAAATGCATTTGCTTGAGAGTCAATATCATTATCTATAGCTGTAAAGAGGTCGCTTGTAGATTTTGTAAATTGATTCTCATTGGGTTTTAAAATAAGAAGATTATTTTCATAATCCGTCTCATTAGAATCATTTGAAGTAACCGTTTTAGCGGTTTCACTTATATTTGTAACTTCTTGGTTATCATTTACATATTCTCGAAATATTACTCCTAAGGCTAAAAGAAAAACTACAGAAAAGGTTGCTATTAATCCGATGTTGGGCAGATTTTTAGGATTACTATTTATTTGATCTTTTGGAGATAATTTCTTTGTCGCGCTTAAAGAGCCTTCCCTTGAGTTTAGGTATTTATCAATGACATCATCTGGATTTAAATCTAACTTTTTAGCATACGATCTGAGAAAACCTTTGACATATGTCTCACCTCCTGGAATGAAATCAAAGTTACCCTCTTCGAGTGCAATAAGGTAGATTGCATCAATATTTAATTCCGAAGAAAGTTTTTTATAACGTAACCTTTTTTTCTTCCTTGCAGAAGCTAAAATCTCACCTACAGAAATTTCTTGAGCATCAGTCACAGCTTATTTGCATTAGCCAAAGAAATAGTTAATTTCCCTTTTTGCAGATTCTGGAGAGTCTGAACCGTGAACTGCATTTGCATCTATTGACTCAGCAAAGTCTGCCCTAAGAGTTCCAGGCGCTGCTTCTTTAGGGTTAGTGCTGCCCATGACAGCTCTGTAATTCACAATAGCATCATGACCTTCTAAAACTTGGACCTGAATAGGTCCTGAAGTCATGAATTTAATGAGGTCTTCAAAAAAAGGTTTTCCTTTATGTTCAATATAAAATCCCTCTGCTAAAGCATAATCAAGATGAATCCTTTTTTTCTCAGTAATTGATAGGCCAGCATCTTCCAGCCTCTTACAGATTTCATCTACGTGCCCTTTGGCTACAGCATCCGGTTTTATTATCGAAAGAGTACGTTCTAAAGCCATCTTATTTCCCCTAGTTTTTAAAAAAACGCATTATACTTACGAGGAAAATAATAGCTATTCTCTCTCTTCAATCCACAGCATTTGGATAGCTTCTAATATTTTTTCATTTGTCTTTTCTGGGCTATCAATGAAAGTGTCAAGTTCCATGACTAATCTCCTTAAATCAGTAAATAAAATATAGGTAGGATCGATATCAGGATGTTTCTCCGCTAGTTCAATAGCTATCTCATTTACATCAGTCCACAACATCAATGATTCTCCGAGACCATATTGATAGTATATTTTGGAAGCTCTATTTCTAAATCAAATTCGGAGATTTCGACTTGACAACTTAACCTTGACTCCGCCTCTAAACCCCATGCTTTATCAAGCATATCTTCTTCATCATCAGATGCATTAGAAAGGTTTTCAAATCCATTTCTCACAATTACATGACAAGTCGTGCAAGCACATGAAAGCTCACAAGCGTGCTCTATTTTAATTTTATTATCAAGTAATGCTTCTGCAAGCGTCTGTCCAGGCTTTGCTTCTATTTCCGCTCCTTTTGGACAAAGCTCTTCGTGTGGGAAGACTTTGATTTTGGTCATAAGGGTTTAAATGTCCACCTCAAAGCTTTCACCGCATCCGCAGATGGCTTTGACATTTGGATTTAAGAACTTTATGCCTTCATTGACACCTTCAACTAGGAAGTCTACTTTTGTTCCTTTTAAATATTTGAAAGAATTTGCATCGATATATACAGTGATATCTTCAAATTTAAAAACTAAATCATTAGACTCTTCTTTTTCTACGTAATCAATTTGGTAAGTATATCCTGAGCAACCTGTAGATTCTGATACTGACAACCTTATTCCTATGGAATCTTTTCCCGCCAAGTTCGAAGAAAAGTGATTAATCGCAGCCTCAGACAAACTGAACTCTTTTGGTGTATACGAGTTTACCGAAGACATTTTAGAGCTTTGATTCGTAATCCTCGATAGCTTTATGAATACTATCTTCCGCCAAAACAGAGCAGTGAATTTTTATTGGAGGAAGATCGAGGGCATTTGCAATGTCTTTATTCTTGATTTCGCGAGCTTCTTCAAGTGTTTTACCAATTAGCATATCAACTAATTCACTAGAGGAAGCAATCGCAGAGCCGCAACCATATGTCTTAAACTTAACATCACTTATTACATGACTATTATTTTCTGGTTTGCACTTAATTTGAAGTCGCATGACATCACCACACGCTGGAGCACCTACCATGCCTGTTCCGATGTCCAGATCAGAGGGATCCCATCTTCCAACACTGTTTTTTTCTGGTTCGTTAAGTGTATCTTCAAACTTCTCAACTACTTTCTTGCTATATGCCATAAGTTACCTCATTTAAAATTAGTAAATTAACCTTCTGCCCATTCAATTGTGTCCAAATCGACACCATCTTTATACATGTCCCATAAAGGAGAAAGTGTCCTTAATTTCTCCACCGAGTCTCTAACCAAGTCTATTGTGTATTCCACTTCTTCTTCAGTAGTGAATCTTCCTATGGCAAATCTAATAGAGCTGTGGGCAAGTTCGTCTTTTAGCCCTAAAGCTCTTAGAACATACGAGGGCTCTAAACTAGCTGAAGTACAAGCTGAACCGGAAGATACTGCTATGTCTTTAAGGGCCATTATTAGTGATTCACCCTCTACATAATTGAAGCTTACATTTAAGAATCCAGGAGCTCTGGATATCTCATCACCGTTTAAATAGACTTCTTCCATATCTTTAATGGCATTCCAGAACTTATTTCTGAGGTTTTCTATTCTCTTATTATCCTCGTCCATGTCTAGCCTTGCGATTCTAAAGGCCTCGCCCATGCCAACAATTTGATGGGTAGCCAAAGTACCAGATCTCATGCCTCTTTCATGTCCGCCGCCATGAATTTGAGCTTCTAGCCTAACCCTAGGTTTTCTGCTTGCGTACAAAGCACCTATTCCTTTAGGTCCGTAAGTTTTGTGTGCTGAAAACGACATAAGATCTACTTCAAGTTCAGAAAGGTCAATTGGAAGCTTGCCTGTACTTTGTGCAGCATCTACATGAAATATTATGCCGGCTTCTCTAGTTATTTCTCCTATAGCCTTGATGTCATTAACGACTCCGATTTCATTATTTATGTGCATTAAGCTAACTAAAATCGTCTTATCTGTTAATGATTCTTTAACAAGGTCTGGAGATATTATTCCATTGCTATCTGGATCGAGGTAAGTGATATCAAAGCCTTCTCTTTCCAATTGCCTGCAACTATCGAGAACAGCTTTATGTTCTATTTTTGAGGTTATGATGTGATTTCCTTTAGTCTTGTAGAATCTAGCTGCTCCTTTAATCGCTAGATTGTCAGATTCTGTAGCACCGGAGGTCCAAACAATTTCTCTGGGATCACAATTAACTAAATCTGCAACATGTTGTCGAGCCTCTTCAGTCGCCTCCTCAGCCTTCCACCCAAAAGCATGCGATCTTGATGCTGGATTTCCAAAATTTCCATCAAGAGATAGACATTCTTGCATCTTCTTAACCACTCGAGGGTCTGCTGGTGTAGTAGAGGCATAATCTAGGTAAATGGGTAATTGCATATTTTATCCTGTAGCTATAAGGGCTTGGCCCGCTTGTTCAACACTACCTCTCCTATTTGTAATGACATCATCCAGAGATCTATTCATTAAAAATTCATTAACATTATCATTAAAATCTATCCAAAAATTATGTGCGATACACTTAGTTCCACTGTTGCAAATACCCTCACCAGAACATTGGGTAGCATCCATATTTCTTTCAACTGCATTTATGATCTCACCTATCATCACTTCATCTCTTTGTCTGGAAAGCTTAAATCCACCATTAGGTCCTCTCGCTGCATCTAAGATTCCAGCCTTTCGCAAATTGCTAAATATTTGTTCTAGGTAAGATGCAGGTATATCTTGACGTTTTGCAACATCAGAAATCTTAACGAAGCCATCTGCAAGTGGCTGCTGCATAGCTAAATCAAGTGCTGCTGTTACAGCGTATTTACCTTTGGTAGTCAAGTTCACGGGCAGAATTATATGTTCCCGAGTAAATTAGTCAAGAATTATAAGTCCAAAATACAAAAAAAACAGGTACATGTACCATTAATGATAATGATTATCATTAACATATAAATAATATCAAGAAAAAGTATTGGTATATAAAGCTAATACATGTACCATATATTACAAATTTAAACGGAATGAATTTGATATCAAAGCATGAGTAACGCAGACACAAGGTACTTGTTTAAAAGGTACAACACTTGGTGGGTTAAAGTAGCTGTACCTAAAACTCTTAGAGAAGAATTGGGATATGATTTGAGGAGGTCACTTCAGACCCACGATTTAGATAAAGCACAAGAATTAAGGTGGCAAGTAGTTGAAAGCCTAAAGGCTAAAATCGATCAAGCGAAAAGCCAAGAAAGTCTCGACCTTTTCCCTGTACCTGATCAAGCGGTTACTCAATATGTACCTCCTACAGATACCTCAAATCCTCAGTATTATCACAAAGTTGTAGAATGTCAGCATGCCTGTCCCGCTCATACACCTGTACCTGAGTACATAAGACAAATTTCTCAAGGTAACTACAACGAAGCATACATGCTCAATTGGGAGTCTAATGTATTTCCTGGAATACTTGGTAGAACCTGTGATAGACCCTGTGAACCTGCCTGTCGGAGAACCAGAACTCATGAAAAAGCGGTAGCAATTTGTAGGCTTAAGAGAGTTACTTATGATCATAAAGATGATATAGCAAATTTAATACCTACTCCTGAAATTGGTAATGGAAAGAAAATTGGTCTTATAGGAGGTGGTCCTGCTTCATTAACAGTGGCAAGAGACTTGGTAATGATGGGTTATCAATGCACACTCTTCGAAAAAGATCCTCAAGCTGGGGGTCTGATGAGAACTAATATACCCTCTTTTAGACTGCCCGAAGAGGTTTTAAATGAGGAAGTTGATCAAGTCTTGAACTTGGGTATCAAAACAGAATTTAATTCTGAAATAAAGAGTATGAAAGATTTTTTAGAAAAAGATTTTGATGCAGTCTTCGTAGGAACAGGAGCACCTAAAGGTAGAGATATAAATATCGAAGGTAGAGAAGCCGCTGATAAAAATATTCACATAGGGATAGATTGGCTTACAAGCATAGCCTTTGAACATACTAAATCAGTAGGGAAAAAAGTAATAGTGTTGGGCGGTGGAAACACAGCAATGGATTGTTGCAGGACGGCCATAAGACTTGGTGCTGAAGAAGTGAAGGTTGCAGTTAGAAGTCCTTTTGACCAAATGAAAGCTTCAGAATGGGAAATTGAAGATGCTCTAGGTGAAGGAATACCTATCCTAGATAATCATGTGCCCAAACGCTTCTTGATCAAAGATGAGAAGCTAGTTGGAATGGAGTTTGAAAAAGTAGAAGCTGTATTTGACGAAAATGGTAAAAGAAGTCTTGTTCCTACAGGTGATGATCCTATTATCCTTGAATGTGATGATGTATTAGTCGCAATTGGACAGGATAATGCTTTTGAGTGGATTGAAAGAGATATTGGAATAGAATTTGGTGAGTGGGATATGCCAATAGTCGATAAGGTGACTTTTCAGTCATCAAATGAGAAGGTTTTCTTTGGTGGAGATGCTGCATGGGGGCCAGAAAATATAATTTGGGCAGCAGCTCATGGTCATCAAGTCGCAATCTCAATCGATAAATTCTGTAAAAATTCAGACCTTTACGATAGGCCGGAGCCAACAACTACACTTATAAGTCAGAAAATGGGAGTCCACGAATGGTCCTACAATAATGATATTTCGCAAGCTAAAAGGTTTTTAGTGCCTCATGCAGACCAAAAAAACGCTTTAAAGGATCTTAAGATGGAAGTTGAGTTGGGTTTTGATGAAATTACTGCTCTTGAGGAAGCAGAGCGTTGCTTAAACTGTGATATTCAAACTGTCTTCTCAGAAGATCTTTGTATTGAGTGTGATGCATGTGTAGATATCTGCCCTACAGATTGCATAAGTTTTGTTCACAATGACACCGAAGAAAATCTAAGAAATAAACTAAGAATTCCTGCCGTTAATTTAAACCAGCAAATTTTGGTTTCTGAGGAATTAGAGCAAACTTCACGTGTCATGGTAAAAGATGAAGATGTCTGCCTGCATTGTGGTTTATGTGCAGAGAGATGTCCTACAGGAGCTTGGGACATGCAAAATTTTCTCTATCAAGAAGCGAAGGCATATTCTTAATGAAAATAAAATCTGTTAATGACTTTGTAATCAAATTTGCAAATGTTAATGGTTCAGGCTCTGCAAGCGCCAATCAAATGTTTGCTAAAGGAGTCTTTAGATCTGGGATACCAGTAAGTCCAAAAAATATCTTTCCTTCTAATATACAAGGATTGCCCACATGGTTCGAAGTCAGAGTCAACGAAAAGGGGTATCTCGGCAGGAGAGAAGGTATTGATCTTTTTGTTGCCATGAATCCTCAATCATATCAAAAGGATGTGGAAGAGCTCAAAGAAGGTGGTTACCTAATCTATGATTCTTCCTGGAAAAGAGATTTTGGTAGAGAAGATATAAATATCTTAGAAATTCCACTCACAAAACTATGCGTCCAAGAATTTACTAATCCGAAACAAAGACTTCTCTTTAAAAATCTAGGTTATGTAGGCTTGTTAGCTTCCATACTCGAAATGGATAAAGAAATATATATTTCACTAATTGAAGAGCAATTTAAAGGTAAAGAGAAACTGATTGAACCAAATGTAAAGGCTCTAAATATTGGATATAACTATGCTGAAGAAAACTTCAAAGACTATTGTGAAATCAAAGTTAACAAATCAAATAAAACTGATGGATTAATCCTAACAAGTGGGAATGATGCTGCCGGTTTGGGTTGTGTCTACGGAGGTGCTACTGTTTGTGCTTGGTATCCAATAACACCTTCTACTTCACTTGCAGAGTCTTATAGCAAATATAGTGAAAAAATGAGGAAAGAAATAGGCACTGAAAAAAATAAATTTGCATTTATTCAAGCTGAAGATGAATTAGCAGCTATGGGTATGACCATTGGAGCAAATTGGAATGGGGCAAGAGCTTTTACTGCCACTAGCGGACCAGGAGTTTCCTTGATGAGCGAGTTTATTGGGTTAGCCTATTTTGCTGAAGTTCCTACTGTTTTATTTAATGTACAAAGAGGCGGGCCTTCAACAGGTATGCCCACAAGAACACAACAGTCGGATATTTTATGCTCAGCATATGCCTCTCACGGAGATACAAAACATATTTTATTAATACCATCAGATCCTAAGGAATGTTTTGATTTTGCTGTGGAAGCTTTTGATCTCGCAGATCGCCTTCAGACACCTGTCATAGTGCTGCTAGACTTAGACTTAGGGATGAATGATTGGTCTACTAAAGAATTTGAGTGGGATGATAATAATCAATATGATCGTGGAAAAGTTCTTTCTAAGGACGATCTGGATAGTATAGAAAAATTTGGAAGATATTTAGATGTTGATGGAGACGGTATACCCTATCGAACTTATCCTGGAACACATCCTGAAAAAGGGGCATATTTTACAAGAGGTACCTCACATGATGAGTATGCGGGTTATACCGAAGATGGGGTTAAAAATGCTGAAATGCTAACTAGACTGGTCAAGAAATTTCAAACAGCATCCTCTTTAGTTCCTAGTCCAGTATTTAATCAAGAAAAGAATACTAGTTCGATGGGAATTATTTATTTCGGAAGTACTGATTGCTCTATGCAAGAGGCTTTAGATGTCCTGGATGAACAGAATTTAAGTATTGATGCAATGAGAATTAGGGCTTTCCCATTTAATCTTGAAGTTTGGGAATTTATTGAGGATCATGACCTTCTTTTTATAGTTGAACAAAATAGAGATGGTCAAATGAGAACATTAATTATGGCTGAAGGTGGAATAATTCCTGATAAGCTTGTATCGATACTTTGTTTTGATGGTCAACCTATAACTGCTGAACATATTATCAATAAAATAAATGCTCATATATCGGGTAAACCGGCATTAGCTGCGTCTTAAGGAAATTAAATGACTTATATAGTAAAACCAAAGAATCATCATCCACTTCTTGAAAAAAATGATTTGGGCCTAACACGAAGAGACTATGAAGGTGCCGTTTCTACCCTTTGTGCTGGATGTGGGCATGACTCAATAAGCTCAGCAATAGTTGAGGCTTGTTTCCAACTAAGTATAGAATCTTATAAAGTTGCAAAATTGTCCGGGATAGGTTGTTCATCTAAAGCTCCTGCATACTTTTTGAATCAATCTCATGGATTCAATTCAGTTCATGGGAGGATGCCATCAATTGCCACCGGTGCTGCTATGGCTAATCATGAGCTGCTATATTTAGGAATTTCTGGAGATGGTGACAGCGCATCAATAGGTATTGGTCAATTTATACACTGTGCCAGAAGGCAGCTAAATATGACATATATAGTTGAAAATAATGGCACTTACGGACTTACAAAAGGTCAATTTTCAGCTACAAATGATTTGGAGTCTAAAAGTAAGTATGGAGATGACAACCTATTTCCTTCAATAGATTTGCCATCCATGGCAATTCAGTTAGGTGCAAGTTTTGTAGCAAGAAGCTTTTCTGGAGATAAAGATCAATTAATTCCTCTTCTAAAAGCTGCCCTTTCCCATAAAGGTTTCTCTTTTTTAGACATAATCTCTCCTTGTGTAACCTTCAATAATCATAATTCTTCAACTAAGAGTTATGACTACATCCGAGAGCATAATGATGCCTTGTCTAAGCCTGACTTTGTACCTTCAGGAAAGGAAATACTCACTGATTATCCAAAAGGATCTTCGGTAGATGTTCCTTTGCACGATGGTTCATTGCTTACTCTTGAAAAAATCTCCGAAAACTACGACCCTGCAGACAAAATCAAAGCCATTCAAAATATTCAAGAGTCTCAAAGAGATGGAAAGGTTCTAACAGGTCTTCTTTACGCTGATCCAGAAGCCAAGGACTTAAAAGAAATTTTAAATGTCTCTGATAAACCTTTGAACGAGATGAATCTTAATGATCTATGTCCCGGTTCAGAAAAATTAAAGGATATAAATTCTGGTCTCAAATAAATCTAGATGACTCCCAGTCTCTTTGCCATTATTTGATAAGATTCAACAACATCGCCCAGACCTTGTCTGAATCTGTCTTTATCAAGTTTCTCTCTAGTTTCTTCATCCCAAACTCTACAACCATCCGGCGTAAATTCATCTCCTAATAGAAGCTCACCTTTGAAATCTCCAAACTCTAATTTGTAATCTACTAAAATCATCCCAGCTTCGGAAAATAACTTCTTCAACGCATTATTAACTTGAAAGGTTTTTGTTTGCATTTGAGTCACTTGATCTTCAGTGGCCCAACCAAAAGAATTAATATGATATTCATTTATCATTGGATCGCCAAGTTCGTCATCTTTGTAAAAGAATTCAAATGTAGGAGGATTTAAGTCCATCCCCTCCTCCAAACCTAGTCTTTTGCAAATACTTCCAGCAGCTACATTTCTTACAACACACTCTACTGGTGCCATTTCAAGTCTTTTAACTAGACTATCTGTTTCATTTATGAGTTTTTCAAAGTGAGTAGGAATTCCTTCCCCTTCAAGATACTCCATTATGAAGGCATTAAATTTGTTATTAATGGTCCCTTTCCCATCTAAACTTTCAATCTTCTTGCCATCGAATGCAGAGGTATCATCTCGATAATGCATTATGAGGTAGTCTAATTCACTAGACTCGTACAAAGATTTAGCCTTTCCGGTAATAATTAGTTCGCCCTTTTCAATATTTTCCATAAAATTAAGATAATGATTGGTTTATCTCTGAAAGAAGCTCGCGCTCATAAGCTTGAGCTTCCTTCGCTTCTGAACTTATTGTAACTCTACATGTATTTTCATCAATTTCTTTAACTAAAATTCTGAAGTCTCCATTAAATGAATCTCCAGAAAAGATTCTTCTAATAAAACCCTTTTGATCTTCTCTTGAAAAGTTTACGTAAAAGACTCCTTCATCTCTGTCAAGGTCATTTACATTGATTAAAGCTTCCTTAAGCGCTCTATCAACAGCTGCCCAAGCACGCGCATACTCTAAGTTAAGCTCTATAAAACTCTCTTGACTATCATCTTGAATGAGCACAGCTTTCTGGCCATAATTCAAGTTTAAGGCTACCAATGAGGTACCTCCGCTTGGCGGTGTAGTTGCGAAGTAATCCAATACCTTTCGCATAGTTTCTTCCTCAAGATTATTATCTCCCACTACTCGCACCCATTGACCTTCAATTTCTTCCAAATGAGAAACAAAAATTTCGGAGCTAGCTTGTCTAATACCATGTTCAACTTTCATTACAAGTTTGGACTTTATTTCGCTATCTCCTATATTAGTAATCTCAATAATTCCTGATGTAGGATCTGATTTTGCCAGGTTATAACCACTTGTAATCCAAAAATCATTCATCATAGGCCATGCGCTGCTGGGCAAAGTTTCAACATAAACCCATCTAATTTCACCCAATTTATGCATCCTTACCTCATTAGAGGTACCTGAAGAAAATACTTGTTGTGGCATTGGGATGTTATATTCATTGCCAACAGTCTCAGGATTTGAAGAATTTATGGGGTAGTAATCAATGATCGGTCTAGTGGTCAAATTTTCTGGTAACTTTAATGACTTTTCTTGTCTTTCTTTTAAGTAGTCATTCTTGTGATCAGTTAAAAGGTAACTACAAGAACTTAAAAAGACAGAAACTATCAGTACGTATATAAATTTATTCATATTCACTAGTTTAATAAGTTTAATTCAGCCAAAACTTCCTCGGCTTTATCATGGAACTTTGTATCTAAAGGAGACAAAGGTAATCTTATGCCGTCAGTTATTCTTCCAATTCGATTCAGCATCCATTTTACGGGAATTGGGTTAGATTCGATAAATAGAATTTGATTGAGTCTGACTAGCTTTGTATCTAAATCTCTAGCCGCCTTGGCTTCTCCGCTTAGAGCATATTCACATATATTAGATATTGTTTTGGGAACAATGTTGGAAGTTACTGAGATTGTTCCCGTTCCACCATTTATCATAAATTCAGTAGCAGTTGGATCGTCACCGGAATATAAAGCAAAATTATCTTTCTGTTCTGAATCTAAATTGGTCACAAAATCTTCTAAGCGTCCAAGATCGCCCGTAGCATCTTTCAAGCCAACTATATTTTGATGATCCACTAACCTCATAACAGTGTCATTCAAAAGATCACATCCTGTCCTTGAAGGCACATTGTAAAGAATTTGAGGGAAGTCAACTTCATCTGCAATTAACTGATAATGGAGATATAAGCCTTCTTGTGTCGGCTTGTTATAATAGGGTGTAACCAAAAGTGCAGCGTCAGCACCTGCAGATTTGGCTGAAGAAGTGAGATATATAGCCTCTTTTGTAGAATTAGCTCCCGTACCAGCTATAACTTTTATTCTGCCATTTGAAATATCTACAGCTCTTTCTATAAGTTGTACATGTTCTGAAACATCTAAGGTAGCTGACTCTCCAGTTGTTCCAACCACTACTAGTCCTGACGTATTAGAACTAATATGCCACTCAATTAGATCTCTTAATCCTTCCCAATTTATCTCCCCATCCGATTCCATCGGAGTAACCAGAGCTGTAATAGAGCCTTTTAGATTAAACATTAATTATTTTTTAACTCAATGTTAGAATCTTAATATTATAGAATGTTTCTAACGGAGGAGATATGCCAACACCTAAAATAAATAATAAAGCGCCAATCTTTAAGGGCGAATGCACTGGAAATAAGAATGTAAGCCTTTCTGATTTTAAAGGTAAAAATGTAGTATTGTATTTTTATCCGAAAGATAGCACTCCTGGCTGCACTACAGAGGGTCAAGACTTCAGAGACTTAAAATCTCAATTTACCAGAGCAAATACTGTAATTTTTGGTTTATCTAGAGAATCAATAAAATCTCATGAAAAATTTAAGAAGAATGAGAAGTTTAATTTCGAACTGATATCCGACCCTGATGAAAAAATATGCAAACAATACGATGTTATAAAGGAAAAGAGCATGTATGGTAAAAAATATATGGGAATAGAGAGGAGTACATTTTTGATTGATTCAAAAGGGAAGTTAGTTAATGAATGGAGAAAAGTTAAAGTAACTGGTCATGCCAAAGAAGTTCTAGAAGCAGCAAAACTTCTTAAGAGTTAATCAATTGGATCTGGCCACGAATTAATAATTGCTTTTATAAATGTTGCTAGAGGAATGGCAAAAAATAGTCCCCAAAAACCCCAAATTCCTCCGAAAAATAGAATAGCAATAATTATAACTGCCGGATGAAGATTATTTCTAGTTGAAAATAGTATAGGAACAAGAACATTACCATCTAAAATTTGTATTAATAGATAGAATCCCAATAGCCAGTAGAAATTCTCAGATACACCCCACTCATAAAGACCAATCAAAACAACTGGGACTGTCACTAAAATAGCGCCAAATATTGGGATAATTACTGAAAGACCAACAAGTATTGCAATTAATACAGCATAAGGAAGTCCAAGTGAAGCAAATAAGATATATGAGGCACTGGCAACAATAATCATTTCCAAAAATTTTCCAGTAACATAATTAAAGAGTTGATCATTCATTTCTGAAAAAACAGATTGCATAAACCCATTCTCTTTGGGTAGTAAAAATGAAGCAATTGGAAGTAATTCATTTTTATCCTTCAGGAAAAAGAAGACCATCAAAGGAATCATTATTGCGTAAAGGATAGCATTAAACATTAAAGAAATTGTCCCTGCTAATTGGCCTAAGGCTGAGCTTAATAAACTATTAATCTGATTGCTCAAATTAGCGAAAATCAAGTCAATATCTTCCTTTGAAAAATAATTATTCATCTCAACTAGAGTTTGTTGAAAAGAGCTCACAATTATCGGAAGATTTTGCAATAAATTATTAATTTCTGTGCCAATTGAAGGAAGAGCAAAAAATAAACTCATATAACAGCCAAAAAAGACTATTAGGGTTATGATCAATGATAGTTGTTGAGAAATATCCATCTTTAGCAAAGCATTCATTAACCCATTTAAAAGGAACGCTATTACTGCACTGATAATTACTGGTAATAAGATGTCGCCAAAGAAGATTATAAAAAGGAAAGAAAAAATTAGTAGGACAGCAAAATAAACAGATTCCTCATTGGAAAAAAATCTTTTAATAAATTTATCTAATAAGCTATGCATTATAATTGTGGAACTAACAATATTTTAGGAAATCTAACTCTTTAATTTAATATAATTAACGTCATAAAAATTATATGCATAGCATTATAGCGAAATTCATAATCTATTTGTTGATCTTGGTATCTAGCAACTTATCTTCTTCTGAGGAGGACCTCCCTGTTATAGGAGATAGCTCATCTTCGGTAATATCTATTGCATCAGAATATAATTTAGGAAGGCTATATATGGCCCAACTTCGAAGAACTTTACCAGAATATATCGATCCGGTTTCTCAGGATTATACCGAACATTTAGTTTACAGATTATCCGAATTTAGTGAATTAACTGATAGAAGATTAGAGATTGCACTAATAGACGAAAAGTCTATCAATGCTTTTGCTGCCCCTGGCGGTATTATCGGTATCAATGCTGGTCTTATTTTTCACGCGGACACTGAAGGTCAACTTGCTTCTGTTCTATCTCATGAATTAGCTCATTTAAGTCAAAGACACTTCGCAAGGAGAATGCAGAGGCTAAAAGATAGGAGTTTAGCCAATTCCCTTATGATATTAGGAAGTATAGCCCTTGCTGGGGCAACTAGTAATCCAAATGCTCTCCTAGTAGGCCAACAAGCTATTACTCAGCAGAACCTCTCCTTTAGTCGAGGCGATGAGCAGGAGGCTGACAGAATTGGATTTAAAAATATGGTATCGGCAGGTTTCGATCCAAAAAGTACTTCTTATATGTTTGAAAAGTTACAATCTTTAAGTAGGCTTTCTGGTTCGAATGAACTTGAGTTTTTAAGGTCTCACCCTCTTACTAAAAATAGAATCGCGGATGCTCAATCCAGGGCACAAGGTTTTGAAAACAAAAAATATAGAAATTCACTTGATTATGATCTTGTTAGGAATAGGACAATCGTACATTTTTCCGAAGTACCTCGACAAGCTGTAACAATATTTCAAAAAGAGCTTACAAATTCGTCTAATGAAAGAGAGAAATTAGAAGCGCACTATGGACTTGCCCTGGCATATTCTAGGGACAACAAACACTCCCAAGCATTAAATACCATGAGGCAAGCATTGGAAATGGATAGTGAAAATCTCATACTTCAAATAGGTCTCTTAGAACTCCATATTGAAGCAGAAAATTATTTTGAGGCAGAAGCATTGGCATCATCTTTGTTAAGCACTAATCCTTACAATTATCCTGTATCTATGCTTTACAACAAAGTGTTGATGAATAAAGGTGACTATAAATCGGGAGAAAAGATACTAAAGGATCTTACATTGAAAAGACCTAAAGATCCTCAGGTTTGGTATTGGTTAGCAGAGGTGCAAGGGCTTGATAAAAATTTAATAGGATTGCATCTATCCAGAGCAGAATATTTTTTCTTAACTGGGTCTTACGAAACATCAATAAAACATCTAAGGATGGCTCTGGATTTAACTGGTAATAATTTTCAACTTACAGAGGCTATCCATAACAAGATTGAAAGATCCCATAAATCAATTGAAGCCCTCAAGTCCTTCTCTTAACCAGGAGGCCAGGAAAATTCTCTTTCAGCTATAAGATGTATATGGAGATGAAAAACAGTTTGTTGCGCTCCTGCACCATTATTCACAACAAGTCTAAAAGCATCTTGTATTCCTAATTGTCTTGCTACCTCTCCTGCAACAAGAAACAAATGACCAAGAAGATCCTGATCTTCTTTTTGTGCATCAGATATTTTTTTTATTTGTTTTTTTGGAATTATTAAAAGATGAGTGGGCGCTACGGGATTAATGTCTCTAAAAACTAAAGATTTATCATCTTCATAAATTATGTCTGCTGGTAATTCCTTATCGATGATCTTTTGGAAAATTGTATCACTCACTCTTATAACTCCTTTGCTTCATCATATGAAATGACCTCTCCTTGCTCAGATTCGGATCCTTCCTTCAAAATAACTTCATAGCCTTGAACATTTGAAATCTCTTTAATACCATCAATGTGCATAGATTTTGCCTGAAATTCCTCTAAGGAATGTGTCTTGGTTTTGGCTTCTTTAGCATTCTCAGCGGCTATAAAATAATTCAAGTGGGTCTCGTAGAGCCCCTCTCCAATAGATCTGTCATAAAATCCAACATGCACCATAAATAATTTCATACTGTTTCTTATTTTAAATTAACTCCAAAGAATCCTAATATAATGAAATATATCCAATACACAAAGGCTGTAAGCAAAATTGATATAGATAGACTTGAATAAAAAGACATATCCCATCCTATTAAGCTGTATAAAGCGATAAAGAATGTTAATGAAGGAGGTATCATTAAGAGTATATTTCTGGATAACTCTCTTATGGAGTTAGGGTCATGTGTATCAAAGTATAGCCACATAAAAGCTAACAAGGACGTTAATGGAATAGAAGCTACGATACCCGCAATTAGTGTTGACCTCTTAGCTATTTCAGAAATGATCACTATCACTAAGGCGGTAAAAATAATCTTAATTATGGTGTACATAAAGGTATTTAATAATTAAACAACAATGGTTAAGATAAAAAAATATATGAAATCTAAAGAATCACATCTAGATATTTCTTTAACTCAACTTCAAGAGGCAGTTGAAGATCTTGATCCAAAAAAGAACTTACAAAATATTGCCGCCGCTGCAGCTGAAATTTTAGCTGAATCTGATTTTTCTACCAAATGGGATGATGTAATTACTATGTTAGATAGTGAAAATATATCGGAGAGGTTAAGGCTAGCAGCCCATATAATTTTTAGGGCAAAACTTGTACTTGATGAAGTGGATAGAAATCCAATATCAAAAACCATTGTATACAATACTATGTTGATGATGGATGCACTTGAAGTCTCAAATTTAAAAGGTTACATGACTGATAAATCCTCTCCCAAATACAAAGAACTCAATAATAGTAGTCTTTCAATGGAATCAGTTCTAAAAAAAGAAAGAGTTGTGAACGTCATAAAGGAATTACAATCAGATAACCCAGGAAAAGGAATAACTTGGCTACGCAAGGAGGCATCAAAACTTTTAACTTCTGAGGGTTATAGAGGATATAGTTATAGGCAAATAATGAGGGATACTAGAGGGCTAAAAGTTAACTAACTCTTGTAAGATGCATTCCTAACCATGTTGCCCCTAAGCATGTTGATACTGACAATATTATGTATAAAAGGGCCATCAAAAAATTACCTTGATATAACAAATCTAAAGACTCTTTTGAAAAAGCAGAAAAGGTTGTAAATGCACCCAAGAATCCAATGAAAAGAAATGGTGTCAAGTATCTTTCTAAATTGGAATCCATTAGGTGGTAGAACAGACCCAATAAGAAACAACCTGATATATTTACAACTAAAATTCCGAAGGGAATTTCAAAATTCTCTGACTCTTGAAATAGACTGGATAAATAAAACCTGCTCAGAGCTCCTAAAGAACCTCCTAAACAAATTAAAAAGATATTCATCTAAGGGTTGGTGGGCCGTCTGCGACTCGAACGCAGGACCAATTCGTTAAAAGCGAACTGCTCTACCGACTGAGCTAACGGCCCGAAAATTGCGTATTTTAAAGGTTTACTCAACTAAATTCGACTCTTCTTTTAAAATTTCTTGTGATTTTTTTGATAGTTGAGAAGCTCCTGAATCAGGAAAATCTTCATTGACCTTATCATAAAATCCTAATGATCTCTCAATGTCACCTTCTATTCTATAAATTTCACCTAATTTAAATAAAGAATCTGGTGCTCTAGAATGTTGATAAAAATTATCTACAACATTTTTAAAGCTTAGTTTGGCATCTTCGTACATCTCTTGAGCCAAAAATAGTTCACCAGACCAGAAATATGCATCAGCTGTAAAAGCTCCATTAGGGAAAGTAATTATAATTTGAGAGAAAATTTCTAACGCCTCAGAGAATCTTGATTCTTCAAATAAAATTAACGCTGACTTAAATAACTCTTTTTCTTCAGTATCAAAATACTGGCCCTCTTCATCAACTGAGTTTAGCTTCTCTGATGAGATTTTCGATATTTCTAATATTCTTGAATCTAAGTCTAAATATCTCTGCTGTTGAAGTTCAAGAGACCTATCAACCAGAATTGAATTTTCCTCAAGTATATTTCTTAAATCTTTAATTTCTTCTTCAAGAACTTCTATCTTTTTATAGAGAATCTCTAAACTTTCATTTTCTTCAGAAAAAATCGTAAAGGTAGATAGAAGAAAAAAACTAAAAAAAATATTTTTCAAATCAATCAGAAAGTTTTAACTAGTGCCCTTCTATTCTTTGACCAAGAGTTCTCATTAGAGCCAGATACGGCTGGTTTTTCCTCACCATAGCTTACAGTAGAAATTTTTTCTGAGGAAACTCCATTGATAATTAATAATTCAGCGACTGTTTTAGCTCGTTGTTCTCCAAGGGCTAGATTATATTCACGTGTTCCTCTCTCATCACAATGTCCCTCAACCCTTACACTTAAATTATTGTCTTTTATAACATTAGCAAGAGATCTAATTTTCGCCCTGCCTTCAGAATTTATATCTGATCTGTCATATGCAAAGTAAAGAATATTGTTAGATGTAAGACCGCTATCGGAGTAAGCACCTGATGCAGATGCGGATATGGCTGTTGAGTCGCTTGTCCTATCCATTGAGACAGAACTGCATGAAGCTACAGTAATTACGAGAAAAGTTATTAAAGATTTTTGTATGATATTCATTTAAGCCTCCTTTTTCTATTATACTTTTATTTTGATTCTAATCTATCAGAGGAGACCAGGACGGTTCTCTCGCCTCTCCTTTCAATGATGGCATAATAAATTTTGTCTTACCATCTAGAGTAATACCAGCCAATATATCCTTATCCCCGTCCTTAGTTGCATAAATAACCACATTTCCATTAGGTGAAACTGTTGGAGATTCATCTAATGAAGTATCGGTTAATATATTAATATTTCCAGATCTCAGATTTTGCTTGGCTATATGGAAGACACCTTCTCTTCTGTGAACAAAGACGATGTCCTTTCCGTTTGGCAGATACCTGCCTCTCGCATTATAACTTCCATCGAAGGTAATTCTTTTTATTCTCTTCGTTTTTACATTTGCTTCATATATTTGCGGTGAACCTGATCTATTTGAGGTAAATAAAATTTTTCTAGAATCAGGTGACCAATCTGGCTCAGTATCAATTCCAAAGTGATTCGTAACTTGGATCCAATTAGAAAGTTTAAGATCGTAGATAAAAATATCGGGATTACCTGTCCTGGATAGAACAGCAGACAATTTATCACCATTTGGTGACCAATTTGGTGAGCTATTAATACCTTTTTCTAGTTTAAGACCAAACCTTTCGGCATTAGAAAGCTGCTGTATGAAGATACGCGAAGTTCCTTCTTCAAAAGATACATATGCAATTTTCTTCCTGTCAGGAGACCAACTTGGAGACATCAAAGGTTGAGGAGAAGAAAAAAGAGATAAGCTCTGAAATCCATCTAGATCTGAAATCATTAAGTTATAGTTAGGATCACTGATAGAAGGCTTATCTATATAGGCTATTTGAGTTGAAAAAATACCTGGGATGCCATGTATTTTCGAATAAATGTTATCACTGATTTTATGACTCATTCTTCTCAAAGATTTTTTGGTACCAAATACTATACCTCTGTGTATTAATCTTTCTTTCACAACATCAAAAATGATAAATGAAACTTTTATTTCATTCTTCACCTCCGAAAGACCTACATTTCCTATTACCAAGAAATCTGTTCCTAATATTCTCCAGTCTTTAAAAAAAACTTCTTCTTTAGAACTAGGCAGGCTCAACATATTCTTAGGAGGCAGAACATCGAATTCTCCGAACGATTCAAGATCAGACTTTATTACCTCATGAATAAATAAATCTTGAGGGCTGTCTAAATTCCATTGCATTGGAACTACCGCTACATTAATTGGGTCCTCTAATCCACCTTTGATCTCTATTCTAAGCTGTCCAGAAAGTGTTGAAAGAAAGAATAATGATGCAGTTATTAAAATAATATTTTTGTGAAACATTGGGTCATTCAAATTAATTAGGACTAAATATTAAAATAAATTCTCTAAAGTGCTGATCAAATAGATTCATTTGCATGTTTAAACCTTCAAAAGATCTAACCTTTAAAACTGCGGACAAAGCTGAATCATCAAAAATTTTGTTGCCACTCCCTTTGATTATTGTTGAAGATATAATTTCGCCGGTAGGCACGAGATTAATTTGGATTTCAGTCTTTAAATTCGAATTTAGATTTTTAGGTCTTTTCCAGTTTTCCATAACTTGTGTTTTGATTACATAAGTGTATTTCTCAATATCGGATTGAGATGCTTCCGCTCTTTCTCGATTATCGGAAGTTTTTATATTTTCTAGAGCTTCAATTGCATATTTGACTGAAGTATTGTTAGTGATTTCTATCTTTTCGGCCTCAATTTCCAAAATAGTCTTATTTGGAAGATCTTGTTTAACTTTAATGGGTTCTTTTTGGGTCTTTTTATTTTCAGCAAAGATAATATATGCTGTGATAGGTTTTTCTGCTTCAATGTTAAATTTATCAAAGTCTATGGTGAAAAAATTTGAAAAGGATAGAACTATACCAAAATGGATAAATACTGATAAAAAGAGTGGAGCAATGTAGTTCACTTAGATGTTATCGGTTGTGAGATTAATCCTATGTCAATAGCTCCGGCTATTTGTAACTCAGCCATAACAGTCATGACTCTCTCATACTTCACTTCACCATCACCTCTAATGACGACTTGTAGACCAGGACTAGCTTCAAAAATCTTTGACACAAAATTGTTCATCTCCTCAAGACTTAAAGATCTGTCTTTAGTGGATTCAGTTTCTAAAAAGATAGCACCATCTTTTTTAATGGAAATAATGAGAGGTTCATTATTCTTGACTGGTAGAGCTTCTGATGAAGCTTCGGGAAGATTTATTTGAATTCCTTGAACCATCAAAGGTGCAGATATCATAAAAATGACCAACAAAACCAGCATTACATCGATATAAGGAACAACATTAATATCAGATATTAGATTTCTTCGTTTCATTTTTTATCCGACTGCATATCACGATGAAGAACCGAAGAAAATTCCTCTTTAAATCCTTCAAAACTTGAAATGAGTCTATCTGTATCAGATATATACTTGTTGTAAGCAATTAAAGCAGGTATCGCCGCAAAAAGTCCTATCGCAGTTGCGATGAGAGCTTCAGAGATACCAGGAGCTACTGCAGATAATGTTGCTTGAGTTGAACCGGCTAGCCCTCTGAATGAGTTCATTATGCCCCAAACCGTTCCAAACAAACCTATATAAGGACTCACAGAAGCAATAGTGGCTAAAAAAGGTAAATGTTTTTCAAGCAATGATTGCTCTTTTGTTAACGCAGCCTGCATATTCCTCTGCACACTCGACAGGATAGCATCTGAATCTATTTTTTCTGCTGTGAGACGTTTATAGTCAAGATATCCGACTTGGAAAATATATTCAGCACCAATTGGTTCATGCTCCTCTTCTTGACTTGTTAAAAGTAATGCTTGAAGTCCTGAATCTGACCAGAATCTAGTTTCAAAATCGAAGAATTCCTGATTTACTTTTTTTTATGTAAATCCATCGCTCGAAAATTATCATCCAAGATACAAGAGATGCAAGAATAAGAATAACTATGACGGATTTAACTACGATACTTGCATTTAAAAATAATTCTAAAATTGAGAGATCCATATAATTACAAAAGTAGTTTTTTCATTCCGTTATATAAATATTCAGGAAGTGTTGAAGGAGTAAAAGTTTTCGAATCTAAGCTGCCGCATTTAATATACGCCTCTGTAATCAAGGAATCGTTTACATATGCGGATTGTTTAAAATCGAAACTTACTTTTCCAAGCTTTGACAATTCAGTGCTCACTTTAACAGAGTCATCTAACTTTGCTGGCTTTATAAGTTTTAGCTCGAGACTCCTGACAATAAATATAATACCTTCCTGCATAAGCTTCATTTGTTCGTAGCCAACTTCTCTTAAATACTCAGTTCTAGCTCTTTCAAAAAATTTCAGATAGTTAGCATAATATACAACACCTTGTGCATCTGTATCTTCGTAATAAATTCTAAAATGATAATCCTGCATTAGTCTATGTGTTCATGATCAGCTATATCGTTGGCATAAAGTTCTTTTAGGAGGAAAATAAAGTCGTCCCACAATAGATCTGCTGTAAAAGGTGAATCTAAATGTAGTGAAGGATTTATGGCTCCTAGAGGCACTCTAACTTTGATTGGCCTTCTATCGAATTTGTACACTAAAGCAGGGATTCCTTTATTTTTTGTAGCCTCTAAGACTTGCTTCCACCAAGCATCTAATGGTTCAGCTCCAGATCCGTATCTCTTACATTCGAGATACCATCTTCCCAACATTAAATCAGGTAAATGCTTCTCCCTGGTTTGCTCGAGTATTCGTCTGATATTTTTTGTTAAATTCAAATCATTAGTCAACAAATTAGCCACTTCTCTCTCGAAAGAAGCGCCTTTATTTCTAGAATTTGTCATTTTAATCCAATTGATCCAGCATGCCATCAGCAAACTCTATATTGGAGGTCACATTTTGAGTATCGTCAAGATCTTCAAGCATTTCAAGCAACTTAAAAACCTTTATAGATGTATCTAAGTCGGCTTTAACAGTTGTCTCTGGAACTAAGGCTACATCAGAGTCAATAAGATCAATTTCCTTCTCCAACAGAGCTTTTTTTATATTTTCAAAATCTTCTGGTGAAGAGCTCACTGTTATACTATCGTCTTCATTTACTTCAATATCTTCAGCTCCAGCTTCAATTGAAATCTCCATTACCTGGTCTGCATCTTGATCTGGAGCAGTATTTATTAAACCTTTTTTTTCAAACAGGTAAGATACGGACCCGTTAGTTCCTAGATTACCACCTAATTTTGTGAATGCATGTCTTACTTCAGCTACTGTGCGATTATTATTATCTGTCATAGATTCTACAATTATCGCTATTCCACCAGGTCCATATCCTTCAAAACTTACCTCCTCTAAATTTTCACCTTCTATGCCACCAGCTCCCCTTTGAATAGCTCTTTCAATAGTATCTTTAGTCATATTTGCAGCTAAGGCCTTATCAACAGCAGTGCGTAATCTTGGATTATCATCTGTTACGCCGCCACCAAGCTTTGCCGCAACTGTAAGTTCTCTGATCAATACGGAAAAAATCTTGCCTCTCTTAGCATCCTGTCTTCCTTTTCGATGCTTAATATTTGCCCACTTTGAATGACCGGCCACTTAATCCTCCTTTTCTAGTCCATGGAACCTAATATGTAATTCTTCAAGTTGTTCCTGCGCAGCTTGTCCTGGTGCCTCAGTAAGTAAACAAGATGCTGTTTGAGTTTTAGGAAAGGCGATTACATCCCTTATAGAATCCGAACCAGTCATAAGCATAATCATTCTATCAAAACCAATTGCCAGTCCTGCATGCGGCGGACAGCCGTGCTGTAATGCTGCAATTAAGAAACCAAATTTCTCTTCTGCCTCTTTCTCGTTAATATTGAGAAGCTTCAAAACAGTCTCTTGCATCAATCTATCATGTATTCTTACAGAACCGCCTCCAAGCTCAGTACCATTTAAAACAATATCATATGCCTCTGTTAAAGCGCCAAGCGGGTTGTTTTTTAGTTCATCTGCAGTACATTTCGGAGCAGTAAATGGATGATGTAATGGTGTTAAATCTCCACTTTTATTTTTCTCAAACATTGGAAAATCTAATACCCAACATGGTGCCCATTCACAAGTAAGTAAATCAAGATCTTTTGCGACGAGATCCCGCAACGCAGCCAATGAATCATTCACAATATTTCTTTTTCCTGCTCCAAAGAAAATAATATCTCCTTCCTGAACTTCTAAAGTTGCTATTAAAGATTCTATGATGGAATCCTCTATAAATTTTATAATTGGCGACTGAAGTCCCTCTTTTCCTTTCGAGGGATCTTCTACCCTTATGTAAGCTAGTCCTTTTGCACCATAGTTTCCAACAAACTCGGTATAGTCATCTATTTGTTTCCTAGTTAATAACATCCCATTAGGTACTTTAATCGCTGCAATTCTCGAATCTTTGTCATTTGCTGGTTCATTAAAAACCTTAAAATCACATTCTTTAAACAATTCTTTAACTTCAATTAACTCTAGAGGGTTTCTTAGGTCTGGTTTATCAATACCATATTTCTCAATAGCTTCATGGTATGTGATCTCTATAAACTCTCCCAAATCAACTGACAATGATTCTTTAAATACTTGTTTAATCATCTTGGTTATTAAGCTCTTAACCTCTTCAGAATCTACGAAGGACATTTCTATGTCTAATTGTGTAAATTCTGGCTGTCGATCAGCTCTTAAATCCTCATCCCTGAAACATTTAGCAAATTGAAAATACTTTTCAAAACCAGAAGCCATTAATGTTTGCTTAAATAATTGTGGAGACTGAGGTAAAGCAAAAAATTGACCTGGAAATGTTCTGCTGGGAACTAAATAATCTCGTGCACCTTCCGGCGTTGCTTTAGTTAAAAGAGGTGTTTCGATTTCAATAAAATCTTCATTATCCAGGTAGCTTCTAAGTGAGGTTGATACTTTTGATCTTAGTCTGAGATTATCTTGCATTTCAGTCCGTCTCAAATCCAAGAATCTAAATTTTAAGCGTGTCTCTTCTCCAACCGATGAATATTCATCTAATTGAAAAGGTATCGGCAAAGATGAGTTTAGAATCTCAAGATCAGAAGCAATAATCTCTACCTCTCCCGTTACTAAATTGTCATTAGCCGTGCCAACTGGCCTCTCTCTTACAACCCCTTTTGAAAATATTACAAATTCATTTCTACAAGTCTCTGCCAAGGAAAATGTGTCTTTAGATTCTGGGTTATAGACAACTTGAACCAATCCGTCTTCATCTCTTATATCAAAAAAGATTACACCGCCATGATCCCGCCTTCTCTGAATCCAGCCCGAAATTTCAATCTCTTGGCCTATTAAGTCTGCAGTAACTTGGTTACATTTATGCGTTCTTTTCATTTCTTTTCAGATGATACTTTTTTTGTCGATAAATCTTTTTTTTCTTTAGGCTTTGGAGATGACTGAGTTTCATTATCGCTTTTGGCAATATTTTTTTTATTTCCTGTTTTAAAGTCTGTTTCATACCATCCTGTTCCTTTAAGTCTAAATGATGGAGCTGTAGGCATTTGAATAAGATCAGGATTCTCTTTCTTATATTCGTCTAACTCTGAAATTCTCATCTGTTGCTCAAAAATCTCATCAGTTTTTTTATTCTTAAAAATATATGTCGGCATAAACGATTACTAAATAAATAAAGCAGCATTACAACTTATGCAGTAATTATAGCAATTTTAATTATATAGATTCTCAAAACTAGCTATATGTTAGTATTAGCATGCATACTTTATGAAAGCTTCATACTTAATCCTAGGTACTCAAAGAGAAAATCCTTCTGATGCAGAGATAATTAGCCATCAACTAATGATAAGGGCTGGTCTGATTAGACAAGTTTCATCTGGAATTTATAACTGGCTTCCATTAGGAAAGAAAATACTTCAAAAAATAGAAAATATCATCAGAAAAGGTATGAATGATGCAGGGGCTCAAGAAATCTTGATGCCTATGGTTCAACCAGCTTCGCTGTGGGAAGAATCAGGGAGAATCGATCAGTACGGACAAGAACTTTTAGTATTTTTTGACCGACATGAGAATAAGTTCTGCCTCGGGCCAACCCACGAAGAAATAATCACTGATTTATGTAAAAATCTGATAACAAGTTACAAGCAACTTCCTGTAAATTTATATCAAATTCAAACTAAATTTCGAGATGAAATAAGACCTAGATTTGGAGTAATGAGATCCAGAGAATTTATTATGAAAGATGCTTATTCTTTTGATCTTGATAAAGAGGGTATGGATAAAAGTTACTCTATTATGAAGGAAGCCTACATACAAATCTTTAATGTCATAGGATTAGATTACAGAATTGTCAAAGCAGATAGCGGCGCTATAGGTGGTTCTGATTCGGAAGAATTCCATGTTCTTGCAGATTCGGGAGAAGACCTTCTAGCTTTCAGTGATAAAAGTGAATATGCAATTAATGCAGAGCTGCTGGCGGAACTTCAAGAGGGCCAAGACCCTGCTTCACTGGAGGGTATGCCCAGTCCAGATGGTAAAGGATTATTGAAGTTAAAAAGAGGAATTGAAGTTGGACATATTTTCAAACTAGGAAGTAAGTATTCTGAGGTTCTTAATTTGAAGATACAAGGTGAAGATAAAGATATATATCCTGAAATGGGATGTTACGGAATAGGCGCTTCCAGAATCGTGGCTGCTTCGATTGAACAAAACTATGATGATAAAGGAATTATATGGCCAAAATCTCTAGCACCTTATGAAGTAGCAATAGTTGAGGTAAATCAAAAGAGTAAAGAGGAAATAAAGAGAAAATGCTCAGAAATTTATCAATTACTTAAGGATAATAAGATTGATGTACTTTGGGACGATAGAGATAAGAGGCCTGGAGTTAAGTTTGCTGACATGGAAGTTATAGGAATTCCTTTCATAATAATTATCGGTGAAAGAACTATAGAAACTGGTGAAATTGAATTAAAGAAAAGACAAGATGAGAAACCTAAATTGGTTTCTCATCAAGATCTTGTATCAATTATTAAAGGCTAACTGATTCTTTCAATTATCATTGCGTTGGCAGTACCTCCGCCTTCACATATCGCTTGTAAACCAAACCTAGCTTCCCTTCTTTCAAGTTCATGCAACAAGGTAGTCATAAGTTTTGCTCCTGTTCCTCCTAATGGATGACCTAGTGCCATTGCTCCGCCATTAACATTTAATTTATCTAAATCAGCATTTAATTCTTTTGCCCAAGCCAATGGAACTGGTGCAAACGCCTCATTCACTTCATACAAATCAATATCTTCGATAGACATAGAGGCTTTTTCTAATACATTTTTTGATGCAGGTATTGGTCCTGTCAACATAATTACTGGATCATCACCTGCTAGAGCTAAAGCTACTACCTTTGCTCTTGGTTTGATTCCAAGCTTCTTAAGACCGGCATCATTTACTAACATAACTGCAGCTGCTCCATCACAAATTTGGCTTGAAGTTCCGGCTGTTAAAACTCCTTCATCAGTTAAAGTATTCAAACCAGATAGACTTTCTTCACTTGCATCAAACCTAATTCCTTCATCTACAGTGACCATCTCCTTCTCACCGTTGGGTAGATGCCCTTCAACAGGAACGATTTCTCTGTCAAAAAAACCACCTTCTGTTGCATTAATAGCTTTTTGATGACTCGCCAAAGCGAAACTATCCAATTCTTCTCTTGGCATTTTCCATCTTTCAGCCATCATTTCAGCCCCAGTGAATTGACTAAATTGCACGCCAGGATATCTCTCACTAGTACCCTTGCCTCCAAAAGGTTGACCATGTCCTGCATTAAAACTATCTATGATCGCTGCCCCTATGGGTACCTGACTCATTACCTCTACACCACCAGCTATAACTATATCCTGCGTTTCAGACATCACAGCCTGCGCAGCAAAGTGAATAGCTTGCTGAGAAGAACCGCATTGCCTATCAACTGTTGTACCTGGAACTGATTCAGGCAAAGAAGAAGCTAATACAGCTGTTCTTGCTATATTCCCTGATTGAGCACCTGACTGACTGACACATCCAAAAATGACATCATCAATCATTTCGGGTTCTACCCCTGTTCTTTCTACTATTTCGTCAAGAACTAAAGCTCCTAGATCAGCAGGATGCCACTGACTCAGCTTTCCATTTTTTCTACCGCCTGGTGTTCTTACTGCACCGACTATATATGCATTCCCCATAATATCTCCTTAATTTTCATAAAAGTGGCGACTCAATTGGTCGCCACATTTGAATCCTATAACAAAATAGGTATTTTGAGAAAGAGTAATTAATCCTCCTTATTAATGGAATCCATTACACGCTTTTCTATCGTCTTCAGTAATTTAGGATTTTGTTCAAGAAACTCGATTGAGTTAGCCCTGCCTTGTCCTATTTTCTCACCTTCGTAACTATACCAAGCACCTGCCTTTTCTATGATATCTAGATCAGCTCCTTTATCAATTAGCTCTCCCAGTCTATTTATCCCTTTGTTGTAAAGTATCTGAAATTCTGCCTGTTTAAAAGGTGGTGATACTTTATTTTTGACGACCTTCACTCGAGTTTCATTGCCTACAGCCTCATCACCATCTTTAACAGTGCCGATTCTTCTTATATCCATTCTCACAGAGGAATAAAACTTGAGAGCATTTCCTCCTGCAGTCGTTTCCGGACTTCCAAACATGACTCCTATTTTGTGTCTTATTTGATTTATAAATATGACCAAGGTATCAGACTTTTGAACATTTCCAGTAATCTTCCTAAGAGCTTGTGACATTAATCTTGCTTGCAGACCAACATGATGGTCTCCCATCTCTCCTTCTATTTCAGCTTTTGGAACTAATGCTGCTACAGAGTCAATAACCAATATATCGATTCCGCCTGATGAAACCATAATATCTGCAACTTCTAAAGCTTGCTCACCGGTATCAGGTTGCGAAACTAACAATTCATCAACGTTTACTCCCAGTTTTTCAGCATAAATGGGATCTAATGCATGCTCAGCATCTATAAATGCCGCAGTACCACCTAATTTTTGGCATTGTGCTATCACTTCAAGAGTAAGTGTTGTTTTACCAGAAGACTCAGGGCCATAAATCTCAACGATTCTTCCTCTGGGAAGTCCACCTATGCCTAATGCAATATCGAGTCCTAATGATCCAGTCGGAATAGCAGGAACTTTTTCATGCCTCTTTTCTCCCATACGCATGACGGTACCTGAACCGAACTGTCTCTCAATTTGGCCTAATGCGCTATCTAGTTGCTTGGATTTATCTACTTCTTTTATGTCAGTCACCTTTTTATGAGCCATAATATTTCTCCGTTTAGAATATTATTGCATTATACAAAATACTGTATAAATGAACAGTATTATTTAAATTTTACTTTAATAAGTCTATAGCCCCCTCTAAAGCTTTTAAAACTGTTCTATATCTTACTTCGTTTCTATTACCATGAAACAGGAATGTTTCTTTAATTTCTTCTCCTTCATTGAGTTTCCAGGCTATACATACAGTTCCTACTGGTCTTTCAGGAGAACCTCCACCTGGTCCTGCTATACCGCTTATTGCAATACCAAGATTTGCTCTGCTTTCACTTAGAGCTCCATTAACCATTTCTCCGACTACTTCTTCGCTTACAGCTCCATACGACTTAAGTGAATCCTTTGAGACACCAAGCATCTTATGCTTAGAGTAGTTTGAATATGTGATAAAACTACACCCAAACCAAGCTGAACTTCCAGACACAGAAACTATAGAGTGAGATAATAATCCACCTGTGCATGACTCTGCGCATGTAAAAAACATCTTCTTTTCAAGAAGAAGAGCTCCTAATTTTGAGCTAAGATTTTCTAGATCAGTTAATTCCAATTTACTAATTAGTGTTCTTCGTTATTAGAACAGAAATCATATCTTTGTCTAGGAGATGGTTACTCAAATATTGGTTAGCTGTTAAAATGATGATTAATGGCTTTTATTGTTGGAGATGCATGTGTCAAATGCAAGTTAACAGACTGTGTAGAAGTTTGTCCTGTAGACTGTTTCTACGAAGGTCCCAATATGTTAGTTATTAATCCAGATGAATGTATCGACTGCGCATTATGTGAACCTGAATGTCCGATAGATGCTATTTATTCGGAAGATGAAGTTCCAGAAGATCAAATAAGATATATAGAACTGAATGCAGAGCTCTGCATGGAATGGCCCAATATAGTTGAGCAAAAAGATCCTCTTCCTGGCTCAGAAAAATGGAAAAAAGTAAAAGATAAATTTGATATGATCGAACGCTAATTTCTCTTAATCTTTTTAAATAAAAAGATTAAGAGAAAACCAAGCGCACCTCCAATTGCAACAGATAAAAATTTAAAGTCAGTAGTTGAATTACTGGTTTCATTGATCCAAATAAGTGGTATGCAAAAAATCACTAAACCAAAGAAAATTGAAAGGAGTAAGTGTCTTTCCTTTTCATATAGAAACTTGATAAATCTGACTGTAATAAATAAACCAATTATTGATCCTGATAGAAAAATAAAAATTAGATAGAAGTTTAAATCCCTGACAGCCATTAACATGGTGGTATATGTGCCAAGTAAGAGAAGAATAAAACTACCAGATATACCTGGAATTATTAATGCTGTAACGGCAATGAAACCTGAAAAGAATAAGTACAAAAGGTTTATATCCACGTATTCTCTAGAAGGTAAAAGATACAGAAAACTGCAAATACAAATTGAAAGGGTTAATCCTATTAAAAATCGTGCTGACATTTTGGGTTTCAGTGGCTCTAAAAAAGCTGAACAGAGCAAAATGCTCGACAAAAAGGACTTGAAAATAAAAGGATATTCTTCCATGAAGAATAATATGAGAGAAGAAAAAATGAAAATCGAGGTTAACATACCAATAACAAGCAATGTTAAAAAGGTTCCATCAACTTGATCCCAAGCTTCAAATATTCTTTTATCCTTGAGCAAACTAATAAGGTCAAGATTAAAAGAGCTGATAGCATTTATAAGTCTCTCGTATATACCCAAGATGAGAGCTAGAGTGCCTCCAGAAATACCCGGAATAACCTCTGCTACTCCCATTGCAATTCCTTTGCAGAATAGAGAGAATTTACCTTCTTTATTTATGAAACTACTCCTTTGAGCAAAGGAACGAACATAACCTCTTCGAGTTTTTCTTCTAAAAATTCATCTTCTGAAATTCTTTTTACCAAAGTAAGAACTTGTTGTTCATTATTGCCCACAGGCAAAATTAATTTACCACCAATAGTAAGACGCTCTTTAAGTTTATGTGGAACTTCTAAAGGAGCTGCTGCTGAAAGAATGGCATCGTAGTGTTTCTGACCTAAGTTGTTACCATCATCAAACTTAAAAGATACATTATTAACCTTTAGATTCTTAAGAATATTCTTAGCTTTAATTTGAAGAGGCTCAATTCTTTCAATAGTTGTAACCTTTTTTGAAAAAATGGACAAAAGATATGTTTGATAACCGCAACCTGTTCCAATTTCTAGAGTATTTTCAAGTGGAATTTCTGATAAACGCTCATCTGAAATCAGACATTCTGTCATCCTAGCTACGATGTAGGGCTGAGAGATTGTCTGCTGATAACCAATTGGTAGGGACAAATCTTCATATGCCCGTGTTGCGAGAGCTTCATCTAAGAATAAATGCCTAGGGCTATCTCTCATAGCCTCTAATATTCTTACATCTGATATACCTTTCTCAGTCAGTCTTTCAATTAGTCTTTGCCTTGTCCTCAAGGAGGTCATGCCCTGACCTTGCAAATTTTCATTATCTAGGCTCATTTCATTTTCAAAGTGAAGCTTCCATTCGATTCTTCGTCAAGAGTGAAACTGGGATTAATTGGGGAAATAGAGACTTTTCTATCTTGTAATGTTGCTATATCGGAATT
>CACMAF010000010.1:0-49591 GCA_902611645.1 uncultured SAR86 cluster bacterium | reverse complement strand
AGATGATAATCCTTTTGATTGGGATACAGTGTGTTCAAACATCGAAGAGGGTCTTTTAAAAGACGGTTTTAAAAGAGGTGTTGAATACGAAATCATGTTGGTTCCAAACATAGTTAATATTACTTATGGAAGAGGAGTGGGTTATTTGTTTGAAGAAGAAGTTTTTGATAAATCTGTCACTGAAATAAGTGCAACTAAGATAAGGCAAAAATTAAGAGAAGAAGGTAAGTTATAAATGACGTGATTAAAAAAACTTTTGAAGATTACATTTCAAACATTATGTAAGCAACAGGTTTCCATTATTTAAAAATTATTCCCACTCAATGAATAATACCCACTAAAAACCTATATTTAAAAGGGTTTTAAAAAAGTTTCTATCAAGGAGATTATATATTTTTTTTTGGAGTGAATAGTTGAGTCTGACACAGAAAGTTGTGTCTCCCTGTGTCAGTTTTTTAGAACATCAGAAAATGGTTTTGAGATGAGTTCGATTAACTTGTGCTTATGTTTTGCAGTAAGTGACCAAACTTTGCACTAAAGTTTGTATCTACAGAACACTAATCAAATAAGAATAAGGGTATTGTCATAAGTTTGTATTAAGTTTGTATCTGAAGAACCCCTATTTTATATGGGTTTCAGAGTCACCCTTCATTCCCACTCAATTGTAGCTGGGGGCTTGCTGGAAATGTCATAGGTTACCCTGGACACTTCTGGAATTTCATTAATAATTCTATTAGAAACTTTTTCTAAGAAAGCATGGGGAAGTTTGGCGGACTTCGCAGTCATAAAATCGATAGTTTCAACTGCTCTTAGAGCAATGACATATTCGTAACGTCTTGCATCCCCTACTACTCCTACAGATTTGACCGGCAAAAATACTGCAAAAGCTTGACTAACTTTCTCGTAGTAACCACCTTTAACCAACTCACTTATAAAAATATCATCAGCTAATTGAAGGGTTTTAATATAAGGTCGTTTAATTTCACCAAGAATTCGAACACCTAAACCTGGACCTGGAAAAGGGTGTCTAAATAATATCTCTTTTGGTAAATCCAGCTCTAAACCAATCTTTCTGACTTCATCTTTAAATAGGTCTTTTAAGGGCTCTATCACAGGGAGATTAAGATAGCTCGGCAGACCTCCTACATTGTGATGAGATTTTATTACATGCGCCGATCCATTCTTCGTGCCAGCAGATTCTATAACATCAGGATAAATTGTCCCTTGTGCTAACCATTGAATTTTTGTATTTCTTTTTGCCTCTTTAAGAAAGACATCTATAAAAGTTTTTCCAATAGCTTTGCGTTTCTGCTCAGGATCTTTTTTTCCTTTCAAATCTCTAAGGAATCGATTGCCAGCATTAGCTCTTTTTACTTTTATTCCAAATTTACCTTTGAAAGTTTCCATGACTTGATCGCCTTCATTAAGCCGAAGGAGTCCATTATCTACAAAGATACAACTTAACTGATTGCCTATTGCTTTTGAGAGTAATGCTGCAACAACAGCAGAATCCACGCCTCCCGATAAACCTAATAATACTTCTTGATCACCTACCTGCTCTCTTATTTCACTTACTGCTCTATCAATTATATTTTTAGAATTCCACAAACCTTTGCACCCTGATATTTCTCGAACAAAATTTTTCAATATCTTCTTACCCTGAGGTGTGTGCGTTACTTCAGGATGAAACTGAAGACCGAATATCTTTTTTGTTGGATGATGAAAGGCTGCTATAGGACTGTTGTTGGTTGTTGCGCAAACCTTAAAATCTTTTGGAAGTTTGGAAACATGGTCTCCATGGCTCATCCAAACACTTATTTTCTTTTTATTGATATCTTTAAAAAGTCCTGAACCTTGGCTCTTGAGAGATAAATCGACATGACCAAATTCTCTTTTATAAGCTAATTCAACCTTTCCTTTCAGTTGCTTAGCTATAGATTGCATCCCGTAACAGATCCCAAGAAGAGGTATACCGAGCTCAAAAACTTTATCGTGTACCTTAGGGGAGCCTTTTTGTTTTACTGTTTCCGGTCCACCCGAGAGAATAATGCCATTAGCATTGAAATCTTTAATAGCTTTGAAAGAGGCTCGGTGACTATATATTTCACAATAAACTCCAAGCTCTCTTACTCTTCTGGCAATGAGTTGTGTGTATTGCGATCCAAAATCAATTATTAAAATTTTATCGGCAAGAATATTCTGTGCCATGAAATTAGCTCATTCTGTAGTTAGGTGCCTCTTTAGTTACGCTAACATCATGAACATGGCTTTCATTTACTCCGGCAGAAGTAACCTGAACAAATTTTGGTTTTGTGCGCATTGACTCTATATCATGTGAGCCTGTGTAGCCCATACTTTGTCTGAGGCCGCCAATCATTTGATGAATGACAGCTTCTAGCCAACCTTTATATGGAACTCGGCCTTCTATACCTTCTGGTACTAATTTTTCAGTAGCTCGAGCGCTGTCTTGAAAATAACGATCAGAGGAACCTTGATCACCTGACATAGCACCTAAAGAGCCCATACCCCTATATGATTTATAACTTCTTCCTTGATATAGCTCTAATTCTCCAGGAGCTTCTTCAGTTCCAGCAAGTACACTTCCTAACATAACAGTGTGACCTCCAGCTGCTATGGCTTTAGCTATATCTCCTGAAAATCTTATTCCACCATCTGCGATGATAGGAATATCTTTTTTTTGCAAAGCGCTTGTTACTTCTGCAACTGCAGAAACTTGAGGTACCCCTACTCCGGTTACGATTCTTGTTGTGCAGATGGAACCCGGACCAATACCAACTTTTACAGCATCAGCTCCGGCCTCCGCAAGAGCAAGTGCACCCTGACCAGTTGCTATGTTGCCTCCGATAATTTGTGCATCCTTAAAGGTTGATTTAACAGCTTTGATTTGTTGCAAAACACCTTCGGATTGGCCATGAGCACTATCAAGAACCAGAACATCAACTCCAGCTTCAATTAATGCTTCACATCTATCTAATGTATCAGCTTTAGTACCGATTGCCGCACCTGCAAGTAATCTTCCCTCTTCATCGCGAGTAGCATTAGGAAAATCTAGAGATTTATTTATATCTTTTAAGGTCACTAATCCAGTCAAAGCAAAAGAATCATCAACAAGTAGAATTTTTTCTATTCTGTTAACTTGCAAAAGAGTCTTAATCACATCAGGACTTTCACCTTCTCGCGCAGTAATCAATTTTTCTTTAGGAGTCATAATTTCTGATACTTGGACTGAATGTTGTTCTTGAAACCTAAAATCCCTACTGGTTACAATTCCAACCAAATTTCCATCATCAACTACTGGCATACCAGAAATATTTAATTCATTCGTCAACTGAATCAACTCTCCTACTTTATTATCTGACCTTATAGTGATTGGATCTCTTACAATTCCACTTTCATATTTTTTGACTTTTCTTACTTCTGCAGCTTGATCCTGAATTGTGAGATTCTTATGAATAATCCCAATACCACCCAATTCGCTCAACGCTATTCCCATACGAGATTCAGTGACTGTATCCATGGCAGCAGAAAGTAATGGAATATTTAAATTAATTTTTTGAGTAAGACGCGTTTTTAAATCTACATCCTTTGGAAGTATATCGGAGTGATCAGGCAACAATAGAACATCATCGAATGTGAGTGCTTTGTTTACAATACGCAACATCTTTAAATTATACAGAAACATTTTAAATTTTCATCTCATAACTTAGATTGTTCTTATTTGACTATCAGTTAAAATACAAACAATTCAAAAAAATTGTATGAACACTTTCTTAGGATGGCGTATGGTGGCTATTGCTATAGCTATTGACTTTTTTGCTGTCGGTTTTGCTTTTCAGACATATCCAGTTATCCAATTATATTTAGAAGAAGAGCTCAATCTATCCAGATTTGTCACAACTCTTACCATTCCTATATTCATGATTTGTTCTGCTGTTTTCTTTCCAATAGTCGGAAGACTATTAGACAAATACTCTGTGAAAAAGATAATCGTATGGGGAGGTTTTATCTACTCCATAAGTTTGATGTCTCTTTACTTTACAATTAATTACTTTACTTTTATTCTCATCTACGGACTACCTATTGCTTTGGGCGCCACCTTAATGGGTAATTTAGCAACATCAAAGTTAGTTTCTTCATGGTTCGAGAAGCAAGCAGGAAGAGCTCTAGGATTTGCTGCAGTAGGCGTATCGTTTGCAGGTTTTATATTTCCTAATCTAACTCAATACTTTTTAATGGATTTTTTAATGCTTGAGTGGAGAGAGGTCTATCTTGTTTTTGGATTATTTCTATCAGTGATCATCACACCTTTAATCTTCTTAGTGATCGTTGATAAACCCGAAGATATTGGACAAAAAATTGATGGTGGATTAGGGATAAACAAATCAGAGTATAGTGAAATTTCAGGTATAGATTGGAAGATTAAAGACTTATTGAAGAACAGAAATTTTTGGATCCTTACAGCTGTTTTTTCCCTTCAGTTTTCATCAATGATGGCTGTTCTCGCTCATTTAACATTTTATGCAGCAGAGAGAGGTTGGGCAGATCAAGCTGCATTTATATTTGGTATGTACGCCATTCCAGCTATGGCTAGTAAAGTTGTATTCGGTTGGTTAGTTGAAAATAAACTTGATCCTAGAATGGCGGTAACTATTTCCCTGGCATTGCAAGCCATAGGGCTGGTATTTATAACTATTACACAATCTTCCACTCAACTTGCTTTAGTCATAGCTCTATTTGGATTTGGAGGTGGAGCTGGCCTGCCAATGAGCAATATACTTTTCAAAAATACATTCACTACAAAAAGCTTTGGGACTTCAAGGGGATTGTCACAGCCTTTTATTTTTTTATTCCAAGCAATTGGAACACCAGGTGTTGCCCTTCTATTTCAATACTATGGGAATTATGAAAATGCTTTTCTAATGCTTACTGGCATGGTTCTATTGGCCATGTTCATTATATGGTTCATGAAAAAACCTCAAGAAGATTTAATCAAAAGTTCTTGAATCAGTCGATCAAGATTCTCAATAAAAGGTAAAGGTTGATCTAACATTAAATGATGCTGCGCATCCTTTAAACCAAAAATTGGTGAATCTTCTGGAAGAAGCTCTTTCATCGTTTGCAACTCACCCTCTTTAAATTCAATAGTATGCTCACCATAATAAAAGCCGACCGGACAACTGAGGTCAGATAATATCTTTGAGTGATCTGAACCTATAATCAAGCCATCATAAGCAGATGGATCGAATGTCCAAGCCCAACCTTTTTCAGTCTCTCTAATAGAGTGATCTGCAATGTAATCAACTAAATATTGATTTATGCATTCCTGAGGAGGCATTAATCTGAATCTTTTAATGAGCTCCTCTCTTTCTTTTACAATTCTTGGAGGTCTCGCAGGTACTCTATCTTCATACCATTCATGATGCTCCTCTGGTTTATTGACCACAAAATCAACTAGTAAAAGACCTGACATGTCTTCACTATGTTTTGAAGCAGTTATTAAGGAGACCATACCACCAAAACTATGACCTACTACAATCGGATCCTCCATCCCAGTATCCTTGACTACTCCCCAAACATCATCGACAAAAGTATCTCTTGTATAAAAAGATCTCCAGTCACTTCCGCCCATACCTGAAAAACTCATCACAACAAAATGATATTTTTCAGAGAGCATAGATCCAATGAACTTAAACCAATGTGCATGAGCATTGGTGCCGTGGAGCATGATTACACTTTGATTTTCTGGATTTCCCCATTCCATATATTCAATGCGAGCACCATTTACTTCAACGAACTTGCTTGTATGTTCTTTGTCTAGTGCTTGGTTGAACCAATCGGGATTAGTTGTAATAAGTTCCATCATGTAGTTTTAAAAAACTAAAAATATTAGATGATTCAGGGGGTTAATTGAACCTTTTACTTCAGGTATTTAGGTTATCGGTCTTTGCGGCAGCAATAAAATCGTTCTTATGGAGTCCGCCAATCTTATGTGTCCACCATGTAACTTCGACCTTGCCCCATTCCAAAAGAATGGCTGGATGGTGATCTTCCTCCTCGGCTAAGGCAGCAACTTTCTGCGTAAATTTTAAAGACTGTTCATAGTCATCAAATTTAAAAACTCTGTTGAGCATTAAAACTGAATCTTTTGTTATAGGTTGCCAGTCAGGTATCTCTTTTAAAAGAGCTGGCAGCTCATCATCAGTAACCCTAGGAGCATCTGCTCTGCAGGCAACACATTTTTGTTTGCGTAAGTCTTCCATAGCTATTTACTAATTCCTCCTTTGGTTAATTTTGAGGGATTTAATAACTTCTTAAGTTGGGCCTTTGTCAAATCTGTTTCTTCATATGCAACTTCTATTATTGGCCTACCAAGCTTGTAAGCCTTCTTAGCTATCTCCGCAGCCTTTTCATAACCAATAATTGGGTTAAGTGCAGTAACAAGGATAGGATTCATTGATAAAGAAGCTTCAAGGTTTTTCTTGTTTACTTTAAAAGTTTTGATGGCTTTATTCGATAGAACATCCATCGCTCCTGATAAAAGATTGATACTCTTAAGTAAGTTGTAGGCTATAACTGGCAACATGACATTTAATTGAAAATTTCCGGCTTGGGCTGCAACTGTAATGGAGACGTCATTTCCGATAACATCAGCTGTGACCATTGTCACGGCCTCCGGTATTACAGGATTAACTTTACCTGGCATGATACTACTCCCAGGTTGTAATGCTTGTAATTCAATTTCAGACAAGCCGGCCAATGGTCCACTGTTCATCCACCTTAAATCATTAGAAATCTTCATCAGTATAACTGCTAAATTTTTTAATTCACCTGAGAGTTGAACGGAGCTATCTTGTGCGCTGAGTTCATGAAAGAAATTAGAACTGGACACGCATTTGCAATTACTTCCGGACAATTTAGTAAGCTCTTGTGCAAAAATTTTCGAAAACTGCTTGTGAGCATTTATACCACTTCCGACTGCTGTACCCCCTTGAGGCATTTCTAAAAACCTTTCTTCTATCACTTCCAGCATTTTTCTAGAAGCGGTCAACTGACTCGACCATGCTTTTAGTTCATCAGAAAAATCAACTGGCATAGCATCCATCAAATGAGTTCTGCCTGTTTTTACAATACCTTTTACAGATTCTGCTTTTTTTTCAATTTCACTTATGAGTTTATCTAATGCTGGATAAAGTTTCTGAGTTAAATCCATATGGGCCGATACCTTTATTGCAGTTGGAATAACATCATTACTGCTTTGACTCATATTTACATCGTCATTGGGTCCTATCTTTAATTTAGAATTCTTTCTTGCTAGATTTGCGATGACTTCATTAGCATTCATGTTTGAGCTAGTTCCAGAACCAGTTTGAAAAACATCTATTGGGAATTCGTGATGATGCTTTTCTTGCCAAACTTCTTTAGCAGCTTTTGATATAGCTTTGGCTTTATTGGCTGGCAGAAGTTTTAATTTTAAATTTGCTCTTGCCGCTGCGTCTTTGATTAACCCTAGAGAACTGACGAAAGACTTGGTAAAAGGAAAGTCCATTTTTATTCCGCTAATTGGGAAGTTATTAACTGCTCTTTGTGTTTGCGCTCCCCAAAGTGCTTTTCTTGGAACCCTCACCTCACCTAGGCTATCTTTTTCAATTCTGTAGTTCTTTGTTGCCATGAAATTCTTTTATATTTTTTGTAGTATGAGTTATATTTTAGCAAATATGCTAGATTAATTAGCTGAATTTAATTTTTTACCTTTATCGGAGAACAAATGATGGAAATAGATGTAACGAAAGGCAAGACGGAGCCAAGAAATAGAGGTGACTTAAATCCTCCTGAATTTAATTCTATTGATGAGGAAAGAAGACATGGTCTAGAAAGATTAGCGAGTGCTTTTCGTATGTTTGCGCACTTTGGTTTCGATGAAGGTCTCGCAGGCCACATAACATTGAGAGATCCGGAACATAAGGATCATTTTTGGGTGAACCCTTTTGGGGTACACTTCGGACAGATGAAAGTCTCTGATTTGTTATTAGTAAGTCATGATGGGGATATAGTGATAGGAGATAGGCCCGTAAATAATGCAGCTTTTGCCATCCATTCCAGACTCCATATGAACCATCCTGATCTAAATGCAGCGGCTCACTCTCATTCAATGTATGGAAAAACTTTTTCAACAATGGGAAGGTTATTAGAGCCTATCACTCAAGATTCTTGTGCTTTTTATGATAACCATGTTCTTTTTGATGACTTTACGGGAGTAGTTCTTGAGACAAGTGAGGGAGATCGAATTGCAGAAGCATTAGGGGATAAAAAGGCAGCTATATTAAAAAATCATGGACTTTTAACAACTGGAAAAACTGTTGATGAAGCTGCTTGGGGATTCTTGTCAATGGATAGATGTTGTCAATCTCAGTTATTAGCGGAAAATGTTGGACAGATGCAGAGAATTCCTGATGACGTGGCCGAAATAACTAGAGGTCAGGTTGGCTCACCTTTTGGAATGTGGGCAAGTTATCAACCTATATATGACCTTATGGTAGAGAAAGACGATAGCTTTTTGAATTAAGCTTTTGTAAGAGCTTCTTTCATTTTGTCGTCATAGCCATCAACAAATCCCCAATTAGACATGTAATTGATAAATTTTGGGGAAAGACCCTCACCAGCTAGATATTCAACTGATACAGGAATGACTGGAGTTTCAAATTCTGGGTTGTCTGCATAAAGTATCGGAAAGTTATGATTCAATATGGCGGCTCTGCCTAACATTATCCAGTCGATATCTTCTTCCATAGCACGAGTCGCATCTTGTGGAGTTCTGATATTGCCCGCAACACCCAATCTGGTATTCCCTTTTTCAAGCTCAGCAAAATGCTGTAACAATGATTTACCTTTGAATTCTTCTTCTTGAGGCTCTTTAAATGAATCCCATAAAGACATGTCCAAGAAATCCAGTTTATCCGACACCATAAGCTCTTCAGCAAGTTGTTTAGACTCTCCCAATTTTATGCCAAATCTTTCGGAAGATAATCTTACACCGAGCATAAACTCACTGGAGCATTCTGATCTGACACCATCAATTATTTCATTGAGTAAACGGGCTCTACCTTCCAAATCACCTCCATATTCATCATCTCTGAGGTTGACTTCGTCACTTAAAAACTGACAGATAATATAACCATGAGCGCCGTGAAGTTCTACACCATCAAAACCTGCTTTCTCAGATCTCACTGCTCCAGCTATGAAATCATCTCTGAGAATTTTTACCTCATCTAGACTTAGTGCATGTGCTGAAAACTCCTCATTATCAGAGGGACAAACTGGATCTTCACCAATAAGTTCTTTTGGGGAACGCATACCGGCATGATGCAATTGTACAATTGAAATACTATCCTGATCATTAATTTCTTTGGCCAACCTAGTTAAACCTTCTAAATGGCCATCTGAAAATACACCCATTTGACCCGGAAAACCTTTGCCTATGGCCTGTATATGAGAAGCACAAGTCATGGTTAGTCCAAAACCGCCTTTTGCTCTCATCGTTAACCAATGAAATTCCTCTTCAGACATTACTCCATCTTCATGACTCTGAGAATTCGTTAAAGGAGCAAGCATAAACCTGTTCTTCATATCAGGTCCTCTAGTGAAACTTAAGGGCGTAAGAAGCTTATTCACCAAGTTTCTCCTCCACTTGCCATAAATTATCTTTACCGAAATACATTTCATCCTCAACAAAAAAGGTGGGTATTCCAAAAACTCCTCTCTCGGCTGCTGCTTCAGTATTTGATATTAATTTTGCTTTCACCTCTGGATCTTGCATCTGATTCATCAATTTATCTGCATCAAGTCCGGACTCCTCGAATGCCGCTTTAATAACTTCTGGATCATCCATTTTTTTGGGCTCTTCCCACATATGAATCAAAATCTTATCTATGTATTCTTCGAGATAACCATCCATATCAGCAGCCACTGCACCTCTGATAATTTGCAGACTAATTACAGGAAAATGAGGATTCATTTGGAATTTATCCAAACCATGTCTTTGTATGAAACGTTGCATTTCAATATTTTGGTATTCATTTTTATTCTTTACCCCAAAGAACTGTTCCATTGGAGGTTTGTTATTAGTAAGTTTGAAAATGCCACCCAACAAAACTGGAATGTAGTTAATTTCAGCACCTGTTCTCTCCTTAATTGATTGCATTACCTTATGACTTAAATAAGCATTTGGGCTTGCAAAATCAAAATAAAAATCAACTTTCTTGGTCATCATCATCTCCTCTATTTTCTATCCTTTTAAGTAACTCTGAATAATCCAATGATAAACAATACCCGCCACTAAAACCATCGAATGTTTCCTGCGGTAGATCATCTCCGTAGGTGAGTACAAACAGTGATTCACACTTTTCTACTAAAGTTAATCGAGTATCCTTTTCTAAATTACTTACAATTGAACTTTTAGTAATTTCATCATTTGACATGATAAGGCCTTGGTCTAACTCAGAATCCAAAATCATATATTTGCCCTGATCTGACCATGCATTCCATTCAGGTAACTCATTGGATCTTCCTCTGCCTGGGCTACCAGAAAAAGCAAACTCTGCCCAATATGACATCATCTGATCAGATAATTTGGTTACACTTTCTTGATCTTCGATAACCAAATTTTTAACTATTATATTTTCTAGTCCAGCAGGAAATAGAAATAATAATTCCATAGCATGAGCTGATCCAATGAGTTCTGCGAAATCCATACCTAAAACATTAGGTAATTCATCCCAATCAAATCTATATGCAAATGTACTTTTATAACCTGTATTTATTAGATCTCGTGACGGAGAATCAACTGCTCTCTCTTTCCATGAATCAGAGGCATATTGATTTATTGCATTGTAATAATCTGGTCTTAATATTTCTAGCGGAAGCTGATCAATACCAAATTGCGAAAGCGTTCTAGCGATAAAACCCTCTCCTTCTCCCCATTTAACAAAGTCTGGATTTCGCATATTGAATAATTTAGTTTCATACCTAGTAGTACCAAGCATAATGGGTACTCTTGGAAGCTTGTTATTTACAAAAGTTTCGTAAATACCTTCTTTTCTTATTACATAACCATCATTAAAAGCTCTAGTCATACCACCTTTTTTTGGTCTTGCATCAGAATAAGCTATTAGTAGTTCTTCTGGTGATTTGGCTCTTAGGTAACTTTCTAGATCCTGTAAATCCATTAGGTCCTGTTTAACTCTGCCTTCCTCTAGACTATCAACAGTTCCATCATTTAGTAAAAGTCTATTGATTACTTCTTTAGAGCTTTGTATTCCTGAAATACCACTTTCAGGATAATAAGATTCAGCATCATTTACTGAAGAGTGAGAAAGTATCCCGCTTTGAACAATAGCCTTATGAAATAGGCCCTCTGCTATAGGAGAGGCATATAGTGCTGCTACATTATGACCACCAGCTGACTCACCAAAAATTGTTACGTTATCTCGATCTCCTCCAAAATTTTCAATATTTTCGCCTATCCATTTAAGGGCCATTATGTTGTCCAAGGTCCCAAAATTACCTGATTTATCCTCTTTTGAAGAATTATCCTGTCTGAGCGAAGGATGCCTAAACCATCCTAAATTAGACATCCTGTACTGGACTGTAACTACGATTACATTATGTTTTGAGACAATATGAGATGGATCATATGTGTCAGCAGAACCAATAGTATTTCCTCCTCCATGAATCCACATCATGACTGGAGCTTTTTTATTTTTTACTTCATCCGAAGACCAGTTTGGTGTCCAGACATTAAGATACAGGCAATCTTCTGATCCGGACCATCCTCGTTCATTACCTGTCATCACTCCATCTCTTTGAAAACATATATCTGCAAATTTTGAGGCATCAAAAATTGAGTCGAATTTGAATGGAGCTACAGGAGCCTTCCATCTTAATGCTTCCACTGGAGGTTGAGCAAAAGGTATCCCTTTCCATGCATATGTATTGTTATTTCCCTCTACACCAATTAATTGTCCTTGCGAAGTATTTCTCAGTAATTCTGCTTCGTTAATGCCTCCACATCCGTAAGTGAGGGCCAAGAAACAAACTATGACTATTGTTTTTTTCATTTTCTCCCCTAATTTTTTTTTACCAATTTTCTGACCACGGTCTCAAATCTATCTCAAAAGACCATGTACTCTTCTTTTGTTTATGTAGCATCAGAAAATTCTCAGCAATACTATCTATATTTAGCTTACCATCTTCTCCTTTTGATTTTGCAAAATCAGGAAACCTAAGATTTACTTTGTCTCCATTTATAATGCCATCAATTATTACATGCGCTACATGTATCCCTTGAGGTCCAAACTCCTTTGCAAGTCCCTGAGCCAGAGATCTTTCAGCACTCTTTGCTGCTGCAAAAGCTGTGAATGGAGGTTTAGATCTGATAGAGGCAGTGGCTCCGGTAAAAAGAAGTGAACCTCCACCGTCTAAAAGTCTTGGAATAGCTTGTTGCGAAATTAAAAAAGCTCCTTTAGCACAGACCTCCCATAGGTCCTGAAAAAAATCTAAATCCATTTCTAGAAAAGGTTTAGCATTGTTGTTACCTGCATTGTAAATTACAGATTCTAGCTTGACCTCTGCCTCATCTAATTGAGAAAAAATATTCAGTACATCCTCTGGATTGGTCACATCACCGACAATTCCCTCAATAGAACCTTTTGAAACTTTAACTTTCTTAAGGGCATCCATATTCTCTTTACTTCTTCCGCAACCAAAAACCTTATAACCTTCCTCAGCAAATTGCTTACAAAGAGCTACACCTAATCCTTGATCGGGTCCTACTCCTAATACCAATACAGATTTTTCTTTTATCATTTTTTTTATTTCATTTAGTCTTTCTTATTATAAGCATTAAAAGAACTAATATCTTCCTTGCTTTAATGCTTGCATGAGTAATGTTTGTTACGTAAATTAATAGCCTAAAACTGGTTAAATAAGGAAATCGAAAATGCAAATATCACCAATTCCCACTCTCTCAGAAGAAATTAATGATATACGTCTTAGAACAGCAGATATAGTTGCAAATAGAATTATACCTAACGAAGCAACTATCTATGCCGGTGGAGATAAATCAAAAAAGCTTAGAAAAGAAATTAATGAAGAAGTAAAGAAACAAGGTTTATGGGCACCTCATCTTCCATCTGAATATGGCGGAATGGATAATGGCTTCCTAGAGTTAGCTTACATGAATGAAATCCTTGCCTGGTCACCACTAGGTAATAGATTATTTGGAGTAATTGCGCCAAATTCTGGAAATCAGAAAATTCTTGTTAAATACGGAACAGATGAACAAAAGAAAAAATGGCTTATTCCTTTGATTAACCAAGAAATGGAATCAGGTTTCTCAATGACAGAGCCTGATTCGGCAGGATCAGATCCAAGGTCACTTAAAACAACAGCTGTAAAGGAAGGAGACGAGTGGGTAATCAATGGTCATAAAATTATGACCTCGAATGGTAACAGAGCGGATTTCTTAGTTGTAATGTGCAAGACTGAAGATGATGGAGATGAAGGTGGAGCTAATTCTAAAATGACTCAAATTATTGTACCTACGGATTCTCCAGGGTTAACGAAAGTTAGATCAGTTCCGATATGGGGTCATACTGGCGGAGATCATATGGAAATAAAATATGAAAACGTAAGAGTACCGCTTGAAAATGCACTAGGCGCGCGAGGCTCAGGCCACCAAGCAGCACAAGACAGACTTGGAGCAGGAAGAGTTTATCATTGCATGAATACGATAGGGCAGATGTGGAGGGCATTTGACATAATGGTTAAATATGCAACTGAAAGAGAAGTTCATGGAGGAAAGTTAGAGACAAAACAATTTATTCAAGGATTCATTGCTGACTCGTATATGGATATTCAAGCTTCAAGACTAATGACAATTCACTGTTCAGAAATTATGGATAAAGAAGGTGACGCAAGAGTAGATATTTCAGCTATCAAAGTATTTGTACCTGCAGCTGGAACTAGGGTTGTTGATAGAGCTATTCAAATGCACGGCTGGAGAGGAGTATCTAGCGATACACCCTTAGCGGGAATGTATCAAGGTTTCAGAACATTAAGGCTAGCAGATGGACCGGATGAAGTTCATAGAATCTTAATAGCTAAAGAAATCTTAAATAGATATCATGATGGCCTTTCATGGGATTTTGGAGTTTAGCAAATCATTTAGTCGGAACTAATCGCACTGTAGAAGTAGAACTAGCAACAAGGGCCCCCTCTTGTTTGAGTTTACTTGTCATAAAAGCAGTGCTTTTTCCCAATTGAAGAACTTCTGCCGAACCTACTAATTTTCCTTGTCTTGTAGGGGCTAAAAAGCTGACATTTATATCTAATGACATAGGAATGATCTTAAAATCAAATAAGCCCATCAATAAATGAGCCATGGGTGCATCTAACATCCCTGTTACAAAGCCACCTTGGACTACTTCACCATCAGAATGTGTAAATTCATAAACAGCTTCAAACTCCATTTCGATAAGTGGTGGATTAGATGAAAAGTAAATTACTTTTGCTCTAAGTGTATCAGTGCAAGGAGCAGAATTTGCTTCAAATATTTCTAGAATTTCTTGGTCTGATTTCTTCACAGATGCGTAGTATGGCTAATTTTTCATTTATCTTATATACGTTAATCTTTTATTATAAACTAATTAAAATTACAAAATTTCCTTGTCTCTAAATAGATCTAAATCCCCTATAGAAAAAATTGAAAAAAATAAAAGTTAACAATATTGATGAGGCCCTACAAATAGCCATGCTTTACCTTTTTCAAATCAAAGCAGAAGCAAAGATATGTTTTACGGGAGGTATGTTTGGCTTTAGTTTATTAAAGAAAATTGCTGAATCAAAAATGAATATTTCAATGTGGTCAATTTTTCAAACTGATGAAAGATTAGAATGTAAAGATAGTGAAATCATACAAGATAAAATTATCCATCATTTAAAGAAATGTCCAGGATATGATGAGGAGAAAAATTACTTCTTTCCTAATTCGGTTCCAGGTAAGAAGTTAAATGATTATTCAGAGTCTCTCAGAGGAATGCCTGATGATAAATTTGATATCACCTTCCTAAGCCTCGGAGAAGACGGCCATCTTGCTGGACATTTCAGAAATTCTGTTTTTTTAGAAAAAAATAAATTTTGTTTCACGGAAAATGCGCCCAAATTACCAAAAAAAAGGATAAGCTTTAGTCTCGAAAGGTTGATGCACTCGGAATTGATAGTTTTAGCTTCCATTGGAGAGAATAAAAAAGACGCTCTTTATGAACTTAATTCAGGAAAGAGTGTGCATAGTACATTAATGCAACACAAAGGCTTGATTCTAATCTATGATTAACACGATAGATGCTTGATAACATTTAAAACAGCATCATATTCCATTGACGCCCTTGCTTTTTCCGTCATTGGAGCATTGTGAGGCGTGACAAGACAATTATCTAGTTTCGTAAGCCTGCCAAAGTAAGGTTCTTCCGAATATACATCTAGCGCAGCACCTCCAATTCTTTTGTTTTCAAGAGCATCAATCAAATGATACTCATCGATAATAGCGCCTCTAGAAGTATTAATAATAATTGAATTCTTTTTCATCAATTCTATTTGCTTCTTAGATATTAATGATTTTGTATCTTTTGTCAGAGGAAGATGTAACGAAATAATATCTGAATTCTTTAACAAATTTTGTAAGCTTGTTTTTTTAAATATAGAACTTTCGAGATCAATATAAGGGTCAAAATATGAAATAGACCGAGGTTTGAAAACATCTAAAAGCTCTATCAATCTTTGCCCTATGTTTCCCGCTCCAACGATACCAATATTACATTCAGATATTTCTCTACCTGTTGATTTTTGCCATATTCCCTTTTTAAGCAAAGTGTTAGATTGATGTATTCCTTTCAAAACATTTAATATTAAAGATAGTGTATATTCAGCAACTGAGTTTGTGAGACCACTCCTGGTTATCTCTACTGAGATGTTATTGTTCTTAGCAAAATCTAAATCAATATTATCTGTCCCGACACCTACTCTTGAAATGACTTTTAAATTTTTTGCACTTGATAAAACATACTCATTAAGCGGTTCAGTGCCGGCGATCAAACCATCACAGTTTTCAATATATTCTTTAATCTCATCTTCAGTCACCTTTCGGCCCAAGGGATTGATTAAATAATTTATCCCATTCTCTTCAAGGAGTTTAACTGAATCTTGACTTTTTGAAGCGAATGGTATGGTCGATATGAATATTTTAGGCATCCCTTATTCTACCTTCTTTTTTAACGTGATAAGGGTGGTAGATGAAACTTTTTGCTGCGCCCAACCAAAAATTAATTTTAAAGCCCCACCTACCATAGATTGTAAGATGTAGCTTAACCTCGCTAGTGTAGCTAAAATTGGTATTGCTACATCTTACTTTTAGAACTGAGCGAGTTACCTTGGAGAGGTTGATCTGGGGAGAATTAAACGTCTCTCAGTTACTTTTATATCTAGATTGCTTACCTTGGAGAGGTTTTTTTCTGGGGAGAATTAAACGTCTCTAGATATTGATGATAATTATATACACATATAAGTAATTTGTATAGTAGTAAAGAGAAAAATTTTTAAAATTATATTTTTAAGTTTTGAATGCTTGGAATTTCCCTTTTTTCATTATTCGTCTAATATAAAAAGAAAGTTTTAGGAGACAAGTTTGGATTTAAATTTAGAAATTTGGGGAGCTGGAACAGCTAGAACACTCAGGCCCATCTGGATGGCTGAAGAATTAGGCCTCAAATATAAGCTTTTTCCTATAGGTCCAAGAACTGGAGAGACTCAAACTGAAGAATTTACAAAACTCAATATGAAACAAAAAATACCTCTTCTCAAACATGAGGATTTTCTTTTATCAGAAAGTGTAGCTATATGTAGATATCTGAGAAGAATTAGTAGTTCAAAAAAAATTTTCATTCCTGAAGATGACAAGGCTAAAGCTCTTGAAGACGAGTGGTGTAATTTTATATATGGCGAGTTAGACGAAACATCTTTATATGTCATGAGAAGGCACTTCGACTTGAAAGAAATATATGGTGATTCGCCAAGAGTAGTTGAAAGTTGTCGTAACTACTTTGAAAAATATCTTGCTCTTGTAGAGAATATCCTAAGCAAGCAAGATTCTTTGTTCGGTTATAACTTCGGTTTAGCTGATATTCTTCTTACTACATGCCTTGATTGGGCAGAAGCTTATCAATTTAATTTACCATTGAATGTATCAAGGTATCATGAAGTTATTAGAAATAGAGAAGCATATAAAATTGCTTTTGATATTAATTATAAGACAAAGAAATGACAGGACCACTTGAAGGAGTAAAAATAATTGATTTAACCAGTATGATTTCTGGCCCAATGGGCGCAATGATCCTGGCCGATCAAGGAGCAGAAGTCATAAAAGTAGAACCTCTTGCAGGCGAGCAGCTTAGGCATATGGCGGCCCCTTATAATGGAGTAAATGCCCCTTTTTATTCATGCAACAGAGGAAAAAGATCTCTGGCGATAGACCTTAAATCTGCAGAGGGAAAAGAAGTGCTTATGAAACTAATCAAGGAGTCAGACGTTTTTATGCAAAACTTCAGACCTGGAACTACGGATAGAATGGGTTTTGGTTATGAAGAATTAAAAAAAATAAACCCGAATTTAATATACCTTTCAATAAGTGGCTTCGGCAATAAAGGTCCATATGCGCAGTCAAGAGTTTATGATCCAGTGATTCAAGCCTTGTCAGGTGCCACAGATATCCAAGCCGATAGGAATTCTGGAGAACCAAAAATGTTCAGAATAGTAATAGCTGATAAAGTTACATCTTTAACTGCTGCTCAAGCTGTCTCGTCTGCACTTTATGCAAGAGAGAAAAATTCTGAAGGCCAACATATCAAACTCTCTATGCTTGATTCTGTTGTTGCATTCTTTTGGCCTGAAGGAATGACAGGTTTAGTTTTTAAAGATAATGAATTCGATGTTAGAAAGTTGCAGGGATCTCAAGATCTTATTTACAAAGCAAAAGATAGATATATCACTGCCGGAGCTGTCTCTGATGCTGAATGGAAAGGAATGTGTAATGCTCTCAATATGCAAAATCTCATAGAAGACGAAAGATTTGCCAATTCTGCAGCAAGAGTAATGAATTCAGAGGAAAGAAAAAAATTAACAGGAGAGGAGATTAAAAAATGGAACAGCGAAGAAATATTAGATAGATTTCAAACAGAAGGTGTCCCAAGTGCTCCTTTGTTGGACAGGATGGAATTAATGGATCACGAGCAAATTATTGCTAATCAGACAATTCTTAGGGAAAATTATGGCGGATTTGGCGAAGTCAGACAAGCAAGGCCTGCAGCTTTATTTGAACGCACGCCAAGCAAAATAAAACGACCAGCACCAAAATTAGGAGAACATAGCAAAGAAATACTTGATCATCTTGGTATCAGTGAGGAAATTCAAAATAGAATGATTAAAGAAGGAAAAGTAATACTATCCGGCTAGTAGCTTAGAATGGTCGGGACGGCTGGATTTGAACCAGCGACCACCACACCCCCAGTGTGGTGCGCTACCAGACTGCGCCACGCCCCGATTATTTGATTTCTGCAAGAAGGCTTTCAAGATCTTCCAGCAAATTTTGAATTCTTCCATCCTTTATCTGTTCTTGAGAAGAAGCTCTTATTTTCCTTTTTGCACCTGCAATTGTCATACCCTCTTCATACAACAAAGAATGTATCTGCTTAATGAGTTCGATATCATCATTTTGGTAATACCTTCGTTTACCTTTACGAGTAATGGGCTTTAAACCCTTAAATTCCTTTTCCCAGAACCTCAAAGTATGAGCTTTTACTTCACAGTGTTCAGCAACTTCAGTAATGGAGTAATATTTTTTGTCTTGCTTGAATGCCTTACTCATCAAATGAAGCTATTTTTTGTCTTAATTTATTACCCGATCTAAAAGTCACTACCCTTCTAGCCTTGATTGTTACATTTTCACCCGTTTTTGGATTCCTTCCAGGTCTTGCTTTTTTATCTATTAATTCGAAATTGCCGAAACCTGATAATTTAACTGACTCATTATTGATGAGAGAATCTCTTATTTCTTGAAAAAAGTCCTCTACTAACTGCTTACATTCACTCTTGTTTAATCCAAACTCATTATGAAGATGCTCAACAATATCTGCTTTAGTGATAGTTCTACTCATTTAAACTCTTAATTCTCCGCTCAATTCTTTTTTCATCGAGTTTACTATTCTTTCTACAGCTGAATCAATATCGGCGTCTTTTAGTGTCTGTTTGTTCGATTGCCAAGAAACTGAAATAGCTATACTTTTTTTCTCTTCTTCTATACCTTTCCCTTCATAAACATCGAATATTTCAATATCTCTCAAGAACTTACCCGCAGCGTCTTTAATAACATTCTCAATAGATGAAGATGCAATGCTTTTGTTTACGATAAAGGATAAATCTCTCTTACTTGAAGGGAATTTAGAGAACTCTTTATAAGAAGATGAGACATTTTTCTTAAGACCATTCAGTTCTATAGAGAAAATATAGATATCTTCGTTTAAGCCTAACCGATCTAAGTATGTTGGTTCAAGACAGCCCATAAACCCAATTAATTTATTATTTAGCTTTATTAAACTAGACATGCCAGGGTGTAAAAAATCTTTTTTACAACTATCGAATAAATATGGTCCTTTGAATTCTCTTAAAAGATCTTGAACAACACCCTTTAAATCATAAAATGTAATATCTTTTGCTTTTTCTTTCCAGTTATCTTCATTAACTTTTCCTTTCATTAAACCGGCAAGAGTATTTTTTTCAACTACCTTTTTGGCATTTTGTAAAGAGAATGTATTTCCAATTTCAAATAGTCTCTGAGAATCTTGCCCATGATTAAAATTATGAAGAAAAGTACTCACCAAACCAGAAACAAGATTCGTTCTCATAAGTGACATGTTTTGAGAAATTGGATTTTTAACTTCCAGTGCTGCCACTCCTTCGCCAAAAAGATCATGTTCATCTCTACTGATAAAAGAGTAGCTTATAATTTCATTGAAACCTTTGGCTGACAAAAGATCACTTAAATGACTTTGTGAGTTTGGTTCTGATTTCTTGTAAACAGGGCTTAGCGATAATTGTGGAAGAGAATCGTAACCCTCTAGCCTAGCCAACTCTTCAACCAAGTCTGCTTCAATAGTTAGATCGTATCTCCAAGAAGGAGAAATAGCAGATATAGAGCTTTTCTTTAAACTTTCAGGTGCAAAACCCAAACCTTTGAAATATCTCAAAGCAAGTTGTTTAGAAATCTTTGTTCCCAAAAGATCGTTTGATTTTTCTAAATCTAAATATATTTTTGTTTGTTTTGGCAATTGATTTGTTAGGGTTGACGAAGTGATTTCACTGAACCTCCCACCAACAGTATCTCTAAGTAAAATAGATGCTCTGTTAATAGCAATTTCTTGTATTTTATAATCTACTCCCCTTTCAAATCTAAGAGATGCGTCTGTTTGAAAGCCATAACGCCTAGCTTTACCTCTTATTGCGGATGGTTTAAAAAAAGCACTCTCGAGAAATATTGAATTTGTTGAAGCTGATACAGCTGACTCTTTACCTCCCATGATTCCTGCAAATGCTACTGCGCTTTCTTCGTCAGATATTACAAGACAAGAGTTATTGAGTACAATTTCTTGATCATCTAAGAGCTGAATCTTTTCTTCATTTGATGCAGTTCTAACAGTTATATTTCCCTTAAGTTTATCTCTATCAAATGCATGTAAGGGCTGTCCAAGTTCAAGTAGAATATAGTTTGTGATGTCTACAACAGGATCAATAAGTTTCTGATCACTGAATTTGAGCCTTTCCGCTATTAAAGGCAACGTCTTGGAATTGACAGAAATATCTCTTATTGTTCTTCCAAAGTAAGAGGGACCCTCTGGGCAGGCTTTTACTTTTATCTTGTCTTTGAAAGAACCATCAATGGATGAAATGTTTGGCAAGCTTAATTTCAAATTATTTATTACAGATAACTCTCGAGCGACACCAAGAATACTAAAACAATCCCCTCGATTTGGAGTGATATCCAACTTGATGATTGAGTCTCTGCCGGTTATTTTTGAATTTACATCTTCATAGCCATCAACTTCTAGTCCAGCCATGGTCAGCTGCGAGCAAATAGTCTCTGTTGATAGATCTATATCAATGAAATCTTTCAACCAATTCTTACTAAACTGCATATTAAAACTGATCTAAAAAGCGAATATCATTTTCAAAAAAAGCTCTTAGGTCTGGAATGTCATATTTCAGCATAGCCATTCTCTCAACACCTAATCCAAATGCAAATCCACTGAATTTTTTAGTATCCACACCAACACTCTTTAGAACATTTGGGTGGACCATACCGCATCCTAGTACCTCTAACCATTTTTTTTTCCATCTTATATCCACTTCAGCGGAGGGTTCTGTAAAAGGGAAATATGAGGGCCTAAATCTCAACTCGACCTCTTCTCCAAAGAGATCTGTTAAAAAATCATTCAATAAACCTTTTAATTGAGCAAATGATGCACCCTCTTCCACGACAAGACCTTCTATCTGATGAAACATGGGAGTATGAGTTAAATCTGAGTCTTTTCTATAGACTTTACCCGGACAAATTATCCTGTGTGGAGCCTCACTCTTTTCCATAGTCCTTATTTGAACTGGAGAAGTATGAGTTCTTAATAATCCTCCATTATTGAGGTAAAAAGTATCATGCATGTCTTTTGCAGGATGATCTTCAGGAACATTTAAAGCTTCAAAATTATAGTAATCTATTTCAGCTTCTGGTCCAGCTTCAATATCAAAACCCATTCGTTCGAAAAAATTGCAGACATCACGGATAGTTCGTGTAACGGGATGGATAGATCCTTTCCTACTGATAAATCCAGGAAGACTAATATCAAGTTTATCCTTTTCTAATCTTGCCAGATTTGCTTTGTCACTTATCAAAGAAGAAGTCAGGACGTAATTATTCTCTAAATCACCTTTTAAATTATTGAGGAGTTTTCCAGCCTCCTTTCTTTTTTCTTGAGGCAAAGATCCTAGAGACTTTAAAAGAAGATTGACCTCACCTTTTTTTCCTAAATAAGAGCGATAAATATCATCTAGTTCAAACTTATCATTAGCTGAACCGAATTCTGTCTTAGCATTTGATTCTAAATCAGATATTTTCTTTTTGAGAGAGTCTAAATTCATGATCTAACTATAACCTTAGACCATTATACTGATAATAGGTTGGAGCTTATAAAGAGAATTGAATTAAGCAGCTAAATTTGATTTAGCTTGTTCGGCTATTAAGGAAAATGCTTCCTTATCATTGACAGCAAGGTTAGCTAGAACCTTTCGATCCAAAACAATATTGGCCTTTTTTAATCCAGCTATAAGCTGACTATAGGTAAGTCCATTATCTCTAGCGGCAGCATTGATTCTGACTATCCACAAAGAACGAAACACTCTTTTCTTGACTCTTCTGTCTCTGTAGGCATATTGTCCAGCACGCATAACAGCTTGTTTGGCTACCTTATATGTTCTACTCCTAGAACCTCTAAAGCCCTTGGCCTGTTTAAGTACTTTTTTATGTCTAGCCTTTGCTTGAACTCCTCTTTTTACTCTTGCCATTCTCTTCTCTTAAGTTTTAATTTTTAACATCTTATCCACGAGCTGTTGATCACCTTTTGCTATCTCTGTTGTGCCTCTAAGTTGTCTCTTTCTCTTAGTTTTCATTTTGGTGAGAATATGACTCTTGTTGGCTTTTTTTCTTTTCAGCCCAGAACCTGTGCTCTTAAACCTTTTACTCGCTCCACTATGTACTTTTAATTTACTCATAATTATTTTTTCTTGTTAGGGGCCATCATCATTACTAGTTGTCTTCCTTCTAAAGTTGGAAATTGCTCTACACTTGCCATACTCTCTAAATCAGATTCAACTCTTTTTAAAAGCTCCATACCTATCTGTTGATGAGCCATTTCTCTACCTCTAAACCTTAATGTAATCTTTGCCTTATCTCCATTTTCTATAAAACTTTTGATTTTATTTACTTTTATTTCATAGTCATTTTTTTCAGTAACAGGTCTAAATTTTATTTCTTTTATTTGTTGTCTTCTCTGCTTCTTTTTTGATGCAGCCTTTTGTTTCTTTGCATCAAAAATATGTTTACCATGATTCAGAAGCCTGCAAACTAAAGGGTCACCTTCCTTAGCCATTTGAACTAAATCAAGATCTGCTTCTTCAGCTTTCTTTAGTGCCTCAGATAGACTTAAAATTCCTAATTGTTCTCCCGTTTCACTTATAAGTCTTACATTATCTGCTTGGATTTCACCATTTATTGGTAAGCGTTTTTCAGACTTCTTAAAAGATTTTCTTTGAGCTATGTGATTCTCCTATTAACTATATTTTTTCATCCACTACATTGCGAAGTTTTTGGATGAAGTCATCAATAGACATTTCTCCAAGATCTTCTCCTCCTCTAGCCCGAACAGAAATAGTATTATTTTCCATCTCCCTGTTGCCTGCTATCAAAAGGAAAGGTGTCTTCTGCATAGAGTGGTCGCGAATTTTATAAGTGATCTTCTCATTCCTCAAGTCCGAATGAGCCCTAAATCCACTTTTTTTCAATAAATCTCCTATTTTTGAACAATATTCGGCTTGTTTATCAGTAATATTAAGAATTTCGGCCTGTATTGGTGACAACCAAGTAGGTAAAGCTCCGCCATAATGTTCAATCAAAACACCAAGGAATCTCTCGAAAGAACCTAAAACGGCTCTGTGAATTAACACTGGATTATATTTTTCACTATCAGAATCAACAAATTTCGCATCTAATCTATCGGGCAATATAAAATCAAGTTGAAAAGTTCCACATTGCCATTCTCTACCTAAAGCGTCAATAAGAACAAAGTCTAACTTTGGACCATAGAAAGCTCCGTCACCAGCAATTACTTCAAATGGTAAATCCAAATTTTTTATAGCATCCTCCAAAGCAAGTTCTGCTTTATCCCAAACCTGCTCAGAACCAGCTCTAACATCAGGTCTAGTTGATAGTTTTATATCAAAATCATCAAATCCTAGTTCAGAGTAGATCTCAGTGAGTAATTCTATAAATTTCTTGGTCTCGTCTTGAATTTGATCCTCAGTGCAAAATATATGCCCATCATCTTGAGTAAATCCGCGGACTCTCATGAGGCCGTGAAGTGTTCCCGAAGCTTCGTATCTGTGACATGAGCCAAATTCAGCATATCTTATGGGAAGATCTTTGTAGGAACGCAATCCTTGATTAAATACCTGAACATGGCAAGGACAATTCATTGGTTTAAGAGCATTTGTTCTTTTCTCATTCGCATGTTCTTCATCAATTTCCGTGATAAACATATTTTCTCGATATTTATCCCAGTGTCCGGAAGCTTCCCATAACTTTCTATCAACTATTTGAGGAGTATTGATTTCTTGATATTCATATTCAACTTGTTTTGATTGTATGAAAGTTTTCAAAGCTGAATAAATTGACCATCCCTTTGGGTGCCAAAAAACCATACCGGGTGCTTCTTCTTGAAAATGAAATAGATCTAGTTGTCTTCCTAATTTCCTATGATCTCTCTTTTCAGCTTCTTCCTGCTGCAGGATATAATTATCCAGGTCTTTAGAATTAGGCCAGGCTGTTCCATATATTCTTTGAAGCATTTCATTTTTTGAGTCTCCTCTCCAATAAGCGCCTGATACTTTAGTAAGCTTAAAAGCCTTAAGATGTCTCATATTGGTAACATGAGGTCCTCTGCACATATCTATGTATTCTTCGTGATGATATAAGGCGATTACTTCACCTTCTGGTATCTCTTCTGCCAGATTTACCTTATACGGTTCATTTCTGTCTTTGAAAGTCTTGATAGCTTTTTTTTGTGATACGACTTCTCTCCTGACATCATATTTGGTCATAGCAAGCTTTTTCATTCTCTTCTCTATAGCTTCTAAGTCTTCATCTGATAGATTTTTATCAAGTTTGATATCGTAATAAAACCCGTCTTTAATTACTGGACCAATAGCCATTTGGGCATTTGGATAGAGCTGTTTTAGGGCATGAGCCAACAGATGAGCGCATGAGTGTCTGACTATCTCAAGGCCTTCATCATCTTTTATAGTTACAATTTCTATGCTGCAATCGTCAGAAATAATTTCTGACCCATCAACCAATTTACCATCAATTTTTCCTGCTACTGCAGCTTTAGCAAGACCTGAACCAATGTCTTTAGCGATATCATCGATACTTAAGGGATTATCAAAATTTCTTATGGAATTATCTGGAAGTTTTATAGAAGGCATATTCAGTGGTGACCTATACTAAAGGCCACTTGTAATTAAAAAAAACATTGTAATAGATATTATGAATTAAGGCGACAAAAGTACCTTTTTCCATTCACTACCTTTTTTGGTATATAACTCCCTTGTGTGTAACCTATTCTTTTGATCTACCCAAAATTCTATGGACTCTGGTTCTACTATGAATCCTCCCCATCTTTCAGGTCTCGTTATATCTTTTCCAACATATTTCGTTTCAAATTCCTGAGACCGCTCAACTAAAGATTGATAAGAATCTATCTCTTCACTTTGCAAGGAAACAGAAGCTGAAATCTGCGAACCTCTTGGTCTAGAAAAAAAATATTCATCATTTTCTTCTTCTGTTGCCATGGTGCAATTACCTTCTATTCTGATTTGCTTGTTTGTTTTTGCCCACCAAAAGTTTAAAGCAACATATGGTGACTCAATTATCTGCTTTCCCTTATTTCCATCATAGTCAGTAAAGAAGACAAATCCTTCCGGGCCTATCCTCTTCAGCAAGACCATTCTTGAAGACGGTTTGCCCTCAAAATTTATTGTGGAGATATTCATGGCGTGCGGTAAAGCAACCCCACTTTGCAGAGCTTCTTGAATCCACTCATGTGCCTTACTTATGGGCTCAAGAAGATTATCTGAGGCCTTGTATAGTTCCATTTATTTATTACTTGATACCCAATAGTCAAGGCTCAAATATTTTCCTCCACCGAAACATAATAAAGTGAGAATCATCAATGAATAAATAGCAGCAAATTCAATGCCATTTGCTTCATGAGGCCATCCATTTTGCCAATGGACAAGATACCCAGCAAAAAACATAACAACCAAAAGCGGAATTGAAGACCACCTAACAAATAGACCAACTAGAATTAATGCTGCACCTCCAGCCTCTATAATAATCACTAGCCAAGTGAATAGATCCGGAAGGGGTACTCCGAGAGTTCCCAAATAACCTGAAAATTTATCAAAAGAATCAATTTTATTTATCCCTGCGAACCAAAGCACGTAAAAAAGATAGAGCCTTATCAGTAATAAAGGTAAAAACTCCAAAGCTTCAAATCCCTTTAACATATTATGAATTCTCATTAAAAATTTCATATCAAACCTTTTGTAAAACAACACTTCCAACTGAATATCCAGCTCCAAAAGAACTTATAACTCCAATTTCATCAGATTCAAAGTCATCTTTTGTTTGGTGAAAAGCTATTATAGAGCCAGCTGAACTTGTATTAGCATAATCATTCAAAATAATTGGCATTTCATGGTCATTAGGATCTCTCCCTAAGAGTTTCTTAGCAATTAGCTGGTTCATACTTAAATTTGCCTGATGAAGCCATAATCTTTTTACTTCTTGAATATCAATATCTAGATTATCTAAATGACTAGCAATGTGAGTCTGGACCATAGGAACCACTTCTTTGAAAACACTCCTACCCTTCTGGATGAATAATTTGTCAGGAGAGTTGGGGTCAGAGTTTTCAGGTAAATTCAAAAATCCAAAATTATTTCGTATATTATTAGAAAATTGTGTCTTTAGGCTTGTACCAAGAATTGTAAAAGCAGATCGGGAGTTACTATCTTTTTCAAGAATAATCGCGGTTGCTGCATCTCCAAATATAAAATGTGCATCTCTATCTTTGAAATTTAAATGGCCTGAACAAATCTCTGGATTCACTACTAGTACCTTATTCGCCATTCCTGATTGAATATCATTGTAGGCATTTTGGATAGAAAATGTTGCCGATGAACATGCGACGTTCATGTCATATGCATATCCAGAAATTCCAAGTTCTTGTTGAACTTCTATGGCAATAGCTGGATATGCTCTTTGTAGATTTGAACAACCACAGATAACTGCGTCAATATCGGAAGAGTCTATTCCTGATTCTGTTATGGCTTCCTCAGCAGCCTTAATTGCCATCTCAGCAAGAATAGAAACCTCGGAATTTGATCTTTCTTTTAATCTCGGTCTCATTCTCGTTATATCAAGTATTCCTTCTTTATCTTGAACATATCTTCGCTCAATGCCGGAGGCATTTTTTATAAATTCAGCACTAGAAGGTACTAAAGCATCCGTAGCACCAGAATCAATTTGATGCTTATTTTCTTCATTAAAATTTATAACGAACTGATTAAAGCTTTTGACTAGTTCTTCATTGGTTATAAACTCTTTAGGAGTAAATAGACCTGTACCCGAAATTATTACTGACATGTAGACAGATCATAAGGGAAATAAAATTGGAAATCTTTATTTATTTTTTTGCTTTTCTATTTCTTCAAAAGCTGACTGGATTTCAATAAATTTTTCTTTTGCTTTTTCTAGAAGCTCTTCGGGCAAACCCTTCGATAGCAATGTATCTGGATGGAATTCTTTCCTTTTTCTTTGATAGGCAACTTTTATATCTTTAAACGACATATCTTCAGTTACTCCAAGTATGATATAAGCATCAGATGTAGTATCACCATATTTCTTTTTATTAATTTGAAAGAATTCTGGATCAATTTGAAAAATATCAATCGCTTCAAGTAAAAGTTTTTCTTCTGAAGAATCTAAATGACCATCAGCCATTGAAAGTTCAAATAGAAGTTCATAAAACATTATCAAGGCTGATTTATCTGATGATAAAAGTGAAGTAAGTTGATTGGCATAGTCTCGAAAAGTATTTCTATCGTCTTTAGCATGATTAAATATTTCGATAGCAAATAGTCTCTGATCTGATGGAAATTTGAATCTCTCCTTTATAAAGTGATCAACTTTATCTACTTCTTCTCGAGTCACTTTACCGTCAGCTTTTGCAATTTTGGCGAAACATGCGAAAAGAGCAGTAAAAAAAGCAGCTTGATTTCTCTGCTTCATTGATGGTTTGGCTTGATCTCCACCTGATAGTTTTGATCCAATTATTGCGCCAAGTATTCCTCCAATAGGTCCTCCGATTGAGAAACCAATCATCCCACCTATTCCTGCTTTCCAAAAACTCATAGTCGGCTATTGTAATTCAGTTAAATATATATAAAACTAGAATTAATTATAGGGGGAATAATGAGTTTACCAGTTGTCGAATATCTAAAACTGCCGGAAGGCGGAGAACCGTATCTTGAGGGTCATAAATGCAGTGAGTGCGGTTCAATCTTTCTAGGGGAAAGGAAGGTTTGCTCAAATTGTTTTGCAAGAGATTCTATGCAGTCTATTAAGCTAAGCAATACTGGAAAACTTTATTCTTATTCTATTGTTTTCAGATCTTTTCCTGGAATAGAAGTACCCTATATATCTGCTATAGTTGACCTTGACGGTGGAGGAACAGTTAAAGGTAATCTGATAGATTGTGAACCAGATCCAGATAAGATAAATTTTGATATGCCAGTTGAAGTAATATTTGATGATGCTTTAGGTAGAAAAGATAAAGATGGAAATAGTTATATCAGCTATTTCTTTAAACCAATGACATAAGGGAGAAAATTATGAGTGATGTATACGTTTTAGGGGTTGATATGATTAAATTTGGAAGGTTTCCAGACAGAACTGTCCCTGATCTTGGTGCCGAAGCTGCATTGTTAGCACTTGACGATGCTGGCCTAAATATTGGAAACATGGAGGCTTTCTATTGTGGTAATCTTGGACAAGCCAATGCTATGGTTGGACAGAGGATTCTTCAGGAAATTGGTCAAACAGGTATTCCAGTAGTCAATTGCTCTAATGCTTGTGCCACGGGGGCTACAGCCTTTAGAGAAGCATGGACTTCTATTAAAGCAGGATTATATGATGTGGTGCTTGCTGTTGGTGTGGAGCAAATGGGAACAGGTCTTCTTGGGGGTTCTGGAGGTGGATCCGGAATTCCAAAAGAAGGATTATTAGGATCAGGCACTATGCCTGCAGTTTTTGCTGAAGCAGGTATGGAACATGCTAGACAATATGGAACTACTTTTGAACAATTTGCTAAGATCTCTGTAAAAAATCATCACCATTCAACAATGAATCCGAAGGCTAGATATCAAATTGAGACTCCTCTTGATGAAGTTATGAATGCAGAAATGATTTCTTATCCTAATACAAAACTAATGTGTTCAGTGAATGTAGATGGTGCTGCAGCTGCAGTTTTAGTTTCAGAGAAGAAAGCTAAAGAACTTGGCATGCAAAGAGCTGTAAGAATTAAAGCATCTGTTATGACAAGTGATCCTTATCAAGAAAGAGATCTAGTTATGCCAGACGTAAACTCTTGCACAAGAAAAGCTGCGGCAGAAGCTTACGAAATGGCAGGCCTTGATTCGAATGATGTTGATTTAGTCGAATTACATGATTGTTTTGCAACAGCCGAGATGCTTCACTATGAAAATCTAGGCCTTTGTGATGATGGAGAGGCAGGAAGGTTGATAGATGACGGAGAAGTAGAGCTGGGCGGAAGGATTCCAGTAAATGTATCTGGTGGTTTACTTTCAAAAGGTCACCCCTTAGGTGCAACAGGTATTGCTAATATATATGAAGTCTGTACTCATTTAAGGGGTGAGGCAGGTGAAAGACAAGTTGAAAATGCCAGAATTGGTATGACACATGTTATAGGATTGGGAAGTGCTTGCGGTATACATATCCTTGAAAAAGTTTAGTCATCTCAATGCAAATTGGTGTTGTAAGCGATACACATAACAACTTAAAAAATATAGATACGATAATTTCACTTTTTAATGAGGAAAATATCGATCTAGTTATACATACAGGTGATATTACTAATGCAAATTCAATGGAAGAATTTTCTAGACTCAAATGTAGGCTTATTGGTGTTTATGGAAATAATGATAGAAATGAAAAAGGTCTAAAAGAAGTCGCTTTTAAACATAATTTCCTTTTTAAAGAACCTCCAAATTCGATAAATCTTTGTAATAGAAACATAGCAATATTTCACGAACCTGAACTTATTGATGACTATTTATTGAATAAAGATGACATTGATATTGTCATACATGGTCATACGCACAGGTATAGAAATGAGGTTAAAAATAATACTTTATTTTTCAACCCGGGTGAATCTGCTGGCATGCTAGAAGGTAGTAATGCAATTGGCATATTAGATTTAACAACTTTGACAGCTAAAAGAATTTTCTTTTGATTTTTGAATATATAATTAAAAAAAGCATACAAGCTGGCAAGGATATTATTAAAGGCCTCAAAACTCTAAAGGAAAAGTTTTTCTCTAAGAATATATTAAAAATAAAGGCATATATTGATGGTGCGTAATCCAAGCTTGTAATTTCTATTTTAGCAGGGGTAATAAAGGTTATTAGGACTAATGTAAAGAATTGAAATTGATATTTCTTAGTTGAGTTTGCTATTACATAACTTAATAAAGTTGCGGCAAAAAGATAAATTATCCAAAACATCTATTTACCGTAAAAGATCTAATATCTCTTGTTTTATTAATTCTCTTCTCCAAGGAGTTATCTTCTCACATGCTAAATCTAGCCCCTCTATGAACACTAATCTAATAAAATCTCTTTGAGCTTTTTTTGAAAAAAATAAAGTTGGATTAATCTTTTTATTTATCGAAATCGTTTCGACGATTCTATTAAACTTGGCTAAGATATCTGACTCTTGTGCCCTACTAATAGTCCTTTCTAATTCTAAGAAAGTATTTGAAGGGTTAAAAGTTACATTTATAAGTTTTTCAATATCTTGGTTATGCCACATTAATTTAGTTGTCTTTGATAATTCTTTTTCTTGTATTTTATAAAGATGAATTAAGTATTCCACATCTAATGCAGCATATTTTAATTGGGAATCAGTAAGAGGTCTTCTTATCCAATTAGATCTTGTTTCATTCTTATTTAAGACTATACCTAACTCTTGTTCAACTATGCCTTGATAACCAATTGAATACTCTCCATTTAAAAAAGCATTGGCAATTTGTGTATCAAATATATTTACTATTTTTCTATCCGTCCAAGAAAAAACTGCTTCAAGATCCTCCTTGCAAGAGTGAAATATTTTAATTACAGACTCAGAAAATAGGAAATTACAATGTTCTTCTGGATCATTTATTAGAATTGTATCTATTAAATAAGTTTCTTCGCCTTCATTAACCTGAAGTAAACCCAATCGCATGTTATCTTTAGTTGTTCTTCTAAATTCTGTATCTACTCCAACATAGGGTTTTTGCATCAGCTCTAGATTGAGGTAAGCTAAATCGTCAATAGAATCTATAAAAGTAAACAAATCTCTAAATCTTTAGATTTTTTTGCAGATAAACCACATCTACAATTTCTTCTTCTGGTGTAAATCCAGAAATTACTTTTTTAAAAATATCTCTTAAAGCTTTTACATCTCCTTTTATTTCTGCCTCATACAAAGATTCTAAGTATCCCTCTAAGGCTTTGGCTGATAAAAAGTCTTCTTCTGCACGCAGAATTTGTTTGTGCTCAGTAGTGCTGACATTGTCTCCAATAAGCAGTTCCTCATATAGCTTTTCACCCGGCCTTAACCCGGTAAAGACTATCTCTATATCTCCTTCCGGGTTAAGTTCGTCCTTTAATTCCATACCGCTGAGTTTAATTAAACGTTTTGCAAGCTCATATATTTTTACAGGCTCACCCATGTCGAGCACAAAAACATCACCACCCATACCCATTGCTCCGGCTTGGATAACTAATTCGGCAGCCTCAGGGATAGACATAAAATATCTTATAACTTCGGGATCCGTAACCGTTACTGGGCCTCCTTCCCTAATCTGTTGTTGGAATAAGGGTATGGCTGAACCAGAAGATCCAAGAACATTACCAAATCTAACCATTGTCATTCTTGTAGTATCTTTATATTTTTCAACTAAGGAGTATGCCTGGAGAATCATTTCTGCAAATCTTTTAGTAGCACCCATGATATTGGTAGGTCTAACAGCTTTATCAGTTGAAATGAGTACAAAAGTTTCAACTTTTGATTCTATGGCTGCTTCAACACATGCCTTAGTGCCCAGAATATTATTAGATACTCCTTCAAAAGGATTTTCTTCAACAAGTGGAACATGCTTATAAGCAGCTGCATGATAGATGGTGTCTACTTTAAAAGTATTACAAATATCTGAAATTCGTCTCTTATTTGTAACGCTCGCGATAATAGAATGGAGCTTAAGATCAGGTTTGTTAGAAAGGATCTTATTTTTTACTTTGTAGAGAGAATATTCGTTAGAGTCAAGGATAATAAGAATACTAGGACCTAAGTTTGATACTTGATTGGCAATCTCAGAACCTATAGACCCACCTGCACCAGTTATCAAAACAACCTTTTTTTTAATATTTTTATTTAATAAATCTTGATTAGCTTCTACCTCATATCTGCCAAGCAGATCAGAAGTATTTACTTCTTTTAATTCCGAAACTAATACCTTACCTTGAGCTAATTCTGCTAGTCCTGGGAGTATTCTTACTTTGATTGAGTATTCTTCAATTTCTTTAAGGAGATTTCTTAGTATAGCCTTTGGGGCAGAAGGAATAGCAATTAAGACTTCGTCAACTTTTTTCTTTGCTACAAGCTTTCTTAGCTTATTTGGATTAAGAACTTTTATACCTCCCAAATATGTATCTTGGATCGATGGATCTTTGTCTAAATAAGCTATAGGATTCAATTCAGAGCTAACACTTAATGCACTCGCCAGCTGAACACCTGCGCTGCCAGCTCCGTAGATCACGACCCTCTTTCCCGGACTTTCGTAAGTAAAGAAAAAATTAGCAAAAAGCCTAGAGCCAATTATTAGTAAAATACTACTAAAAGACCCAAAAACCCATCCAGCAAAAGAAATCTTTGGTTGAATTGCTACTATGAAATTTAATTCATTAAAGAGGTCGAAACTATAAAAAATACTTTTTGTAAGCAAAATAACAATTAAGACAACTAAAAGGGATCTTAAAATCAAATAAATTGCTGAAAAATCAATATATCTTAATACTGACTTATAGACTCCTGATAGGAAAAAAACAAAGATAGTGAGGAGAGGCACCCATAGAAATCTAAAAAAATCTTCGAGTGATAAATTTTGTATTTCTAAAAAACTAAAATAATAGGCCAATAATGTTGAAAAATAGAGGCATGAAAAGTCCACCAATGCTGCAATATATTGCTTAACAAGTCTTTTCTTAGACAGTAAAGCAGATCTTAATCTTGAAAACATTTTTTTTATTCTATATCAAAATCTTCTAGTAATAAGAATCCATCAGTAAATCTTAAAAACTTGTGATGTTTTTCTATACTTTCCTTACTTTCTAGAATCTTTGATTTCCATACAATTATCTTTTTTCCTTTTTCAAAAAAAAATGCACCAGGGTAGGGTTTAGTTACAGCTCTAATTAATAACTCAGCTTCATAGATGGATCCATCTAGATTAATCAATCCATCATCAGGTTTTCTTTGAGGCCAATATGAAATTTTTTCTGGATCTTGGTAAATTTCTTTTATTTCATTCTTTGATAACATTGGAAGAACCTTTTGCATTAATCTAACATGAGCTTCCTTTGATAAATGATATAACTCAGTTGCTGTTATATTTTTATCTACTTTAAATTTCTCCTGGAGAATTAAGGCTCCTGAGTCTACTTCTTCTTCTATTCGGAATAGAGAAACACCAGAATATTTAAGTTTTTTGAGTATAGTCCAGGGAATGGCTGCTCTACCTCTGCCTATAGGTAGAAGTGTCGGATGCATGCCGTAAATATCTCTTACTGAATCTATAACTTTTTTTGAAAGTAATTGAGACCAACCTATTACAAAAAGAATATCTAGGTTATGTCTTTTTATAAATTCCAGACTTTCTTTATCATTTATGTGATCAACTTTTAATAAATCAGTTTTATTTTCATAACACAAATCATCAATATAAGTCCTTCCTGATTTATTTTGTGCATTCTCATCTTTAAGAGTAATAGCTACCTCAACTTTGTATCCTGCTTGATATATAGCTTGCAAGCAAGCCTTTCCAAGGTCTACGCAAGTTACAAATCCGATTTTGAAATTTTCGTTCAATAAACTGGTGGAGGTTTAAGTAGATAAATAAAGGTTTTAAAAAAAATAATAATATCTTTATGAAATCTTATGTCTAGAGAATACAAATTATCAAATTCTGCTTTTTGAACTGCAGACATGCCGTCGAAAGAGTTAATTTGAGCAAGCCCAGTCAATCCAGGCCTTAGTTGAAACGAGCCACCCAATTTTCTATATTCTATTAATTCCTGTTGATTAAATAAGGCCGGCCTTGGGCCAACAAAACTCATGTCTCCACAGAAAATATTTATCAGTTGCGGGATCTCATCAATATTTGTTCTGCGAATGAATCTTTGCATGACATTTAAGGATATATGTTTTAACTGATCTGAAGGCACGTTAGAAATATTTTCTGGCATAGAGCGGAATTTTAATAGACTAAAGATAACTCCATCCTGACCTACCCTTTCTTGTTTAAATATAAGAGGCCCTTGATCAAAAAACTTGAGCGCGATGACAAGAAAAGGTAGAAATGGTACTAAGAGGATAAAGATTACTGAAGAAAGAAATAAATCTAAAAATCTCTTACCGAATTTTATATACAAACTAAATCTCTCTTTTAAATATTGTTTGGAATGCCTCAGCGTAAAACTGTTTGCTTTGACCACCCCTATATGATGCGAGTCCTCTTATTATCTCTTCACTTCTTGGGTGAGGAAATTCTCTCATGACATCTTTATATTCCTTAAGAGCATTGATTTTAGATTCAATTTGTTCACTAATTTCTACAAAAAGATTAGGCTGAAAAACATTACCGTCGCTAAAAGACCAATCAGTTGAAGATAAGACCTCCATATAATGTAAAGATTCAAGATTTGAAAGACCCTCTTTCCTTTGGAAAAGTCTGCTGGAGGCTACGCATGCTCGGGATACTTGTAAATGGTCATTATTTAAATCAGATGGATGATGTGTAAAAATTCTTGAAGGATCAAATGCTTCAATTTGGTTTTCAATAAAATTTACCAATTTAATATGATCGACATTATTCAATTTGATATTAGGAAAATCTCCCAATACAGGCTCATTAAATCCTACAATATCATTTGCACGTTTGATGTCATCAAGTAAAACTTTATCGCTTGGTCTGCTCTTTCTTTGTTCCACCCCTGAAGAAATAATTACTGGCTGAACCACTTCACCTTTATCCACTAATTTTTTGCCAGTTGCACCGAAGCCTAGTATTTCGTCATCCGGATGTGCTACTACTATTAAATTTAATTTAACCATAATTTCTAGTATATATTTTAAGTCATTAACTTTGTAATGTAGTGAGTTTAGAATAAGTTTTCGTTACATTGATCCAAAGACATTTTGGTCTTAAATCCTAAAGCTTCAATTTTCTTTGACGAAAAGTATTGATCATCAAACAATTTACCTATTCGATATTCTAAATTAGAACTTAATTTACCAATTATTTTAAAAATAAAGAAAGGGAGAGATAAGTAGGGAATTTTTTTCCCTTGAGATCGCATTAAGGACTCATAAATATTCTTGGTTGAATAATTCTGCTGATCGGTGACATTGAATATCTGTGAGTATATATCTGGTTTTGTTGCTACAAATAAAATTGCCCTAATGAGATCGTCGACATGTATTAGAGACTTTTTATTGTAAGTTTCAGGTAAAGGAGGAAACCAGCCTTGCTGAATCCCATTTAGCATACTTTTAAGGTTTCCTTTCATGTCTGGTCCATAAATAAGAGCCGGCCTCAAGATATTTACTCTTATCCTGGTTTCAGGCTTTTGGGAGAAGTCTAGAAGTGCAATTTCTGCTTTACGTTTCGTCTTTCCATAGATCTCTTTAGGTATATATTCTTCATTTGTATCTTCGTTGATTAATCCTGCCTTTATACTGCTTATGTATATGAAGTTTTCAACTCCTACTTTCTCGGCAAGCTCTAGCAATGAAATAGGAGTCTTATAATTAAGAGATTCATATTCTTCTTTTAAATGTTTATCTGGAGACCTTAGGTCATGAGTCTTGGCTGCCAAGTAAAAGATTGTATTTACGTTATGCAGATCATCAGATTTGATTTCTTCAATTAAAAGGTCTTTTTTTATATGATCTGAAAATATAGGATCTTTTTTCCTAGAAAGCGTTTTTACTGCTTGATTGAAAGACTTTAGCCTCTTATAAAGTCGTTTTCCAACGAAACCTGAAGCACCCACTATGAGATACATGATTTATTCTGCCAACAAAGATAAAAATTTTTTCATGAAAGAAGCATTAGAAAAATTTTCCTTGAAGTATTTCTCCCCTCTCACTCCCATATCGATCAATTCGTTGGGCTCGTATAAAGAGATCTCAATGATTTTTTTGGCCAACTTTTTTGGCTGGTTGGGCTCAATAGTAAATCCGCATCCACTACTTTCAATCAAGTCCGCAGAAGCACCTGATACATTACCCAATATAGATTTACCTGAAGCCATATAGGATTGTAGTTTGTTGGGAACCGTCAAATTATAAATTTCTTCATTTTTCAGAGAGAGCAACATTAAATCACTTTTAGCAATAAATGCAGGCATATGATTTAAAGGATAGGGCCCTATAAAAAAGAGATTCTTTATTTCTTCTTTTTGAACTATGTCCTTAAAATATTCTAGTTTGCTACCCGATCCAATTATAAAAAAACGTATGTCAGGGTTAGTGGTTTGGATAAATTTAGCTGCTTTCAAAATATCATCCAGATTTTGTGCTTCACCTATATTGCCAGTAAAAGTTATATTGAAGCGTCCTAAATTATTCAAAAAACTCTCAGGTAAAAGAATATTGGTGGTTTCCGAAGAAAATATTGGATCGATCGTATTAGGAAGATGAACTATTTTTCTTGGGCTAATATCAAAATCTTTACTTATTTTTTTGTTAAAACTTTTACTTTGCGTTGCAATGATATCAACATTCTTATAGATAAACTTTGTCACTAGCTTGACCAAACTTACTATAAATCTAGGTAAATCGATTCCAGAATAAAGAATGCTCTCTGGCCATAAATCTTGAACCCAAACTATCACTGGGATTTTTTTCAACTTAGCGATGAAGATTGCCGGTATTGTCTTAGTAATTGGCGAGTTAGCGTAGACAAAAACACAATCATACTTCTGATTAGTTAATAAAAAAGGTGCTATTGCTACCCCAGAAAATATAAAAGAAAGATAATTAAGAGCCAGGGTAAGCTTTCCCTTACCTCGAGGTAAAATAGGTAGTCTGTAAACTTTTGATGCCTGTTCTTCATATATTATTTTTGAAAAAAAACCAAAACCTGAAAAAAATATTCCCTCTGGATAATTTGGTTTGGCAGTAAGAACATCAACTTGAATTGAATTTTTTCTCAAAAGATCAACAACTGAATTAATAGGTAAATTTTCAGGTCTATAATACATAGTTGTAAGGAGAAGCTTCATATGTGCTGCTTACAAATTGGCTTTAATATTTCTTCCAAACTACCCTGTTAATATAATCTGTATAACTTTGGATTATTCTAACGATTTTATTTGATACATTTGGCATAGAATAATCAGCTACCATTCTCATCTCATAATTGGTATCTTCAAATTGCACCTCTAAAATAGATAGAGCCTGTAAAATACTATTTGCATCCAATCCAACCATCATAACCGCAGCCTCTTCCATTCCCTCTGGTCTTTCATGAGATTCTCGAATATTCAATGCAGGGAAGTTGAGAATGGAGGCTTCTTCATTTATCGTGCCACTATCTGACAAAACGGCTTTAGCATTAAGTTGGAGATTATTATAGTCTGTAAAACTTAAAGGACTTAAAGACCTTAACATCGGATGAAATTTTATTTGTTTTTCCTCAATACGCTTTTGGGTTCTGGGATGAGTTGACAAAATCAATGGTAGATTATACCTCTCCGCTATAGAATTAAGTGCTTCTACTAGTCTTAAAAAATTTTTTTCTATATCTATATTCTCTTCTCTGTGTGCACTAACTAAATAAAAGTTTCTCCTGTCTAAATTCAGCGAACTCAAAATTTCTGAGGCCTCTATTTTTTGCTTATAGAATGACAATACCTCGAACATTGGACTACCAACTTTGATGATTTGGTCTTTAGGCAAGCCTTCACTAATTAAATACTCTCTTGCAATTGAGCTATAAGTAAGATTCATATCAGCTGTATGATCAACGATACGACGATTTATTTCTTCTGGAACTCTAAAGTCAAAACATCTATTACCTGCTTCCATATGAAATGTAGGTATTTTGCGTCTCTTTGCAGGTATAACTGACAAACAACTATTTGTATCTCCAAGAACTAGAACTGCATTAGGATTGACTTCTTCCAAAACTTTATCTACTTCAATTATGACTTTGCCAATTGTTTCAGCACTATTTTTTCCTGCTGCTTCCAAAAAATAATCTGGTTTACGCACATTTAGGTCATCGAAGAAAATCTGATTTAGTTCATAATCATAATTTTGACCTGTATGCACCAAAATGTGGTCAAAATGTTTGTCAAGCTTGGGGATAACGCATGCAAGTCTAATTATCTCAGGCCGCGTTCCAACTACAGTTAAAACTTTAAGTTTTTTCATTTTTTTCTCTAAACCTCACAAGGAATACTATCAGGGCTCTCTTGATCAAAGATTTCATTGGCCCAGAGCATTATAATAGCTTTACAGTCTCCAACATTAGTAATGTCATGCACCCACCCAGGAATAGTGTCTACCACCTGTGGTTTGTCAGCAAAAAGGATAACCTCATAGGTTTTATCTGTAAGTAACTGCCGAAAACACATCTTCACTTTGCCTTCAACTACAAGAAACTTTTCTGTCTTGGTATGGTGATAATGTGATCCTCTTGTCTCTCCAGGAAGTACAGTAAAAAAAGAAAATTGGCCACAATCAGGAGTCTTTAACATTTCAACAAACATACCGCGCTCATCACCATGCTTTGGTAGATCATAGACAAATTTTTCTAAAGGCAAGTAACTCATGTAAGTTGAATATAAAGCTCGAGTCAAGCCTGTACCAACTCGTTCTGATAGCAAATTGGTGCGACAATTTTTAAATGCACGAATCTGCTCAGCTAAATTGCCTAATGTAATACTGTGTGTATTGCTTATTTCATCCCTATACAAACCTGGTTTTACTTTAATTAAGGCTTGCAATAAATCATCAACTACGTCATCAATGTATGCCAATTTTAAAATAAAATCAGGATCATTAATCTGTATTGGCAAGTCTAGTGCAATGTTATGGCAAAAAGTCGCGACCACGGAATTATAATTAGGTTTACAAAACTTGCCAAAGACACCAACTAAGCGATAAATTACTGCTGAATTGCCTGTTTTAGCAACATAATCTTCAATCACCTGCTCGGCTGCGAGTTTACTCTTCCCATAAGGGTTATCGAATTCAGCTTGTACTGACGAAGTAAAAATTAGCGGAATATTGCGCCCGCTATGTTCAATTGATTCACACAAGTCAGTCGTTAGATCTACATTAACAAGAGAAAAATCTTGAGGATCATTGGGCCGATTCTCGCCCGCTAAGTGTATGATAGCATCGGCTTTCCCCACCAGCTCAAGGAGCACATCCTTACTATCTCCGCGCACAAAAGACAAGATTTCAGTATCATTCTGCTCACCCAAACGAATGCCCAAATTTTTACCTATAAAGCCATTAGCTCCGGTAAGCAAAACCCTTTTTTTATTCATGTTCATTCTTCCGCTTGTACATCTTCGCCACGTGTAATCGCTTGCATAAATTGCAGCTTCATCAACAAGGCTTCCATGCCGGTCAGATCCAATCGAGTAGCATTGTGAGAATTATAGTCCTCCGCAAAAGAAATTTGCTTTTTACCCTGATCTATAAACTTTCCATAGTTTAAATCTCGCATGTCGGGTAGGACACGAAAGTACTCCCCTAAATCCTCAGCAGCAACCATTTCTTCACGACTGAGTAATGCTTCAAACAATTTCTCTCCATGGCGAGTGCCTATAACCCTTACCTCATGATCAGGAACATCCATTAGGCTAATGAGAGCTTCAGTCAATGTCTTTATCGTTGCGGCAGGTGCCTTTTGCACAAAAATGTCTCCAGATTTACCTTTTTCAAACGCATACAAGACGAGATCAACAGCATCGTCTAAGGTCATCATAAAACGAGTCATTTCAGGGTCGGTAATGGTAAGCGGGTTGCCACCTCGAATCTGATCGACAAATAAAGGAATAACTGACCCTCGTGATGCCATCACATTACCATAGCGTGTTACACAAATCGTAGTTGCATCACTCTCACGTGACTTTGCCACAGCGACCTTTTCCATCATTGCTTTACTTATCCCCATAGCATTGATTGGATATACTGCCTTATCCGTACTTAAGCAAATCACCCTTTTAACTCCGAATGTAATCGCTACATCAAGCACGTTCTCCGTGCCTATCACATTTGTCTTAACCGCTTGCAATGGATAAAACTCACAAGACGGTACTTGTTTAAGTGCTGCAGCATGAAAAACATAGTCAACACCTCGCATCGCTGTGCGAACGCTATCAACATCACGTACATCACCTATGTAAAACTTGAGTTTTGGATTGATATAACTACGACGCATATCATCTTGTTTTTTCTCATCTCTACTAAAAATACGAATTTCAGAAATATCTGAATCCAAAAATCGCCGCAATACTGCGTTTCCAAAGGAGCCAGTGCCACCAGTAATTAGTAATATTTTATTTTTAAACATTATTTATTTGCTTTTTATATGTATCTTCAATGAGGTTAATAAATCTGAATGTTTCATTAGCGCAACGCTCCCAAGTAAATCTCTGCGCTTTTTCATAACTTGATAAAGATAGCTCGGTACGTAACTGTTCTGATTGGATTAATTTTAGTAAGGCAGCGGCAATATCTTCTGGTAACTCAGGATTAAAATATACTCCAGCCTCACCCAATATTTCAGGCATTGGTCCTCTATTTGAGCATGCAATAGGTAAACCTGATGCCATGGTCTCCATTAATATAAATGGCATATTTTCGCAGCTTGAAGCAAATAAACCGATGTCAGCCTCCGCATAATATTTGTGTAATTCCTCAAAGGCAATAGAACCATGATACTTAACCCAATGACTATCTCCTTCTAAGCTGTCTATTTGAGCATTCAACCGCTTCAACGCAGGTGGATAAGCAGGGCCAATCAGATCTAGCACGATAGGTATACCTGCATCACGCAAGTGTGACACTGCTTCAACCACGTGCCATTGATGTTTATATTGATCAACCATCGAAACGTATAAAACCTTATAGGGAAGAGCTTCGGTGTAAAGTGAAATATTTTTCTGGAGTTTTGGAATCTTATAAAATCGGGCATTTAACCCGTGTGCAATGGTTGAGATTTGACCCCTCAGGTCACCTGTGACTCTCATTACTGTATTTCGAGCATATTTTGTTAGAAAAATAATACCATCGGCTTTTTTAAAAGATCTAGATTGTGTAAAACGCAACAATATTAGCTTAAACATCAAAAAAGACCAACCAAAACGAAGTGCTTCGCTCATCTCAAAAGGTAGTAAATTCTGACTCATAGTAACTACTGGATGAAAATCGCCAAAATAACTTCCGCCAGGTACGAACAATACGCAACAACCTTCATTGCGAACAGCTTGTGACAGATTATGACTCTGCCAAAAAGTTCGTCGGAATAAACCTTTATTCAAAGTAAAGGGGTTCCGCTTATTTAGCCAAGGACGATCCTCGATAAGCTTTAAAGTAGCACTGGGAGCCCAAATCACAATACGGTCGAAACCATGTACTTTAGGGTCAGCAAAACTAAGTAACTCAATAATGTGGGTAAGTCCCCCGCCAGCACTTAAGTTTGTTGCATCTATGCCAATGATATAAGGCTCTGTTTTGCTCACAATTTTCCTGACACTAAAAATTGCATGAAGACTTATAGCTGTCTTTACCTAGGAACATACTATGTTTGTAGATGACTTACAGTCGGTAACAATCCTGTATCTATCGACATCATATCTTTAGGATCAGCACCCAATAATCTTTGCATTTTTATTGTCGTACCATTTGATCTTGGAGGATCACCAGCAGGGAGTTCATGGTAGATTTTTTCAACTTTGATACCAATTGCTGTCATAAGCATATCCGCTACATGGTCAATAGTTACAGATTGGCCTGTTAAAACATTTACCTGCTCGCATAAGACTCTCTCATTAGCCGTTAAAACTGAATTATATATAGCCTTTACTACATCCTCTACATAAACAAAATCTCTAGTTTGATGACCTCCCCTAATCACAATATTTTTACCATTTATTAAACGGTCAGCAAAAATGGAAATTACACCAGAATATGGGCTTGTCGGATCTTGCCTGGGCCCATATACATTAAAAAATCTCAGACCTATGCTGGAGAGTTGATGAATTTTGAACGAAGTTTTTGCGAAAAGCTCCATTGCATATTTATCAACCGCGTATGGACTTAGAAGGCTGACTTTGTCAACACAATCATCTCCTAGCGGAAGATCTCCATATACTGCAGAAGAAGAGGCATAGACTAATGGAATATCCTTTTTTTGACAGTACTCTATCACGGAGATTGTTCCAAGTAGGTTTGAAGAGGAGCTCTCTTTAAAATAATCTATCGAAACTGGCACCGAAACTTGTGCAGCCAAATGGACAACGGCATCAATTTCGCTTATGTTATCGAAATCAAAATCTTCTACCTTTACGTTAAAGAAATCTATTTTATCTCTTATAGATTCAATGTTAGATAAATGACCTGTACTCAAGTCGTCAATTACTATGACAGAATGCATTTTGCTTATTAAAAAATCGCATAAATTGGACCCAATAAATCCTGCTCCGCCTGTAACAACTATCTTCATAAAAAATTACTCACGGTTGATAAACTAATACTTCTCATTAATGTAAAAGAGACTCACTTTTAATGAACTGTTGAGCTCTTAAATATTCTTTAAGAAATATTGTTAATAAAATACAGAACAAGCCGATAGAAGTAATACGGAAAAGAGATCCGTAGTGAATCAATGTCAAAGTGCCTGCGATTATAGGCATTGCAATGGTCAGAAGACGAAATCTTTGATCGCGTAGCCGTGTTTCAAGATCCGCAGTTAGAACTTTCAAATTCTTAAGTTTCAAAAAATTAATGAAACGTTTGCTCGATACATTGAATACTATCAGATAATAAATAGGCGAGAATACAATTAACATTAAAGCAATATAAGAAAAAATTCCAATCCGCGGTAAAATATTTACAAAACCAACTTCGGACAAAATTAAAGGTGATTGTAGAACCTCACCAAACCCTAGAAATACACTCACAAGCGAATTTATAGTAGAGTCTAAATCAAGGCTAGCAAAAATATCTTTATCAAGTGTACTAGGATTGAGCTTTTGAAAGACATAAAAGATATTTAAGGTTTTACTGAAATCCATCCCAGCAATAATTATTCCTACAAAAGAAAAGAAAACAATGCTTGCCAATATCCTAATAAAACTCCTTTGAATGTAAAAAAATATACTCATTGCACTTGCAAACAGAAGTACTAAAGTATTTGCAGCACTTCCAGTCAGAAGTAACGCAGAAAAGATCAAAAAATAACATATTAATAAAAGATATTTTTTTATTCCGAAAGAACAAAGAAAAAACTTTCCTAAGAAAAAAATTCCACACATTACTAAGATATTTGCTGTGTCATGATGGGATCCCGTATACCCAGACGGAAGTAAATTATTTCCTATTCTTGAATATGAAAATTTTTCTGGACGTAAAATTGATTGTGCTCCTTTGATAGCTTCATACCCGCCAGAAATTGCCAAATTAAAAAAGTAATAAACACCGACCACTGTAATGAGCGTAATGATATAGACAATCCCAGTAAGAAGTTTGTCATCGAATCTAAGAAATAAAAAAATAGCCGGGAAAACCAAAAATAGGTAGAACATAGACAACAGACTGGAGGCATCAAAGCCCGCTCCCACAGCGATTAAAAGAGTACCAAATATAAAATAGGCAAACAAAATTACATTCAATATAACCACGTTTTTAAAGAAAAAGAGAGGAACATAAAGCCTGGAGCTGAACAAGGTTAGGAGAGAAAATAAACCTAAGCCTAGCACCATTAAAGAAGAAATAGTGTATGTAATGTTGGAAGGAAAGCCCAAATGAAATACAAATACTCCTCTTATTGACGCAAAGACAAGAATAAAGGCGCACAATATATGCGCAAATGTGGTTTTCATTTAAATTTTTCTAACTTGTGTAAAAAAAATAAATCTAAAAATTTTACTTTTTGAATAAATCTATTTTTTTGTAAATTCATAGCTTTTTAGATACAGCGATTATGGCCAACATTGTTAAGATTTTTAGGGTAATTGTAATATTTCTTGAGGGAAGTGCTTTTTTCAGTGCTAATTCTGCGTTTGCATATTCTTTTTGTAAATAATTGAACCTTCCACTAATGTAGCTTAAATGTTTCTCAACCTCAGATAGTTGGCTGGGTGTGAGCTGATACTTAAATTCTGCAATTGCAGCATAATCTGAATCTGACATGTCTCTTCTGGAAATACTATTTGAATGGATCTGATAGTAACCTAATGATTTAGGTATATATTTAAACCGATCAGTTATAGCCGCTATTCTCAACCAGGTATTATAATCTTCTGAAGCAACCATCTTTTTATCTTCGCTGATTCCGCCAATTTTGTTTACTAATTTTTTACGAACAATTACTGTTGAATTTACAATTGCATTACCTTTAATAAGTAGATCTGCAAGCATAGGCGACTTTAATTGTCGACTACGTGTAAGGCGACGTCTAAAGAAATTAGTATGGTCATATACAAGATCCAAATCATGATGAATTAAGTCATGGTCCTTATCAATATATTTAGAACATATTTCAAGCTTATCTGAAGACCACCAATCATCAGAGTCTAAAAAGGCAAGCCAATTTCCCCTAGCCGCATTTATGCCCGCATTACGCGATGCTGCTATGATGCCATCATTATGGATTTTCATATAATTAACACGTGGACCATCGAACTTTTTAACGACATCAAATGTATCATCAGTTGAATGATTATCTACAATAATAACTTCCCAATTCTTATAAGTTTGGTCATGGATAGATTGAAGAGCTCTACCAAGATATCTTGAATGATTGTAAGTAGGAATTATTATGGAAATAAGCGGTTCAGAAGAGTTACTCATAGATTTGTACTTTTTACTTCTATCTATTACTTTTGGAGTCAGTTGGTGAAGTTTACTCTGCAGAAGCGCAGCAAATTATCAATTTCTGACTCACTACTCTCATCACTAACCTCAATCCCCAATGTAGATAAGTTTTCAGTGGCATAATAGAGAGGTAATGAAGCTTCGCTACTTGCTTCCTTTAAAAAGTTCAGCTCAGGCTTATATCCTAAAACTTTCACAGATCGGGCTTGAATAATCATAGCTATATCACGAATAGATTTCGAGATTCCTGATCCTAAGTTGAATATTTGAAGTGCTCTAAACTTCTCACTTGCAAGTATAATTTTCTCAGTAACACGACAGACCTCTTGCATGCTAATAAAATCTCTCAACTGAGAACCGTCCGACTTCACAGTCAACTTTTTCGTTTCTATCGCTTGCCTACATAAATCATTTACCAGAAGCATCCAGCAATTCACTTTCAGGTGGCTTGGTGCTCCAAAAGCATTAGACAAACGCATTACAATAGTCCACATTCTCGTTGAATTTCCTATTTCTATCAAAGCATTCTCACCTGCTAGGTGAGAAGTAGCATATGGGTGTAAATTTAGCGTCTCGGTTTTTTCTGTAATAGATCCTGCTAATGGACTTGAATAAACATGCGCGGTTGACAGATAAATAAATTTCTTGACTCCGGCATTACATGCGGCTTTCGCCAGACGTCTAGTCCCATCTCCATTAAGGTTTAAAGCACCTTCAGGATCTTTTAAGCACTCTTGAGCATTCATGCCAGCAGCGTGAATAACAACATCAATACCCTCGCAAATCTTAGAAAGAGAGTTATCATTATTCCATTCAATTTTTTTAACTTCCAAATCATGAAAGTTAGAATTAGGTGTTTTCGACATTCTAGACCCCACTACAATATGATGTCCTTTGGCAAACAAGTACTCCACAAGCCTTCCACCCACAAATCCAAATCCTCCAACAATTAGTATTTGCATGCTTTATCTTACATTTTCCATGGAGCTCCTTCAGCCCATAAAGATTCAAGGAGTTCATGATCACGTTTAGTGTCCATACATTGCCAGAAACCATCATGATGATATGCCATTAACTCTCCCATTTCAGCTGCCTTTTCTAATGGCTCTCTCTCCAAAAGTGTGCTGTCTCCCTCAATAAAATTAAAAAACTCTGGCTCAATGACGAAATACCCGCCGTTAATCCATCCATCATGTAATTGAGGCTTTTCTTGAAAGCTCTGAACTTGAGATCCGCTCATTTTAAGCTCACCAAAACGAGCTGAAGGACGCACTGCTGATATTGTTACCATCTTTCCATGTTTTCGATGAAAATTTACTAATGCTTCAAGATCGATATTTGATACACCATCACCGTAGGTAAGTAAGAAGGTTTCATTACCAATAAAATGCTTCATTCTTTTAACCCTGCCACCAGTCATTGAGGAATTGCCAGTATCCACTAGAGTCACTTTCCAATCCACCGGATCTAATTGGTGAGGGATGACATTCCCTGATGCAAGATCCACAGTAAAGTCAGAATTTAATGACCTATAGTTTAAAAAATAATCCTTAATAACTTCAGATTTATAGCCAAGAGCTAAATAGAAATCTTTGTGTCCAAAATAAGCATAGTTCTGCATGATGTGCCAAAGGATTGGTTTACCTCCGACTTGTACCATTGGTTTTGGTATTAGATCTGTATATTCACCTAATCGAGTACCAAAACCGCCGGCAAGAAGAATTACTTTCATATTAGCTCCAGTTGTAGTTAATCTCATCCTCATTTAACTTTTTGACCTCACAAGGATCATGAGGGATATCAGCAATGTTCAATATTAAGCTCGAATTTTCCTTAAGACCTTGAAAGCCAAACCAAACTCCTGGAGGCACAGTTAATCTAGAATAATTATAATCGCCTATTTCTTCGATCCTAAAAACTTCAGGTTGAGAATCTTTATCACAAAAAACAAATCTTACTTGGCCAAAGGGTACGATTAAATTCATTGTCATTTCGGTATGGCACTTCCAAGCCTTAACTCTCCGATATTCAATCCATGAAAAGTAAGCCTCCCCAAATCCAATATAATCAGGGTCATTATTTTTTAGAGCATGCATAACGTCCCCGCCATCAGTCGTGATCCGAGCTAAAGGTATCATCTGAATGTCAGACAGACTTACAGAGCCCATGAGAGTCCTTTTTGTTTAGCTATCTTGGTGTAATTTACGATTTGATTGCGAGTACAATCTGAGATTTCAGACTGGTTATGATAGTAAGCACTATACCATTCTGCAGTCATCCTTACTGTATCCTCAAACGCCATCACAGCATGCCAGTTAAGATGGTGCAAGGCCTTATCACAGTTAAGTTTAAGTAAACCTGATTCATAGGGTCCATTCTCAGATAATGAAACGTCTTGCCACCGCACTTTGTCCCAATATAATGCCATTTGTTGAACCAACTCTAAAACACTGTGGTTTACCTGATCCTGTGGCCCAAAATTGAATGGCTCTCCGTGTAAATGTGATGTTTCAGATAATCCGACTGCCAAGCTTAAATACCCACTTAAAGGCTCCAAAACATGTTGCCATGGTCTTGTAGAAAAAGGATTACGCAATTCGACAAGATCGTCATTGGACCAAGCTTTTATACAATCTGGAATAATGCGATCGGTAGCCCAGTCACCTCCTCCAATCACATTTCCGGCTCTAGCTGAAGCAATCCTAACTTTGCTAGTGTCTTCAGGAAAATAAGACTTAATGTATGAACGAATGGCTAATTCAGCAGCACCCTTCGAGGCACTGTAGGGATCTGGCCCACCGAGCATATCATTCTCCCGATACCCCCATACCCACTCTACATTGTCATAACATTTGTCACTAGTAATGATCACAGCAGAGCATTTCTTTTTTATTTTACGCAATGCTTCAAGTACGTGTAGTGTCCCGAATAAGTTAGTATTCCATGTATTAATAGGGTCTTCATATGATTCCCTCACTAGTGGTTGGGCTGCCAAATGAAAAACAAAATCAGGCTGAGCATCAACTATGGCGGATTCTAACTGATACCTATCTCTAATATCTATGCGCAGGTCATTAATATCATCTTTCAAATTTATGGCAGAGAAATGAGAGGTCTCTGTTGGTGGGTCTAGAGCAATGCCAACAACCTTTGCTCCTAACTTATTTAGCCAAGCTGCAAGCCAAGAGCCTTTGAATCCAGTATGGCCCGTAATTAGAACTGTTTTATCTCTAAACGCTTTTTCAAAATACATTGTTTAGTAGCCTCTCTTTTATTAAGGATTAGAAGAATATCTTAACTAAATCTATGCTATTGGCGCTAGTAATAGTTTTTTCCACCGGTCTAACTCAGAATCAAGAGTAAAAAACTCCCTTCTATCATAAGATTTATTGTTTCCAAGCTTCACGCTATGCAGGGCATCAGACAACTCAGATGGAGAACTAACAAAAAATACCCCTTTATAATTTCGTAAAGGACTTAGGTTGAGTGAACTTGCATCCAATGCAGTTATAACTTGCATGCCATAACAGTAGACATCGACTGAGGCAGATGTAGCAGGACTAGTGTATGTTAGGTCACAAATATCCAGCAATTCTTCTAAAGACTTAGTTGTAACTTTTATATCAATAGTGGGGTAATCATTTGGGTCTATCCAGCAAGCTGGATGTGGCTTTGCAATAATAGAAATATCCATTGGAAAATGTTCAAGAGTATCTACAAGCAATTCCATTTGAATCTTAGTATTTGATTCGAGATAGTCTCCAAGGACAAGAAGAGTCATTTCATCTTTTTTTCTAGGAGACAAAAGATCATTTTTAGGCCTAGCATCATGCAAATACAAATAACGCAGGGCTTCGACTTCAAATAGTTTATCTTCGGGATAACCAGAATCTAAAAATTTTT
>CACMAF010000009.1:0-52179 GCA_902611645.1 uncultured SAR86 cluster bacterium | reverse complement strand
TTAACTTTCTTGAATGAAGATATTATGGAAAGTGATTTACAGAATGCTTCTCTAATAGTTGTAAACTATCTCATTCAGTTTTTGGAATTGAAAGAAAGAGATATTCTATTCAAAAAAATATTTAAAGCCTTAATCCCGCATGGGATTCTAATTTTGTCAGAGAAAGTTCATTATGAAAATAAATTTGAGAATCAAAGAATTATCAATACACATCATCTATTTAAATCAGCAAATGGTTACTCAGATTTAGAAATTTCCGGAAAACGAGATTCTCTGGAAGGGATCCTAAAGACGGAATGTGAAGGAGAACATATTTCACGAGCAAGAAAAGTTGGTTTTATAAAGGCTGAGAAAGTTTTATCTAATTTAAATTTCAGGACCTTTGTATTTTCAAAGTGAACATGTTTATTTCTAAAGAAGTAGAGACATTGTGTTACCAATATAGAAATAATCCATTTGGTAAAAAGAAAGACAGAAGAATTGAAAGTTGGTTAGAAATATTAGGTAGATTGCCTACTATTCTAAATGCAAAAGTGGAATTAATTAATGGGATTAATATAGATTTTGATATTGAAGACAATGACGAAATAGAAAGCTTACTTTTGCAATTAATCCCGTGGCGGAAGGGCCCTTTTAGAATAAATGATATATTTATTGATAGTGAATGGGACTCTGCAAAAAAATGGAAAAGATTTCAAAAACTTAATATTGACTTAGATGGTAAGTCCATTCTAGATGTAGGATCTGGTAATGGATACTATGCTTTTCGAATGTTGGGCATGGGCGCAGATAAAGTTCTTTGTTTAGAACCTAACCTGGTTCACGTTTCACAATTCTCTGCCATTAATCATTTCGTTGACTCTGAAAATATCAGGATGATACCTGAGCGCATAGAAGAGTCAGGATTAAAAGATTCTAAATTCGATGTAATATTTAGTATGGGCCTCTTGTATCACCAAAGAAATCCTACTGAGCACCTGAATAACTTAAAAGATTTATTAGAAGAAAATGGAAAGTTAGTTCTTGAAACAATTATCTCACCAAAAGAATGCGACATAGCTCTAGAACCTTCGAATGGAAAATATGCATCAATGCCAAATGTTCATTTTGTCCATACTGATAATGGGTGTAAGTCGATTTTTAGAGATCTTAGTCTACAAGTTTACGCTGAGAGCGATCTAGCAGTAACAAATGACAGAGAGCAAAGAAGCACCAATTGGATGCCATTTAAATCATTTGAATCAGCTTTAAATTTGAAAAATAAATCTATCACCATAGAGGGATACCCAGCACCTAAAAGAAAATTTTATGTATTAGGAAAAGCTTCTTAAGAATCAGAATAATCGACTCTATTGCCTATCCATCTATCAACAAGCGTCTTAGCGAACCCCTGATCATTCCTGCTTAGTTCAATAGCTTCTTCTTGAGCAACCAACAATAGATTTGAGTCTCTAATCGGGTTTGCAATCTTCAGATCCATTAGACCAGACTGCCTAATACCATAAATATCTCCAGCTCCTCTTAATTCCAAATCTTTCTCTGCTATTTTGAAACCATCATTGGTCTCTTCCATAGTCTTTATTCTTTCTTCAGCAAGACCAGAAAGAGGTTCTTTATAAAGAAGCAGACAATGAGAATCAGTGTTAGCTTTTCTTCCCACCCGACCTCTTAATTGATGTAATTGAGATAATCCTAATCGCTCCGGATTTTCTATAATCATTAGCGTAGCCTCTGGTACGTCTACACCTACTTCAATAACTGTAGTACAAACTAAAAGTTGTATATCTCCATTCCTAAAATTTTCTATGACTGAATCTTTTTGATCTTTCTTAAGCCTGCCATGCACAAGCCCAACCTTAACTTTTGGTAACGAATTTGAAATCTCTTTGTATAGTTCTTCTGCTGATTGAGCTTCTAGCTCATCAGAATCTTCTATTAAAGTACAAACCCAATAAGCTCTTTTCCCGGTTGAACAAACTTCTTCTACTCTTTTGATGACCTTTTCTCTAAGTTTGTCAGGTCTGGATGACGTTTGAACTGGATTTCTACCCGGTGGGAGCTCATCGATTATGGATGTTTCTAGAGAGCCGTAAACCGTCATTGCCAGAGTTCTTGGAATTGGGGTGGCAGTCATAATTAATTGATGTGGACTCTGATTCGTCTCTCCTCCCTTTTCTAACATTGAAAATCTCTGATGAACTCCAAACCTATGCTGTTCATCTATGATTGTTAAGCCAAGATTTTTAAATTTAATTCCTTGTTGGAATATCGCATGAGTTCCAATAAGAATGTCTATACTACCTTCAGCCAGTTCTCTAATTAATAGGGCTTTATCTTTAGCTTTTGTAGATCCTGTTAGCAAACTAACTTTTATACCTAGAGACTCGAACCAATCTGAAAAAGAGGTAAAGTGTTGTTCAGCTAATATTTCAGTAGGGCATAATATTGCGATTTGCCAATCATTAGATTTAGCATGGAGAGAAGCTAGTGCTCCTACGATTGTCTTACCTGATCCCACATCACCTTGTAATAATCTTCTCATTGGAACCATGGCCAACATATCATCCCTAATCTCATCCCAAACTTTTCTTTGCGAATTTGTTAAATTGAAAGGCAGAGAGTCAAAAAAATCTTTTTCATAGATTGAATTTTTTACCATTGATGGTCCTTTTCTTCCTTCAAGCTCATTCTTTAAAATACCTGCACATAGCATATGTGCAACTAGTTCCTCTTTTATCAGTTTTTGTTGAGCTGGATGCTTACCTTCAATTAATTCGTAAAGATTGGTTTCTACAGGTGGCTTATGAAGAAACTTTAAAGTTTCTAAAAGATTACCAAATTCAGAATAATCATTATTTTCCGATTCTTCCTTCAGTAGATTATTTTCATCACAGTAAATCAGTGCGTTTTCAATTATCTTTTTGAGTTTATTTTGTTGCATCCCGGAAGTTGTCGGATATATCGGCGTAAGATTTTTTTCAACTTCTATTGAATCTTCCTTACCGAATACTTGATATTGAGGATGAATCATTTGTTTACCATTTGGGCCTGGAGTAATATTTCCATAACATCTAATCATCTTTCCCTTTTCTAAGGCCTTGTGTTGAGCCATTGCAAAATTGAACATTCTCATAGTCAGTTTTCCGGTGCCGTCATAAATCTCTGAAAAGAGCATTCTTCGGCCTCTAAAGACTACTGTAGATTTCATAATCTCGCCTTCAATCAAAACTGGTGTTTGATAACTCGCTGAACTTATAGGAGTAATAAAACTCCTATCTTCATAACGAAAGGGAAGATGAAAAACAGCATCTGGAATATTAAATATTCCTAAATTATTAAGAGAGGTTACACTTTTTGGACCTACGCCCTTCAGTTTCTGGATTGAATGAAGATCTTTAGATTCTTCAGTCATTTATTTATATGGTTTTGGCTAGTATGGCCTCTATCTCAATAGAAGAGTCCAAAGGTAGTCTAGCTACCTCAAGTGCGGCTCTTGCAGGATAAGGCTCAGTGAATAATTCTTTCATAATTTCATTAACCAAACTGAAGAGTGACAGATCATGAAGAGAGACATTGAGTTTAACAATATGATCCATATTTAGATTAGCTTCAGCACAAAGAGCATCAATGTTTTTAAAAACTTGTCGAATCTGATTTTCATCTCCTTCAACTAATTGCATAGTCTCGGGATCTAAGGGTATTTGCCCTGATAAAAATATCAAATTCTCAGTCTCTATTCCTTGAGAATATGGTCCAATTGCTGCTGGTGCTTTTTTAGAGCTAATTTTTTTTTTCATATTAGTGTAATGCTGCTGCTTGCCTCATCTCCCAGTCATGTATTCTGCTTACAGAAACGACATTGTTTACTGTTCTTATTTTTCTTAATATCTTGGATAGATGTGTTCTATCAGACACTTCAAGGTCAAGAATAAATTCATGTAACTCAGTATTTGTATCCATTGTTTGAATAGAAGCTATGTTAGTATCCAGGCCAGTAATTACAGCAGCTAAATTTGCAAGAAGGCCTGGCTCATCTCTCGCAATTACCTTTATTTGAACTAGGAAGGACCTTCCGGAGGGTTTACCCCAATTTACAGGGAAGCACTGTTGAGGATCTTCCCTGACAGATAGGATGTTTTTACACCTTTCTTGGTGTATGACGAGACCTCTTTCGGCAGTGAAATGGCCAATAACAGAGTCTCCAGGAATGGGTTTACAACAGACTGCATAATTAACAATCAGACCTTCTGATCCGGTAATCTCAAGAGGTACAACTTCCTTGTGCTCAATATCATCATCTTTCAAGAACCCTGTTATTTGCTGAGCCACAATATTACCTACTCTCTGACCTAACCCTATTTCCTCAAGCAGTTTATTGAGACTTCTTACTCCAATATTTTTTAATACTTTGCGTAAGTCATTCTTTTCTATTTCTCTTAACTTAATTCCCATATTCGTCAATGATTGATCAAGCAGCTTCTTTCCAAATTTTCTCGCCTCAGAGGTCTTTAAGTTACTTAGATAGTGACGAATGCCATTTCTCGCCCTCGGGGTTACTGCAAAATTTAACCAAGCAGGCGAGGTTTGAGGAACCTTCTCGGTAAGTATTTCAATTGTTTGACCACTTTCTAGAGGCACACTTAGAGGAGCGAGTCTTTTATTTATTCTGCATGCTCTACAATGATGGCCAATGTCTGTATGGACTGCATATGCAAAATCTATAGCAGTCGAGCCGCTAGACATTTCAATGATTTTACCTTGTGGAGTAAACACATATATTTCATCTGGAAAAATATCAGTTTTTATTGAATCAATGAACTCTTCGGTAGAATCATAATTTTCTCTCATCTCAAGAAGACCAGCTACCCATCTCCTTGCCCTTATCTGAGGATTAAAATCTGACTTATCACCTGATTTATATAGCCAGTGAGAAGCTATCCCATTTTCTGCCATATCGTTCATCTCTTGTGTTTTTATTTGAACTTCCACGGGAAATCCTTTCAATCCGACTACACCCGTATGAAGGGACTGATATCCATTCGATTTGGGAATAGCTATGTAGTCTTTAAAACGACCTTCCACAGGTTTGTATAGGTTATGAATATGGCCAATAGTGCGATAACAGTTTTCTGGAGTGTCTACAATAATTTTTATGGCATATACATCCATAATCTCTTCAAAGGACCTGTGCCTTTCTTTCATTTTCCTATAAATACTATAGATGTGCTTTTCTCTCCCTTCCACTAAAGCAGGGATACCTTGATCTAGAAGTCTCTTACTGAGTTCCTTTTGTATTTTATTTAATATTCTTTTTTGACCGCCTCTATTCTTTTTAACGGCGGAGGTGAGTCTTTCATAACGCTTTGGATAAATAACCTTGAATGCCAAGTCTTCAAGTTCACGATATAAATTATTCATGCCAATCCTATGGGCAATTGGGGCATAAATTTCTAGTGTTTCTTTTGCTATCTTTATTTGCTTCTCTCTACGGAGATACATCAAAGTTCTCATATTGTGAAGCCTGTCTGCAAGTTTTACGACGATTACCCTAATGTCCTTAGACATTGCTAAAACCATTTTTTGGAGATTTTCAGCTTCAGCCTCAGTTCGATTGGATATTGAAAGCTTATCTAGTTTGCTGACTCCATCTACAAGGTTGGCAACATCCCTATTAAATTTTTTTTCTATAATTGCTTTCGGGATACCTGTATCTTCAATGACATCATGAAGCATAGCAGCTGAAAGACTATCTTCATCCATCCTGAAAGAGCTCAAGATTGATGCAACAGCTATTGGATGTGTAACGTACGGATCTCCACTGGATCTAAACTGACCAGAATGAGCTTCACAAGCAAAGTTATAAGCTTTATTAACTTGTCTAACCTTTTTTGGATCTAAATAGTCTGACAGTTTCTTTGATAGGGCTCCAATTGATTCCATAATAATATTGATACAGAGATCAAGTATCCCTGTTTTTAGGGCTTAATGCGAATATTTTTAGGTTTTTTAAGATTGAGGTAGATCTTCAGCTGAGAGCTCATCAGAGAACTCTTGTTCTAAATCTGCAATATCAACTTTTAGCTCATTAATATTATCAGTTGTAACGGTTCCAGCTTCAATCTCTCTTAATGCCATTACTGTAGGTTTATCGTCTTCCCACTCAAGAGTAGGGCGCCTTCCACCAGTTGCCAACTGTCTGGCTCTTTTAGCGGCAAGTATAATCAACTCATATCTTGTACTGACTTTTTCTAAAGCTTCTTCTACTGTAATTCTAGCCATATTCTTAGTGTTTAATTCCGGAGGCGCATTCTAATGCAAACTTAAGCTTCAATCCAGTAATAGATCAAGAGAATTTTTGATAATTTCAGTTCTCTCATTAGCTATCCCCTCTGATGTGAACATAAATTGTTTCAAATCCTCTAACGCTGCATCAAAATCATTATTTACTATTACCTGATCAAAATCTTTCCCAATATTGACTTCATTTCTAGCTTCTTTAAGTCTTTTAGCTATCTCCGTTTTTGAATCTTGATCTCTAGATTCGAGTCTTTTGGTTAAATCCTCATAAGAAGGAGGAATAATGAATACAGTCTTTGCTTCAGGAAAAGCTTTTTTGACTTGTAATGCACCTTGAATATCAAGTTCAAGCAGCACATTTTCTTTTCTAGAAAGTACTGAAAGTACCCAATCTTTAGGAGTACCATAAAAATTACCAAATACTTCTGCATATTCTAGAAAATCATTATTTTTTACTTTTTCCATGAAACTCGATTGTGATATGAAAAAATAAGAAACACCATTCTCTTCTTTCGGTCTTGCCTTCCTGGTTGTAAAAGAAATTCCCCGATAAGTATTACAGGCAACTGGATCCTCAAGAACAGCCTGTATTAGAGAGGTCTTGCCGGTTCCAGACGGTGCCGATATAACAAATAATTTGCCCATGCTTAAAAAAAGTTTATTGTAGGTGAAATACATTTAAAATATTCAAGTTTTTAGAATTTATGTTAAAAAATGAAACTCTTTTCTTTGAATTGGCTCTAAAGTCAGATGCACTTTTGTTAGGTGATTTCATTTTAAAGTCAGGAAAAAAAAGTCCATATTTCTTTAATGTTGGATCTTTTTTTAATCGAGGCTTCTTAGCTGAGTTATCAAATCTATATACCGAAGAAATCATTTCTAGTAAATTAGAGTTCGACGTAATTTTTGGTCCTGCATATAAAGGGATACCTCTGAGTGCAGCCATATCAGCTTCTTTAAGTACTAAGATTTCTAAACCAACTCCCTTTGCTTTCAACAGAAAAGAAGCGAAAGTTCACGGAGAAGGCGGCAGTATAGTAGGGGAGTTAAAGGATAAGAAAGTTTTAGTGGTTGATGATGTGCTTACCGCAGGTACTGCTCTTAAAGAGTCACTAGAAATAATTTCTCAAGAAGGCGGTAGTGCAATAGGTTGTTTAGTTGCATTAGATAGAGAAGAAATCCTAGATGATTTATTGGCAAGAGATAAAATATTTCAAGATTTTAATATCTCTGTGACTTCTATAGCTAAAATTTCACAACTTATAGAATTTTTAGAGGACTGTGAACGTCAAGATGAAGCAGAAATTATAAAAAACTATCTTTTAGGAACTTAAATGTTTACAGGAATTGTTCAAGAAATCGGTATTATTTCCAACAAAGAAGAAACAGAATCAGGCGTAAGGCTTGAAGTTAAAGTTTCAAAAACTTTTCTTAATAAACTGGAAAAGGGAGCTAGTATTTCTGTCAATGGTGTTTGTTTAACAGTAATCGAATTTGAAAACGATATCGTTTCTTTTGATGTAATACCTGAAACCTTAAGGGTTACAAACATAGAATTTCTATCTGTTGACTCAAAAGTTAATCTTGAAAGGTCTCTAAAGTTTGGCGATGAAGTGGGAGGTCATATTTTATCTGGGCATATCTCATGTAGAGCGCCATCAAAGCTAATTAGTTCGGATGATGAAATTGAGCTCAGAGTTAAGTGTCCAAAGGAGTGGATAAATTACATTTTTCATAAGGGTTATATTGCTTTAAATGGCGCTAGCCTAACTGTTGCGAATAAAACAGAAGACACTTTCTCGGTTTATTTAATTCCAGAGACATTAAATGCAACCAATCTTTCTGATATTAAAGATGGTGATTCATTAAATATTGAGGTAGATCAGACGACTTATGCTGCTGTAAAAGCTGCTGAGGCAAGATTGGAAGAAAACTAGCCTTGAAGATTCTCTTTAACTAGTTTGCTGACAATTCCCATATCAGCATTTCCTTGAATTTTGGTTTTTAAAAAACCCATCACTTTTCCTATGTCTTTAAGTTCTTTGGCATCAGTTTCATTAATCGCCTCTATGACTAGTTTATTGATGTCTTCCTCGCCCATTTGCTCTGGGAGAAAGTCTTGCAATATGACGATTTCCGACTCTTCTTTTTCCGCAAGATCGTTTCTTTGAGCATTTAAAAATTGAGACATTGATTCCTTTCTTTGCTTTATCATTCTTTGAAGAATCTTAATTGAATCTTTATTAGATAATTCAATTTTGTTATCTATTTCTTCTTTTTTTAACTCAGACAGGGCCATCCTTAATGTAGATGTTCTCTCTTTGTTTCTTTCTCTCATTGAAGATTTGACTGCCTCTTCTATGAGATGTCTTATTGAATCTGCCATAAGGCTATTGATTAAAATCTAGGAGGTCTTCCTAATCTATTTTTTCTTTGATTTTTTTGTTCTCTTTTAACAGCGGCAGCTTTCTTTCTCTTTAAAACAGAAGTCGGCTTTTCATAGAATTCTCTTTTCCTAACTTCTGGGATGATACCTGCTTTTTCACAAGCTCTCTTGAACTTCCTGAGCCCTACGTCAAAAGATTCATTTGGTCTTATTTTTATTGATGGCATAAATAATCTCTCAAGAGGCCGCAATTCTATAGAACCATTTTTAATTTGGAAAGTGTTTCTTTTTTTTTATTTTCAACGAAAATGACTATCTTTAAGCTAATGAAAATACTTGGAATAGAAACCTCTTGCGATGAAACTGGTGTTGCCATATTCGATATGGATACGAATATTATCATTTCTGAGCAACTATACAGTCAGGCTTCTAAGCATGCCGAATATGGTGGTGTTGTTCCCGAATTGGCTTCAAGAGATCACCTTAAGAAATTAATCCCTCTTATTGATCTTGCTATTGAAAAATCTGGCCAAGATCTTAAGGCTATAGATGCAATTGCTTACACCGCTGGACCTGGCTTGAGAGGACCTCTATTAATAGGAGCTTCTACAGCTAAAGCGATTTCAATTTCTTTGAAGATACCCTGTATCGGTATACATCATATGGAGGCGCATCTATTAATTAATTTATTAGAAAATCCCGCTCCATCTTTTCCCTTCTTAACACTCTTAATTTCTGGTGGCCATTGTTTGTTGATCAATGCTAAGGCTCTGGGAGATTATGAGATTTTAGGGCAAACTTTAGATGATGCAGTTGGAGAAGCTTTCGACAAGGTGGCTAAGATTCTAAACCTAGGATATCCAGGTGGACCCTTAATAGAGTCTCTAGCAAAAGAAGGAAATCCTGAATCATTTAATTTCCCCAGACCAATGACAAATAAGAAAAACTTTGATTTTAGTTTCAGCGGCTTAAAAACGGCGGTTTATTATGAATTTAAAAAAATAAAACAAATAGATGATTCCAAAAAAGCAGATTTGGCAGCTTCTTTTCAAGCTGCCGTTGCAGATACACTCCTAATAAAAACAAAGGAAGCAATGCAGGCAACTAACCTAGAGGAATTAGTAATAGGTGGAGGTGTTGCATCTAATAAATATATTCGTAGTAAGTTAATAGAAGGTTTGGAAGATAAAAAAATCTTTTTTCCGCCCATTAATAGATGTACAGATAATGGAGCTATGATTGCTTATGCCGGCAGCTTTTACATTAAAAACGCAAAAGAGAATCTTGATCTGGATATTAAGCCCAGATGGCCTTTATCAGAGATAGCAAATGGATAAAGTCTTCATTAAAGGTTTGGAAGTCGAAGGAATCATTGGTATTTTTCAGTGGGAACGCGAGGTAAAACAAGTTATATCCGTAGATATAGAAATGGAATTTGATAATAAGTTAGCTGCTAAGTCAGATTCTATAGAAGATGCACTGAATTATAAGAAAGTAGGGAAGAGAGTCACGGCTTTCGTACAAAAGTCAAAATTTAAACTCGTTGAGTCACTTGCCGAGAATATAGCAAAGATAATTCTTAAAGAATTTCCTGTTGGAAAGGTTAAAGTAACTTTAAGTAAACCTGGAGCTCTTAGAGGATCAGAGTCTGTTGGAATAATTATTGAACGACCTTGACTGAAAAAGTATTCATAAGCATAGGTTCAAACCTAGATCCTGAGAAGAATATTGATAAGGTTAAGATTCATCTCGACAGCCATTTTGAAGTAGCCTATTCAAGCATCTATAAAACTCCTGCAGAAGGCTTTTCTGGACAAGATTTTTTGAACTTGGTTTGTACATTTGAGACAAATTTTGATCCTCTTGGATTAAGATCGTTTTTAAAAGAAATTGAAAAGAAAATGGGTAGAACGCCCAGTCAAAAGGGTATGTCGAGTAGAGTGATTGATTTAGATCTAATTCTTTATGGAAATTTGATAGAAAAAACAGACCAATTGGACATACCAAGCAAAGACATTGAGAAATACAACTTCGTGCTTGAACCTTTGTGTGAATTAGCGGGCGATGCTATTCATCCAGAACTAAAGATTTCTTATAGAGAAATAAAAGATCAAATCATTTGATTATTTATCTTTCCCCTAGTTTATTTGCTCTTTCAACTACTGATTCTTCGTCCGTTTTAAGGTTTTTGGCTGCCAAGAAAAGAAAAATGCTTGGGATGATAAGTATGATTAGTATAAGAGCCATAGACGTTTGCATTGCATCACCTGCTGTATAACCCTGAGTTTCAAACATATCACTAATTCTTCCCAGAGTATAAGGTCCAAGGGCAAGGCCTACCATACTTAAAGTGAGAATAAAAAAAGCTCCAGCCATGGCCCGCATTCTTGGCAATACTAAATTTGTAACGGTCGTTGCAGCACAACCTACATAGACAGAGCTACCAATGTGATATATGAAATTGAATATTAAAGAAATATTCTTAGATTCAGCATAAATCATGCCAAAACAGCCTACAAGAGTAATTAACACACCGCCTGCAAAAATTACATATAGTCTTCCCCCTACATATCTCTCGCGAAGCTTATCTCCAAAATAACCTCCTCCTATGACACCAATAAAAGAGCCAATTGCTGTGATAAGGCCAATTAGTGTTCCTATTTCTAATGCAGACATTCCATGATTATTTATGTAAAAAGAAGGAGTGAAAGCGGAGTAGGCGTATCCTACAAAAGGTATACAAGGGAATGCCATAAAAGAATATAAGGCCGCCTTACTTTTAAACATCAATGTAAAAGCTACGACATCTCTTTTACTTAAGCTTTGTATCCATGTAGAGACTAAGTAGGCTCCAATTCCCCATGCGGTCCATTGAAGAAAGTCATCAGTAAGCTCGTATAAAACATAGCATGAACCAAAGATAACAAAAGCAAGAAGTGCATTTATGGCTATTGACTTTAAAGATTCTTTTTCACCAATAAGAGAAATAGGTGTTAACCCAATAAATTCTTTGAATGTATCTTTAAAAGGTTCTTTACTTGTCTCAGTGGCAATTCCTTCACTCATTCCTCTTACTGGCTCTTTTATAAAGAAAAAAGTAATTATCGATAATAAAATACCAGGAAGTCCCACTCCCATAAAAGCTGCTTGCCATCCTTTTAATCCAAAAGGGGCTAAAGTGTGATCAGGGTATGCAGAATTCCATGTATCAAGAATTGCTCCTCCAAGGAACAGACCAATCCCTGCTCCAATATACAATCCGCTGGAATAGATTGATAAAACCGTGGCTCTAACTTTTGGAGAGAAATAATCTGAAAGTAATGAGTAAGCCGAAGGAGATGCACTTGACTCACCGATGCCTACGCCGAATCTGTAGATTGATAAACTTAGAAAAGATTTTGCTGTTCCTGAAAGGAATGTCATGAAGCTCCAAAAAGCTAAACCAATACTGATTAAATTTTTTCTGTTCCAAGAATCAGCCAATTTTCCCATCGGGATGCCTACAACTGAGTAAAAAACACCAAATGCTGTTCCGAATAGAAAACCTATATCACTGTTAGAGATCCCTAGGTCAGCTTTTATATCCTCAGCTAATATCGAGAGAATTTGTCTATCAATGAAATTAAAAATATAAACCAGCACTAGAAGACTTAATGCAATTTTTGCGTGATAGCCTCCTACCTCAGAACTTTTATCTTCTGACAAAGTCTTTCCTTATTTATTAAATTTGATTCTTAAGTTTCTATGATTGCAGTAGCATTGCCAGTAATTACAGCAACATCATTCTGATTTGTTGTTTCAATCATGAGATCAACTACTTTAGTTCCTTCTTCTTCACGGATTTCAATAATTGTGGCTTTTCCAGTAAGTGTATCACCGGGCCAAACTTGATTTGTGAATCTAACTCCATATTTCTTTAACGCGCCATCTCCAACATAGTTTGTGAGCATTGTCCCAGTAAGCCCCATGGATAACATGCCATGTGCAAAAACACTGGGATATCCTGCTACCTGCGTGGTAAATATTTCATCGGTATGCAGAGGGTTATAATCCCCTGAAGCTCCTGCATATTGAACTATTTGGGTTCTTTTTAAGTCCTCTACCAATATAGCAGTATGAGTATCGCCGACTTTTATTTCCTTTTCTTTTAGCATCTGTCTCTCCTAACTATCTACGGCTCTTTCAGTTTGAACTCCAACACCTGTTGCAGTTATAACCAATTCACCATTTTGATTTCTGTATTCAGTGACACTTTCACTAAATTTTAATTTTCCAGCTCTTTTGCTTTCTTTTTCCCATGTATTTCCTGGTTTGGTAGTAGCAGTTAAAACATCTCCAGCCTTCACAGGCAGATGATATTCAAAGTGTTGCTCAGCATGAAGACCCATAGCTGCACCACCTCCGCCATCACCCGAATCTTTTGAGGGCTTAGCCCCAGATGCTTCTTTACCTGAACCAAACCAACCTTCACCGCCTATCTTAGGCCTTAGAAAGTAGTCAGGATCAAACTGCGCACTAGATTGCGCAAATGTGGGTGGAGCAATTATTCCCCCTAATTCTGTCTCTTTAGCGTAATCCTCATCATGATAAATTGGGTTTGCATCTCCTACCGATCTTGCAAACATCATGATATGACTAGCCTCTACTAAAAATTTCTCAATCGCCATATTCTTCTCCTATAAAAAATTCTTTTTTACTAAATCCCATGCTTTATCAGACAAGTTCCTTACTCCGCTAGCTCTCTCGGCAGCATTTTCGTGAGCGGCTGTACCATCTCTTACTCTACCTAATATGCCTTGTAAAATACCAGCTAATTTAAACAAATTATAGGCAGAATATAGATCCCATTCTTCAGTTAAATCTACATTGATTTTTTCTGAATACATTTTTACGTATTCATCAATCACAGGAATACCCTGATTTCTACAATAATCTTTATCAGCTAATTTTGGGTTCATTATGTATTGAAGGCAGTGATAATTAAAGTCAGCACAAGGATCGCCCAAAGTTGAAAGCTCCCAATCCAGTATAGCAATTACGTTTGGATCATTTTTCCCTATCATGACATTCGTTAAACTATAGTCCCCATGAACAATTCCAGTTCTTTTTTCTGAGGGCAAATTCTTGGGTAACCAATCGATTAGACAATTCATCGAATCAATATTTTCAGTTTCAGAATCAACATATTGTTTTGACCATCTAGAAACTTGGCGACCAACATAATTTCCGGGTTTTCCAAAATCCTCCAAACCAATCTCACTTGGGTTTACTAAATGGAGTTTAGCCATAGAATCATTCATAGATTTGTAAACGCCTAAAGCCTCATCCTTATCACTATCTTCCATTGCTGCATCCCATAAAACTCTTCCATCTTTAAATTCCATTAAGTAGAACGCAGTACCAATCACATCATCATCTTCACAAAGAGCATAGCTTTTTGGCACAGGAACATCAGTTTTATTTAGACCAGTAATAACTTTATATTCTCTATCCACCGCATGAGCAGATTTTAATAACTTACCAGGAGGTTTACGTCTTAGAACATAGGATTGATTCGGCGTTATTACTTTGTAAGTTGGATTAGATTGACCGCCTTTAAATTCTTCTAATTGAATGTTTCCTTCAAAACCTTCTATATTTTCATACATGAAATCTTGAAGTTTAGAGACATCAAATTGATGCCTCTCCAGAACTTCCATAGTTCCGGTATTTTCGTCAGTCTCGTGCAATTCATTCCCCATGACTCAATAATAAGATAGATGTAAAAATGATAAAAGAAAAAATTTATCTAGTTTATGGATCGACCACCATCAACTTTTATCACCTGACCCGTTATATATTCTGCCTCGGATAAAAAGACTGCCAAAGATGAAATATCCCCTGGACAGCCAATCCTCCCTAAGGGGACTTTTGTTAATCTTTGCTTTTGTTGATCTTCACTTAAGTCTTCATCCTCAGGCCATAGTATCGCTCCGGGAGAGATTGCATTTACCCTTATATCTGGGGCTAACTCCTTTGCTAAAGACTTAGTAATACCTTCCAAAGCAGATTTGGCACCCGAGTACAGACTGAATTTTTTTATACCACTTGGAGCTAATGTGTCAGAAATATTTATGATGCATCCCTTACCTTTTTTTAAGAAGGGCAGAAGGGCTTGGATCAAGAATAACGGAGTTGTTGCGTTAGTGGCCATTAAGTTATTCCACTCATCCATTGATGCATCTTCTATAGGAGTAGGGTAAAAACTAGATGCATTATTAATTAAAACGGATAGCTCGTCAGTTATTTCAGACAAGCCTTGAGCCAATTTTTTAATTGAAGATTCATCATCAAAATCTGCCTGTAAAGTGAAACAAGAGTCTTTTCTAATTTCGTTTAAATTTTTCTTTATTTCATTCGCTTCTGATTTAGAGGAATTGTAGTGAAATATGATATTGAAACCTTCGTTGTGGAAATGTTGACAAGTAGTCTTCCCAATTCTCTTTGCACCACCAGTAAGGAAGATAAATTTTTGTTTCATAATTTTTCTAGATAATTTTTTATGGCAGCTAATCTATCTGTATTTAATTTTTTTGCAATCAACTTACCTTCTCTTAACGTTTTATCAACGCTGACATCACTGAGTAGATCATAAATTTCTATCCACTTTTCGGGCTTTAATGATGATTCAATTATATATGAGGAAGCTTTTGAAGCTTTATAGAACCTTTCGGGCTTTCTTAACAAGTCACATTTATTTACTAGATCCATCAAAGACTCAGGAGAAATCCTTTTACTAGAAAATAAATTTATCTGACTACAGATTTCAGATACCTCGCTGAACTCTTTGGGAGCATTAAAAGAGTTATTTATTTTCTCGATATTCTCATTTTCTGAAATCGAAACGGACCATTTTATTGTGTGATCTTGATTGTCTGATGATGTCTTTTCTAGAGCATTTAGATTGAGATCTATAGGTTGGCAAATTTTTTCTAGGGCACCTACCTTTAAAAGAATAGAAAAATATTCCTCAGGATTGCTAGTAGAGAGAGCTTTATATGTTTCCACCCAGACTCTCTCTTTGCTTAGAGTCTCTATTTCTCCTGAAGAGCTAATTTTTTTCATTTGTTCTAATGTATTATTTTCTATTTTAAAATCTAAGAATTTGAGCTTAGAAGCAAATCTTGCAACTCTTAAGACTCTCAAAGGATCTTCATCAAAAGAAGTAGAGACACTTTTGAGTAATTTATTTTTAATATCCTCCATCCCGCCGTATGGATCAATTAAATTACCATCTTTATCCTCTGCTATCGCGTTGATTGTCAGGTCTCGTCTCAGCAAATCTTCTTCCAACGTTACAGAAGTATCAAATTTAAATTCAAAACCTTTGTGTCCTAGAGCCGTCTTTCGTTCTTGCCTTGCAAGCGCATATTCTTCCTTAGTATCGGGATGCAGGAAAACAGGAAAATCTTTACCAATTTTTTTATATCCCTTATCAATTAGCTCACTTTCAGAGGCACCTACAACAACCCAGTCTCTTTCTTGAACCTCTATATTCAATAGGGCATCTCTAACTGCACCGCCAACTAAAAAAATATTCATATATCTAATTTAGCTTATCACAGCTAAAGGTTGCTTTATCTTCTAGCCTGATCGCTGTTAACTTATTGCCCCATGCACAGCCTGTATCTAGGGCCGTTATGTTGTCTTTCCCAGTAACACCGTTTAATGCCGCCCAATGCCCAAACAGTATATGCGTATTTTCTTCTAAAATTTTAAGCTTATATTCAAACCAAGGTTTTAAATTATTTGGAGCTGTTTCAACTTTCCCTTTGTAATCCAATTCAAGGGACCCGTCGGAGTTATAAAATCTCATTCTCGTTAAAAAATTAATATTTAACCTCAATACTTCATCATCTTTTTTACATTTATCTGGATGATCAGGTTTATTTCCGAATATTTTTTTAAGAAAATTACGGTGGTCATTACTTGCAAGATTTGAACTAAGCTTATTCGAATGACTTATCAGCTCTTTTTTTGTCCAATGAGGTGGGACACCAGCATGGGTCATTACAAATTCTTTTTCACCTTCTTTTGTATCAATTGTCTTAATGAAGTGAAAGGGAAGCGATCTTAACCAATCGATTAAAAAGTTATCATTTGAGCTATATAAAATATCATGGAATGTATCATTTTTGCTTATATCTCTGATTGAGTTCTGCACGGCAATTAAGTGGAGATCATGATTTCCTAGGACAATATGGCATCTTTCCCTTATTGAATATAGAAAATGAAGACAGTCCAGAGATTCAGAACCTCTGTTTACTAGATCACCACAAAACCATAAAGAATCTTCAGTTTTATTAAATGAGATTTTTTTTAACAGGCATTGCAACTCACTATAGCAACCTTGCAAATCTCCAATAGCATAATTTGACATCAGATGAGTGCTCCAGATATTTTTACATAATCTTCAACTGATATATTTTCTGGTCTACATTTTCTATCTATACCTAAGTCATCTAATTCTTCAGAAGATATAATTTTTTCAAGAGATTTTCCAACCATCTTTCTTTTATGCATAAAAGCAATTCTTGTTACTTCTTGCAATCTTATTGCAATTGGATCATCTATACTTCTTCCCACTATAGGATTGAATTTTATAAAGACACTCTCCACTTTCGGTTTTGGTGAAAAGCTTTCAGGCGAGATTAAAAAGCAATACTCTGGCTTTGTTAGGTATTGAGTAATAACTGTGATTCTCCCAAAGTCTTTATTGTGGTTTTTAGCAATAAGCCTCTCTCCAAATTCCTTTTGTAACATAAAGTGCATATCACAAAAATTAGTTAAATGTTTAAAACTCCAAAACATAATAGGCGTAGATAGGTTGTATGGTAAGTTTCCAATGACTCTTATTTTATTTGTAAAAATTTCTGCAGGATCAAAATCTAATATGCTTTTATTGTGAACATAGAAATTTTTTTCATCTTCTAATTTCTTCAGTTTGTAAGATAATTCCTTATCTATTTCAACTGCATGAGTAGTATCTACTCTGCTCGCAAGCTGTTTAGTAATTGCCCCTTTGCCTGGTCCTATTTCTAAAAAAATATCTTTGGAATCTGGATTGATAAACTGAAGTATTTGGTTTAAAACAGCTGGATCAATTAGAAAATTCTGCCCTAAACTTTTTTTAGCTTTTAGCATTTTCAGATCTTTTGCTCATTGAGCATGCCATTTCTGTTGCTGCAAGAAGACTTGCTTCATCAGCCTGACCAGTTCCAGTCTTATCATATGCAGTTCCATGATCCACAGAAGTGCGTATGAATGGCAGTCCTAAAGTTATATTAACGGTTTTACCGAATCCCATAGTTTTTATTACCGGTAGTCCTTGATCATGGAACATTGCAAGAAAGGCATCTGCCTTTTGAGTTTTATCTAACTCAACGAAGGCTGTATCTGCAGAAACTGGGCCTACTATTTTTAGACCTTGTTCTCTTAATTTGTCCAAAGTAGGGCCAATAATATCTTTTTCTTCCGTACCCAAATAACCTCCATCTCCGGCATGAGGATTCAAGCCGAGCACTTTGATAATTGGATTTTCTAATTTCCAGTGATTTTTCAGAGACTGATTAATTATAGATATCGTGTTGATAAGAAGATCTTCATTTATATGAGAGGGAACTTTACTAAGAGGTAGATGAGTTGTAGCTAATGCTATCTTGATTTTCTCATTAGCTAACATCATTACAACGTCCTTGGTATTACCAAGAATTGCTAGTTCCTCAGTATGGCCAGTAAATGACACGCCTCCTTCATTCATTAATTCTTTATTTATTGGACACGTTACTACCGCATTGAATTCCTTTGATATGGTTTTTTTAACTGACTCTTCGAAGATAGACATTATGTATTTAGCAGTGCTTGGTGCAGGACTACCTGATTTTACTTCCGAACTTATAGGTCTATCTACTACCCATAAAGATTTATCACTTAGAGAGTTTGAGTCTTCACCATTGTATTCCTTAACATCAACCTTAATCTTGATTTCGTCAGCTCTTTCTTTCAAAAGATCTATATTTCCAAAAATTACTGGTCTATAGGCTAGTGACTTCTTCTGACCAAAAGCTTTAATGCAGATATCGGGTCCTATACCAGCTGGATCTCCAGAAGAGACAGCAATTTTGGTCATGATGTTAGTTTTATATCTACATAAGCCTCTGCTCTTAGCTCTATCAGAGTACTTTGTAGTTCTTGATCAAATTTTCTTTTAAAAATTATTTGATAGGCCCTATTTTTTTGTTCTTCGTGACTTACGTCCTCATTTCTTCGATCCATGACCTCTATGATATGCCATCCAAAAGAAGATTTAACAGGTTCGGACAGCTGACCTATTTCAGTTGCATTCAAAGTCATTTCAAATGCAGGATCATAATCTCCGGGATTACTCCAACCCAACTCACCACCATCCATTTTTGACCCAGGATCCTCAGAGAATTGTCGGGCAAGTTGTTTAAAATCTTCTCCTTCCTTTAATCTCTTATAGATATCATTGATAAGCATTTCAGCTTGATTCTCTGTTCTTATTTCAGAGGGCTGGACTAGAATATGTCTCGCTAGAGTTTGATCTAGGAATTTAACAGTATTTCCTCTTTTTTCAGATAGTTTAAGTATGTGGAACCCAGCTCCACTCCTAACGGGTTGCGATACTTCTCCCACTTTTAGTTCTGTTACTACTTCAGCAAAAAGACTTGGTAATTCTGCGGAAGTTCTCCAGCCGAGGAAACCACCCTCCAGAGCATTTTGTCCTGCAGAGTAAGATGCAGCAAGCTTTTCAAAACTTTCCCCATTTTCTAGTCTCTCTAATAATAAAACTGCTTCCTTTTCAATTTCTTCTATTTCTATTTCCGATAAACCACTTTTTACGGATAAGAGAATATGTTGAACATTGTATTGCTCGGCTAGTTGAGTTCTGCCTTCTTCAGAATTAATAAAATTTTCAAGTTCCTGTTCAGAGATATCTATCTTTGCTCCAACCTTACCTCTTTGTACTCTTTGGATTATTAGTTCTTTCTTAATAGTATCCCTGAAAGATTTATAAGAAGTTCCTTCTGCCTCTAACTTGAGTCTGAATTCTTCCAAACTAAGATTATTTTGTGATGAAACTCTGGAAAGAGTTTGATTTAGCTCTGAATCACTAATTTTTATCCCGGCCCTGTCCGCTAGCTGAAGCTGTATTTCTTCAATGATTAATCTATCCAAAACTTGCTCTTCCAAGAGGTTTAAAGGAGGCAGTTCTGCTTTATCATTTTTCAATCTTAAAAGTATCTCTTCAACCCTAGAATTTAGCTGAGATTCCATTATTACGCCTGAATCTACAACAGCTACGACTCTATCAATCAACTCAATTTTTGTATAAGAATTTGTAGATACCAAAAAACCTAGCAGGATAAAGACTATCCTTTTTTTAGATGAAATCATTATTAAAAGTATTTTTATTAGATCCATATTTACTATTGTCTTCTTTTTTTTAGTTGTTGCAATTACTGAAATCGTCTAGAACTCAAAACTTCTGATATCCTCTTTCCAAATCTGCCTAATTCAGTTAGCTCAAAAAATAAATAAATATTATCCCTTTCCCTTTCGGTAAAAGGACTATTTTCAATTAAATTAATATCTTCTTTATTCGTTCCAAAAAAAGCATAGTAATTTTGATCAAGCCATTTTCTTTTCATTAAGCCTAATTTTAAGCAACAATTAGCATACTCTATGCCATAGGATAGATCTCTTGAATAATTTTTTTCATAATCTCTGGAGACTTTTCCAAAGGCTAAAAATTTACTTGAAAGTTCCCACTGAGAAATTAGTTCAATTTGATTTATAGGCAATCCATCATCAGACCAACCACTTACTAGATTAAGATATTTTGGGTCTCTCTTATAAGTAGATCTTATTTGTATGTTTTTTCTTTCTTCTCTTTCATAAACGATTCCTAAACTTCCTCTAGATATTTTTTCCAAGTCAGAATCAAACGCTAATGAACTATTGATTTTCAGATGACTTGATATGTCTGCTTTGAACTCAGTAACAATAGAAGATTTTTTGGAACTCTTATTATTCAGATTATTTTCTTTATCACGAAAGAATGCTCTTCCTAAAGAGAAATATCTTTCATTACCAGTACTGGCATTATAGAAATTATGTTCAAAACCAAGAATTAATCTATTCTGCTCTAAAAAAAAATCTGAACCAGAGTACCAGTTCCTTTTGAACAAAGTATCAAAGTTTAAATTTTGAAGTTTTGAATCTATCCCTTCCTCGTAATTATTTTCTCCATCAATGTAAACATACTTAAATATCGGAGTAAGACTATGGAATTCATTTTTCGATTTCTTTTCCATATAAATTCTATAACTAAGTTCGGCCCAGTTGTATGAGTTATCAACAGGATCCAATTTAGTTCGGTACTCTGTTTCTCTTCTTCCGACCTTGAATGAAGTGAGAGAAGATCTATTTCCCTTTTCAAATAATAATGAGGGTTCGATGTATATTCTCTTTATGTCTGCCTCTTTTTCTAATTGATTAAATTCTTCATCAAATGAAAATTTCGCATATTCGGTTACTAACTTTGCGGACATACCGAAGATATTTCCTTGATATTCAACATTCAAGCGAGGTTGAGTTTTATATTCGTTGGCAGAAAAAGGATTTAAATTATGAAATTGCTTCAAACTACCTATTATTTTCAAATTTTTTGTATTGAGGCCGACGTTGAGATTTCTTTTTAAGAAATCCTTTTGTTGAGTTCCTAAGATATCATCATTTAAGTCTTCAAAGTATAGATCATCGCTTACGTGTTCAGTACCAATGCTGAGGTATAGGTTAGAGCCTAAATTTGTTTGACTGTATAATTTTGTGGCCCATCTTTTTTTATTTTCTCCACTTTGATCTTGAAATCTTCTATCATTGATAAAATATGAAAATGCTATTAGACCCTCAGAATCTTGAGTAAGAAACCTTCCTTCAGAACTGATCCCGGATCCTCTTTTTTCTATATATCGTGGTGAGATTGTTAGATCATAGTTTGGAGCTAAACTAAAAAAGTAAGGCACTGATAGATCTAGTCCATCTTTGCCTTGTTTAATAGATGGTGCTAAAAACCCAGAGAATTTTTCTTTTCCTATTGCTGTCCTCGCATAAGGCAAATAAAAGATTGGTACCTCTTTAACTTCAATTGTCACGTCTTCAATAACAGCATTCTTTCTATCTTCAAGAACAATTATTCTCTTGGAATTTAAATTCCAAGACAGGTCTTCCTTTTTGCAACTTGTAATTGAAATATTTAATAATTCTATATCGCCATTAAACTTGAAATTTATAAATTGAGCTTCGCCAAATCCTCTTTCCCTAAAGTTATAACTAGAGCTTGAGATGTAGAACTCATTATCAATAAAATCAGCTTCCATGCTTTGAGCTTCAATAGAAAGGTTCTTAGACAACGCCTTGATATTTCCTTCAAGCTGTATGGTTTGGTTTTCGCGGTCATAAATGGCTTTATCTGACCATAATTGAACAATGTCAGTTTTAATAACAACATTGCCCGTTAAACTAAGAATTTCCTGATCTAAGGATTCTATAACCTCGGCGTCAATAGAATTTATCCTAAGAGTTTTGTCTTCATTTCCCTTCAAGAAGTTTGAAAAAATAATCATAGAAGAAACGATTATTAATAAAATAAAGGAGTACTTTTTAGACATAGTACAAATTAGAGTATTTTTGGCAGTGATTGTTCCATAAACTTATTCAGATCATAAAGGAAGACCTCATCAGATTACTATAATATTATGACAGAGATGAAAGATGACTTGTTAAATTGGGCCTTAATGCAAGGATCAAGTTTAGGATTTAAAGATATTGAAAGCATGCAGCCTCTTAGAGAGCAAGCAAGTCTGAGGCATTATTTCAGATTTCAGACCGATATAGGAACAAAAATAGGCATGTTATCTGAGCCTAATTCCAAACAAAATGAATTATTTGAGATTCACTCAAATTTTCTCAGAAAAAATGGCATTAGAGCACCCAAAGTTGAAGCTTTTGATCATCTTAAAGGCTTTATGATTTTAGAGGATTTTGGTGACAAAGTCGTTCAACTGGAAATAAATGAAGAAAACAAAGAATTCCTTTTTAAAAAATCATTACAAAAAATCCATCAACTTCAAGAAATTAAACCACCTGATGATCTCCTCAAGCTTACGCCGCAGATGTTGAAACAGCAAATGTATCTTTTTGAAGATTGGTTTTTGTCGAGTTTTCTAGAATTAGATTATTCTACTAATGATAAAAAAATGCTAAATGATAGTTGGGACTTGATAGTTAAAGAGTGTTCACAACAATCCCATGTAATATGTCATTTTGATTTCGAATTCCGAAATCTCATGCTTTTAGAAAAAAATGAAATTGGAATATTAGATTTCCAAGATTTATGTTTTGGACCTTATGCTATAGATCTTGTGTCTATCTTAAAAGATATAGAAAATCCCTTGAGTCATGAAGATTTACTAAATTATCTTAAATTCTATAAGGAAGGTATCAAGGGCAACAAATTAGAAGAGTTAAAACTCTCAGATCTTGAAAAGGATTTAGATTTTGCTGGCTTCCAACGTCAGTTTAGGATTTTAGGAACACTATCTAGGCTACACCTTAGAGATAAAAAATCTTTTAGACTTAAGGATTTAAAACAGACTCTAAAATATCTTCAAACAGATTTAGAAAAATATCCTGCTTCGAAAGAATTGGCTACTTTCTTAACAGAAAAAGTTGAACCAAGACTTATTAAAATTTTAAGAAATATTCCATGAAAGCATTTTTACTTGCAGCCGGGAAGGGCAAAAGACTTCTTCCATTTACAGAGGATAACCCTAAGCCATTGGTAAAAGTTGGCGGAGTTTCCTTGATTGAAAGGATTATTAAGATCTTAAAAAATACCAATATTCAAGAAATTGTTATTAATCTTCACCATCGAGGTGAAAAGATTGTGAACTTACTTGGAGATGGCTCAGATTATGGGCTCAAGATTTCCTATTCCCTGGAAAAAGAACTTTTGGGCACGGGCGGCGGGATACAAAATGCTATACATCACTTCGAGGAACCTTTTTTTGTTCTTAGTTCAGATATATGGACAGATTTTGATTTTAATAATTTAGAGCTTAAGGACGATTTTTTGGCGCATATGATTCTTATTCCTAATCCTGAGAGCAATCCAAAAGGAGATGTTTCGCTTATTGATGGTTATGTTAGGTCTGACCTGGAAGAAAATAAATATACTTTTTCCGGAATAATGATTATTTCACCAGATCTGTTTAGTTTATCCGAGACGGGACCTATGGAACTTTGGAATGATATTCTAAAACCAGCTTCCTCAAATAATCTTGTTTCAGGTGAGATATTTAAGGGAAGATACGAGAATCTCAATACCCTAGAAGATGTTGAAAGATTAGACGGTTTACTGAGCGAGGAGTAAACTTGCACCCTCATGACAACTAAAGACTACATAATTGCGCCTTCTATCTTATCAGCAGACTTTGCTCGCCTGGGAGAAGAATCTAAGAGCGTCTTAAATTCTGGTGCTGACTGGATTCATTTTGATGTTATGGACAATCATTATGTGCCCAATCTAACTATAGGGCCTATGGTATGTAAGGCACTGCGGGATTATGGAATTAAAGCGCCTATAGACACTCATTTGATGGTCAAACCAGTGGATAGTTTAATAGAGAGTTTTGCAAAAGCAGGATCAACTTATATCACTTTTCACCCTGAAGCTACTGATCATATAGATAGGTCAATAGAACTTATCAAAAGCCATGATTGTAAAGCTGGTTTAGTCCTAAATCCTGCAACTCCAGCTAGTTTAATTGAGGAGTCAATCGATAAATTAGATATGATTCTGCTAATGTCCGTTAACCCCGGTTTTGGAGGACAAAAATTTATTGATTCTGTACTTACGAAAGTTACAAAAGTAAGAGATACGATCGATAAGAAAAATTTAGATATAAGGCTTGAGGTTGATGGTGGAATTAACTTAGAAAATATTTCTTCTGTAGCTGAAGCAGGTGCCGATACTTTTGTTGCTGGATCAGCTATTTTTAATCAAGAAGATTATTCTAAGATAATCAAACAAATGAGATCCTCTTTAGAAGCTCTCTAAAATAGTGGATATACAAAAAAAAATTCCAATTTCTCGCGAAATCCTAGCCGATATGGAGACCCCTCTTAGTGTCTATAGGAAATTAGCTAACTGTTCTTATAGTTATTTGTTTGAGTCGGTTGAAGGCGGAGATAAGTGGGCTAGATACTCCCTTATCGGCTTAAAAGCCAGGAGATTAATAAAGGTTGTAAAAAATGAAGTTGTAATTCTTCAAGATGGAAAGCAAATTGAGACCATAACAACAGATGATCCCTTAGATTATTTAGACCAGCTACAGAAAAGCTTCACTCTTGAAGAAGATACAAATTTACCAAAGTTTAATGGCGGTCTTGTCGGTTATTTTTCATATGATTGTGTCAGATACATTGAAAAGAAATTGACCGAATCCATTCCTCCAGATTTCTTAGGGACACCAGATGCCTTATTTATGGTCTCTGAAGAAGTTGCTGTATTTGATAATTTAAAGAATAAACTTCATTTGATTATATTAATTGATAGAGAAGATGATCGAGATATTGCGGAGAGACGATTAGATGAGTTAGAGGAAAAGCTTAAAGAGCCTCTTATATTTGAAGATTTCAAGAAACCTGAAAAAACTATAAATGAATCTGATTTCATATCTGGATTTGGTGAATATGAATTTAAAAAATCAGTAGAGAAAGCAAAAAAATACATCGAAGAGGGAGACATCATGCAAGTGGTTTGTTCGCAGCGTATGTCAATTCCTTTTACTGCCGATCCTGTTGCGTTGTATAGATCTATTAGGCAATTAAATCCATCACCTTATATGTATTATTTAAACTTGCATGATTTTCATATAGTGGGATCCTCTCCAGAAATCCTAGCAAGACTTGAAGATAATAAGGTTACGGTAAGACCAATTGCAGGTACTAGAAGAAGAGGTAAAGATGATGCAGATGATATAGCTATGGAAAAAGATATGGTTAATGACCCTAAAGAAATTGCGGAACATCTCATGTTAATCGATTTAGGAAGAAATGATGTAGGACGAATTGCTAAACCTGGTACTGTAAATGTTACTGAACAATTCGGGATAGAAAGATACAGTCACGTTATGCATATGGTTTCTAATGTTGAAGCTGAATTGGAAGACGGCTTATCTGCCATTGATTTATTTAAGGCTACTTTTCCAGCAGGAACTGTATCAGGTGCTCCTAAAATCAGAGCTATGGAGATCATCGATGAATTCGAGCCTGTGAAAAGAGGTATTTACGGTGGAGCAATAGGATACCTTTCTTGGCAGGGTAATATGGATATGGCAATTGCAATCAGGACAGCAGTGATTAAAGACGAAGTACTCTATATTCAGGCAGGAGGAGGCTGGGTTGCAGACTCAGTTCCGGATCTAGAATGGAAAGAGTCACTAAATAAAGGTAGAGCTATTTTCAAAGCTGCAGAAATGGTACAGGAAAAACTAGAAGGTTGAGATATGTTACTGATGATCGATAACTATGATTCTTTTACATACAACCTTGTTCAATACTTTTACGAAATGTCACAGGAAGTAGAAGTACATAGAAATGATGCAATAAGCGTTCAGGAAATTAAAAATAAATCTCCAGATTATATTGTTATATCTCCTGGCCCCTGTACGCCAAAAGAAGCTGGAATATCGGTTGAAGTGATCAAAGAATTTTCAGGTAAAGTACCCATTTTAGGTGTTTGCTTAGGTCATCAATCCATTGGTTCTGCTTATGGTGCAAATATAATAAAAGCTAATGAGATTATGCACGGCAAGCTTTCGAAAATTAGTCATAATGGAAAAGGTATATTCTCTTCAGTAGAAAAAGACTTTCTCGCTACAAGATACCATTCCCTTGTTATTGAAGAATCATCACTTTCAAAAGAATTTGATATCACGGCTAGATGTGAAGACGGGACCATAATGGCTATTCAACATAATTCAGAACCAATCACCGGAATACAGTTTCATCCTGAATCCATCGCGACTGAACACGGCAAATCTCTTCTTAAGAACTTTTTGGATACTTACTAGATATGAATATACAAGAAGGAATAAGCAGAGTAGTCTCAAATCAAGATCTTCAAAAACAAGAAATGTCTTCTGTTATGTTTGAGATATTAGGAGGTAAGGCTACTGATGCTCAAATCGGTGCTTTTTTAATAGCTTTATCGATGAAAGGAGAAACGGTTGAAGAAGTAATTGGCGCAGTTGAAGTAATGAGAGAACTTTCTGCAAAAGTCAAAACTGATTTAACTCACCTGGTAGATACTTGCGGTACAGGAGGATCGGGAATTGGTATTTTTAATGTATCAACAGCTTCTGCATTTGTTGCAAGTCAATGTGGAGCAAAAGTCGCAAAACATGGCAACAGGTCAGCGACGAGGAGCAGCGGTAGCGCTGATCTTCTTGAACAAGCAGGTGTTCCTCTTACACTTAAACCTACTGAAGTAGCAGATTGTATAAAAAATATCGGCCTAGGATTCATGTTTGCTCCAGCCCATCATAGTGCTATGAAGCATGTTGTTGGTCCTAGGAAAGAAATTGCTCAAAAGAGTATTTTCAATATTCTTGGGCCCTTGACTAATCCCGCATCTGCTAAAAGACAAGTTATGGGTGTTTATGATAAGAAGTGGATGAAGCCCATTACTAATGTATTAAAGGAATTGGGAAGTGAACATACCATGATTGTTCACTCTAAAGATGGCTTGGATGAGATAAGTATCGCTTCTCCAACTTTGGTTGTAGAGATGAAAGATGGAGATATTTCTGAGTATACTATTAACCCCGAAGATTTTAATTTCACAACTTCTTCGCTTAATGGATTACAAGTGAATTCTCCAGAAGAAAGTCTTAATCTCGTAAAATTAGGGCTAGCTGATAAACATCCAGAAGCTTCTTCTATGATCTCGATGGCAGCTGGTGCTGCACTATATGTTTCTGAAGTATCAAGCTCATTAGAGGCGGGTATTAGATTAGCTAATGAATGTGTAAAAGATGGCGGTGGGATTGAAAAACTTAATCAATTAGTTGAATACTCCTCTAAATTCTAATGGCAAGCTACCTTGACGAAATTATAAAAGATAAACACTCAGTAGTGGCTGAGGAAGAGAGGAGAGAAAGCTTAGAAGATATCAAATCTAAGGTTTTAGATTTGCCTCCAAGACGAGGATTTATTCAATCTATCCAGCAAAGAAATAATAAAGGCCTTGTATCTGTAATTGCAGAGATAAAAAAGGCTTCTCCTAGCAAAGGTGTGATCAGAGAGAACTTCTCACCTGAAACTATCGCTAAACAATATGAGGAAAATAATGCCACTTGTCTGAGCATACTGACTGACAAAAAATTCTTTCATGGCTCTTTAGAGTATCTCAAGAAGATAAGGTCTACAGTAGAGATTCCTCTTTTAAGAAAAGATTTTATTATTAATGAGTATCAGATTTATCAGAGCAAATTATATGGTGCAGATTGTATTTTATTAATCGTATCTGCTTTATCAGATAGTCAACTTAAGGAGTTTAAAAATATTGCTGAAAGCCTAGATCTAGATGTTTTGGTGGAGATTCATAACCAAGCTGAACTGGAACGTATTCAACCAATAGATTTTCCATTTATTGGCATTAATAATCGGAATTTGAGTACTTTTGAAGTAGACCTTAAAACTACCAAAGAATTATCTCTAAATTTAAAAGACAAACTAATCGTCTCTGAAAGTGGAATAAAGACTAGAGAAGATATAGACCAAATACTCAATTACGATGTTTTAAACTTTCTAGTCGGGGAGTCTTTTATGAGAGCAGAAAATCCAGGAACTGAACTAAATAAGCTTTTTTTCTCCCCAGAATAAACTGGAAATACAAAAAAAACAAAGCCAAGAAAATATCTGGGCTTTGAACTTTGTTTCTGTATTTCAGAAGAAAAGATTAGTTCTTCTAGTAAGAGAGCTAGTCTCTAGGTTTGGCTTCGTTTACTCTTAAATCCCTACCACCAAAATCATTTCCATCAAGTGCTTCGATAGCTGCTTGACCAGCTTCTTTTGATTCCATCTCTACAAATCCGAAGCCTTTCGATCTACCTGAGTGACCTTCTGTGATTATCCTGACGGCGTTGACGTTTCCGTATTGAGCAAAATGAGCTTCTAATTCTTCCTCAGATGTGCTCCAGGGAATGTTTCCAACGTATATATTCATATTATCCTTTTCAAAAAATGTAGCATTATTGCCACGCGCGCAACTATACCTGTGTAGATTTAATTAGCAATGGGTAATTTAAAAATAATTTTTTATTAAACATAATAACTAGATTTAGTCATTATTTTAGCAATGCCAGCCATTAGTTTTTTCACATTCTCAGGCAATTCAACAGCACCAGATTGCAGAGCCTCTTCGCTATGATGTGCTTCGTCAATGGCCATTTGTTCCAAAATAGAAGCAGTTCTCGCGTCGCTAGCTGGAATCTTATCCATATGACTTTTCAGGTGCTTAACAACTTGCTCTTCTGTTTCATGGACAAAGCCTAAACTCCATTTATCTCCAGCCATACCAGCTATTGCGCCCATCGTGAAAGATAGTCCATACCAGATTGGATTGAAAATACTTGGTTTCTCATCAAGTTCTTCAAGTCTTTTATTGCACCATGCCAAATGATCAAGTTCTTCCTCAGCCGCTTCATCCATTTTTTCTCTTGTTCCATCCAGTCTAGCCGTTAAGGCCTGGCCTCTATATAAGCCTTGAGCAGAAACTTCACCAGCATGATTTATTCTCATCAGGCTTGCAGAAATACTTCTATCAAGTTCATTTAAAGAGTCTTCATCAATATTTTGTGCAGGATACTGTCTCGATTCTTTCTGATAGTTTTGTGTAGAAAACTTCAAACCTTTATCGATCTCAGTGATAAATTTATCTATTAAGCTCATTTTTCTTTTTCTCTATCTATTGCTCTGTAACCTATATCTTTTCTGTAAAAAGCATCTTCATATGCAATTTCAGATATCGCATTATAAACTTTTTTTTGAGCAGATTGAATTGAAGAGCCCAGTGCAGTGACGCACATTACCCTTCCTCCATTTGAAGTTAAGCTATCTTCGTGGAATCTAGTACCGGCATGAAAAACCTTAAGATCATTTTTTTCTGAGGGGATGTTTTTAATCTTTTTATTTATTTCATACTTTGAAGGATATCCCTCTGCAGCAATTACCACTCCTAGAGATTTTTTTTCATCCCACTCAAGCGTTTCATTACTAAGACCACTTTCACATGCTTTAAAACAAAGGTCAGCTAAATCCGATTTGAGTCTCATCATAATAGGTTGCGTCTCAGGATCACCAAAACGGCAATTAAATTCGAGTACTTTTAGATTTTTATGTTGATCTATCATCATTCCTGCATATAAAAAACCAACATACTTATATCCCTCTTCTCGCAAACCTTTTAGCGTAGGATAAATTACATCTTGCATGATTTTCTCATGGACAATGCAATCAACTACTGGCGCTGGAGAATATGCACCCATACCACCGGTATTTGGTCCTCTATCCTTTTCATCTCTTGCTTTGTGATCTTGTGAAGTAGGAAACGGAATGGCATTAATCCCATCGGTCATTACGATAAAACTCGCTTCTTCTCCATTTAGGAATTCCTCTATTACAATTTTTCTTCCGGCTTCTCCAAAAATTTCAGATTCTAGCGCCAGATCGATTGCTTCTTTGGCCTCATCAATATTATTTGCAATTGTTACACCTTTTCCAGCAGCTAGACCATCAGCTTTTATTACAATAGGGCATCCTTTTTCTCTTACATAGTCGATTGCTTTAATGGAGTCGGTGAACGAGGAATATTCCGCCGTAGGGATATTATATTTTCTAAGGAAATCCTTCATGAACTCCTTTGACCCTTCAAGTTGTGCGGCTCCTTTTGATGGCCCAAAACACCTTAATCCTGATTCCTCGAATTTATCAGTTATTCCATTGACCAAAGGATTTTCGGGTCCAATGACAGTCAAGTCGATTTGTTTATTGATGGCAAACTGTTCCAATCCCTCAATATCATCAGCTTGTATATCAATATTGATTATAGAATTTTCCAATTCTGTTCCCCCATTTCCAGGGGCAACAAAAATTTTTTTAACCAAGGGGCTTTTAGATATTTTCCAAGATAGGGCGTGCTCTCTTCCACCTGACCCAACTATCAAGACCTTCATTTATCAATGTCTAAAGTGTCTCACGCCGGTGAATAGCATGGCCATACCCGCTTCATTAGCAGCATCAATTACTTCTTGATCGCGCATCGAACCTCCAGGCTGGATGACAGATGTGATCCCTATTTTAGCTGCGGCATCAATTCCATCTCTGAAAGGAAAGAAAGCATCAGACGCCATGGAGCAACCTTCTGTTTCAAAGCCTCTTTCAACTGCTTTAGATGCAGCTATTTGAGCACTATCAATCCTACTCATCTGTCCGGCACCTATACCAATTGTTTGATTATCTTTTGTATACACAATGGCATTTGACTTAACAAACTTACATACTTTCCAGGCGAAAAGACAGTTGTCTATTTCCTCTTTACTTGGTTTACGCTCAGATACCACTTCCAGATCTTCAATTGTGATAACCGACAAGTCATTATCTTGGATTAATAATCCTCCATTAACGCTCAATATTTTTGGTTCTTTTGCAGGTTCACCCAATTCCTTGGTATCTAAAAGTCTGACATTTTCTTTTTTAGATAGGATTTCACGCGCTTGATGATCTACTCCTGGAGCAATTATTACCTCCACAAACTGGTTTTCAATAATTTTATCAGTTGTAGATTTATCTAGTGAGCGATTAAAAGCTATTATTCCGCCAAATGCTGATGTTTCATCTGAAGCAAAAGCTTTTTCATATGCTTCTTTAATATTAGACCCAAGAGCTATTCCACAAGGATTGGCATGTTTTACTATTACGCAAGCTGGTTCAGAAAAAACTTTCACACACTCGTAAGCAGCGTCTGTGTCAGCAATATTATTATAGGAAAGTTCTTTGCCTTGTATCTGTTCGGCAGATGAGACGTTATTCCCCTCGGACTGACTTGTATTGACATAGAAGGCAGCCGATTGGTGAGGATTCTCGCCATATCTTAGTTCTTGTTTAAGCTGATATCTGCCAAACAAATACTCAGGTTTCGTTGTTTGTCTGCGGTTGAGGTAATCCGAGATCGCCGAATCATAATTTGCAGTATGGCTAAATGCTTTAGCCGCTAAATTTCTTCTAGTATCTAAAGTAAGTGAGCCTTCGTTAGCTTTAATCTCTTGAAGGATTTTATCATAATCATTTGGCTCCACTACCACACCCACATATAAATTATTTTTTGCGGCTGACCTAACCATACTAGGTCCACCGATATCAATATTTTCGATTGCAGTTTCAAGCGTGGTATTTTCTTTTAGTATGGTTTCAATAAATGGATAAAGATTCACAATTACTAAGTCTATTTCTTTTATCCCATTCTCTAACATGACCTGCTGATCGATATCTCTTCTGGCAAGTATTCCTCCGTGCACTTTCGGATGCAGTGTTTTAACTCTCCCATCCATCATTTCAGGAAATCCGGTATGCTGTGAAATATCTATTGCGTTGATACCAGCATCTAATAGGGTTTTTAGAGTACCTCCTGTAGAAATGATTTCTATCCCCAAATCATCAGATAAAGATGAGCAAAAATCAACTATGCCATCTTTATCGGACACACTTACTAAAGCTCTTTTAATCTTTGGATTGGCAGTTTGAGCCATCTATAGTTTAGAGTAGGTTGTATTCCTTTAGTTTAGTTCTAAGGGTACCTCTATTTATGCCTAATATTTTACTGGCCTTTGATTGATTATCATCACACTGCTTCATCACGATCTCTAGAAGAGGAAGTTCAACTTCTTTTATAACCATATTGTAAATATCAGTAGGATTCTCGCCGTCTAACTGCTCGAAGTACTTGCGCATACTTTTGGAAACTTGATGACCTAACTGCTTGCCTTCACCATTGAATTTTTGTTTCTTGTTCTTTGTCACTTTATTGAATATTAGTCATCTTTATTTACTGAAGGGACTATGAATAATACCCAACATATTTTTTCTTTCAAGGAGTTTAGTGAAATACTGAACAGTTATTATTTACGATGCCCTAAAAATAGATTTGATGATTTAATATATTCTTCAATGCGTAATAGTGAATACACAAGAACATTTCTAGATCTTCCCTATATTAAAGGGGAAGTTATATCTCTAATAAAAAAAGATTTTCATCATGAACTTAATGTTCTTAGAAAAAAAGCTGGTGATAGGTTTACAGTTTTCGATGGGAAGGGCAACTCGGCTTTAGCTGAGATTTTAGATATTGATAAGAAAATTCTTAAGATTTTAGTCGTAGAAAATTATCCACTATCCAATAGACATGGAATTCAAATTAATTTAGGTCAGTCTCTTATAAAGAATGATCCTTTTAATTTAACAATCCAAAAGGCTACAGAATTAGGTGTTGGGAACTTTTCACCATTGTTGACTGAAAGAGTCACAGCTAATAGAACACATATTGATTTTGAAAAAAGAATAGAAAAATGGAATCAAATAGCTAAAGGAGCATGCGAACAATGTGGTGAGAATTGGGTTCCGGAAATAACTAAGCCTCTCAAGCTCGAGGATTGGTCTAAATTAATCAATTCCGATATCAAGATAGTTCTCTATCCAGACGCAGAAATAATGTTATCAGATATTGAAATTAAAGATTCTATTTCAATCGCTGTTGGACCTGAGGGTGATTTTACTGAGGAGGAGGTTAGGGGTCTGAAAGAAGATGGCTTTGTACCTGTTACTATAGGACCACGTATTTTAAGGGCTGAAACTGCATCAATATCGGCTATAAGTGCTTTAAGATATGGTGCAAAGGAATTTTAATTAAGGAGTCAGACTAATATGAAGCTAGGTGTTATTATGGATCCCATCGAGACTATCAATTTCAAAAAAGATAGTACTTTAGCAATGATGATCGAAGCTCAAAGAAAAGGTCACGAAATCATTTACATCACTCCTGATTCGTTATTCATTAATTCGGGTGTTCCCTTTGCAAGTTCAAATAAAATCGAGGTTAGAAATGATCCAACGGACTGGTTTACTAAAGAAGAGGAAACAATAATTGAACTCAGCCAACTCGATTCAATATTAATGAGGCAAGATCCTCCTTTTAATTCCGAGTATATATACAACACTTACGTTTTAGAAATGGCTGCGAGACAAGGAGTTAATATCTTTAATAACCCTAGAAGCTTGAGAGACTGTAATGAAAAGGTTTATGCCACAGAATTCCCTCAATGTTGTACTAACCACCTTGTTACTAGCCGCAAAGATTTCCTTACCGATTTTGTACTGGAAAATAAAGATACTGTCATTAAGCCACTAGATGGAATGGGTGGCGCTTCTATTTTTAGAGTGAAGGCTAATGATCCAAATCTAAATGTCATTTTAGAAACAATTACTGATCATTTCACTAAAAAGGTCATGATTCAAGAATTCATACCTGAAATAATTGAAGGAGATAAACGTATTCTGATTGTGGACGGGAAACCTATGAGCGCTTCCATTGCCAGAGTGCCTGCAGAAGGCGAGCTTCGTGGTAACTTAGCTGCAGGAGCGTCTGCGGTTGCAAAGTCCCTATCTGATAGAGACTTATGGATATGCGAAGAAGTGGGTCCATCATTAGTAGAAAAAGGACTTTTGTTAGTAGGGATTGATATTATTGGAGATTATCTTACGGAGATAAATGTAACAAGTCCGACTTGCTTTAAGGAATATAAAGAGTTTTGCGATATCAACGTAGCTGAAATTTTTATTGAATCGGTCGAAGAATTTTCTAAATGAGCAAGGATTCTCCTAGAGTGATAATGGCTTTTGATTTCGGTACTAAAAATATTGGTATCGCGATAGGACAAGAAATCACTAGAACAGCATCTACTTTTTACTCTATCCATGCAAATGAAGGCTTACCTGACTGGGAAGAATTAGATATGATCATTAAAGAATGGAATCCCAACTTATTTGTTGTAGGTGATCCTATAAATATGGATGGAACTAGGAGCAAGATTCAAGATTCATCTGATAAATTTTCTACTGCTCTAAATAAAAGATATGATATTAGCATAGAAAAAACCGATGAAAGATTATCCAGCAGAGAAGCTAAAGAGAGGTTAGAAAATATCCAGATGGGAATAAAAGATTCAGGAAATAAACATAGTATTTCAGCACAAATTATTTTGGAAGATTGGTTTAGGAGTAAGTATTAATGTCAGGTTCTATACCTAAAGACTTCATTACAGAAATCATAGATATGACTGACATTGTTTCTCTAGTGGAATCCTATTTGCCTCTAAAAAAGAAAGGTAAAGACCATTTTGGTCAATGCCCTTTTTGTGATGATGGAAAAAATCCCTCATTTAGTGTTAGTGATCAGAAACAATTTTATTATTGTTTTAAATGTAGAGCTACAGGGAACGTGATTGGTTTTTTACAATCCCATCAAGGTTATGATTTTATCGAATCTATCGAGGCGTTAGCAGCAAGAGCCGGTGTAGAAGTACCCTTTGAAAATAATCAGTCTTTTACAAGTGACAAAGATCCTTTGTACACTGCATTAAAAATGGCAATGGAGATTTTTGAAAAGAACTTATCAAAGTCCAAGAATTCGGAACATGTTCGAGATTACATACTTAACAATAGAAAGATTTCGAGTGAAGTTTGTAGAAAATTCTCTTTAGGATACGCTACTAATTCTTGGGATGCACTGTCTAAAGAGATGCTGAATAAAGGCATAAAAGAAGAAGTTTTAATTAAAGCAGGTCTAGCGAAAAAGAATAAAGACGATAAGTTATTTGATTTCTTTAGAGATAGGTTAATGTTTCCAATAAAAGATCGGAAAGGAAGAGTGGTTGGTTTTGGTGGCAGAGTTATGAATCCTGATGATCAACCAAAATATTTGAATACAGGGGAAACCCCAGTTTTTCAGAAAAATCGAGAACTTTATGGATTTTATGAGGCCTTAGAATATAGAAAAGATTTGAAAGAAATTTTTGTAGTTGAAGGTTATATGGATTCTATAGCTATGTATGAGCATGGCATGACCAACTCAGTTGCTACTCTGGGAATTGCAACGAACAGATTTCATATTCAAAAGCTACTCCAAATAGTCAATGAAATAATCTTTTGCTTTGACGGCGATGATGCTGGAAGAGGAGCTGCATGGGGCGCTCTTAAAAATGTTTTGCCAGCCGTAACCGATGGTAAGACGATAAAATTTTTATTTCTGCCTGAAGGGGAGGACCCGGCTAGTTTGTTAGAAAAAAATTCTGTGGAGGAATTTAAAATAAAATCAAAAAATGCAACATTATTATCTGAATATTTTATAGATAGATTAACTATGGCATCTGAAGTTACTTCACTAGAACAGAAAGCTTTACTGGCCTCTAAAGCTATGGAATTACTTTCTGGCATGCAAGAAAGCTCGATCAAGAAATTATTGGAAGGGGAGGTTTCTAAGGTAACGGGTCTGGAAATTAAAGACATCAAAACTCAAAGTAAAAAAATAAATTATCCAAGGCGTGAAATAAAAAATCCAACAGCTGATCTTGGAGACGATAAAATAGGTTATGACTCTACCTTATTGGGGTCTAAAATCTTGTCTTTAGTTCTGACTTATCCTTACTTGGCTAATAACATTAGAGAACTCGAAAAATTTAGAGACTTTCATGAACCTGAAGTTCAGCTTATGGTGGAAGTGGTGTCATTTTTTATAGAAAAGCCTGAAGCAGGTATTTCCGATCTCTTGAGCTCGCTGGATAAGGAATCAGCCTCTTTTGTAGGTGCATTAATTTCAGAATACGATGCAATAGACGAGCAAAATGCGATTGAATATTTGAATGACTGTATATCAAGATTGAAGCAATCAGATTCCGTTACAAGAATAATCGAGCTAAAAGAAATATTCGAAACGGGAAAATTGTCAGAGGCCGAAACTTTTGAGCTTCAACAGCATTTATTGACTAATCTTCATCGACTTGAAGAACCTGAGAAGAATCTATTGAAGGAACTTAGTCAGAACGCAAAATAAATTAAAAGTTAGGCATTTTATTGAAAAAACTAATATAATTGCCCACCCTTAAAATTTGTTATGGCAAGAAAAGCAAAAAATCCACCCATTGAGTCAAAAGAAAAAGAAATAGAGGCAGTCGAAGCCTCTGATGAGGCTCTATTTGGAGAAGAAGACCTAGAAAACTCAGGACTTAGAGAACTTTTAGATAAAGGAAAAGATCAAGGGTTTCTTACCTACGAGGATATAAACTCCATGCTACCTGAAGATATATCTGATCCCGATCAGGTAGAAGAAACTATTCAGATGTTAATGGATATTGGTATAGAAGTTCTCGAATCAAATAATTCTACTAGTGATGATAATTCTGAGGCAGCCCCTGAAACTATAGCAGATACCAGAACCACATTGACTACTGTTGAGTCTGAGGTAGGAAGGACAACTGATCCAGTTCGTCTCTACATGAGAGAAATGGGAACAGTGGACCTTCTTACAAGGGAAGGTGAAATAGCGATAGCAAAAAGAATTGAAGAAGGTGCAAGAGAACTATTGCAGGCTTGTTGTTTTTACCCAGGTATTGTCGATAGAATTTTAGATGAATATCAAGAGGTTGTATCTGGCGATAGAAGGTTATCGGAAGTATTAGTTGGGTTCATGGATATAGAAGAAGGTATCCCGCCGCCTGCTTTAGCTCAAAAGAAGGAGAAAGAAGAGAAGGGTGAATCTGATGAGGAAGAACTTTCAGGGCCAGATCCAGTTGAAGTTAAGAAACGCTTTAGTTCACTTAAAAGGCAATTCAATAAAACGAATAAAGCCTGTGCAAGAACAAGAACAAGCAAAGCAGCCATTCAAGAACAAGAAAAATTAGGTGAAATTTTTCAATTTCTCAAATTATCTCCGACTCAGTTCGAAATAATAGCTGATCCTGCAAGAGAAGCCCTTGAAATAATTAGAGAAGTTGAAAAATATCTTTTTACTATCTATGTTAAGAGAGGCAAGATGCCTAGGAAAGAATTCATCCAAGAATATGCTGGAAATGAAGCTGATGCCTCTTGGTCTGAAAAGATGGCTAAATCGAGAAAACCTTGGGCAAAAGAAGTAAAAGAAAATCTAATCGAGATAGTCAGATTACAAAACAAATTATCTAAACTTGAAAAAATTATTCAATTACCTGTTAGTGAAATCAAAGATATCAACAGAAAGATGTCTATAGGCGAAGCGAAAATACGAAGAGCTAAGAAAGATATGGTGGAAGCAAATCTCAGATTAGTTATTTCTATAGCCAAAAAGTATACTAATAGAGGACTCCAGTTTTTAGACCTTATTCAAGAAGGCAATATTGGTCTGATGAAAGCTGTTGATAAATTTGAGTATAGAAGGGGCTATAAATTTTCTACTTATGCCACCTGGTGGATCCGCCAGGCGATCACTCGTTCGATTGCTGACCAGGCAAGAACCATTCGTATACCAGTCCATATGATAGAAACTATTAATAAACTTAATCGAGTGTCACGACAAATGGTTCAAGAAATGGGAAGAGAACCTACTCCTGAAGAATTAGGTGAGCGTATGGATCTTCCAGAAGATAAGGTCAGAAGGGTATTAAAAATAGCTAAAGAGCCGATTTCAACCGAGACTCCAATAGGAGATGAGGAAGATACAACCTTAGGTGATTTTATTGAAGATACTTCTATCGATGCACCTGATATTGCAGCCATTGAAGAAAATCTTGAAGGTGCTACTGATGACATATTGGGCAGTCTTACAGCAAGAGAGGCTAAGGTTCTGAGGATGAGATTTGGTATTGGGATGAATACCGATCATACCCTGGAAGAAGTTGGTAAGCAGTTTGATGTAACTCGAGAGAGAATTAGACAAATAGAAGCAAAAGCTTTAAGAAAATTAAGACATCCAACTAGATCCTCTCACTTGAAAGGTTTCCTAGACGAATAAGGGCCTGTAGCTCAGTTGGTTAGAGCAGTGGACTCATAATCCATTGGTCGGAGGTTCGAGTCCTCCCGGGCCCACCACTTATAAATGATTATTCCACAATTCTATTTTCAGGACACTTATAAACATCAATATAGACACCAGCTGCATCTAAATTATAACCATCCCTATACTCTTTAGAAGAATATATATCTCTAATTACAATCGCATTTCCTCCAGCCACTTGAACTTGATCCTTCAAAACACGTAGCGCATTTGCAGTTGCAAAAGAATTATTCCAACCACTTTCTCTCTTTTCAGTATTGTATAGATAAACACAATTCAGACTGGTAACTTGAGAGCGATCAATAGTAGTGACAGGATGATTAGTATCATACAGATTTTCGTTCATTGATTCACAAGCAACCAGAAATATAGATATAAATAATACAAAGATTGACTTATTCATGTGACATTTTACGATATTAATATTAACACGAACATCTCCCAGAGATTAGAAGATTGGACATCATCAAGATTTAAATCCTGTCTGATTTACCATCTAAAATCTTTTTATTCTGTTCTTTTCAACCCGACTCATTAGTATTAACACTAATAGAACTGTAATTGGTAAGAGCAAGACCATCACTAAAAGCCCTAAGAAAAAAGACATTATTTGAAAAAGGTCTGCTGAATCTGCTTCTGTGATATCAGAATTAAAAAACTTAGCCGTATATAGATGCGGATATCCTTTAAAGTAGTCCTGCATGGTAATCACCCATTTTCTCAGGTTTACAAGCCTCGGATCATAAAGAAGGGAATTTAAAGCAGGTACAGGGATACTAGCATGACATTGTATTATCCCAAACATCACCAAGTCTTTTGAACCTGGTTTCATGCCATCCATAAATGAACCTTCAGACGAATCAAGTACTTTTTCCCAATACATGAACTGATCTCCAAAATTTTCAGGTTCCTTTTGTTTTAATGTTAATTTTCCAATATTTATTAAAATAAACATATAGAAGGCAACAAAGCTTAAAAGAAAGTTATTTATTGAATTATTAATTAAAGATCCAGAAATCTGTCCTCCGCGAGCAAAGTTTAGAAAGAACCTAAATGGATTATCAGTTCGATGCAGCACTCCTTGCCAAGCACTATTAGCAGCCTTGAGTTCATCGGCAAGTATAGGTTTATAACCTAATTTAGTGAGTATCTCAGTTGACTCAATTTCCCAAGGTTCTTCATTTAGTGAAACTGCAGGCATATAGACGCCCCATTTTTTGAAGACATCATAAGGTGGTCTTACAGAAAGATCGTAATCTAGTTCTTTATCATATAGTGCTAGTAAGACTGCCTGTACCCAAGGAGAGTGAGTAAAACCATATACTTTTGCATTCATCTTTAATTTTTATAATGATTCAATAGCCTGCTCAATAAAAAGGAACTTAGTCCATGCAAAATATCCTTGAATTAGGATTTTATTTTCTTATTTCTGCATAAACTTTAGTTGACCCATCTTTGTAATGCACAAGTACATCATAAGGTGTAAAGCGATCCTCAACTTCCATGCCCGGAGAACCCAAAGGCATTCCGGGTACTGATAGGCCTATTGCGTCTGGATTATCTTCTGAAAGAAATTGAGAGACATATTTACTTGGAATATGGCCTTCAAAAAAATGTCCTTGCGAGGAAACTCCTGTATGACACGACCTATACTCAGGTTCTATTTTTAGTTCCTCCTTTATTTTTACAAGGTTTTGGTGATCTTTTGTATTTATTGTAAATCCATTTTCTTCCATATGCGTAACCCACATTTTGCAACAACCACAGGTTGGAGTTTTATGAACTAGTAGTTCAAAATTGGAATCACCATTTTGTTTACTGTTACTAGTAGCTCCTACTAAGGAGGTTAATAGGAACACCAGAAAACCAAGATATATTTTTTTCATATATTAATTTTATACTTTCTATAGTTCTTTGAAAATGAACGTCTATTTAAGGAAGGTTATATCCTACTTCATAGGTCAAAAAGGGGGTCGATTGACAAAATCAATCTATCTTTCTCATCATGAGGTGATCGGTGCACGACGCCATTAAATTTATCATTCCAAGCACCACCCTTAAGTAAAGACCAATGACCTGTAACCATTTGTTTGATATCTGCATTTTCCTTAATGGGTATGTCTTTATTATCTCTATCTAGAAGGATCTTCCAATCAACGTCTTGGTTTGAGATCCATTGCGTTCCCTCTCCGCACAAAGTAATGAGCATTCTGCATTTAATATTATCTACATGAAAGAGCGGACACATAGGTGATCTTAGAGTGGCGATTCTGACTCCAATTTTTTTACAATCTACAAGACTTCCTAGCATTTCACCACTTTCTAAAATCAAATCAACTAACATTGACCTGAATGATGTATCTAGTGACTCGGGTAGGTTTTCTTGAATCGTCCAAAAGTCGTCTAAATCTTGATGCCATTGAAGTTTTAAGACCTCTCTGGATTTAACAAAATTTGTTGATAAATCTTTTATGCTGTCAAATTTTTGCCTTTTAACACTGACTAATTCGACATCATCTAAATGTATATCTGAAAAGCAACTTAATTGATCTCCAATAACTGCATTCATTATTAATCAGAGTTTATTAATTTTATTGCCATGCTGGGAAAGGATCATTTAATGTTTTCCAGTATGCTTTACCTTTTAGAACTTCATCTTCGCTCAAAAGGCACTCATCAAGCCTTTCTATCATCTTTTCTTTATCTAACCCTTGGCCGATAAAGACCAATTCTTGACGCATATCACCGAAAGGTTCCACCCACATCTTTCTAATTGCGTCTAGGTATTCTTCGTCTAAAGGCCAATCCTTCTTCGGAACAGATTTCCAGAACATTCCTGCAAATCCATAATGAGCAATACCACCAGCTTGACTCCACTGTCCTGCAAACTCAGGACGAGTGGCCAACCAAAAATAGCCTTTTGAGCGGATAAGCTTACCAAACTGTTTAGTACCATGAAGAAATTTGAAAAATTTGTCAGGATGAAAAGGTCTTCTTGCTTCATATGTGAAACTACCAATTCCATATTCCTCAGTTTCCGGAACATGTTCACCGCGCATTTCTTTCAACCAACCTGGAGCTTGTTGAGCGCGCTCGAAGTCAAAGAGACCGGTATCTAACACCTCATTTATATCAACTTTCCCATTTGCGATAGGCACTATTCTGGCTTCAGTATTAAGTGTTTTTAAAATAGCTTGTAAACGTTCTATTTCTTGTGGACTAGCTAAATCGGTTTTACTTAATAAAATAATATCAGCGAACTCAACCTGATCAACGAGAAGATCAGCTACACTCCGCTCATCCTCTTCACCTAAAGATTCACCAGTATCTTGTAGATACTTTGCTTCATCATAATCCTTAAGGAAATTGACGGAATCAACTACTGTCACCATTGTGTCCAAATTAGCGACATCGGACAAAGAAACTCCATTTTCATCCGCAAAAGTGAATGTTTCTGCCACAGGAAGGGGTTCAGATATTCCAGTGGATTCGATGACTAAATAATCAAATCTACCTTCTTGCGCAAGTTTATTGACCTCTACTAGAAGATCTTCTCTAAGTGTGCAGCAGATACAGCCATTGCTCATTTCTATAAGTTTCTCCTCACTACGATTTAGTGAAACTTCATTTTGAACGATAGCAGCGTCTATATTAATTTCACTCATATCATTCACTATTACAGCTACTCTTTTATTTTCTCTGTTATTTAAGATGTGACTTAGTACGGTCGTTTTACCTGCGCCTAAAAAACCTGAAAGCACGGTTACTGGGAGTTTATTACTCAGAAGATTTTCCATTTTTGCCCTTAAAAAATAGTTATATCCAAATAACATAGCATAGTTGTCAACCCCCCCTTTGAAGATTCATAAAAAAAGGAGTTTTTTTACTTAATTGCCGCTTGAAAAGTCTGTTGTAAGATTGATTTATCCTATTAATACTCTCATAATTGAGTTGTTACACATCAATTTCATTTGTGACTCACCAAACTTCAAAATGCTTCACTTTATTACGTTAATCATCATTGCAATAAGCTTATGGATTGGTAATTCAGCAGTCTCACTATTTTTAGGTATATCTCTAGCGCTCTTTTATAAATTACCCAAAGATTTCCTTACTCAAAAGTATGGATCAAGAATTTTACAGATAGGCATAGTTTTTTTAGGCGGTAGTTTGAGTTTAGATTCATTTTACGAGACCAATTCAGTTTACTTCTTTTGGATTTCGCTCTATGTGGTTTTGGCATTCGGAGCAGTAATATTGCTAGGCAAAGTATTGGGTGTTTCTCAAAAGCTATCATTTCTTTTGGCTTCTGGAACAGCTGTTTGTGGTGGAACTGCTATCGTTTCAGTTGCACCAACAATTAAAGCTAGACCAGAAGACTTAACGATGGCTATTACGATAGTTTTTTTATTAAATGCTGTCGCTGTTCTATTATTTCCCGCAGTGAATAACTTCATTCAATTAAACGAAATTCAGTTTGGTGCATGGGTTGCACTTGCTATACATGATACAGCATCTGTTGTTGGGGCTGCTTCTAGCATAGGTGAATTATCAGTTGAAGTTGCAGCAACTCTTAAAGTAGCAAGGACTATATGGATAGTTCCCTTGATAATTTTTGCAGCTTGGCTTTATAGAAGTAAGAATGAAGGGCTAGGTTTACCTCTTTTTGTTATATTCTTCTTGATTGCAACTTTATTAAATTCTTTTCTGCAGCCTGATGAGATTATTTCGGGCTATCTCAAGGAAATTAATCGAATTTGCCTTTTAATAGGTCTTTTTTGTATTGGAACTCAGATAAATAGGGAAAGCTTGAGTAAGCTTCAATTTAAGCCAATAGCATTAGCATGTTTAGTTTGGTCAATAATTATTCCAACTTCTTTGTTATTAGTGCAAGGCCTTTAATCAAAATTTTTTCTTTTGTTTTTCACAGTTTCCCTTTGCAAGAATTTCTATTTTTGGATCTTTACCCTTTTTACCATCAACTCTTTTTAGCCAAATATCTCCCTTAATTCTGGCTTTACCAGTAAACCAATTTATCTCATTATTTATTTGATAAATATCAACTTTATATTCAGGATAATTTGGATGCATTGCACCATTCTCAATAAAATGAGTTACCGTAATGCCAGTTTCTTTTTTCTCCTTTACCCAATCACTTTGCGTAACCCAGACCGGAGCTGGTTCGACTACATAGTCTAGTTTTAGAAGATCATCTGAATTTTCATCCAAGGCCCAATATTGGATCACATCAATTTTATTTTTATCCCATGCATCTTTATTTAGAGTTTGCTTTGCTCTATTTAAAAAAAATATTGATTGAGTTGTAGTTACTGCTACATTTTTTGCAATCTCTACAGCTTCATTAAAATAATTTCTTCTGAAGTCATCATAAGTAATGGAATAATTGCCCTCCAATTCACACAAAACTCTCTTGGGCTCCTCTGAATGTAAGGAATCAGAAATCAAAATTATCGCTAGCAAGGTGAATAATTTATTCATTTTTAGGTAAATTTTACCTACAAAAAAAGTAACTATAAAGTAACTTTATTGCTCTAGAAAATTGTACAGAAAAATATTATATTAACTGTGTGTCTGCGGATTGTTTGATATTGAATAGAGATGGGAGGCCTCTAAGCTTTTTTCCGCTTTCAGTAGTCGACTGGCACTCTGCTATAAAACTCACTTTAAATCGAAAAGTCTTTGTGGTTAAAGATCATAGTGATTGGGTTGTCAGGTCTCCAAGCATGGCCTTGAATGTCCCAAGCATAATCATGCTCTCTAATTATCATCATCTAAAAAAAGAGGTAAAGTTTTCAAGATCTAATGTTTTTTCCAGAGATAACTATGTCTGCCAGTACTGCGAGAAAAAATTTCCAAAGAATGATCTTACTCTAGATCATGTCATTCCAATTTCAAAAGGAGGCGATACCTCCTGGGAAAATGTCACTACATCATGCAAAGGTTGTAATAATAAAAAAGGCAATTCTGATTTGAAGCCATTGACGACGCCTAAGAAGCCAACTTTAAAGCATATGATGAGGTCTTATTTGGATTCTTCTTATAACTTCAAAGATAAGGAATGGACTAAATATATTGATATCGATTAAAGTTTATTTCCAAACTAGCTTCTTAGAAGCAGTCATTTCTTTTATAAAAATTGCCTCTTCCGAAGAGTAAGGGCTACCATCAGCTCTTAAAATATCATGAAACCATAATTCAGGCTCAGGTATATCATCACCTTCATTTAAAAAATCACCTTCTTCCTTTTTCTTTTTCAGGTCTAAGATTGTAGACCAGCCAAAATGCGTTTGGCTTTTTCCAGCTACAAGCCCCCAGTTAAAACATCCAATATTATTTTTTTTAAAAATAGGTAAGCTAAATTCAAAAGTTGAACCAAACTCTCTAGCCATATACTCAGTACATATTAAAGGTCTATTGAGGTTTTTCAGTCTATCGATTGTCTCTTGAAGTTTTTCGCCCTCATAAGTATGAAAGGTAATGACATCAGAATTTTTTTCATTTAATTCAATAATCTCTTCACCTACGGAGCCATCTAAACAGGCTGTTAGAGGCTGGGAAGGTCTTACCTCCAGTGCCCATTCCCAAACCAATTTTAATAAGGCCAAAGATTTGTCACCTATCCCAAATTGACCGGGTTCATTGTAAATATCCCAAAGAAGAATTCTCTGATCACTGCTAAAGTGCCCTAGTATCTCTTGAACAAAACTCTTAAGTCTAGGTATTTCTGGATGACTATCATTATCATGAATTTCACTTACAAGAGCCATACCCGGGCTCTGCTTCCAACCTGAATTATGAACACCTTTAACTGGTTTGGGTTGTACTCCAAGTTTTGGATAGGGTCTGTGACAGTCATCAAATAAAACTAACATTGGCCTTATCTTATTTTGGGCACAAATATCTAGAAATTGATCTAAGATATTTTTAAAAGTTTCTGGATCACTCCAAAGTAAGTCATGCAGATAAACCCTAACTGAGTTAAATCCTAAATCATTTGCCCAAGATAATTCCCTTTTATTTATTTCAATATCAAATGTTTCTGGTTGAAACATTTCCAGCTGATTTATTGCATTACTGGGTAGATAGTTGCATCCAACTATCCAATCTTGGTTTTTATACCATGTAAAAGCTTCCGACTCTGTCCATTTAGTCATAATTTAGTCAGTTTTTAGACATTTAGTCATGCCTTGTATAAAAATACCTTGTCTTGCTATTTCACATTGCTCTTTAAGACGAAAAGGAGTGGGATAGGTCAACCATTCACAACTTTTACAGGGTTTTATAAAGAGACTAAACTCATTTGCAAATGAAGTTGATGGATAAACGAATAAAGTGATAAACACGGTTAGTATAAAAGCCTTTTTCATAATTTTTTTATTCTATAATTCATACTGACTGAGCATGGCCATTATAAGCACAAAAGAGTTAGATATATATTTTGAAAGGAGTGCACCACGCCCTAATGGACCATTATTGTTTATAGGAGGAACAGGTGGAGACTTACGTAATAAGCCCAATCAGCTTCATTCACCTCTTTCAGAACATTTTGAAATTATTAGTTATGATCAAAGAGGCTTAGGTCAGACATCTAGCCCATCTGGAGCTTATTCAATGCAACAATATGCTGATGATGCTGCCCATCTTCTTGATGTCCTTGAAATAAATACTATTCCTGTTATGGGTGTTTCTTTTGGTGGTATGGTTGCTCAAGAATTTATAAAAAGGCATTCATCTAGAGTAAGTAAACTAGTCTTGGCTTGTACTTCCTCAGGTGGAGAGGGTGGCTCTTCTTATCCTTTACACATATTAGAAGAGTTTAATGAAGAGGAGAAACTTGAGAAAAGTATCAAAATAAATGATCTAAGAATTACTGATGAATGGATAGAGCAAAATAAGGATTCGTGGCGATCTATAAAAGAATATACAAAAAATAGGAACGCATTTAAACCAAAGCCAAGAAACCTCCTTAAACAACTCCTGGCAAGAAAGGACCATAATACTTACTCAGATTTAGATGATATCAACATTCCCACTTTTTTACTGGGAGGTAAATATGATGGTATAGCTCCTGTGTTAAATATGGAGAAGATGCATCAAAAAATTCGTAACAGTAAGTTAGAGTTCTACGAAGGGGGTCATTTATTTCTAATGCAGGATGCCAATGCCTTCCAGGACATAATTAACTGGCTGACTCATTAAAGCTAATTATTTTGCTTGCTGTAGATTCCCAGGAAGATCTAATGTCGGAGTCTATATTAGATAAGTCTGGAGGAATGTTATAACGTCTTATTGATTTTCTTACGATGTCACCATCTTTATTTTTATCGATATCAATAATATTCAAAGCGGCATGATCCTGATCAAATTTCGATGCTAGACTTATATCAATATCATTTAACCAACACATGATTGCAGCATTAACTGCACCATGCAAAACAATGGCTATTTGACTCCAATCTTCTTGTAAAATTTTTTCTAATTGATTTGTTACTCTATTATAAAATTCGTCTGTTTCTTCAATTCCACCTATTGCATTCTTTGACTTTGAGCTTTCAAATAGGTATCCAAATTTTTTTACATCATTATCTCTAAAAGATTTAGGATCCCATTGATATTCTCTAAGTTCTGGATAGACCTCTATCTCGATTCCTCTTCTTTCTGCCATGTGGACTCCAGTCTGAAGAGTTCTCGGTAAGCCAGAACTAAGAATTCTTTCAAAATATATATCCTTTGTATTCTCATCAATTAACTTCGCTTGCAAAAGACCTTTGTCAGTTAGGTCTACTAAATTTGGATCTGCAACAACTTTACCTGAGGGCATATAATTTACTTCTCCGTGCCTAAATAAATAAATTCTTTTTCTTGTAAGTCCATCTAAAGACATATTTTTCTTCATATCGTTAACTCTTAATACCTATGAAAAGCTTAATTAAATCTCAGTTAGAGAGATCAAGTTTGGAAATAAAATTCTCAAAAGACTCAAGACATCCTGAATAATGAATAGTTTCCATATTTCGCTTCATCATCTCTCTCCAGTTTTCTTTTGATTTGAGTTGTTCGGGATCCTTATATCCATCAATAGATCCAACTGTGAAGCCCAAGTATTCAGGCCATATATTAATAAAAAGAAGCTTAAGATCATCAAGGAGAACTTCATAAGGATATTCGTCTTTAATTTCAGGTTTCTTAGAAATCATGGCCTCATAATATATCGATGTCATTTCATCAAGCCTGTGTATCATACCGCTATCCAATGAAAATGAATTAAACCAAACTTGTCCGAATTCATTGCTTGCCGGGCCAGCTACCCACATCTGCCAATCTATTATTCCCATGCTGCCATCATTCTTAGATTTAAAGATATTATTACCTCTTGCATCACCATGAGTAATTGTTCGTGGCCTCTTTTGAAGTTCTTTGAGCAATTCTTCTTGTATTTTTTTTCCGTTTTTGGAGGCATAAATATCCACAAGTTTTTTTATTGTTTCACCAACCTCATCACTTACCATTGAAAGCAGTGATTCCCCATAAACGTCTTCCCATTTAGGGACAGCTTTGTCCCATGTTGTTTCTTCGTCTTCCCAATAATCATCATTTAAATTTTGCCAGTGGGCTCTAAAGGGTCCCAATCCAGCATCATTCGATACAGGTTCCCCCCAGCAAGCTGCATGAAAGCACCCAAGGTCCTTCATGAATTGAATTGTATCGTCATAAGTCATGGGATTATCAAACTGATCAAATGGAACCCAATTATCTTCATCAAAATCTTCTAGAACTAAGCAAAATTCCTTACATTCAATATCATCATCTGCTTTGAAGATTCCATAACATTCCGGAACTCTAATGACATCTTTTACTTTATGAATGAGAGTCGAGTAAAAATAAACTTCTTTTGCATATACTTGAGTAGATAAACACATTTCAACTACTTCCGGAATTTCTTTTGTACATTTAAGAAAACAGCTTTTTGGAAGATCATTAATTCCATCATAAGAAATATTAAAGACTCTAAATGCATCCGCTAAAACTCCGCCAGCTGTCATGCTCGTATCTAATTCAAATGATACGACTTTTCCGTTAAAACACCTTGAGAGAAACTCATTCGTAACCTCTTCAGGATGAAGAGGAAAATCTCTTGATACTTTATTCATTAAAAAAACTCCTTTTTAAAGATTCTATTTACACCATAAAGTCTATAACTTCGATGAATATTTCAGGACTATTAATTACTTCGCAATCAAGTAAAATACGTCCGCGCTCACTTGTTCAAAGTGGATATTATCATATTACATAGAAATCTTAGATTAGAGGACAATTCAGCTCTTTTCCACGGTTCCCATAAGCAGAATTATCGAGTTCTCTATGTTTATGACAAACATTACTGGTCGTCAGATGGGCGATCTCCAAGACAATTTTCATTTTTTGTAGATTGTTTGAAAGAACTTCAAATAGGCCTTACTAAACTTAATTCATATGTTGAGATTTTTCAGGGTAGTTATTCAGATTTAGCAACTTATATTGAGACAAACTATCCCCAGTCAAGTATTCATCTTAATCATTTTACTGATACATCCTATTTCAGAGATCAAATGAGCAAATTCAAGAATATTTTTAAGGAATCTCAAAGATTAAAAGTATATGAAGATTTTGGAATACAAACTCAGGAATTTAATAGAGACAGATGGTCTTATGATTGGAATATGCAAATGAGAAAAGAACGACTTGATCTACCAAAATCTAATCTTAACCATGAACCTGCAGATTTAATGACTCTCGATGACTTTTTAGATTCCCAGAATATCATTCAAAGAAGTTTTCAGAAAGGAGGTACCAAAGAAGCAAATGCACTACTTAATTCTTTCTTTGAGAGCAGATCTGAAGGGTATTCAAAGAAAATGTCTAGCCCTCATGATGCTGAAGAATCATGCTCAAGACTTTCTCCTCACATAGCATTCGGCACAATATCAATTAGGGAAATATATCAAAAACTTGAGTCTTATTATCCTCAATCACAATTCAAGAGAGATCTCTATTCGTTCAGGAAAAGACTATATTGGCATTGTCATTTCATACAAAAATTAGAAACAGAACCCGAGTTGGAATTTAATTCCATGCACAGAATGTGTGACAACCTCAGAGAATCCGAGAATAAAGAATTTATTGATAGATGGATTAATGGTGAAACAGGATTTCCTTTTATGGATGCTTGTATGCTTTATCTCAGAGAAAAGGGTTGGATCAATTTTAGAATGAGAGCGATGATCATGTCATTTGCATCTTATAATTTATGGCAACCATGGCAATCCACATCTCCTTTGCTTGGAGAACTGTTTGTCGACTATGAACCAGGTATACACATTCCCCAAGTGCAGATGCAAAGTGGAGTTACTGGAATAAATCTACCTAGAATTTATTCAGTCAATAAACAGAGCTTAGATCAAGATCCCGAAGCAAAGTGGATAAAACAAATAATCCCAAGTCTCAATGATATTGATCCAAAAAAAATACATTCTGCAGATTTACAGACAGCTTACATTTCTCCAGTCGTAGACTTAAAACAATCAGCAAAATATGCAAGAGATACTATTTGGTCAATTAGAAAAGGAGATGAGTTTAAAAAGATTGCTAGATCTGTTTATTATAAACATGGCAGTAGAAAAAGAAGTTAAAAATGAACATTAGAACTAGAGAAATATTAGGATATCTTGGGGTAATTCCCTTTATTTTTTTATCCTTTTATCCGCTCTTCTTAGATTTTCCTGAGGGTTATGTATTCAATCTACTTTTATCATTTTACGGAGGTGTAATACTATCTTTCTTGGGAGGTATGACATGGGGCTGGGAAGGAGAGGATGAAAATAATCTTTCTTTAATAGTGGGCATTCTAGTTTCACTGGCCGGTTTTTTGATAATTGCACTCTCCAATATGTTTCTTTATTACAGTCTATGCCTAAGTCTCCTTACATTTATTTTATTCTATCTATTTGAATTGAGAGTCTCAAAGAAGATGAAGCAAGTGCAATATAGGAACCTAAGAGCAAATTTGACCATATTGGTAACTATTTCTTATATCGTTTGTTTGGCAACTTACACTTGGTAGAAAAAACTATTATTGCCTCCTTAGCTCAGTTGGTAGAGCAGGTGACTCTTAATCACTTGGTCGTAGGTTCGAGTCCTACAGGGGGCACCACAGTGATCATTGGTGTCAAAAAGATTAAAAGCTCTTGATTTAATTTTTTTTGACAGTTTTAATCAGATTTCTGATAAATAAAATGCAAAGGAGTGAAATATGAAAGCTTTAATAACAAAAATAGTAGCGACCTTCTTGTTATCCAGTATGTCTTTTTTAAGCTTCAGCTCAGAAAAAGAAGTATTGGACATTATATATAAATGGGCTGCCTTGGAGTCTGACCTTGATGCTCAGTCTGAATTAATTAGGGACGACAGAGTAATGATAACCTCTAAAAGATGGCCTAATCAGGCAGATAATTTAATGGTTCAGAAAGAGAGAAGGGCTGCAAATCTTTCACGAGATCCTGATTTAAAGATAATTGCTACGATATCGTCTCCAGAAGTTAGAATTTATGGTGAGGTAGCTATTGCAGATTTTGTAAGGCGATATGATTTTATTCCAGGTATAGGTGAGATGAGTCCACCAAATTTCACTTACATTACTCTCGTATTAGTTGAAGAAGATGGAAATTGGAAAATAGCACATACACATAATTCTTCTATGTAACTTATGTCGTAATAGGCTATACAAAATCCAGAGACCTTCAAAAAGAGAGAGTAAAATTATATATTTACTTTCTCTTTTTCTATTTTGCTGGAAATGAAATCTTGCAACTTCTCTAATTCATCACATGACTTAGGGCACAGAGATTCTAACTTTATTAAATTCTCATTTGCCAATTGAGGCCTATTTGTTACAACATAAAGCTCTCCCTGGTATTCGAGTGCGGCTTTATTTTCGGGATCTAATTCTAAGGCTTTTTCATAATACTTTTCGGCATTAGTATAACTTCCAAGTTTTCTTGAAGAGAAAGCTAGAAGAGTCCATCCGTCAGCATCATCTTTCTTTTTTCTAGTATAGATTCGGAGTACTTTTTGAGCTTTACCATATTGGTTTTTGTCCAGATGTTCTATCGCTTTTGTATATAGATCTGATGGCTTTTTTTTATCATATTTTGCTGCTTTTATTGGCATGGCT
>CACMAF010000008.1:0-57754 GCA_902611645.1 uncultured SAR86 cluster bacterium | reverse complement strand
ATCCATATGTAACTATGGACTTCGCTTTTGAGGCGAACATTATCAGGTCCTTAGGTAAAATAATTGAAAAAGGACATCTTCAAAGAGGAGATAAGCCTGTTCACTGGTGTGTTGATTGTGGTTCGGCTTTAGCTGAAGCTGAAGTGGAGTATCAAGACAAGATATCAACTTCTATAGATTTTATTTTTCCTATTGATAATAAAAATATATCGGAGATTTTTTCTTGTTCCTCAACTAATAATTCTTATGCTGCGAGTTGGACGACTACCCCATGGACTTTACCTGGGAATCTAGCTTTGACAATAAATGAATCATTTACCTATGAATTAATAGAGATACTTCATGATAATAAACCAATAAATATAATTCTTGCTCAAGATTTAGTCGATTCCACCTTAGATAGGATTGGTGTTGATAAATTTACTTCTCTAGGAACTTGTAAAGGTACCGATCTTCTTGGTTTTAATGCTAAACACCCATATCTTGATAGAAATTCTCTAATAATATCGGGTGATCATGTTACAACTGATGCAGGAACAGGAATAGTACATACCGCACCCGGTCATGGGCTAGAAGATTATGCTGTATGCAAGGAAAATGGCATTGATGTTCTAAATCCAGTTAAAGGAAATGGGACTTATAATGAGGACGTAGAACATTTTGCAGGGCAATTTGTCTTCAAAGCTAATGACAACATAACAAATCTCCTCGAAGAACGAGGAGTATTATTATCTAAATCGTCTTACGAACATAGCTACCCCCATTGTTGGAGGCATAAGACCCCAGTAATGTTTAGGGCAACACCTCAATGGTTTATTTCTATGGAGGAAAAAGATCTATTACAACATGCTCAAGATTCTGTCGATTCCGTTAACTGGGCACCAACATGGGGTCAGGCCAGAATGAGTTCAATGCTGGAAGAGCGTCCAGATTGGTGTATATCTAGACAAAGGTCTTGGGGTGTTCCAATTGCTTTGCTGATACATAAAGAAACAGGAGAGCTCCATCCAGAAACTACAAAAATTATAGAAAAAGTAGCTGATTTAGTTGAAGTGGAAGGCATCCAAGCTTGGCATGATATAGAAATTAAGGATCTAATTGATGATCATGAGTCTTTCGAAAAAATAACAGATTGTTTAGATGTTTGGTTTGATTCTGGAGTTACTCATGCTTGTGTGTTAGATGTAAATGAAGATTTACAGTTTCCTGCTGATCTGTATTTAGAAGGTTCTGATCAGCACCGAGGGTGGTTTCAGTCATCATTACTTACCAGTATCGCGATGAAAGAGGTTCCGCCTTACAAAGCAGTCTTGACTCATGGCTTTGTAGTTGACTCTGAAGGCAAGAAGATGTCTAAATCTCTAGGAAATGTCATTTCTCCTCAAAAAGTATGGGAGACGATGGGTGCTGATGTTTTAAGAACATGGGCGGCATCTACTGACTACACTAAAGAGATTGTTCTTTCTGATGATATCTTAAAAAGATCATCAGATTCCTATAGGAGAATAAGAAATACTATAAGATTTTTATTAGGAAACTTAAGTGATTATTCTGGACAAAAACTGTCATCTGAAAAACTTACAGAATTAGATAAATGGATGATTCTTAAGACTAAAAATCTTCAAGAGGAGATAATAGAAGACTATCTAAATTATGACTTTCATCATGCGTTTCAAAAAATTCATAATTTTTGTGCAAATGATTTAGGTGGATTTTATTTAGACATACTAAAAGATAGACTTTACACAGCTAAATCAACTTCAGATGCTCGTCTATCTTCACAGATTGCTCTCTCTAATATTTTGCAAGCATTATTAAGATGGATCAGTCCAATTCTATCTTTTACTGCAGAAGAAGCATGGCAGCTATTGAATAATGATACTAAATCAGTCCATCTCCTTGAGTGGTTTGATGAATGGGATGAGATAGGCAACTTGAAGTTCTCTAATGATGAATGGACTAAAATTTTAGAAATTAGATCAGAAGTGAATAAGCATATAGAAGACGCAAGAAATAAAGAAATCATTGGATCTTCATTAGAAGTGGAGTTGGAGTTATTTTGTGAACAAGATATTAAAAATCTTCTTGATAAATTTTCTAGCGAACTAAGGTTTATTTTTATTACTTCCGAAGCAAAAGTCTCAGATATTGGACAGGAAGGCAAAGATTCAGCCATCCAAGGAATGAGAGTTCAAGTTAAGAAGACTAATCACCAAAAATGTGTTCGTTGCTGGCATAGCAGACCAGAAGTTGGAACTATTAAAGGACATGAATCTATTTGTCAGAGATGCTATGACAATGTCAAAGGAAATGGTGAAATAAGGATTTTTGCCTAATTGTGACTTATTCACATGAAACAGATTATTCTCCTTGTATCTCTCATTTTTACAGATCAACTCAGTAAATACCTTGTAGTAAAAAATTTTTCCGTAGGAGAGAGTTTAAACCTGCTCCCCTTTTTAGATCTTTATTTAATATTTAATACTGGTATAGCTTTCAGTTTATTTGATGATGGAGGAGATTTAGGAAGATGGATTTTAGTCACTTTAGTTTTATTTGTTTGTTTATATCTGGTTTATATTTTGGTTTTTGAAACTTTAAATAAACATGAAACCTTAGCATTATTATTCATACTGTCAGGAGGGATTGGAAATTTAATAGATCGTGGCTATAGAGGTCATGTAATTGATTTCATTAATTTTTACTATGAAAACTACTCATTCTATATTTTTAATTTTGCGGATTCATTTATAACAATTGGAGTAATAATTTATATACTTGATATAGTAATTTCAAAACTTAGACTAAATGGAAATAAGACTAGCTAATACTCGTGGTTTCTGTGCAGGAGTTGACAGAGCCATAGAGATCGTTAAGAAGGTTATCGAAATGCATGGCGCTCCAGTATATGTAAAACATGAGGTAGTCCATAACAAAACCGTTGTTGAAGAATTGAAGCGATTAGGTGCAATTTTTGTAGAAGATATTAAAGAGATACCAGAAGGGGAGGTCGTTGTTTATAGTGCTCATGGTATTTCAAAAGCAGTTGAATTTGAATCTGAAGTAAGAAAACTAGATGTATTTGATGCGACATGTCCTTTAGTAAGTAAGGTACATGCTGAAGTTAATACTTATGCGAAGATGGGGTTTGATTGTTTGCTAATCGGTCATAAGAAGCATCCCGAGGTAGAGGGAACGATAGGACAGTTTGATACATCATTTGGTGGAACAATTACTCTTATTGAAGATATATCAGATGCTAAAAAGCTCAATTTTAAAGATTCGTCTCGTTTGGCATTTGTGACACAGACCACTTTATCTGTAGATGATACAAAAGAAATAAAAGATTTTCTGATTGATAGATTCCCAGATATCAAGGGCCCAAAAAAAGATGATATTTGTTATGCAACCCAAAATCGACAGGATGCAATTAAGCAATTAGCTCTAGAGTCGGATCTAGTGTTGGTTATTGGTTCTGAAAATAGTTCTAATTCCAATAGACTGAGAGAAATAGCTGAACGATCAGGAGTTGAAGCTTATCTAATTGATACTATCGGTGATTTACCTTCAGATTGCTTAAAAGGCAAATCTAAAATTGGCCTTACTTCAGGAGCTTCTGCTCCAGAACATCTTGTGTCAGAAGTTATAGATAAGCTTACTTCATCTTATGGGTTTAATTTGGTAGGAAATAAAAAAAGAACTGACGAAGGAATATCTTTTAGATTACCCAAAGGCTTAAGATAAGCTACTTGGAACTTTCTCGCACATAAGGTGCCTAAGAATTAAAGAGGTGAAGAATATGAAATTAAAATATTTTTTTGGGACATTATTAATTGGACTGCTCTCTTTAAAGGTCAGCACAGCTTCCAATATGTCAGGACAACTAAATGAAATGGATATTGATAAAGACGGATCCATCAGTCTAGAAGAGTTTAATTCAAATACTTTAAACCGTTTTAGCTTGATGGATCTAGATAGTGATGGAACTCTTTCAAAAGATGAGTTTCTTGCATCGAGCAATTTACGTTTTGAGAGAATGGATTTAAATTCTGATGGAGTACTCAAAAGAAGAGAAATAAGAAAAGGTTTAAAGCAAGTCAGAAAAGATAAGAAGACTAATGACGTTAGAGGAAAAAAACAGCCAAAACCTTTCATAAAGCAATAGAGGAATTCCTTTGCATATTGATCAATCATTTTATTTAAAAGAAGCGAAAATCTGCTTGTCTGAAAATTGCTCTGAGCGAGAGACACAAGAAATTTCACTTCTTGTAATTCATAACATCACCTTACCTCCCGGTGAATATGGAGGAGGTTATATCCAAAAACTTTTTACTAATGATTTAGATCCAAACGATCATCCTTACTTTAGTGAAATATATGATTTAAGGGTATCTAGTCATCTTCTAATAGAGCGAGATGGATCACTTGTTCAGTTTGTACCATTCGATAAGAAAGCTTGGCATGCTGGTGTGTCATCATTTAAAGGTCGCGAAAATTGTAATGAATTTTCCATAGGAATTGAGCTTGAGGGTACAGATGAGACTACATATACAGAGGATCAGTATCGTGCCCTAATAGATGTAACTAAAGAGTTAATGTTTGTTTTTCGAGATATAAAAAAAGAGAACATTGTAGGGCATTCTGATATTGCACCTGGCAGAAAAACGGATCCAGGAGAGGCATTTGACTGGCAATATTACTTGTCTAACCTTGAGTAAATCTTTTTGGTAACTCATCAGAGTGTTACACTTTGATCGTATGCTAATTATTTTCATAATGTGATTGGCAGACTTTTACTAAAAGTAATTTGGAGGTAAACATTATGGCTTCTTTTGATATTAAATCTGAGCTTGATCATCATGAGATTACTAATGCTGTAGATCAGGCTAATAGAATTTTACAAAATAGATTTGACTTTAAAGGCACTGGAGCTGAGTTTAGTGTCAGTGAAAACCAGATAGATTTGTCTGCAAATGAAGAATTCCAAATTCATCAAATGTCTCCTCTACTTAATGAATCTCTTGCCAAAAGAGGAATAGATCTAAAAAGCTTAAAACCTGGAGAAATTCAAGTCTCTGGAGGATCAGCTCAACAAATCATAGACTTGCAAGAAGGGATTGATAAAGAGCTTGCAAAAAAAATAACTTCTTTGGTCAAGCAATCAAAGTCAAAAACTCAAGCCTCTATTCAGGGAGATAGCATAAGGATTACTGGAAAAAAAAGAGATGAACTTCAAGCTATTATCCAGCTTATAAAAGATCAGAATTATGATATTCCTTTGCAGTTTGTAAACTTCAGAGATTAAATTTCTAAATGCTAAAGAATTTTACTATAGGTAGCTTGGGCTTCTCGTCGGGCCTGCCTTATATTCTTATTTTTTCAACATTGGGTGTTTGGTTGGCGGATATTGGTATTGACCTCTCCCTCATAGGTTTTTTTGCGTGGATAGTCTTAACATATTCCTTAAAGTTTCTATGGGCACCATTAGTAGACAATTTTTCAGTACCTTTTCTTAACAGACTTGGCTATAGAAAGAGTTGGATATTACTCTCTCAAATATCTATAGCGATTTGTCTTCTGCTCCTTTCTATAGTTAACCCACTTGATAGTTTGCAGGTGTTTGCGTTAGTTGCCTTTCTCATAGCTTTTTCAGGATCAATACAGGATATTGCTATTGATGCTTTTAGAATTGAGCTTGCTGATTTACATCAACAAGGCAACTTAGCAGCTAGTTATCAATTTGGTTACAGAATGGCTATTCTAATTTCAAGCTCATTCGCATTAATCTTTGCTTCAGACTATGGTTGGACTTTAACTTACCAAGTAATGTCTCTTCTGATGTTAATTGGCATCATAGGTGTTTTGATTTGTCCTGAAGAAGTAAATGTGAATTTGAAAAGATTAACGCTACAGAATTCTATAGTTGAACCACTTAAAGATTTTGTTTCACGATTTGGACTATATTTTGCATCCTTTCTTCTCATGATTGTTGCAACCTATAGGCTAACCGATATCGTTATGGGTCCAATGGCTAGTCCATTCTATATAGAAAAGGGTTATACACTTAAGGAAATTGGTTATATTGTTAAGGTTGTTGCTGTCATTGCTTCGATAGTTGGATTTTTTTTAGGGGGTCTTCTGGTTCAAAGGCTAGGCGTAAAAGTCACTCTTATTATCGGCGCTTTTCTTGTATTGATCACTAATCTATCTTTTTCTTCGGTAGCTGTACTTGAAAAGGACTTATATCTTCTCGGCTGGGTTGTTGGAGCGGATAGTTTGGCGGCTGGAGTTGTTGGTACAGCAAATATAACCTTCCTTACAAGTCTAGTTTCAAAAAAATATACAGCTGTTCAATATGCTCTTTTGACTTCCTTCATGATGTTACCAGGTAAACTATTTAGTGGTTTCTCAGGAATGTTAGCGAATTTCTTTAAATCTGAATTTGGTGCAGATAATGGATGGATGGCTTTTTTTATATTCACTTCGTTTCTAACACTACCCAGCTTATTACTACTCTTTTATTACATTAAACGTAATAATCTCAATGATTAGAATATATAGATTTGTATTTCTTTTCTTACTTTTATTCATAAGTTATGCCTCAGTTACTCCCATGGAAGGTGGTGCATCTGTACCTTACATAGATAAGTTACTCCATTTTTCAGCATTTTTAATATTAACTTTTTTTATGGACCTTTCCACAAAAAAACCGTTACTGTTTAATAAGATTGCATTAATTTTTCTTATCTCATATGCGTTCTTAATTGAATTAGTACAATATTTTTTACCTTATAGATCAGCTGAGGTTTTCGATTTCGTCTCAGATTTACTGGGAATACTTGTATATTTATATTTTGCCCCAAAAATAAATATAAGGTATACGAGATGAGATACTTTTTTTTATTTTTAATAATATTTCCTTTCATAGAAATATATGCCCTCATAGTTCTCGGAGGAAGTATTGGTGCTTTTAACACCATACTCTGGATTTTCTTTTCAGGAATAATGGGATTGTATTTATTGCGTAATCAAGGTTTAAAGACACTATTGGATATACAATCTAAAAAAACAGTATTTGAACCAACTGCGGATAATTTTCTAAAGACAATTTTTACACCTATAGGTGGGTTTTTCCTTTTAATTCCAGGTTTCGTAACAGATGTTATAGGTATTTTGGTTCTTTTACCTATAACTCGAATATTCATTTTAGGTCTTCTCTTCAGTTATCTCAGGCCGATAGGGCATGCAACCGGTACCAATAAAAATAATGGAGACTGGATAGAAGGCGAATATAGGAAAGATAAATAGAAAAAAAACTTGAAAAATCTTTGAAAACCCCAAGATATTCAATGTGAGAGGTTAGGACTTCTAAAATTCAGCATTGACGTGTGCTTTCAACTGATTAGAATGTCGAGCTTTTCATGATAACAATTTAAATTTTTATTAAATTTTGGAGAAAATAGATGAAATTTAGACCACTAGCGGATCGCGTCCTAGTTAGACGCACTGACGAAGAGCAAACTACTGAAGGTGGGATTGTTCTACCTGGATCAGCAGCAGAAAAACCGTCGCAAGGTGAAGTAATAGCTGTAGGGCCTGGAAAAACTTTAGATAATGGCGATTCTCAAGCTGTTTCAGTTAGCGAGGGCGATTTAGTCGTTTTCGGTCAGTATGCCGGAAGCAATACGGTAAAGGTAGATGGGGATGAACTTGTAATTCTTAATGAACAAGACATCCTTGGTGTTTTAGAAAATTAATTTATAAAAGAGAGGAATATAATGGCCAAAGAAGTCAAATTTAGTGATGTCGCTCGCCAAGGCATGTTGGCAGGAGTAAATATACTTGCTGATGCTGTAAAAGTGACATTAGGTCCGAAAGGAAGAAATGTAATTTTAGATAAGTCATTTGGGGCTCCCACGGTTACAAAAGATGGTGTTTCGGTTGCCAAAGAAATCGAACTTCAAGATAAATTTGAAAACATGGGTGCACAAATGGTGAAGACCGTTGCATCTCAAACTTCAGATGAAGCTGGTGATGGAACAACAACAGCTACAGTTTTAGCTCAATCTATAGTTAACGAAGGACTCAAATCTGTACAAGCTGGATTTAATCCAATGGACCTCAAAAGAGGCATAGATAAAGCGGTCGCTGCTGCAGTTGAAACTCTTCAGGATGCATCCGAGCCATGTGAGGATGATACAGCGATAGCTCAAGTTGGAACTATATCTGCGAATAGCGACACTGCCGTAGGTGAAATAATTGCCGAAGCAATGCAAAAAGTTGGAAAAGAAGGTGTGATAACCGTTGAAGAAGGTTCTGGTATAGAAAATGAGCTTGAAGTAGTTGAAGGTATGCAGTTTGATAGAGGCTATTTGTCTCCTTACTTCATCAATAATCAAGAAAGAATGACTGCTGATCTGGATGATCCGTATATTCTTTTGCATGATAAGAAAATTTCAAACATTAGAGATCTTTTGCCTTTACTGGAAGCTGTTGCAAAAGCAGGGAGACCACTTCTTGTCCTAGCTGAGGATGTAGAAGGCGAAGCGCTTGCCACCTTAGTTGTAAATAACATGCGAGGCGTAGTCAAAGTAGCTGCTTGTAAGGCACCTGGATTTGGTGATAGAAGAAAAGCTATGCTTGAAGATATTGCTATATTGACTGGTGGAACAGTCATATCAGAGGAAGTTGGACTCTCTCTTGAAGGGGCTACCATAGAAGATTTAGGTCAAGCTAAAAAAGTGGAGCTAAATAAGGAAGATACAACTATCATCGATGGAGCAGGCGCTGCCGAAGGAATTTCTGGAAGAGTTAATCAAATAAGAGCTCAGATAGAAGATACTTCATCTGACTATGACAGAGAAAAGCTTCAAGAAAGAGTTGCAAAACTAGCTGGTGGAGTTGCTGTCATTAAGGTTGGAGCTGGATCTGAAATAGAGATGAAAGAGAAAAAAGCCAGAGTAGAAGATGCTCTACATTCAACCAGAGCTGCTGTCGAAGAAGGAGTTGTTGCTGGTGGTGGAGTAGCTTTAGTAAGAGCTCAACAGAAGATCCTAGGTCTTGAAGGAGATAATGAAGATCAGAATGTAGGGATCAACATCGCTCTCAGGGCAATGGAAGCACCTATCAGACAGATAACAAATAATGCCGGTGAAGAAGCCTCAGTTGTCCTAGATAAGATAAAGGAAGGAAAAGGAAACTTCGGTTTTAATGCTGGATCTGGTGAATATGGAGATATGATCAAGATGGGAATTCTTGATCCCGCTAAAGTTACAAGGACTGCACTACAGGCTGCAGGCTCTGTTGCTGGCTTGATGATCACTACAGAAGCTATGATTGCTGATGCTCCGGATGAAGGTGGAGCTGCTGGTGGTATGCCTGGTGGAATGCCTCCGGGAATGGATATGGGCGGCATGGGCGGCATGATGTAAAGAAAAAGCCCTTCGGGGCTTTTTTCTTGCCTGAAAGAAATAATTTATAAGTATTAGCTAATTAGGTATCATTTACTTTTTATAAGGGAGGGATTATGGAAGAACTATTTAATATGCTATTCAGATTCGGTCACGTACTGGTCGGAATTGCTTGGATTGGCCTTTTGTACTATTTTAATTTCGTACAAACAGAATATTTCAAGGAAGCTGAAGATGATGCAAGAAAGGACGCAGTCGCTAAATTAGCACCTAGGGCTCTTTGGTGGTTTAGGTGGGCAGCATTTTTGACTTTCTTAACTGGGTTAGCACTCTTGCACTATATTTCTGTAAAAATAACTCTCGAAATTATTCTAGGAGCAACGATGGGAACACTGATGATGCTTAATGTTTGGGGCATCATATGGCCTAATCAGAAAATAGTAATTGGTATAAAAGAAGGAGATGCTGCAGTAGCTGGCCCTAAAGCAGCTTTAGCCTCTAGGACAAATACACTTTTTTCTGTCGGTATGCTTTATTTCATGGTTGCATCTGCTCATTATCCTGCTTCCGGTCAGATTTTAGGCGCCAATCTTGAAATGACAGGACTGCTTGTAGGCTTAGCAATTATTTTTGCAATTCAAGCAAATGCAATTTGGGGGAAAATGCTACCAGCTATAACTTCAGTTAGGAGTGTAATAGTTTCTAGTTTTGTTCTATGCATAGCTTTGTCTAGCGTTGCTTATTACTTATAGAATTAGAGTATAAAAAAGGGAGCTTTTTGCTCCCTTTTTTTATCTTTTGAAGGTATAAATTTAGATAGGATTTATGAATAAGAAATTTAAAGAATGTTTATTGGAGGTTTATCATAGCGAGCAGACAGGAGAAATGATATTTGAATATTTACTCAAGTATGCAAAAAACAAAGAACAGAGATATATCTATGGCTCGATGTTACAGTTTGAAACAGAAGCAAAAGCAGTTATGAGACCTTTACTTCGCAAACTAGATTTACCAATGGGAGAGGAGATTGTTTCTCGCGAACGTGGAATTGAAATTGGACTCTCACTAAAAGAAGTTCCCTTTAAGGAATTGATGAAAGACGTGGAGAAATCTATAGAGAATCATTACCTCCCCCTTTACGAAGAATTGGAGAGCTTAGCTGATGAAGAGGAGGCAGAAGAATGTTTCGTTTCAAAGTTCATGGGAGATCATGAACGTGCATTGCTTTTAACAGCCCAAAACTTTATTTTAGATAAAAACGATTCTATAAGACCTATTACTAGTATGTTGAGATTTCCTTTATAGGAGGCTAGTCTGGTTTTTCTATATATAGTGACCTGCTCGGGAAAGCAAAATCTGATTCATAAGTACTTACTACTTCCATGATCTTAAAGATTAGCTCTTGTTTCACTTGCGAGAATTGTGTGTAGTCAATTACATCCATGTAACACAAAATTGTTAAATCTATTGAACTAGAACCAAGCTCTGTAACTTTTACAAAGTTCTCTTGCCCGGGATTTTGAATAAAATTCTTACTTGAATTTATATATTCTTCTACATCCTTGCAAATACTTTCAAGCTGTTGAGTCGTGGTGCTGTATACAAGATTGACTGTCCAAAATATCCTTCTGTAATTCATATTTTGATGATTTATAACCTGCGCATCTGAAAGGTCTGTATTTGGCACAAATACTGGAGAAGTGTCTAGTAACCTTACTTGAGTTGAGCGAAAGCCGATTGACTCGACTATTCCATGCAGCCCATCCCCAATCCTTATTCTATCTCCTGGTTGGAACCTTTTTTCGCTTAGAATAAATATACCAGCAATGATGTTTTTAAACATATCTTGTGCACCGAGAGCTACTGCTACTGAAAAAAGTCCCAGTCCTGCGATAATTGGACCGATTTCAATTCCCCATATGTCAAGCATCATTGTTATACCAACTATCCAAACAAGTACGCTTGCAACTCGACTTAGCCAAGTTGTCATAGCTGGTGTTAACCAGGAATTATCACTGAGTAGGTTTAATAAAGGTTTAGTTAGGTTTGCTAGTGCGCTGAAGATAGTATAAATCACAAGCATTTTTACCAAATTTGTTGCTATCAAATCTAATGACCCACTAAATGGTAGGTAAGCTGTAATGAGATACAGTCCAAAAGCTACGGGAATTAGCCCAAAAGGACCTCTCAATGATTCTATAATTCCATCATCTAATGTAGTTTCTGATTTCTCAGTTAGTTTTGCTATCTTATCTAAAAGATAAGTATTCATAAGGGCTCTTGCAACTAAAGATCCCAAAATAATTAGCAAACAGATAATTATATTATAAATACCTATTCCTCTAATCCCTTGTTGCCAGGTCTCTAAAACGAGGTTCCAAAATTCATTAATCATTCTTGCTCCTCATCTTGTTCAATTATTTCTTTGATCACTTCAACTTTAGCCAGCTTGATAACGTTATCTTTGATAAGCACTGTTTCAATTCTATAGTTTTCTATGCTCAAGCCTACATTGGTATCAGGTATAGTTTGAATTTCTTCAAGTATTAAGCCACTCAATGTTTTTGGCCCTTCGGTTGGTAACTCCCATTTAAGTCTTCTGTTGATATCTCTAATCATCATGCTTCCATCCACTAAATAACTACCATCTGCTTGTGGCATGATATCCATTTTTTCTATAGATTCGGTTGTAATTTCTCCAACTATTATCTCAAGAATAGATCTCAAGGTGATTATCCCTTCGATATCTCCATATTCATCTACAATCAATCCAACTCTTCTACCTGAAGACTGAAAATTTGCAAGCTGCTTGTATAAAGGAGTGTTTTCAGGAACAAACAAAGGCTCACGTAGTTCGTCTTTTAAACTTAGAATTGATTTTTCCTCGTTACCTAGAAAGTCAGCCTTTTTATTTAAAGACAAAAAACCTTGAATATTATCTATGGTATCTTCATAACATGGTATGTACGTGAAATCAATTTCTTGCAATTTCATCACTATGTCTTCTATTTCATCATTAAGATCTATACCAATGATTTCATTTTTGGGAATCATCACATCGTTAACAGATAGATTATCCATGTCAAAAATGCCCATTAACATTTCTTCCTGTCTCTTTGGCACACCTGAAGTTTGAAGTAAAGTTCTCAACTCTTCTGGTTTTAATTCGTCTTTATTTGCGTTATCTAAATCTATCCCGATTAGCTTAGTTACATTATTGGAAACAAAACTAACTAGAGTAATTAAAGGACTTAAGATTTTAGATAAAGGTTTTAGTAAGTATGAAGATGGAAATGCAATACTTTCCGGTTTGAGCGCTGCAATTGTTTTTGGCATTACCTCAGCGAATATAATCATAATGATAGTCATAAACACAGTCACAGCTAAAACAGCATTGTCACTCCATATCCTTATGGCAACAACAGTCGCTAAGGCTGTAGATAAGGTATGAGTAAAATTATTTCCGATTAAAATAACTCCCAAGAGTCTATCTGTTTTTTCTAATAATTTTGAAACTCTCTTGGCAGGCTTATTTTTTTCCTTAACCAAGTGCTTTAAGCGATATCTATTGATGGCCATCATGCTGGTTTCAGAACCAGAAAAAAAAGCTGACATCAATACTAAAAAAGCTATTGATGCTAAAAGAATCCATAGGGGAATTTCGTTCAATTTAAGATATCCTAATCAGGATTTTAGATGTGAAAAGTGTGTACAAGAAATATAAATATTACTCCAAAGTTCGCATTATAACCATTTGTAGGCATTAGAAGGCAAATAAACATACAAATTTCGCTTGAAAGAGTCAGCTTATGGACTAGAATGACCGCCTTTTTAGATATAAATATGTATTTTATTAAATGTTAACAATTAGACTAGCTCGATCTGGAGCAAAAAAAAGACCCTTTTTCCATGTAAGCGTTGCAGACTCTCGCATGCCTAGAGACGGAAGATTTGTTGAAAGAGTTGGTTATTACAATCCAATAGCTTCGGGTCAGGAGGTTAGATTAAAGTTAGATTTAGAAAGAATAGATTACTGGATAGGACAAGGTGCTCAACCCAGCGTCAGAGTACTGCATCTTCTTAAACAAAATAAAGAGACGCCAGAACAAACTGAAAAAAGACTAGCTACTAAAGAGCTCAAAAGACAAAAAAAACTTGCCAAGAAATTGGCTGATAAAGAACCAGTAGAAGAAGCTCCAGCAGAGGAAGCTCCAGCAGAAGAAGCTCCAGCAGAGGAAGCTGCAGCAGAGGATGCTCAAGCAGAGGAAGCTCCAGCAGAGGAAGCTCCAGCAGAAGAAGCTCCAGCAGAGGAAGCTCAAGCAGAAGAAGCTCCAGCAGAGGAAGCTCCAGCAGAAGACAAAGAAAAGGATTCATAATCCTTAACTGACCCATGCGGTCCGAAGGCCGAAAAATACTTATAGGAAAACTTGGTAAGCCTCATGGAATAAAGGGTTACATTTACTTTCATTATTACGGAAAAGATTTATCTACTCTTTTAAATTATGAAGAGTTAATTCTTGAACAAGAAAAGTCTTACAAACTAGAGAAGACTTTTGAGAAATCAGATAGATTGATAATAAAACTTGAGGGATGCGATGATCGTAATTTTGCAGAGCGACTTAGAAATAAAGAAGTTTATATTCATGAAGAAAATCTACCTGAACTAAAAGAAGGAGAGTATTACCTTTATCAATTAGAAGGGTTAAAAGTAAGAAATCTAGAAAATAAAATTCTTGGAATAGTTCAGGGATCGTTTGGCACAAAATCTAATGAAGTCCTAATTGTTCAAAGTACTCAAGAAAGCATAGATGATAAAGAAAGACTTTTGCCTTATATAAAACCCCAAGTAGTAAAGGAAATTTCTTTAGAAGATGGCGTACTATTAGTCGACTGGCCTGATAGCTTTTAAACTGATGAAATTCAATTTAGTTACTATTTTTCCCGATTTAATTAATAATTTTATTGAACATGGATTATTCGCTAAGGCTATTAACAATAGTTTGATTGAAGTAAAGACTTGGGATCCTAGAGAATTCAGTGGAAATAAGGATGGAAGAATAGATGATAAGCCCTTTGGCGGAGGTAAAGGTATGCTTTTTCAGGCAAAACCAATCATCAAGACTGTTAATGAGATAAAAAAGCATAATAAAACGCATGTCGTATTCGTAGCACCTCACGGTACTATCTTTGACCAAAAAAAAGCCATTGAACTGAAAGCTAATGAAAATATAACGATAGTTTGCGGTAGATACGAGGGTATAGACAAAAGAATTGAAGAAACTTGTATTGATGAAGTAATTTCAATAGGAGATTACGTATTAAATGGAGGTGAGCTTGCAGCTCTAGTTCTAATGGAGGCTATAGCAAGACAACATAAGGATTTCATTGGAAATGAGGAATCTTTAAATGATTCTTTCAGCGATGGACTTTTAGAACATCCTCAGTATACAAGACCTGAAAAAACACCTTATGGTAATGTACCCGAAATATTAACCAGCGGAAATCATGAAAAAATTAATAGATGGAAACTCAAAGAGTCATTAAGAATAACACTCAAAAACAGACCCGATCTTATAAAAAGTAAAGATCTGTCTAACTTGGAGATTGAACTATTAAATGAAATTAATGATGAATAATCGAATATTTATCTGATAGAATGCGCAACCTAATTAGGTTATTTCATAGTGAATAAGAATAAATACATACAAACTGTAGAGGCATCTCAACTAAAAGATGATATTCCAAGTTTTTCTCCTGGGGATACGATTGTTGTAGATGTGAGAGTCGTTGAAGGCTCTAGAGAGAGACTTCAACCATTTGAAGGTGTTGTTCTGTCTATCAAAAAGAGAGGATTAGGGTCATCATTTATTGTGAGAAAGATCTCTAATGGAGTCGGTGTTGAAAGAACTTTTCAAACTCACAGTCCCATTATAAGCTCTATAAAGGTTAAAAGACGTGGAGATGTGAGACAGGCAAAACTTTTTTATCTGCGAGAAAGAACTGGCAGATCAGCAAGGATTAAAGAGAAGCTAAGTTAATTGCTGTCTTGCTCATTTCGGCTATGGGCACTGTAGATATAAATTCAAAAATCCTCATTGACACTTTCATCGATGATTCATGGCTTGAGAGGGGTTTGAGCGAGAATACTTTATCGGCTTATAGAAATGACATTATTTCGTTTTCTAATTGGTACAAAGGTTCATCGTTATTAGATGTTAGTAGGGTAGATTTGTTAGATTATTTAGCTGCAAGACTAAAAGAGGGCTATAGCAGCAGATCAACTGCAAGATCTCTCTCAAGCCTTAGAGCTTTCTATTCACACCTAACTATCAAACATAATTTAGTTCAAAATCCGACTTCTAGAGTGGATAGCCCTAAGTTAGGTCATTCACTTCCTAAGACACTTTCTGAAGATGAAGTAGAAAAACTTATAAATGCCCCTGATGTTGATGAGCTCATTGGTTTAAGAGATAGAGCAATGTTGGAATTAATCTATGCTTGTGGCTTGCGAGTATCAGAGTTAATTAACTTAGATATCTTAAACATAAATATAAGACAGGGAGTTATCAGAGTTATTGGTAAGGGAGAGAAAGAAAGATTAGTTCCTATGGGTGAAGAGGCTCTTTACTGGTTACAGAAGTATATTAATGAAAGTCGCCCCAACTTGCTGAAAGAAAATAACAAAGTATCTGAACTTTTTCTAAGTAAAAGAGGAAAATCCATGACCCGTCAAACTTTTTGGCACAGAATCAAAGACTATGCTTTAAAAGCTTCCATAAAAAAAGACCTTTCACCACACACCCTTAGACATGCTTTTGCTACACATTTAATAAATCATGGTGCTGACCTTAGAACAGTTCAGCTTCTTTTGGGTCACTCAAGTCTTTCAACGACACAAATTTATACAGAAGTTGCTAGACATAGAATGAAAGAATTACATAATGAGCATCACCCTAGAGGTTAAGTATGCCAATGCAATTTAAAATTTTTACTTTTCTTATAATTTTGATATTTTCGGCAGGTTGTTCAGCTAACTCATCAGATAACATAAAGGAAATTGAAGCAGTAAAAAGAAAGCTCACGGAGATTCTTCCCAATGAAATTAATTTGATTTCAATTCAGGAAACAGATTTAAATGGCTTTTTTGAAGTAAATTTTGAAGGAATAGAACCCCTATATGTTTCATCTGATGGTAATTATCTAGTATCTGGAGATATTTATCTTATTACAAAAGATGGCTTAGTAAATAAATCTGAAGCAAGAAGAGATTACCAAAGAAAAACTTTAATCGGGGAATTGAATGAAAGTGAACTTATAACTTTTGAGCCTAGACAAATAAATCATAATATATTCGTTTTCACAGATGTTGATTGCGGATATTGCAGGCAATTTCATAATCAAATTGATGAGTATTTAGAGTTAGGGATAAAAGTTAATTACCTTGCATATCCAAGAGCTGGTATAGGGTCAGACTCTTTTAATAAAATCTCTTCAGCATGGTGCAATGAAGATCCTAATTTTTCATTAACTTTACTAAAGCAGGGTCAAGATATAGAAACGAAGTTATGTGAAGATAATCCAGTCGAAAAGCACTTTAATCTTGGCAATACAATAGGAGTTCAAGGCACTCCTTCCATTATTACTGACGAAGGAAAAATGATTCCTGGTTATCTGCCTCCTCAAGATTTACTTAATATTCTCGGTACTAACAGCTAGAATTAATCTATGGATAGCAATTTTCCAAGAATTAATCAATTGCCACCTTATGTATTTGATGAAATTCAAAACTTGAAGGCTGCTGCAAGAAAGAGGGGTGAAGATATCATCGACTTCGGTATGGGCAATCCTGATCAATCAACACCAACAGAAATAGTAGATAAGTTAAGAGAGTCTGCTTTAGATGGAAGCACTCACAGATATTCACAATCCAAAGGCATACCAAGACTTAGAAAATCAATTTGTGATTGGTATGAAAGGAGATATCAAGTCCATCTAGATCCTGCAAGTGAAGCAGTTGTGACTATGGGATCAAAAGAAGGTCTTGGACATCTTGCATTGGCAACTTTAGATAAAGGTGACGCAGTTTTAGTCCCAAATCCCTCATATCCTATTCATCCTTATGGATTTGTGATTGCTGGTGCTGACATAAGGCATGTTCCGATTGGCGATGATATAGATTTCTTTTCTGAGCTAGAGTCAGCGATGACGAATTCTTTCCCAAAACCCAAGATGTTAGTTTTGAATTTTCCTAGCAATCCTTCCACAGAATGCGTAGATATTAAGTTTTTTGAAAAAATAGTAGATTTTGCTAAAGAACATAAGATTTGGATAATTCAAGATCTTGCATATGCAGATATATGCTTTGATGATTATAAGGCGCCATCGATACTGCAGGTAAAAGGTGCAAAAGACGTTGCTGTAGAGTTTTTTACTCTATCTAAAAGTTACAATATGCCAGGTTGGAGAGTTGGTTTTTGCTGCGGAAACAAGGAACTCTTAGCTGCTCTCTCAAGAATAAAGTCCTATTTTGATTATGGATTATTCACTCCGATACAAGTGGCTGCAATAAAAGCTTTAGATCAAGGAGATGAGCATGTAAATGAAATTAAAACTATGTATCAATCAAGAAGAGATGTTTTAATAAAAGGTCTGAATAATGCTGGTTGGTATGTGGAAAGCCCAAAGGCAACCATGTTTGTTTGGGCAAAGATACCAGTTACTCATATTCATCTCGGCTCTTTGGAGTTCAGTAAACAGTTACTCGCTCAGGCTAAGGTCGCTGTTTCACCAGGAGTTGGTTTCGGAAGTTATGGAGAGGGATACGTGCGTTTTTCACTTATAGAAAATGAACACAGATCGAGACAGGCTATAAGAAATATAAAGAAATTTTTATCCAATTCATCTAACGTACAAGCAATAAATTAATGAAAACATTAAAGATTGGCGTTTGTGGCGTCGGAAATGTGGGTGGAGCAGTTCTTGAGATCCTCTCCAATTCTCCCAATGTTGTTGAGGATAATGGTGGAGTAACGATAGAAATCATACAGGTTGGTGCTCGTAAAGGTAAATCAGTCGTTCCTTATGATCTAGATGTTGTGACTGATCTTATGGAGGTAGCTAGAAACCCTAAGGTAGATGTTTTAGTAGAGTTGATAGGAGGATGTGATTTAGCGAAAGACTTGATTGAAGAAGCTATTAAAAACGGAAAACACATTGTTACAGCCAACAAGGCTTTAATTGCAACTCATGGAGATAAACTATTTGAGCTTGCAAAGGAAAATAAGGTACAGATTGGATTTGAAGCCTCTGTTGCTGGTGGTACACCGGTTATAAAAGCCTTGAGAGAAGGTTTGGTTGCAAATAAAGTAAACTGGTTTGCAGGTATATTGAATGGTACGACCAATTTTATTCTTTCAAAAATGTCAGAAAATCAATCTTCTTTTAAAGATGCCTTGAAAGAAGCACAAAACTTAGGTCTTGCTGAAGCTGATCCAACAATGGATGTAGATGGAACTGATGCAGCTCAAAAGGCTTCTATACTATCTGCGTTAGCTTTCAATACTCTATACGATTTTAACTCTGTATCTTATGAAGGAATAGAAAATGTATCTCCTGAAGATATTATTTACGCGGAACAGTTGGAATATTCAGTCAAACATATAGCTTATGGGTCTATGGTAGATGGTGAAGTAAATGTAAGTGCATTTCCAACCTTTGTACCTAAAGGTCAGTTACTATCTCAAGTAGGACAACAAATGAATGCATTGGAGATTTTTTGTGAAGAAATCGGCTCCACTGTTTACTATGGTCCTGGAGCTGGTCCAAAGCCTACCGCATCTGCAGTCATAGCTGATTTAGTTGATCTTTCGAATGGAGGATGGCCCGTATCTGATAAAAAGCGAAATAAAATTAATTTTGGTCAGGAAGATAATCAGAATTTTGGAAGATATTTTAATTTAAATGTCATCAATCAAGCCGGAGCTATAGCTAAGCTTTCCTCAGTTTTTGCGGATAGCCAAATTAGTATTGAGGCTCTTATCCAGAAAGAAACCAAAACCAGTAATAAAGAAAATACATATGTTCCAGTAGTTATAATTTCAGGTCCCCTAACAGAGATCGAAGCTATACAGTTAAAGAACAATTTGGAATTAATGGAAGAGACATCAGGCTCAGTCAAACAATTCAGAATCTACAATGCTCTATAACAGTACAAGAGGAGAAAGCCCAATAGTTCCTTTTTCAGAGGTACTATTGGGAGGACTGGCCCCAGATGGAGGCCTATATATGCCTCAAACATTCCCTAAATTCTCTATTGAAGAAATTGAAAGTTGGTCAAATCTTCCTTTTTACCAATTAGCTGCAAAAATTCTGCATCCCTATGTAGAAAGTGAAATAGACGAAAGTAGTTTTTTAAAACTATTAGAGGAGGCGTACACATCTTTTGATGAAGAAGATGTTGTTAAATTAAAGGAGATTGAAGAGAATCACTGGGTCTTAGAATTATTTCATGGTCCCACACTAGCTTTCAAGGATGTCGCTATGCAGCTATTGGGAGTTTTACTTAATCATTTTGCAAAAGAGAAGGGTGAAAAAATAGTTGTTCTTGGAGCTACATCTGGAGATACCGGAGCAGCAGCAATTTCTGCTTGCGCGAGACATGAAAATGTTGAAGTTTACATTCTTTATCCGCATGAAAAGGTAACTGAGTTTCAAAGGAAACAAATGACAACAACTCAATCTCAAAATGTTTACCCACTAGCGATAGAAACTGATTTTGATGGTTGCCAAAACATAGTTAAAAAAATGTTTCTTGATGAGGATTTCCAACAAACTAAAGTAAGGTTTATTGCTGCAAATTCTATAAATTGGGCAAGGTGTATGACTCAATCAGTATACTTCTTTTGGTCCTATCTAAGACTAAAAGAAATAAAAGAAGACCTTACTTTTTCAATACCTTCGGGTAATTTTGGCCATGCATATGCTGGCTGGACTGCAAAAGAAATGGGATTGCCGATAAAAAGGCTTATCATCGCGACAAATGAAAATGATGTTTTGCATCAAACTTTTTCTAACAACCTCTATGCTAAAACAAATGTTGTTCAGACCCTTGCTCCCAGTATGGATATTTCTGTAGCCAGTAATTTTGAGAGACTGCTCTATAATTTATATGATAATGATACATCGCTACTTGCAAAAAATATGCGATCCTTTCCGGAAAAAAGTATTGATATTCCTGAAAGTAAGATAGATGCAGTTTCTAATTTTTTTAAAAGTCATTGCAGCAATGATCAAGAGATAATCAAGCAAATTATCAATACGCATCAAAAGATCGGTTACTTACTTGATCCACATACAGCCACTGGTGTTAGGGCAAGTAAAGAAATATCACCTCCAAATGAACCCGTCATAACAATGGGAACTGCTCACCCTGCTAAATTTTCAGAGGCTATTGAGAAAGCTATTCCAGACTACCATTCATCTCTTCCTAAGAAAGTTGAAAAAACATTTCAACAGGAAGAACAATTCAATATTTTGGCAGAAAATTACGAAGAGGTTAAAAGATTTGTTCTCTCTAATGCACTTTAATAAATGATAGAAATTACGTCACTTAATGAAGAGTTAAAAGATCACTCTAAAAGAATAGAAGATCTAAGGGGGTATCTTTGACGTTGAAAATAAGACCTTAAAACTTGAAGAATTAACTCTTAAATTAAGTGATCCAAAAATATGGGACGATCCTCAAAAAGCTCAAGAAATTAATAAGGAGAAGGTCTATTTAGAAAAGGAGCTAATGAAGTTCAACAGTCTAGATATTGCTATTAAAGATTCCATAGAGTTAACGGAAATCGCTATTGAAGAAGATGACTCATCTGCGCTCGAAGAGATTTCTAAAGAAATAGAGAATAATGAATTAGCATTAAGCGATTTAGAATTTATAAGAATGTTTTCAAATAAAATGGATCCGAATAATGCATATTTAGATATTCAGTCAGGTTCAGGCGGAACGGAAGCACAAGACTGGGCAGAGATGCTTATGAGGATGTATTTGAAATGGGGTGAATCTAAAGGTTTTGAAACTGAAGTAATAGAAGTTTCTCCAGGTGAAGTGGCTGGTATAAAGAGTGCGGCAATAAAATTTAATGGCGATTACGCATATGGATGGTTGAGAACAGAGACGGGAGTTCATAGATTAGTCAGAAAATCTCCATTTGACTCGGGAAGCAGAAGACACACATCATTTGCATCTATTTTTATTTCACCAGAGGTTGATGAAACAGTTGAGATAGAAATAGACCCTGCTGATTTAAGGATCGATACCTATAGAGCCAGCGGTGCAGGGGGGCAACATGTGAACAAAACCGACTCAGCTATAAGAATTACTCATGAACCTACCGGTGTGGTATCCCAATGTCAGTCACAAAGATCTCAACATCAGAATAAGGATAAAGCCATGGCCCAACTAAGAGCTAAACTATATGAGATAGAAATGAATAAGCGTAATGAAGAAAAACAATCTTTAGAAGAGTCGAAAGCTGACATTGGTTGGGGTAGTCAAATACGATCATACGTGCTTGATTCCTCAAGAATTAAAGATTTAAGAACTGGGGTAGAAACCACAAATTGTTCAGCGGTACTTAATGGCGAGCTAGATTATTTCATCGAAGCAAGCTTAAAAGAAAATATTTAGTTAAAGTATCAACTATGACAGAAAAACTAACGGAAAATGAGCTTCTTGAACAGAGAAGATTAAAACTTGATGCACTAAGGAAGAGGGGAGTTGCCTACACAAATTCCTTTAGAAGAGATTCTTTATCTCAAGATTTAAAAATTCAATTTGACGGAACATCTAAAGAAGAATTAGAAGAACAATCTCACGAAGTTGCTATTGCCGGGAGGATTATGTTGCAGAGGATTATGGGTAAAGCTAGTTTCATAACTTTGCAAGATATGAAAGGACAAATCCAAGCTTATATCCGATCGAATGATATCCCTGAAGGGCAATATGATGAATTTAAAACATGGGACCTCGGGGATATCGTAGGAATAAAGGGAAAATTATTCCTAACAAAAACAGGAGAATTAACTGTTCATGCACATTCAATACAAATGTTAACTAAATCTTTAAGACCTTTGCCTGAAAAACATTCAGGACTTGTTGACACGGAGCAAAGATATAGAAAAAGATACTTAGATCTGATTACAAACTCAGAAAGTTTAGAAATTTTCAAGAAAAGGAGTCAAATAATAAGCTCTATAAGAGAGTTTTTTATAAATCATGAATATTTGGAAGTAGAAACTCCAATGATGCACTCGATTCTCGGTGGCGCAGCAGCTAAACCATTTACAACTCATCATAATGCATTGGATATGGACCTTTATTTGCGTATAGCACCCGAATTATATTTGAAGAGACTTGTGGTTGGCGGAATGGAAAAAGTTTTTGAAATAAATAGAAATTTTAGAAATGAAGGGTTATCTACAAAACATAATCCTGAATTTACAATGCTAGAGTACTATACCGCTTTCGCTGATTTTAATGATCAAATGGATTTTTTAGAGAGACTTTTTAAATTTGTTTCAGAAGAAGTATGGGGCTCATCAAAATTGGAAACTGAAAATATAAGCTATGATTTTTCTAAACCATTTCAAAGGATTAGTTTGAAAGAAACAGTTTCTAAGAAACTTTCTATCGACCCTATCTCATTTGACGATAGAGGTTTCCTTCTAGATTTAGGAAAAAAATATAAGTTTGAAGATATAGAAAATCTGTCAAATGGCAAAATTCTATTTGGATTATTTGAAGAGCTTGTTGAATCAGAATTAATCAACCCAACATTCATTACTGGATATCCCAAAGATGTATCGCCTCTATCAAGAGCTTCGGATGAAAACCCTCATGAAGTTGATAGATTCGAGTTATTTATTGGAGGTAAGGAAATAGCTAACGGATTCTCGGAACTGAATGATCCTGATGATCAGGCAGATCGTTTTCAAGATCAGGTATCTCAAAAATCAGCGGGTGACGAAGAGGCTATGGAATTCGATTCTGACTACATCGAGGCTCTGGAGTATGGTTTACCGCCCTGTGCAGGGGTAGGTATCGGTATTGATAGATTGGTGATGTTACTGACAGGTGCTCAATCCATCAGGGATGTACTCCTATTCCCGCAAATGAAGCCTAAAAATTAGTCAATTAATTCTGAAACAGCTTCTCTTTCAGACTCTAATTCTTCGGTAGTGACTTTTATCTTGGTTTGAGCAAACTCATTCAGTTCTATCCCCTGAATTATCTCGATTTTTCCATTTGAATTAGTTCTTAAAGGAAATCCAAATATTAAACCCTTTGGAATTCCATAACTTCCATCACTAACAACAGCAGCGCTAAAACAGTCACCTTCTTTGGTAGGATTGATTACTGCCTTGACCGTATCTATCGCAGCATTAGCAGCGGAAGCAGCAGATGATGCTCCTCTGGCATCTATTACGGCCTTACCCCTTTGTTGAACTAAAGGTAAATAACTATCTTCAATCCACTGGTTATCATTAATAACTTCAACAGCACTAGCGCCATTAATAGTTGCATTATAAGGATCAGGATACATGGTAGGACTATGATTACCCCATATGATCATATTTTTTACAGATGAAATTTCTGCAGCTGCTTTCTCTGCTAATTGTGCTTTAGCTCTATTAGCATCAAGAGCAGTCATAGCAAACCACTGTTGTGTAGAATTATTTGCTGAGTTCATTCCTATAAGTGCATTGGTATTAGCTGGATTACCCACTACTAATATCTTTGCATCCGACTTAGCTAGTTCTCCTATGGCTGCTCCTTGATCCGTGAAGATTCCACCATTTATTTTTAAAAGATCACTTCTTTCTTCAATTTTCTTCCCATCTATAACGATCCCTCTAGGAATACTGCCTACCAAAAGAATCCAATCAGCATCTTTTACTCCTTCTTTGATGTCAGAGGTAGCGACAAGTTCACCCGTTTGTTCAAAACCACAGTCTATCAATTCCATAATTGTACCTTGCAACTTATCTACTACTTGCGGTATTTCGATGAGTCTTAAATTTACTTTTGTATCGGGCCCAAAAGTTTCACCACTTATTAATCTGGGCAAAAGTGAATAAGCTATTTGTCCTGCTCCACCTGTAACTGCAACATTGATTTCTTTCATGTATTTCTCCTTATAAGTTTGGCTTAAAAATATTTCTTTTTCCATCATTAGAAACTGTACCAAAGGCATCTAACATGTCTTCGCGACACATATATTCCAAAGTAGCTGTATCCCTTTCAGTGTTTGCAATAAATCTTGTTCCGTTTTTAAGCCGACCTATAACAATCCCTTTATCTGGACCACTTCGTGAATGAGTGATTGTATAAGTTTCTACAGAACAATCTCCTTGAGGAATCTCCGTGAAGTCAGGATTATCTGCTGAATCAATTGCCTTTTGTATATGAGAAGTATCAGCAACTTGGTTCCATTCGCCTTCAAAGGGCTTTGAGGAAAATATACCTGCACCATGCTTTGTTATGTACCAACCATTCGCGGTCGCTAAACCAAATTTTCCAGGCTCTAATCTCAATTTATCCATCAAAGTTGCTATTGAGTTCATAACATAAGCATTTCCTGGGCCTCCAAAATAAGGAAGTCCACCGGTAACCGTCAAGCCTCTTGGATCATTTGGCTCTAAAGATAGTTCTTTCATTGCAATTTGTACTGCAGAGGGAAAGCAAGAGTATAGATCTATAAAATCGACTTCATTAATTGAAATATTAGCTAAATCAAAGACACTATCGGTACAGGCTTTGATAGCAGGTGAGGAATGATAATCAACTCTGTCAGAGACATTCCAGATATCATTTAAACATGCTCCTGAATACATAAATATCCATTTTGATTCAGGAATACCCAGTTCTCTTGCTTTTTTTGCAGACATCATAATCATTGCACAAGATTGATTTACTCTCATTATAGAATTCATATACTTTGTATAGGGAAGGCCAATCATTCTATTCTCAGGTTTGACTTCAGCAATTTCTTCAGCAGATCTATGAATTGGGAACCAAGCATGTTCATTTTTTGAGGCTATTCTTGAAAATTCTTCAAACATACTTCCTGTATCTTGCATATGCTCTCTGACAGTTTGGTGATTTTTTCCTCTTAGTGAATTAGCAAAAAGAGGATACACAGACGAAGGATCAAATAATCCATGAAGTTTCTCATGATCATTTGTTCCGTCTAAAGCTTTTCCTATTAATTCGGGCTTGCCTCCTGGATCATCTGACCAATTTACTTCTAATCCTTGCTTCAATCTACCTACAAAAGTATCAAGAGCTTCACCTCCTGCCAACAATGCACATTCAATTTGATCATCCTTTATTCTAGTTGCTAATTCATTCAGCGCTAATTGAGGAGAGTTACCGCCTGTTGTAGTATAAATTTCATTTAGGGCAGATATATTTAATGAATTAGACAAACTTCTTGGCATATTTGGATAACCCCACAAGTTAGAAGTTGCTGAGTCTCTATGAGGTGTATCTGCTACAAACCGAATCACCGCCACCGTATCAATATGTTTATTAAGTTGCACTGAAGCACAACAATCTAAAATAGCTTCTTCAGAAACCTCTTTCAGTATTTCTAAGTAGTTAAAACCGTTAATCCCTCTTTTATCAGTGAGTTGACTATTCCCGACTAAAACTGGGGTATTATCATTAACGTTTGAATATGAGATATCTGTCATAATTTAGAGTATTGGGGATCGCAGTCTAACCACTGAGGCAGCACTGAGCAATAGGTATCAACCAAAATTTAGAGTAATATGATTTTTATTCATGAAATATGATTTTGACCAGATAATATCGAGAAAAGAAACTCATAGCACTAAGTGGCTAAAGTTCTCTAATGCTGACGTAATACCCATGTGGATAGCAGATATGGACTTTATTTGTCCTCCAGAAATAACTAGTGCTATGTCTGACAGAATATCTCAAGGAATTTTTGGTTATTCTGAGATTCCAACTAATTTGACTGATGTATTTGTTGATAATGTAGAAAACAATTTTGGATGGTCAATACAAAAAGATTGGGTTGTCTGGATACCAGGAGGAGTTGTGGGTTTAAATGTGACTTGTAAAACTATTCTGGCACCTGGAGAAATAGCTATGGTTCCTTCTCCAATTTATGCTCCATTCACTGAAGCACCCGAAAATATGGAAAGGGGATTTATAAAAACTCATTTATTTGATTCTCAAGGAAGGCTCGAATATGACATGGAAGCTATCGAAACGCTTCTAACAGATGATACTAAGTTATTTTTTCTATGTAATCCTCAAAATCCTGGTGGAACTGTTTTCAGTGAGGGCGAATTAAATGAAATTTCTAAAGTTTGTGAAGATAGAAAAATTATTGTTTGTAGTGACGAAATACATTCTGATTTAATTTTAGAGGAAGGTTTAAAACACATTCCATATGCGAGTTTAAATAAATATAATGAAGATAACTCTATTACTATCATGGGACCTTGCAAAACCTTTAATCTTGCAGGATTTCCCATCGCAGCTGCAATAATACCTAATACAGAACTGAGAGAAGATTTCAAGAGGAATATGAAAGGTATTGTTGCCCATATAGATAATATTGCATTTGTAGCTGCAGAAGCAGCTTACAGAGATGCTCAAGAGTGGTATTTAGAATTGCTAGAGTATTTAAAATCTAATAGAAATTTATTACTGGAAAGATTAAATAATATAGATGGACTCTCCTTAAAGGGGCCTGAGGCGGGATTCTTAGCGTGGATAGACTGTAGCGAATCAGGATTAGATAATGCTGCCAATTTTTTTATAGATGAAGCAAGAGTTGGTGTTTATGATGGCGCTTGGTTTGGAGATAAAAACTATGTGCGTTTAAACTTTGGATGTCCTAAGTCTATACTAGAAGAGGCTATAAATAGAATAGAAAAAGCCTTTTCACAAAGAAACTAGGTTAAGTTAATATGTGCGCCTTAAATTTATAAAGAGGAGATATTATGTCAATTACATTTAATGATCGTGTTGCAATTGTAACTGGTGCAGGTGGAGGACTAGGAAAATGTCATGCATTGGACCTGGCTCGAAGAGGTGCCAAGGTCGTTGTTAATGATTTGGGTGGAAATGTAGATGGATCTGATGATGGTTCTTCTACTGCAGCAGAAATGGTCGTTGAAGAAATAAAGGCTGCCGGTGGTGAAGCAATAGCTAATGGAGCTAGTGTTACTGATGCAGAACAGGTTAAATCAATGGTTGACCAAGCAATGGATGCCTACGGTCGCATTGATATCTTGGTTAACAATGCAGGTATTCTTAGAGATAAAAGTTTTTCAAAGGTTGAAGACCAAGATTTTAGAATGGTTGTAGAAGTACATCTCATGGGAAGTGTAAATTGTACAAAAGCGGTTTGGGAAATAATGAAAGAGCAGAACTATGGAAGAATAGTAATGACATCTTCATCGAGTGGACTTTATGGTAACTTTGGTCAAACTAATTATGGATCAGCAAAGATGGGCGTTGTTGGCCTAATGAATACTCTTAAACTTGAAGGAGCTAAGTACAATGTTAAGTGTAATACTTTGGCGCCATTAGCAGGAACAAGGATGACGGAAAGTTTAATGCCAGAAGACGTAATTGAACAAATTAAGCCAGAATACGTTAGTCCTGCTGTAACTTATATGGTTTCCGAAGATGCCCCTACTGGAGTGATTATCGCTGCGGGTGCAGGTGTATTTACAAGAGTGATGATTCATGAAACTAAAGGTGTCTATCTAGGTACTGGGGATGAATTGACAGCTGAAAATATTGAATCAAGTTGGGATCAAATTTCTGATATGGAAGATGCAACTCTTTGTTATCAGGGTGGTGACCAATCAATGAAAGCTTTTACCCTTATACAAGAAAGCAAAAAATAATACCCTAGAAATAAAATAGCTTTCTGTAGGGTTTTACATTCAAATTGTTATGCGTTTGAAAGATTGCCATAGTTTCACTGACTTCAGAGAGTTAGCGCGTAGACGCTTGCCTAGTCCGATTTTCAATTACATCGACGGAGCTGCCGATGATGAGAGCACCTATGATAGAAATACAAAGAGTTTTGAAGATTGTGATCTAGTTCCTAATGTATTACGGGGCGTTCAAGATATCGACATGTCAGTTGAAATTTTGGGTCAAAGACTAGATATGCCAATTTATTGCTCACCAACAGCATTGCAAAGGGTATTCCATCATCAAGGAGAAAATGCAGTAGCTGCTGCAGCAGACAAATATAGAACTCTATTTGGCGTTTCCTCTCTTGGGACAGTAAGCCTCGCAGACGTAAGGAAAAGATACCCAGGACCCCAATGTTACCAGTTTTACTTTCACAAAGACAGAGAACTCAACAAAGTGATGTTGGAAAATGCCAAAAATGCGAATGTCGATATCATGATGCTCACTGTAGATACGATAACAGGGGGAAACAGAGAAAGAGATTTAAAAACAGGCTTTTCTATTCCATTTAAATTAAGCTTAAATGGCATTTTTCAATTCGCAGTTAAACCAATGTGGGCTTTAAATTACTTAACTCATGAGAAGTTTTCACTACCTCAATTAGACGATCATGTAGATATGTCTGATGGACCTATTTCGATTGGAAGATATTTTACTGAAATGTTAGATCCCAATTTAAGTTGGGATGATGTTGCAAGAATGGTTGAATATTGGAATGGACAATTTTGCTTAAAAGGTGTGATGAGTGTTGAAGACGCAAGAAAAGCCGTTGAAATAGGGTGTACTGGTATTGTTGTTTCTAATCATGGCGGAAGACAGTTAGATGGAAGTAGGTCACCTTTTGATCAATTATCAGAAATAGTAGATGCAGTAGGGGATGATATAGACGTCATTATGGATAGCGGGATACAAAGAGGCACTCACGTGTTGAAAGCACTCTCACTTGGGGCTAAGGCAGTCGGTGGCGGTAGATTTTATTTATATGCCTTAGCAGCCGCTGGACAAGAAGGAGTAGAGAGAGCTTTAGAACTGATGAGACAAGAAATTGAACGTGATATGCGATTGATGGGAGTAAGATCTGTAAAAGAACTCTCTAGAGAGAATGTTCGATATAGATAGCTTTAATTAATTTCTGTACTTCACATCTTATTTTCTCTATTACCTTGAGAAATTCAGATTTTTCCATGTCTTTAGGATCAGGAATATCCCACTCAATTCTCTTATCAGCAACTAAATTAGGGCATTCGTCTCCGCACCCCATTAAAATAAGATAATCTATTTTTATACCTTCAAAATCAGAAACATGTTTCGATTTATGATCTAATAAATGCACTCCCTGTGAGCTAAGTAATTTAATTGCCATCGGATTTACAACACCACTAGGTTTGGAGCCAGCACTATAGAATTCAATCTTACCTTGAGAAATATTTTTTCCTAAGGCTTCAGCTATTTGACTTCTGCATGAGTTTTCAATACAAGCAAAAAGAACTATCATTCCTTACTTAGGTAATTCAATGAATAGAAAAGATCACGCATTGATATAACGCCTAACAATATATCCTCCTCCATCACAGCTAAATGTCTAATTTGATTTTCAACCATTAAATTTACAGCTTCTTCAGATGTTGCATCAGGTGTGGTACTTACAACAGAATTAGTCATTATTTGATCAACTGTTCTATCTTCAATATTATCTAGATGATGCGAGATGGTTTTAACGATATCTCTTTCTGTGACTATTCCAATAACATGACTGTGTTCAACATCAGTTTTTTTATCAACTACGATCAAAGCTCCGATCCTATTTTTGTCCATCAATTCACAAGCGTGTCCTACTGTTTCCTCTTTATCAATTACAAATACTTCCCAGTAGCGCTGTCCAGCTAAGTAGTGCTTTACTCTCTTTGATTTACTCATTGTGATCTTAAGATTTATAAAAGGTGTATAATATATATATAAACAGGAGTAAACCATAATGTCTTTAAATAAAATTTATAAACTATCTTCAAGAGGCTTAGCTATTTTTATGGCAGTTATATTTGCTTCAAGCATCTCCGCAATTACAGATATAGGATATGTTGGAGAAGACGAAACAGAAATAACTGTTGAGAGAAATTATGCAAAGTTACCTTCTTTCCCTAGAAAAGCTTTAAGGCTAGGCAAGGAAGGTTATGTAATTGTCGAATTTGATGTTGATACAGATGGAGCAGTCTTAGATCCTTATGTTGTTGAAGCTGCACCTCAAGGTGTGTTTGAAAGATCTGCAATTAAAGCAGTACGAAAATGGGTATATATGCCTCCTTCATTTAATGGTCAATCTGTCAAGGCTAACAACGTTCAAGTAAGATTAAATTTTGACCTACAATAAAGTTTTCTAGTATTTCTCTCAAATATGTCAATTAGACTGCAACTTCTGCTGTTCGTAGTAGTGGGGTATCTGCTAGTAACGGTAGTCTTCTATTTTTCTACAGACAGTAGAGACTCAATTCAAGAAGATGCTGCGGGTGAATCCTTGGTAGTGCTTTATGAGTCTGCTTGGTACCAAACCTTCAATGGTACTTATGAGTCTATGGCAAGCTGGCTTCCGGGTTTTGGAGAAAAAGGGGATATCTGGGATCCAGATGATGAAACTTTCATAGACGAAGTCGATTCTTCAGGCAACTATTTGAATCCAATTTTCAACACTATAGAAAACCGATCTCTTGGTGATCTTCAGTACTTAATTGAATATATATTTGAAGAGGAATTGGACGATGGTGAGTTAAGTTTTGTAATGGCCTACTTTCCAAATGGTCAAAGATTTTATTGTGGAAGTGCACTAGATTTACTTGGCATAGATGCCTGTAGTCCTAAAGCTAGACCTGAATTTTTTTCTTATTTAGATTCTCACATTAAAGATATCTCAGAAAGACCAAGACAATCGACCTTAAAGATACTTGATGCTGATAATCTACAAACGGCTACTTTAAATCAAACTTATTCATTTCCAATAAAAGTTAATCAAGAAACTTTTGCCAACATAATCCTAGGAGTAGATGTGAGAAAGGCAATTGAGATTTTTGAAGATGAATTTGAGGTCAGGACGGGTATAAAGACTCCTGAAGGACTGATTTCTCTTGAAGAAGACTATTCATCAGATGATTTCAGCTCTGAGTCTAGATTTGGTATTGAGAATTACTCTCAAAATGTAGAAAAAGCTAATTTGTTGATGACAGAAAATGGAAGCAGGCACAGCTCGAAGGATGCTGATCTCGGAACTTCTATTACATTAATTCCATTGAGCACCTACTTATCGTCAGATAAAGCAGAATTATTTATATTTAAAGATGAAAAGTTAGCCATGGAAAGGGCCTCTGAAGTTCTTGCAAGGAGTTATTTTGTCTCAGCTCTTATGATTTTATTCATTGTCGGATTAACAGCTTACATTACTTATAGAACTTTTGGAGGAATCACACGAGCAATTGCAGTCTTAGAAGGTTTAACACAAGGAGATCATACTCAGAAGATGCCAGAACGCCATGGACTTTTAGCATCCAAAAATGATGAAGTAGGTCACCTCTCTACAGCTCTTCATAGTTATAGAGGTCATCTTTTGGAGATGGAAGACATTAGAAAACAACAGGCAAAAAGAAGAAAAGAAAGAGATAGGGTAATCATTGAAAAAATGTCTTTCCTAGCTGATCAGTTAGAAGGTGATGCTCAGAAACTTATTCTCGAAGATATCAAGAAAATGACCGAGTTAGCTAAAGAAGGAGATGGAGCAGGAAACGAAGAAGCTTCAGTTGAATTAATGTCTTTAGCCTTTTCAAGAATGTCGGATGAGGTGAATGCTTTGATTTCTGCCCGTACGAGTGAAATGGAGACTTCTAGGGATGAAGCAAGGGATGCAAATGCAGAAAAAACTAGATTTTTTGCTAACATGAGCCACGAACTCAGAACACCTTTAAACGCTATCCTCGGTTACGGAGAAATGTTAGCAGAGGATTGCGAGGACCTTGGTTATGATGATTTACTTCCTGATCTGAAAAAAATCACTTCAGCCGGAAGTCACCTATTATCTCTTATTAACAATATTCTAGATATTTCTAAGATAGAAGCTGGAAGAATGGAGCTGTACTTGACTAGTTTCGAGATAGAGGGGATGGTTGATACGATAAAGGATGTTACTGGCCCTCTGGCTGCTACAAATGATAATGGTTTCAAAGTCAATCTAGAAGATGCTCTCGGATCAATGACTCAAGATGAAACAAAAATTCGACAATGTCTGACTAACTTTTTGAGCAATGGATTTAAATTTACTTCTAATGGTACTGTTACCCTAGATGTAGATACCTTTTTTGAGGAAGATGTAGAGATGATTAGATTTTCTGTGTCTGATACTGGTGAAGGAATGTCTGAAGAGGGTTTAAGCAAAGTCTTTAGAGAATATGAACAAGCCGAAAGATCAACATCAGCGAAACATGGCGGAACAGGACTTGGACTGCCTATCACTAAAAAATTAGCTGAAATGATGGGGGGTGATGTGATTGTAACTAGTGAGCTCGGCGTTGGATCAGTCTTTACTTTATATGTTCCAAGAGAATGCCCTCAAGATTATGATGAATTAGAGCAAGGTAATACTATCGATAAACTTACTGAAGAAGAAAAGATAGTAGTTCTGATTGATGATGATGTCGCGATGCATGATCTTATACGTAGAACCCTTTCAAAGATTGGTTTAAAGCTAGTAGGCGCTGTTGATAGTGAAAAGGGTATGCAGATTGTGAGAGAGATGAAACCAAAGTTACTTCTTTTAGATGTTTTGATGCCCGGAAGAGACGGATGGTCAATATTGAAGGAATGTAAAAGTGACCCCGAACTTAAGGAAATGCCTGTAGTTATGGTAAGCCAATTGTCTCAAGATGTTTTATCTCAATCACTTGGCGCCGATGATTATTTAACTAAACCAATCAATAGAGATTTATTCTTAGAAACGGTATCTAAACATATCTCTTCAACTGATCACGATGGAACCGTTCTAATTATTGATGACGATGCCGATGTTCGTGATTTATTATCTCGAATGCTAAGTGATGCTGGCTTTAAATTTGATACTGCCAAAGATGGTAAAGAGGGCTTAGAAAAATTAAATAAAAATCCCAACCTGATTGTTCTTGATCTTGAGATGCCACGAATGGATGGATTTGAGTTCTTAGAGAATTATATGAAGGAATTTAATGAAACCGAAAGGGCACCTGTGCTTGTATATTCAGGCAAAGATCTAACGGAAGTGCAAAGAGAGATGCTAGAAAAGAATGTTGCAGGAATGGTTAAGAAAGATGAGGTTTCTATGGACGAACTCTCAGCTATAGTTACTAATATCTACAACCAATAAGAATCTTATCCTAGGAGTCCTTCTATTTTTCCCAGTAACCTTTTGAAGTCTACCGGTTTAGTATCGAAATCATCAGCACCGCAATCTAAGGCTTTCACTCTATCAGATTCTAAGGCATGAGCGGTTAGAGCAATTATTGGTATATCTTTTATTTCTGGATCTCCCTTGGCTGTTGTTGTTGCTTCCCATCCATCCATGACGGGAAGACCCATGTCCATAAGGACTAAATCAGGTTTTTCAGATTTCATCATATCGAGCCCTTCTTTTCCATCAAATGCTAGTAATATCTCATGATCTCTTCTCTGTAATCTTCTTGACAACATATCTCTATTCATTTCGTTATCTTCAACATACAAAATTCTTGCCATCTACATCTCCACTATTAACTAATAACAAATTTATCTCTTCCTGATTTCTTAGCATCATACAGCCTTTCATCAGCTTTGTTTATAACATCTGACGCGTTTCCAGACTCTGAAGTAATTGCAACGCCTCCACTAGCAGTTATGGAGATTTCATGATCTTCATAGGAAACTTTTATGGTATGAATTTCCCTACGCAAATTATCACAGTAGGTTTGTATATCTTCTTGATCAAATATTACCGCAAGGAATTCTTCACCACCAATTCTTCCAACTATATTAGGTTCACTTACATAATTTTTTAAAACATTCGCCATGGCCTTGAGGACTTCATCTCCTCCTGAGTGTCCGTATGTATCATTAACCGATTTGAAGAAATCAATATCAATCATTATTACAGAGAAATCCTTTTTATGCCCAGATTGTAACTCAGCATATGAATTCTCAAGTTCTTCAAAGACAACTCTTCTATTTGAAATACCTGTTAATTGATCTGTAGTTGCCTGTATGTGTAATTTATTTACTAACTCTTTCTCTCTTTCTCTAAAAAATTTTCTTTCTAAGGACGAAATTACCTTCGCAAGTAAGATAGTTCCATTAAGCGGTTTTGGAAGATAGTCTTGTGCCCCTAGCTGTATGCATTTTGCAATACCATCTACATCATTGAATGCCGAGACCATTATAATGGGGAGATTCTCGCTAGTATTCTCGCTTCTAAATTTCTTGAGAAGCTCAAGTCCATTTATATCAGGAAGGATAACATCAAGAAGAATTAAGTCTGGTAATTTTTCCTCCACTTCTTTGATGGCTGTTGTACCGTCATAGGCAGTCCTGCAATGCAAACCTTGCATTGTTAGACGTCTTTCAAGAACCTCACAATTTGTTTTATTATCATCGACGATTAAAATGTCAGCCCCTTCGAGGCTTTCATCTAGTTCAAGAGAATAGTTAATATCTCCTAGAGACTTAAATAGTGACTCAGCAGATTCAAGCTGAGAATCTCCTTCCGAAGTCTTAATGGCTTCTCCACGAATATAATCAACAAAGTTTTCAATTGCCGTTTCTGTTTCTCTTGATAACTCGATAATACTTTGTAAATCTTTTAAAGATTCTTCGCTCAAGTCATCTTCTAAGTCTTCTATGAGTATTTCGCTATAACCGATAATTGCATTTAAAGGAGTTCTTAAATTATGTCTCAATTCAGAATATTCTTCGGGGGTCTTCTTTACAGTAGTTGCATTTGGACCAGTATTTTCTGTAAATGCTTCTTCGTATTGATCAATTAATCTTTTGCAGCCTGATTTTATTTGCTCAATCTCTTCTTCCATTGAGATTTGAGCTTCAAGGAGTGTTTTTTCTACAAGTTCTAGATAATCAGAAATCGCGTCTGCAGGTGTAGTAAATTCCTGTTTTATTTGTGCTAGTAAAATTTCTTCTGCACCTTTAGAGGTTTTATTTTTTGATATCTTATCCATTCTGATTTTTAAGTGTTTCAATAAATTCAGGTTTGTGCATCAGATATCCTTGTCCTATAGCACATCCTATTTCAAGCATTTGTTTTTTTTGCTCCTCGGTTTCAATACCTTCTCCAATCATTTCTAAAGAAAGGGAGTTGCAAACTTCTACAACAAAACCAATTAATTTCGTTGTTGCTTGGTCATCTAAACCATTTGTGAAGTGTTTATCCAATTTTATAACGTCTAGAGGCAAATCCTTTACATACCGCAAAGACGCATAGCCTGCACCAAAGTCATCTAGTGCTATTTTGATTCCACTATCCTTCAATCTTTGAAGGTCTAAACCAGCTTGTTCAGTGCTACTTAATTCAGCTGTTTCTGTAACCTCAAGGCCAAACTCATTCTTTTTAAATCCCATTTCGTCTACAAAATTAGAAAAAATAGAACTAAATTCAGGATGCATTATTGTATGAGCAGAGACATTGAGGTAAATGGTTGCGTTTTCTAGTCCTATCTCTGATTTGATAGCAAATATCTCTTTGAGTTTTTCTAACGAAGACTTTACAACTAATGAAAATAAACTTTCCCCTTCTATTTCAGGAATGATCACATCATTTGGAATAATTTGACCTTCTTCATCTCTTAATCGGAGTAGGGCCTCCACACCAGTAATTTGGCCAGTTTTTAAGTCATATTGCTTCTGATAAGCTAGATCGATTCTGTCATACTCTATACAAGAAATTGTTTGCCTAAGAGCTTCTAAACCTAGTCTTGAATTACATAAAACTTCAACCAACATAAAGTCTTTAGAAGATTCAGAGGGTATTAAGTGAACTCTTGTCTTCATAAAAAACTCAATCTCTCTCAGTCTGACTTCAACAGGAGTAGAATAAGATTGAGCAATAAGGTCTTTACTGACCTCATTTTCTTCGAGGTTAATCTTTTTTATTCCTATTTCAGAAATATCTTCTGTTCTAAAAATATACTCAGCAGCTAGATTTATCCATCTAATAGAGCCATCGAGATCGTAAATTATATAAGGGCTTGGATGATGCTTTAAGGATCGAAATAAGTAATCCAAATGTTCATTCTTCATTATTTGCGTTACCTATATTTTCATTCTTTCTTTTTCTACCAACTCAACAAAGTCTTCTGGAAAGGTGGGTGATACCCATGTCCATATCTCTAAGTTTTTTTGATCTTTTAAAAGCGTTCTAAAAGAGGAGAGCATTGCTGACCATTCTGATTCATCGAGCATTCCAATAGTGTATTGATAGTGTTGGCTTTGTCTTGCTCTAAGTATAGCTGAAAAGTGGGTTAAGTAAGCTGCATCTTCTTCTTCAGTGAGCTCTTCTCCTTTTCTCAGTTTTACTTTAATTTCAATTAGTCTTTTATTCAGGCCCGCTAATGTAAGTTTTTGGTGGCTATCTGCAATATTCTGCCTTGCATTTGCTCTAGCTACTCTATTTTGCTCTTTTAACTCTGTTACAAGAAAGTAGACAGTAACTAATACTGTAAATGGTCCAACAGTTTGCAAAATTATTATTATTGTCTCAAAGTTCATATTATCTAATCCTTACTTTTACAAACTTTATCAGGAAAATAGAAATAAAAAAGCTCTGTAAATTTTATAACTCATAACTTTTATATAAATCTACTATAATTAGCATATAAATATTGTAAAAATGGGGAAAAATGCAAAATTTCTTTCTATTCTTCTTACTTAGTGTCTCTTCTTTTGCTTTGGAAGCAAGACAACTTTTGCTTGGTCCAAGCGAGAATTCTTCCGAGAAAATACAAGAAGCGCTCATAGAAATGCAACCTGGTGATGTGCTTACCTTGGAGCCTGGAGAATATTTTTTTGAGGATGGTATTTCTTTAGATATTGATGATGTTATTTTTGAGGGATCTGGAATAAACGACACAATATTAAACTTTGGAAATCAAATATCTGGAGCTCAAGGTCTTTTAGTTACTTCTGACGGAGTTACTCTTCGAGACTTTGCCATTTTAGATGCTACAGGAGATGCTATTAAGGTAATTGGAGCTGACGGAATAAATATGATTCGTCTACGAACGGAATGGACTGGCGGACCAAAGGAAACCAATGGAGCCTATGGGTTTTATCCTGTCGAGTCGCAAAATGTCCTTATAGACGGTTGTGTGGCCATAGGGGCCTCAGATGCGGGCATTTACGTTGGACAGTCTAGGAACATAATCGTTAAAAATAGTATTGCACAATATAATGTGGCTGGAATTGAGATAGAAAATTCTTATTACGCGGATGTATTTGATAATTTAGCTTCACATAATACAGGAGGGATCTTGGTGTTTGATCTTCCTGATTTACCCCAACAAGGTGGTCATAATGTAAGAGTCTTTAGAAATAAAGCTATTAATAATGATACAGATAACTTTGCTCCAGAAGGCAACATAGTCGGAGAAGTGCCAAGGGGCACTGGAATAATAATTCAAGCTAATTCTGATGTTGAAGTATTTGATAATGACATATACGGAAATGGCACTGTGAATCTCTCGATAGTCACTTATGGTTATGCAACTGACGATGAAAACTATAATCCTCACCCTAAGTCCATTCAGATTCACGGAAATAGATTTGGTGACGGCGGTTTTGATCCAGATATAGAAACGGGAGAACTTGCAGCAATACTTTTTGAACTCTCTGACGGAAACATGCCCGATATATTTTGGGATGGGATCCTGCCAATGAACCAAATCATATTCGGACAACCCGATGATGAACGACTTGTTATTTCAAATAATGGAGATGCAACTTTTTTAACACTTAATCCAATCAAATATATCCTTCCTTTTTTTGATCCAGTAGAGAGAGATATAAAAGCCTATGAAGGGAAAGTTAGGCCTTTACCAGAGGTGATTTTGAATTAAGAGCTATGAAAAAATTGACATTATTTTTTCTAATAACTTTAACTATAAATTTTCTGTATGCTATTGAAAATGAAATAATTTTGCAGGAAAAATTTCCTAAAAAACTATCAGAATTTTCATTCTTTAAAGATTCTCAAGCTCAAATCCCGTCTGAAAGAGTTGTTCCATATGAGTTAATTTCTTCACTTTTTTCTGACTACTCCTATAAACAAAGATGGGTATATATACCAGAGGGTAAAAAGGCATCCTTTAGAAAAGATCAGGTATTTAACTTTCCTGTAGGATCAGCTTTGATTAAAACCTTTTATTATCCGGTTGATGAAAGAAATTTATCCCTTGGAAAGAGACTTATGGAGACAAGATTGTTACTTAGAAAGCAAACAGGCTGGGAAGCTGTATCTTACGCTTGGAATGATGAACAAAATGAGGCATTTATAAAAAAAGCCGGCAAAACAATCCTTAATGAATGGATAGATTTTGAAGGGGAGAAGCGATCAGTAAGATACAGAGTACCTAATAAAAATCAGTGTAAAGAATGTCATTCTTATAATGATGCCGTAATGCCAATTGGACCAAAAGCAAGGAATCTCAATAAAGTATTTGATTATCAAGACGGATCAATTAATCAATTAACTAAATTGATGAGACTTGATTACATAGACGGTATTGAAATTGATCTTAATACACCTGTCGATTGGAGTGACGAAACTTATTCTTTGGACGACAGAGTTAGATCTTATTTAGATATTAATTGTGGCCATTGTCATATTTCAACGGGAGGGGCTAACTCTACTGGACTTTACTTAGATTTAACTGAAAGTCGACCTAAGCATTTAGGAATTAATAAAAAGCCAGTTGCTACCGGAAGGGGAAGTGGAGGACATAAGTTTTCCATTGCACCTGGAAATTCTAGAGAATCTATACTTTTGCATAGAATGATTTCAACTGATCCCGGAGTCATGATGCCAGAGTCTGGTAGATCCTTAATGCATCATGAGGCTGTTGAGCTCATAGAGAAGTGGATTGATAATATGGATACTTAGATGAGTGATAGAGAAAATTTACTCAATAACTTAAAGATAGATAGATCTGCTCCTCCTGCATCTGGAGGACAACAGTCTAGTAAACTATATTTACTTGCCATATCTGTTCTGATCGTAGGCCTTTTTTGGTGGTTATTTTTATCAGATGATGAACTTAAAGAAGTGACTACTTTCACAGTTAAGTCTCTTGAAATGTCAGATGCTTCAGCTACAAGTATTCTTGATGCCTCAGGCTATGTAGTCGCTAGAAGGAGGGCAACAGTTTCTTCTAAAATGACTGGAAAGGTTATAAAGGTATTTATAGAGGAAGGTATGTATGTTGAGGAAGGTCAAATATTAGCTCAACTCGACGATAGTACAATGCAAGCTGATTTGAATTACTCACAGTCGCAACTCAATGAAGCTAAGCGAATATTTAATCGAACTCAGGAATTGGCAAAAGATGAGCTAGCTAGTCAGGCCGCTTTAGATGCAGCTAGGGCTTCTGTAGAGGGTTTAGAGGCCTTGAATGCTATTAGGAAGCAAGTTGTGCAAGATATGAAAATATTAGCTCCATTTAGTGGAGTGGTTGTATACAAAGCAGCTCAGCCAGGCGAAATGATATCTCCAGTCTCAGCTGGAGGCGGATTTACTAATACAGGTATCTGTACAATTGTTGACATGGATTCTCTTGAAGTTGAAGTAGATGTAAATGAAGCCTTCATAAATCGAGTAAAGCCAGGCCAACCTGTCATAACAAATTTAAATGCATATCCTAAATGGGACATACCATCTGAAGTTATAGCAATTATTCCTACGGCTGATAGAAACAAAGCAACCGTAAAAGTTAGAATTGCTCTTCTTGAAAAGGATGAAAGGGTTCTCCCCGATATGGGCAGTAGAGTGTCTTTCTTGAGGAAAGTAGAAAATAAAAGCCCTGAAAGTGTTAAAGAGGGTGTAATGATTCCTTTAGCAGCTGTGGTTACTAAAGATGATCAGTCAGTTGTTCAAGCGCTCGAAGGATCAAAAATTCGGCTCACAAAAGTAGAGGTTGCCGAAGAAACTGCAAATTATGCAAGAGTAATAGATGGTCTGAAATCAGGAATGACTGTGGTAGCGATATTTGATAATGAATTAGAAAACAATCAACAAGTAATAATAAAATAAAAAAGAGGTAATCATGTCAAACTTAATTGAGGTTCAGTCCGTAAATAAAACATACGAAAGAGGAAGAGAAACGCTTGTTGTATTAGACGACCTTAGCTTAGAGGTACCCAAAGGGGATTTTCTTGCTCTTATGGGGCCTTCTGGTTCGGGAAAATCAACCCTTTTAAACCTTATAGGTGGACTTGATTCACCCACTTCTGGACAGGTTGTTGTCAATGGAGAGCACCTCGAACAAATGAGCCCATCTGGTTTAAGTGACTGGAGAGCAACTAATATAGGTTTTATTTTTCAATTCTATAATCTTCTTCCAGTTTTAACTGCCAATAAAAATATAGAGATCCCTCTTCTCTTAACCAATCTTTCTAGCTCTCAAAGAAAGGAACATGTGACTACAGCTCTTGATGTTGTCGGTCTTTCTGATAGAGGAGGTTATAAGCCTAATGAGCTTTCTGGTGGGCAACAACAAAGAGTGGCAATTGCTAGAGCGCTTGTTTCAGATCCTGGCATATTGGTTTGTGACGAGCCAACAGGTGACCTTGACCGAGATACTGCTACTGAAATATTAGAACTCTTGCAGATATTAAACCGCGACCATGGCAAAACCATCTTAATGGTGACTCATGATCCAGTAGCTGCTGAATCCGCCAAGAGGACTTTACATTTAGACAAAGGAAAACTGACATCTTAATGTATTGGACCTTAGTAAAGATAGGATTAATAAGAAAAAGACTAAGAACTTTTTTGACAATAATGTCTATGTTTATTGCATTCGTACTGTACGGATCCTTAAATACCCTTTCTGGCCTTTTTACAGGTTCTATAGAGGGCCTTTCTGCGGATAACATAATAGTTATGCCCAGATACAATATGCTGGGAAAACTGCCTTATTCTCACGTTAATTACATAGAAACACTAGAAGGCGTTGAGGAAGTGATGTACATGGATTTTCTTATATCAGATAGCATAGAAAGTATGATGGAAGGAGTCGCTTATGCCGTTAGCCCAAATTTTTTCGATGTATATGATAGATTTGAAGCAACGGAACAAGCCATACTTGCTTTAAAAAGTAATCCAAATGCCACAATAGTTGGTCAGCTGATGGCAGATCAGAAGGGTCTAAAAATAGGAGATAGATTAAACACAGAATCATCATCGCTAAATATAGATGGAACTTACAATTGGTCCTTTGAGGTTGTGGGATTTTACACAGCAAAACAAATTAAAGGAGATGAGTTAGGAGCGATAATAAATTGGCCTGCTTTTGATGAAGCTAGAATGAGTGAAAAGGGAACTTTAGGCACGATTATGGTCAAAGCTACTTCCCCTGAAGTGGGTGAAAAAATTTCCAAACAAATTGATGAGCAGTTCATGAATTCTTCTTATGCTACAAGATCAGGTCCTGAATCAATGATTGCAGTCGAAATGGCAGGAGAAATTGCAGATGTTGAATTAATTGTGAATTCAATACTGTTATCCGTATTTTTTACCATATTGCTGGTTTCCTCAAATACGCTTGCTCAATCTATAAGAGAAAGAACAAGCGACATAGGAGTGCTTAAGTGCCTTGGTTATAAAGACAATATTATTTTCATCTCGGTCATTTTAGAAGCTGTCACAATTTGTTTCTCCGCTGTACTGATGGGCTTATTGGTAACAGCTTTAATTATTCCGGCCATAGAAATAATGTCGGGCGGTATATTGGAAGATACAGTTTCTATATCGCTAGAAATAGTTTTAGGTGGTTTCCTGATAGGATTATTAATTGCACTCATGTCTGCTGTTGTTCCAGCTTATCAAGCCTTGCGCTTAAGAGTTGTAGATGCACTTAGGGAGGGATGATGAAATATTGGATGATCGTTAAATCAGGCATAAATCGTAAAAAGATTAGAACTTTTATGACTATTTTTTCAATCGCCACTGCATTCTTGTTGTTTTCTTTGGGAAGATCAGTTGCCGTAGCTTTTAATAGTGAGGTAGATTTTGCCGGACAAGATAGACTCATAGTTGTGTCTCGGCTTGCTTTTACTGAATCTCTTCCAATGGCTCATAAAAATAGAATAGAAATGGTAGAAGGTGTAGATACTGTTGTTTGGCGTCAATGGTTTGGAGGTACTTACAAAGAAAGACAAAACTTTTTTCCAAAATGGCCTGTTCCAGATAATTATTTTGATGTTTATCCTGAATGGGAGTTGAGTGAAGGAGCGCAAGAAGCCTTTTCACGAAACATTACAGGGATGATCGTCGGGAAAGATTTAGCTGATCAGTTTGGATGGAAAATAGGAGATAGGATTCCTATTATTGCTGACATATGGCCTAAGAAGGGCGGAGGTGTTTGGGAGTTTGATCTTGTCGGCACATATATAAATAACACCAGTGGCGAACAAGATGAAGCATTTATTAATTGGAAATATTTTGATGAGGCTAGACTTTACGAAACGGGTAGACCTGGTAACTATATAGTGAAAATAAAAAATCCAGAGCAGGCTGAATCTATTGCAAAGGAGATAGATGAGCTATTTAAGAACTCTTTAGATGAAACAAAGACGTCTACAGAGGAAGCTTTCAGTCGTATGTTTGCTGAACAAATTGGAAATATAGGCTTAATTATTAATTCAGTTTTGGCTGCTTCTTTTTTCACAATCCTTTTATTAACAGGAAATACTATGAGCCAGGCAGTTAGAGAGAGAACTCCCGAACTAGGTGCATTGAAGGCAGTCGGTTTTCCTGATCGATTAATAATGCTCTTTGTCTTAGCAGAGTCTTTCTTGTTGTGTGTAGCTGGAGCGATAATAGGAGTTTTGATAGCTTATCTATTGTTCCCTATGTTTTCTGGAGTGGCCATAGGTTTTTCAGGAGAGATAGAGTTTTCTATATCTATTGTAATAAGTGCAATCTTAGTTGCTTTTATTACTGCTTTAATATCAGGAGTTTTACCGGCTCTTTCGGCTATGAGATTAAACGTGGTCGATGCTTTGAGGAAAAATTAATATGAGTTTTATTAGGCAAGTATTATTGGTTACAAATATGAATTTACGCTCTGTTCTAGAGAGATCAGGTTCTTCACTAGTGATCATTGTGGGGATAGCTGGGTCGGTAGCTGTCATGGTTTCCTTGTTAGCCATGGCTGAGGGCCTAAGTTCTACAATTTCTAGTACAGGAGAAAAGGATAGAGTAATTATTCTAAGAGATGGATCAAGTTCGGAGTTGAGTAGTGGAGTTGCTATGACAGAGCTTGATACTGTCTCTAGTTCTCCAGGTATTAAATCTATAGATGGCGAGCCAATGATTGCGGCCGAGTTATTTGCAATTATAGACCTCAGGAAAAAAGGTGCGGAATCGACATCAAACTTACCAATCAGAGGGGTTCAACCTGCAAGTTTTAGAATTCGTCCTGAAGTTGATATCATCGAGGGTAGAAACTTTACTACTGGAACAGCAGAAATAATAGTTGGAAAAGGAGCTAATAATCAATACGAAGGACTTGAGATTGGAGATCAGATTAAAGTAAGAGATAGTTTTGCCACAGTTGTAGGAATTTTTTCAAGTAATGGTGATGTTCACGAGTCAGAAATCTGGGCTGATTTAGCAACCGCACAAGGCCTTTTCAGAAGAGGAGCCTCGGCATCAAGCATGATCTTAAAATTAGATTCTCCAGATTCATTCAATGAGGTTGGATTATTTGTGGAAAGTTACCCAAACTTAGAGCTCAAAGTTCAGTCTGAAAGTGACTTTTATGAAAATCAGTCCTCTGGAGCAGATTTGATTAGGGTTTTTGGCCAAGTAGTAGGTTATATAATGGCAATCGGTGCAGTTTTTGCAGCTTTAAATACCATGTATAGTGCTGTATCTACAAGATTGGTCGAGATAGGAACGCTCCGAGCTCTTGGATTTAAGGGCACTACCGTTCTACTTGCGCTACTGATAGAGGCTTTATTACTTGCTACGATTGGTGGTTTATTAGGAGGTGCTATAGCCTATATATTATTCAACGGATACACTGTTTCTACGCTAGCTGGCGCTTCTTTCTCCCAGACCGCATTTGCCTTTGCAGTTACAGGAGAGATCATTCAACAAGGACTCACCTTGGCATTACTTGTAGGTTTTATAGGTGGGGTGTTCCCTGCATGGAATGCTGCTAGAAGAGATATTACTGAAGCGCTAAGATCAATCTAAGAAAGATTTAACTCTTTTTTACTAAGCAGAAGTCCATTATTGTCTGCATAGACATAATCACCGCTTGAAAAAGTTAACCCGCCAAAGGAAATATCTACCCCTATTTTTCCTTGGTTTTTCTTTTCACTCCTGACTGGCATTGTACCAAGAGCTTGAACACCGAAATTAAGCTTACTCAGGACATCTATATCTCTGACGTAGCCATTTATCACAATTCCACTCCAATTATTCTTCACTCCAGCTTCTGCGATCATATCTCCTATTAATGCGACTGTAGTTATAGCATCTGCATCCACAACAAGAATTTTTCCTCCACCCTCAGAATTTAAAAGCTCTTTAACAAAGGAATTGTCATCAGGACATCGAAGCGTTTCAATTTTCCCCCAGAAAATTTCCTTACCTCCTAAGTTTTTAAGAATAGGGGAAAGGGCCTGAGCCTCTGGATTTGCATCAGACAAGTCGGGGGTGCTAAATGACATGGAAAGTCAGATTTATGCGCTAATTGCTTCAGCAGTTCTTTCGCCTCTTAAAACGGTTCCAGGAAGCTCGCCAGTAGCTTGATCATTCTTAAAAGTTACAACTCCACTCTTGATAGTTGCTATGTATCCCCCCGCCTTTTGAATAATTCTTCTGCTGCCGGTTGGTAAGTCATGAACCATCTCAGGCTTGTATACACATAAATTTTCATGATCAATGATATTAATATCAGCTAGATAACCTTCTTTGATTTGTCCTCTATCCATTAAACCAAAGGTCTCTGCTGTCTCTTTAGTTTGTTTCCTTATGAGAAATTCCAGAGGAATCTTATCTCCTTTTACTCTATCTCTTGTGTAATGAGCTATATTCCATGTTGGCATACTTGCATCGCATATAAGGCCACAGTGAGCTCCTCCATCGCTAAGGCCAGCTACAGAACTTTCAAACTCCATCATCATTTTGTATGTATCTAGATTATGGTCGGGATAAGGAGAAAAGGGTGCCCAAACAAAAGTTTTTCCTTCATTTTTGAGCAACTCATCGTACATTACTTCCATTACTGATTTACCTGAACTTTCTGCTATGCCAGCAATACTTTCTTCATATGAAGGTTCATAATCAGGTATCTCATTCATAGGAAATTGTTTATCAAATGACATCATTAGAGTGTAGATCATATGATTTTTATCAACTGCGGGCTCTTCAGAAAGAATCTTTTGTCTAAAAGATTCATCTTTCATAATCGCAACCTTTTCCTCTAAAGTTTTATCTGCTATCTCACCATAACTTGGATGTGCAATGAAAGGATGAACGGTAGACTCTAAACTAAAGAGCATTCCAGTGGGTCTGCCTGGAAATTGGGGTCTTATTTTTACACCCTTAGAAAAATTTTCTTCGCAATATTTCCAAGTCTCTACTGGGTTACCGCCTGTTTGAGCGTAAGTAAGTGTTCTATCAGACTTTTCTACAAATTCTTTAACCCAATCTAATTCTATGTCTTGATCCATCCAGTCTGAAACGATCTCTAAGGTGCCTTGACCAAGATCAGCTATGGTATTGGCAATTTTTCTCATTTCTTTTGCAGTAGCCTCTGTTCCAGGAACATACTCTCCAAATTTATCTCTATGAAGATATGTTCTAGAAGTACTAAACCCAAGGGCTCCAGCTTCAATAGCTTCTTTTGTGATCTTTGCCATTTCATTTATTTCTTCATCGGATGCTTCTTCTTTCCCTTGGCATCTGTCCATTCCCATAACATATGATCTAATTGGGCCATGTCCAATCATAGCTCCAATGTCCATTGCGTAATTCTTTTTACCAATAGAATCAAGATATTCAGGAAAGCTTTCCCAATCCCAACTGACTCCTTCATTCAATGCAACTCCTGGAATATCTTCTACACCTTCCATGAGTTGAACTAGAAATTCTTCGGTACCAGGTTTAACTGGAGCGAATCCCACTCCACAATTTCCCATTACCACAGTTGTAACCCCATGCCAGCAAGAGGGTGTCAAATATTCGTCCCAGCAAACTTGACCATCATAATGTGTATGAATATCTACCCAACCAGGAGTCACAAGGTTGCCTTCGGCGTCTATTTCTTTATTTCCTTTATCTTCAACAAGACCAATCTTTACTATGCGATCTCCTTTGATCGCTATATCACCCATAAAAGAAGCCTCACCGCTTCCATCTACAATTTTTCCATTTCTAATAACTAAATCGTACATAAATACTATTCCCCAATAAATTTATTAACCATATTAATATTTTTTTTGTACACTTCAAATTAAATAGTGAATATTAATTAACTAATTCAGTTGAAATCCAATCAACTCGGAGGATTTATGAAAGTTGTTAAGCCTGAAACAGTAGGTTTAGATGCCACAGTTTTAAAAAACATAAGAGAATACTTAGACGAAACCTATGTAAAGGAAGGCAAGTATGTTGGAACCATGACGCTAGTTTCAAGAAAGGGCGAAGTGGCCTATTTAGATTCTCTTGGAATGATGGACAGGGAAAATAAAAAACCTATGCAAGAGGACACAATTTTTAGAATTTATTCAATGAGCAAGGCAATAACGAGTATCGCAATCATGCAATTACTTGAGAAGAGTAAATTTAGATTAGATGATCCGGTTTATTGGTATATTCCTTCATGGAAGAGCCTTAGAGTTTATGAATCTGGAATCTATCCAAATTTTTTGACTTCAAAACCTAAAAGACACATGACTATAAGAGACCTGCTCAGTCATATGTCGGGGTTAACTTACGATTTTATGTATAGAACTAATGTAGATGCTGCTTATAGAAAAACAAAAGTACAGCAATCAGAAACTCTGCAAGAATTTGTGGATACGCTCTCTACAATCCCTCTTGAATTCTCGCCAGGTGATAAGTGGAATTACTCTGTTGCTACAGATGTTTTAGGGCATCTTGTAGAAGTTTTTTCTGGAATGAATCTTGAAGATTACTTTATAGAGTATATTTTTAAGCCTTTAGAAATGCCTGATACTAGTTTCTCTTGTCCGGAAGATAAACTTAATAGATTGGCTTCTCTTTATGAACACAACCCTAAAGGCGATCCAAAATTATTAGAAATACCATTCCTAAATACAAAAATGGCTTCTGGAGGAGGGGGACTATTTTCTACCATGAGTGACTATCATAATTTTTGTCATATGTTGTTGCATCAAGGGGAATTTAAAGGGAAGCGATTGATAGGAAGAAAAACTTTAGAGTTGATGACTGCAAATCATTTACCAAATAATCAAGATTTGACTGAAATGAGTGAGTCGGCTTTTAGTGAAACACCATATGCAGGAGTGGGTTTCGGGCTTGGGTTTTCTGTGATGCTTGACCCTGCAAAATCACAATCTTTGAGCGACATAGGGGAATTTGGCTGGGGCGGCGCGGCTAGCACGGTTTTTTTTATAAATCCCAAAGAAGATATGTTCGTAATATTCTTGACTCAATTACTTCCATCTTCAACTTATCAAGTGAGAAGAGAGTTAAGATCTTTGATCTATTCAGCCTTAAAACCAATTTAAATAAAAATAATATCTAATTTATTGACTTTAGTGACATTTTCTGTTTTTTCACGTTGTAATTAATGTCTGTAGATAGTATATTTTTAATGTCTATTTGCTTAATTGAACTTTAAACGTCGTTTAATTAAGATTAAATAGCTTTTGTACTCGAGATACATAAATAACGGGAGAGAAATATGAAATCTTTATTGATTCTATCAAGCATGATCGCAGCTCCTCTTTTTGCCGCTTCAGGCGGTGATTTAGATTCTGACGATTTTGTTGGCGTTTCCTTTTGGCTAGTTACAGCTGCTATGGCGGCTGCTACGGTTTTTTTCTTTGCGGAAAGAAGCAATGTAGAAGGCAAATGGAAAACTTCATTAACAGTTGCAGGTTTAATTTGCGGTATAGCTTTTTGGCACTACCTATACATGAGAGGTGTTTGGGTTGATACTGGAGAAACACCTACAGTATTTAGATATATAGACTGGTTACTAACAGTACCACTGCAGATGGTCGAGTTCTACTTGATACTTGCAGCAGTCACAGTTGTTGCTGGATCTTTATTCTGGCAACTTTTACTTGGTTCACTAGTCATGTTAATTTTTGGTTACATGGGTGAAGCAGGTGTTATGGCAGCATTGCCAGCATTCATCATTGGAATGGCTGCATGGTTGTACATGATTTATGTACTGTACATGGGAGCAGGTAAAACTGTCGTAGCCACCACCAGTGCCTCTGTCCAAACAGCATACAATTCAATGCTATTGATCATAGTAGTTGGTTGGGCTATTTATCCTTTAGGTTATGTTTTTGGATACCTAATGGGTGCAGTGGATGCCGATACATTAAATTTAATTTATAACCTTGCTGATTTCATCAACAAAATCTTATTTGGTCTTGTGATTTGGAAGGCGGCAGTAGACGACAAGCAAACAGCTTAGTTTACTTTCTTATAAATTAGAAAGAGGGCCAAAATGGCCCTCTTTTTTTATTTGTACAAACAAGAGAAATTTTAAGTCCCACAAAAGGTCCTCCTTACCTTTTCATTTTCAAGCGGGGCTTGAGAGTAAGATTCATATTTTGCTACTTCTACAAATGGATTTTTAAATACTTCAATCATCTCTAACATTTTTGAAAAGTCATTCTCGTAAGCTAGATCGATAGCTAGTTGAACCTGATGATTTCTTGGAACATACATAGGATTAACTTGATTGAGCTTCTCTGTTAAATTGGAGAGATCTTTATGCTCTTTTTTTAAAGCTTGCTTCCAATTATTTAACCAGGCATTGATTTCTTTTTTCTCAGAAAATTGATTAAAAAATTCATCTGAGTCTTCAAAGAGAACTTTTGATAAGTTTCTGAAAGTAATAGTATAGTCTGCTTCATTGTCCATCATTATTTTAAGTAAATTCCTCAGTAAAGTTTGATTCTCTTTTTTTCCTCCATTTAATCCAATCTTTTTGCACATCAGGTCAAGAATTCTTTGATTAGTCTCTTTCGAAAAATTATCTAAGACCTCTGTAGCAAGCTCATTGGCTTTATCTGAATCTTTATCAATGAACGCAATGAGGCAACCCGCAAGAGATGCGACGTTCCATGAAGCAATACTTGGTTGATTACCGAATGCATATCTTCCATTTTGATCAATTGAACTAAATACTTTCCCAGGATGATACTCATCTAAAAAAGCGCATGGTCCATAATCAATTGTCTCTCCAGAAATGGTAAAATTATCTGTATTCATAACTCCATGAATAAACCCAATACTCATCCATTTTGATACGAGTTTAGATTGATTAGAAGCTACCTTTTTTAAAAGTTCAAGATAGTGTTTTTCCGTTTCTCTTATTTCTGGATAATGTCTTTGTATAGCAAAATCAGCCAGCATCTTGACATCATTTAATTGTTGTCTAGAAGCAAAGTATTCAAAAGTTCCCACTCTCAAGTGACTTTTCGCTATACGTGTCAACACACCTCCAGGTTCAAAAGTATCTCTCTCAACATATTCTCCTGTCGCTATAGCTGCTAAAGCTCTCGAAGTAGGAACCCCTAGATAGTACATTGCTTCGCTAAGAATATATTCTCTTATGACTGGCCCGAGAGCCGATCTACCATCTCCTTGTCTTGAAAACATAGTTTTACCAGAACCTTTCAACTGTAAATCATATGTCCCATCTTTAGCATTGATTTCACCAAGCAAGACCGCACGACCATCCCCGAGTTGCTGAACAAAGTTTCCAAACTGATGTCCGGCATAATTCAATGCTATCGGAATTGAATCTTCCGGCAAACCATTACCAGAAAAGAAATTTGATACCTCTTCATCTTTTAATTTTATGCCGAGTGAATCAGCAAGATCCTCATTGAAAATAAGTGTCTTTGGATTCTTTACTGGTGTTGGATTCACCACTTGATAAAATTCCTCTGGTAAACCTATGTAAGAATTAGAAAGTTTCATATATTTATTTCCAGAGCGGTTTCATAAAGTCAATTATTTTGTTTTCCGAAAGCTACATATGTTAGTAGAATAATTAATGTGATCTATTTTAGATTAAGAATTATATAAATAAAGTCATACCAGAATGAAAGTTGAACCACTAAATAGATCTTTCGGGGCAAAAGTCTCCGAATTATCTTTACCAGATCTTAATCAAGATGAAGTTCAAGATATTTATAAATTATGGCTTCAGTACGCTCTTTTAATTTTTCCACAGCAGAATTTAACTAATTTTCAACAGATAGAATTTGCAAAAAATTTTGGTGCATTAGAGTTTGACCTTTCTCCAATAAGTAATGTTCGAAATGATGGCTCGATAAGGGACGCGAATGATGATGATATTGTTAAGTCATTAAAAGGTAATATGGAATGGCATCACGATAGTACATATATGCCTATTCAGGCAAAAGGAGCTGTTTTTACAGCCCATAAAGTCCCAAAAAAAGGTGGAGAAACTGGTTGGGCTGATATGAGAGCAGCCTATGAAGGACTCAGTCTCGCTATGAAGGAAAAAATTGAAGATTTATCAGCTTTTCACTCATATGAATGGAGCCAAAAGGAAAGATTTGGACATAAAGATCCTAAAGTAAGTGAATTCAACAGTTATGGTTTCGATATTGATCCTAAGCCACTTAGACCATTAGTTAAAACTCATTCAGAGACAGGTCAAAAATGTTTAACAATAGGCAGACACATTAATAAGATTGAAGGCATGTCTGATCAAGAGGCGCAGAATCTTGCAAAAGAATTAGAAGAGTTTGCCTGTAGCAATGAAAACTGGGTATATCATCATTCTTGGGAAGTAGGAGATGCTGTGATTTGGGATAATAGATGCTTAATGCACCAAGCAACCATGTGGGATTTAAATGAGGCAAGGATTATGTATCACTCGAGAATTGAGGGAGATCCCATCTCAGAAGCTGCCTCAAACTATCTCTAGTCAAATATCCAACTCTTTAAAAAAGGGAAGTGCAATATTAGGAAACATAATATAAGTTAACAGCATTTCGATCTTCTCGCTTAAATCAGGTAACTCGTTACTTTTGCATAAATCTTTCAATTCAGTCGCCATAATGTCTAGTTCATTTTCATCATAACTATCTCCATCAACACCGATTGATTCAGCTCGTCTCAAAAGGTCAGGTTCTATCTCTCCAGGAAGTTTTCCATATTTACCAAGAATTAGGTTTAAAGACTCATTGGATAAATTCTCATATCTTCTGCTGCTCATAATATTGAGGAGTGCTTGAGCGCCTACAATCTGTGATGCTGGTGTTACCAGAGGGGGATATCCAAAATCTTTCCTAACCCTTGGTATTTCGTCTTTGACTAGATCTATCTTATCTTCTTGTTTGTTAGCTCTTAATTGAGATTCTAGGTTAGACAACATTCCTCCAGGGACTTGTTTTACCAACATTGAAGAGTCAACTCCCTTAAGATTTCCTTCAAATTCAGAATATTTATCTCTTATTTCTTTAAAAAATATAGAAACTTCTTCTAAGGCACTTAAATCCAGATTTATTTCCCTTTCTTCATTTTCAAAAATTGCTAACATAGTTTCTGTGGCAGTATGACCATAAGTCATGCTCAAGGAGGATATAGAAGTATCGATATTATCTATTCCAGCTTCTATGGCTTTCATATTTGTAGCAGTGGACATACCGGTAGTGGCATGTGTTTGCATATGGATTGGAATGGATAAGTTCCTTTTTAAATTCTTAACTAGCTCATAAGCATCAAAGGGCCTAAGCAGACCTGCCATATCTTTAATTGCCAGTGAATCAGCTCCGGCATCTTCTATTTTTTTCGCAAGATCTAACCAAGTATTTAAATCATGAACAGGACTTGTTGTGTAAGCTATTGTCCCTTGTGCATGCTTACCTATTCTCCTTACTTCTCTGATTGTGAAATCAATATTTTCGAAATCATTTAACGCATCAAAAGTTCTGAAAATCTCTATCCCATTTTCTGCCGATTTTTCTAGAAAATTCGATACTACTCTGTTTGAGTAATGTTTGTAACCAACAAGATTTTGGCCACGAATTAGCATTTGCTGTGGTGTGTTCTTCAACAGAGAGTTAAAGGTTCTTAATCTTTCCCATGGGTCTTCATTAAGGTATCGGATACAGGAATCATAAGTAGCTCCCCCCCAGGTTTCAAGTGACCAATAACCCACCTTATCTAAAGTTGGAAGAATTGAAACTAGATCTCTTAAAGGTACTCTTGTTGCCAATAAAGACTGTATACCATCTCTTAAGACTACTTCTGTTATACCTACCGTTTTAGAAGATTCCATATTGCGCGCGCTTTATATTTTATCCTTTACTGAGGCTTATCAACAGCAAAGTTATTATTTACCCATTCGCTAAACCCACCTGACATTGACTTAACATTTTTGTATCCCATTTTCTTAATATTTTCTCCAGCCAAGGCTGATCTAAATCCTCCTTGGCAATACAAAACTATTAGCTCATCTTTATCTATTACAACGCTACTGATGTCTCTTTCGATGATCCCCTTACCGAGATGTGTTGCACCTGCAATGAATCCTTGTACCCACTCTCTATCCTCTCTTACATCGATTAAATAGAATTCTCTATTTTCTTCTAACATTGCATTAACTTGATAAATATCGCATTCTTCAACATTCTTCAGAGAGGATTGCACAAGCTCCAAAAAGTTTAAGTCATGATCTTTCATATAATATCCATTTTATTATTTCATTTTTTTTAAGTGATTTCTCAAAAAATAAGGTCTATTCGTAGTAATAGAGTCTACACCTTTTTTAAAGTAATACTCCGCGTCATCTTTTGAGTTAACTGTCCAGACATGAACGGATTTATTAAAATTCCTCAGCATTTTAATAAGTTCATTATTGAATCTTTTATGATTTTGAGCTCCAAGACCATCCGCTCCAATTGATTGAATAATTTCCTCTATCTTACTCGTCTTAATATTTTCATAATCGAAAGCTATTAATAAGTTACATTTAATTTCTATATTGTGTTCTTTAATGCGTCGTATAACTTCAGGATAAAAACTTATTACAGTTATTTGATCTAAAGCTACTTTCTGACTCTCTATTTCTTGAAGTAAGTAGGGGACAATAATCTCTCTAGTTTTTACTTCTATAAATATATCTTTATTCTGAGGAAGGATTGAAAAAACTTCTTTTATCTCAGGTATTTTTTCGGTTTTCCAATCCTTTCCAAAACCGTAAGAACAATCTAAAGACCGAAGTTCTGTAAAAGTCACTTCATCTATATTTTTATTGAAGCCGGTTGTGCGCACAGCCGATTTGTCATGGAAACAAACAATGCGCTTATCTGCAGTTAGTCTTACATCTAGTTCTATTCCATCAGCTTTCTGCTTAAAGGCCTCTCTAAAAGCTGAAATGGAGTTTTCTGGTGCATCTTCTGATGCACCTCTATGAGCAATTATCTTTGTCTTTAGTCCCAGCTTAGAGCGCCACCTGTTTGATACTCTATGACTCTTGTTTCAAAGAAGTTCTTCTCTTTTCTCAGGTCCATGATTTCCGACATCCAAGGAAAAGGATTAGTTGCACCTTCAAACTCTTCTTCTAAACCTATCTGTACAAGCCTTCTATTAGCTATGAACTGAAGATACTCTTCCATCATGCCTGCATTCATACCAAGAATACCTCTTGGCATAGTATCCCTTGCATACTGTATCTCTAATTCTGCACCTTCTAAAATCATTTGTGCTGCTTCTTTTCGCATCTGCTCATCCCATAAATGAGGATTCTCTAATTTTATTTGGTTAATCATATCGATACCAAAGTTCAAATGCATAGATTCATCTCTTAAGATATATTGGAATTGCTCGGCAGTTCCAGTCATTTTATTTCTTCTACCCATTGATAGTATTTGGGTGAATCCACAATAAAAGAATATTCCTTCTAAGACACAATAGAATGCAATTAGATTTTTTAATAATAACTTATCGGTTTCTTCTGTTCCTGTTACAAAACCTGGAGTAGATATTTCTTTTGTGTATTTAAGGCCCCAAGAAGCTTTTTTTGCAACGCTTGGTATTTCTCTATACATATTGAATATCTCTCCTTCATCCATCCCTAAAGACTCAATACAATATTGGTATGCGTGTGTATGTATGGCCTCTTCAAAGCTTTGTCTCAATATATATTGTCTACACTCAGGATTTGTTATTAGACGATATATCGCGAGCACTAAGTTATTAGCAACCAGGGAATCTGCCGTAGAAAAGAACCCAAGGTTTCTCATAACTATAGTTCTTTCATCTTCAGTTAAGCCTTCATTGGATTTCCAAAGAGCTATGTCAGCAGTCATGTTTACTTCTTGCGGCATCCAGTGGTTGGCACTGCCATCAAGATATTTTTGCCAAGCCCAATCATACTTAAAAGGCACCAATTGATTTAAATCAGCCCTGCAATTTATCATAGCCTTATCATCCACCTGAACTCTTCCTGCAAGACCTTCTAACTCTTCTTCTCCTTCTTTTGTATCTAATAATTCAATAGATTCTTTAGCTTGTTTCGCTCTAATGCCTGGCTCTGCTGGAATATGTTCTTCCATAGATTCATGAATTACTTCAGGATTGGTTTGCTCTAAAGACGGTTCTTCTTTTAGAACCGGTTGAGATTTTTTGGTTTCTTCAGGTTCTTTGTAATCATCCCAATTTAACATTCTTTTCTCCTTATTTTTATTGACATGCATCGCAGTCAGGATCAAGCACTGAACATGCTGATGGTGCAGTCGTATTAGTTTGTAGTTGTACTTCAGGCTGAGCAGTTGCCGAAACCGCGTTTAGCTCCCCTGTTGATATAGTTGATTTTTCTGTTGTTGTTGCTGACCTAGAACGTAAATAATAGGTTGTTTTTAGACCTCTTAACCAGGCCATTCGGTACATGATATCTAATTTCTTACCACTCGGTTCATCAATATACAGATTCAAAGACTGACTTTGATCTATCCATTTTTGTCTCCTGCTTGCAGCATCAATTAACCATCTGGGCTCAATATCAAATGCTGTAGCATAGAGTTCTTTTACACTGTCGGGGATCCTCGAAATTCCTTTTACGCTGCCATCATAATACTTCAGATCATTTATCATTACTGAATCCCAAAGACCCAGTTCCTTTAGGTTATTAACCATAGGAATATTGGTAACCGTAAATTCCCCAGATAGATTGGATTTAACATATAAGTTTTGATAGGTGGGCTCTATTGATTGAGAAACCCCGGTAATATTAGCAATTGTTGCAGTTGGGGCTATGGCCATAACATTAGAATTTCTTATTCCTTGTTTTTTTACAGTTTCTCTTAGACTATCCCAGTCCATCGTTGAGCTCTCGTCCATGTCTAGATATTCATCGCCTCTACTTTCTTTAAGAAGCTTTATCGAATCTATAGGTAGGATGCCTTGGCTCCATAGAGATCCTTCATATGACTGATACGCGCCTCTTTCTTTTGCCAGATCACTCGAAGCCTTTATGGCATAGTAACTTACCATTTCCATAGATCTGTCCGCAAAATCAACTGCTTCTTGTGAAGCATAAGGTGTTTGCAACATATAGAGAGCATCATGGAAGCCCATTATTCCAAGACCGATAGGTCTATGTTTCATATTGGATGTTTCTGCTGCCTTTACAGCATAAAAGTTGATATCGATGACGTTATCTAACATTCTTATCGCTGTATTAATTGTTTTTTCTAGTTTCTCCTCATCCATTTTTCCGTCTTTTATGTGATGAGTAAGATTGACTGACCCTAAATTGCACACAGCTATTTCGTCTTGACTTGTGTTAAGAGTTATTTCGGTGCAGAGATTAGAAGAGTGAACAACCCCAGTATGTTGTTGAGGAGATCTTAAGTTACATACATCCTTGAAAGTTATCCATGGATGTCCCGTTTCGAACACCATGGAGAGCATTTTCTTCCAAAGCTCTTTTGCTTCTACTTCTTTGAAGAACTGAATTTCTCCTGTTTGTGTCTGTGCTTCATATTCTTCATATCTTTTTTCAAAGTCCATACCATAAAGATCATGAAGATCAGGAGTATCGCTTGGTGTAAATAATGTCCACTTTTTGTCTTCAGATACTCTTTTAAGGAATAAATCGGGAACCCAGTTAGCCGTATTCATATCATGAGTTCTTCTTCTATCATCCCCTGTGTTTTTTCTTAGCTCGACAAACTCCTCTATGTCTACGTGCCAAGTTTCCAAGTAAGAACAAACGGCTCCTTTCCTTTTGCCTCCTTGGTTGACGGCAACTGCGGTGTCGTTGACAACTTTTAGGAATGGTACTACTCCTTGAGATTTTCCATTTGTTCCTTTTATTTGTGATCCTAGCCCTCTCACTGGTGTCCAGTCATTTCCTAATCCTCCTGCCCACTTTGAAAGCATTGCGTTATCTTGGATTGCTCCATAAATACCATGTAGATCATCTGGAACTGTTGTTAGATAACAAGAGGATAGTTGAGAGTGCTTAGTGCCTGAATTAAATAGAGTAGGGGTAGAGCTCATATAATCAAAACTAGATAAAAGATTATAAAATTCTATTGCCCTTTCTTCTCTTTTTTCTTCCCTGAGGGCTAGCCCCATAGACACCCTCATAAAAAATACCTGAGGTAATTCATATCTTACTTCAGTATCATGAATGAAATATCTATCATAAAGTGTTTGAAGGCATAAATATCACTCTTGAAAATGGAGATGAAGATACTCTTGATATAAAGCATCTTGAGACCATGGTTGCAGAAGCTTGTGAAGGATTAGAAGGAACTAATGCTCAGAACATAATAGATGAAGCAAACAAGAACCTATATGACGGAGTGACAGAAGAAG
>CACMAF010000007.1:0-66667 GCA_902611645.1 uncultured SAR86 cluster bacterium | reverse complement strand
CATAATTTTGCACCTTGGGTCACCTGCACCAGAAATATAAAACTTTTCTCCATTAATTACCCACTCATCGCCGTCAAGAACAGCGCTAGTACTGATATTCTTTGCATCTGAAGAGGCTAAATTTGGTTCGGTCATCGCATATGCCGATCTAATTTCTCCATTCAGTAACGGTTCTAGCCATTGTTTCTTTTGTTCTTCGGTGCCAACTCTCTCAAGTACCTCCATATTTCCAGTATCTGGAGCGGAGCAATTCATGCTTTCTGATGCCAAGGGATACTTACCTATTTCAGTAGCTACGTACGTATAATCTAGGTTAGTTAATCCGTCGCCGATATTTCCATCTGGATCAGGTAAAAAGAAGTTCCATAAACCTAACTCTTTAGCTTTTTCTTTGGCGCCTTCCATAAGTTCAATTTGTCTGGGATGCCAGGACCACCTATCCTCCTTCTCATTTTGCAAAGCTGAGTATTCAGCCTGTATGGGCTTAACGTTTTCTTCGCAATGCTTTTTTACCAAATCCATAAGCGGTTGAGTTTTTTTGGACATGGATAGTTCAAAAAGTTCTGGGTCATTTTGTAACATGTTATTTCTCCTTTAATAACGAATAAATTAATATGAATACCAAATTGGAGAGGACCACGCCCGCTCCTGTATCGTTGGTTGTAAATCTTCTCTTGGTCTCGTACCATTTTTTACGGCATCCCAAGTAGACCATCTGCAGCTAGGGTTCTCTAATACTCTTACATAATAAAAAGACTTGACTGTAGAGTCAAAAGAATCGTCAGTCCAAACAGTTTTAATTTCATTGGCTCCCCTATCTGAGCTTATAGAGCAATCAGAAATATCCACTAAAGCATCATTATCTGGGCATCTTTTCGTAATAGGATCAGGGGTTAAACCATCTGAACATGCCACATCTATAACTTTTTCATGTGGACGTCCGGATATTCTATCTACCCAACCTTTTATGATTTGTACTCTTTGTAAAGGAGCTGCATTTTTGTCTCTCATTGCCCATATAAGGAAAGAAGGAGCAGTGCCTTGAGAGGCTTCCAAATCTTGTCCCATGGGCACTCCGTTTTTATAAGCCTCCTTTACAAGATCAGCTCCATCTAACAAAGACTTATCAAAATTGTAACCTCCGAAGAATCTAAGCTTAATTCTGCTGCCGGATGTAGCGTAAGTCTCTTTTCTGCGGAAGGCATCAAAAATAGAATCTCTTGTATTTTCTTCTGCCCAAACTGCAGCTAAGCCTGAGGCTCCCCATGTATTAAAGACAGCATTATTAAAATTTCTCTCTCCTATTTTCTTGAAAGCTAGTTGCCTAATCGCATTACCGCCGGTTAAATCTTGCACTTGCTGATCAGATATTGGAACTGATCCTCTTGCTACTGGCGTTCCATCCAAGATACCAACTTTAGAATGGAAGTCAGATTCATCATCAGATATCGCTCCTGTATGAGTATCACTGGCTCCGACCATACCGAATTTATATGGATTACCTCTTCTTTCTTCTTCCAAACCTAATCCATCTAAGTAAGCCTGCCTAACATAACTTCCGAACGGACGGCTGTAAGATGAGTTTCCAACTCTTTGCCACATGATTTCAAAGTCAGCCCATTCATCATCAGGCGATAGTATCGGATGAGTTTCAGAAGTTCCCTTAACTTGAGTCATCTCAACTAATGGTTCATTCCTCATTCTAAAGTCTGCATATTGAGTACTAATTGGAAGACCTTCCCAGTTTTCCATTTCAAACATTTGTCCATTTGATCCATTCGAGTTATGGGGTATGGCAATCGTATCAACTCCTCTGTCTCTTAGATCATCCATCCAAGTCCAAAGCTTTTCTGGATTAACTGACTTAAGTCGGGTGTATGGCTCTACGGTAAATTTGTTTCCTTTATAAATTACGTTTCTATGTAAATTAGCATTTTCAAATGGTGGAAAACCATCAGATCCACATGTGCCACTTAACCAACAAGTAAGGTCTGAAGCACCTTGAGTATTGGATGATCTAGTAGTTGAAGCTGTATATTCATATGCAACAAAGGTAGTGAATTTCCCAGGATCATTGTGTCTTTGTGCACTCAATATCACATCTTTCCATGCAGATCTGTGAACATCTACATCATAGAGAGTTGAACCTCTTGCTGTATCTCCTGTGAAGTAAGCTATCGTGCGTGTCCAGATATTGCTGAATTGTGCAATATTTCTGACATAGTCTTGAAAAAGTCTAGATCGGGCGGCTACTGATTCTTGGTTTAAATTCTCAGGAGCATTTAAGTTATGGAATGGTTCAGTGCCTTCTTTACCATTATTTGGATTTGCCCAATCTTCGACACTTCCCAATAAAAATCCATGATCAGTCACTGCATAAAAATCTAAAGGCTCTCTGAGTTGCATGTCATAACCTAAAGGATGCTGTATGGCATTTCCTTTGGCGTATTCGTATGCATCATCAGGTGTTGCTGTAGTTCCAAAAATATATGCATCAAATGAATGTTTTGTATGTACATGAAGGTCTCCAAAATAAACATTTCTATTCGGATTATATCCAGGAGTAGATCCAGGCTCAGGGTCAGGAACAACAAGGTCATTCGTGTAATCAACTACACTGTCAGGAGAAGTACAGCTCCAAAGGCCAAAAATTAAAAATAAGCCAAATATGACTTTTTGAAAGTTACCCATAAATCTCCCCACTAAGACAGATTAATTTAACAATTTACTTAGAGCTTGGAAAGGTAATCATCAAAAAATTTATAGAAAAAATTCAATTAAGTTAAGGATTAAATATCATCAGGTAAAATATTACCTATTGTGATACCTTCATTGTCTGGAATGTACCAGATAGGTGAACTCCAAGCTCTTTCTTGTATCGTGGCAGGAAGGTCTGCTCTGGGAATCTCTCCAGATTTTATTGCATCCCATGACGACCATCTACAAGTAGGATTTTCTAAAACTCGCACATAATAAAAAGCTTTCAAGTTTGGATCAAAATCAGGATCTTGCCATACTGCTTTAAGTTCGTCGGCACCCAAATTTTTAGATATCCTACAGTTATTTAAGTTAACCTTAGCTCGAGTATCCCTACAAAGTTTTGTCTTTGAATCAGGCCTTCTGCCATCTGCGCATGCTACGTCATATATCTTTTCGTGAGGCTTTCCACTCAACTCAGTCCATCCTTTAATTATCTGAACCCTGTCTAAAGGTGCCCTTTTTATGTCTCTTAATGCCCAAACCATGAATTGAGGAATTTTATTCTCAGACTGAAATAAATCAGAACCCATTGTTACCCCATTTAAGTATGCATAATTTATAGGATCTTCCTTATTAAAGACATCATCTATTTCATATCCTCCAAAAAATCTCACTTTAATTCTGCTTCCGGTTGTAGCAAATGTTTCTTTTCTTCTGAATGCGTTATAGATAGATTCTCTGGTGTTATCTTCAGCCCATACAGCTGCTAGACCAGATGCACCCCATTCAGTATAGCCTGTATCAATATATTCTTGACCACCAATTTCTTTATATCCATTAATAATTACATTCGCTCCGGAGCCTTCTATTTGCTCTTTAAAAGATTTCGTAAGAGGGGCTGCACCTCTCAATTCTGGTGTACCATCGAGAATACCTATTTTTGAATGGAAATCTGATTCCTTATCAGATATTGCCCCAGTATGAGTATCGCTCGCACCCACAAGACCAAATTTATAGGGATTTATTTTATATTCAGAATCTAATGAAAGGCCCCTTAAGTAAGCGTTCCTTACATAACTGCCTGTTGGGCTGGAATAAAATGGAGATGCTACTCTATTATTCATAATTCCAAAATCTGCCCATTTATCTCCTGGTGAAAGAAGTGGATGAGTATCCGATGTCCCCTTAACTTGCGTAATCTCTACTAATGGTTCGTTTCTCATTCTTTTCGAAGCATAGTCATCGTCCATTGGATTTCCTGCCCAATCTACAAGTTGGAACATTTGTCCATTTGATCCATTTGAGTTATGAGGAATTGCAAGACTTTCAACTCCAAGGTTTCTTAGATTATCCATCCAATCCCATAAATCCTCAGGATTACTAGAATCTATGATTGAGAAAGGCTGAATGGGAGCCTTGTTATCTCGGAAAATAACATTTCTATGAAGATTACTTTGCCCTGGGCCACTTGAAGTAAATTCATATGCTATGAACGTAGTAAATTCTCCAGGGTTGTTATGCCTTTCAGCAGCTTCTGCTATATCTCTCCAAGCAGTGTGATGAGTTTCTCTATCGTATGCCCTTGTCCCATAAACCGTGTCCTCCTGCAAATAAGCACCGAGCATTTTTATAGGATTCTTTGAGGGTTCAATTAATTCTTTTGTTATTAGGTTAGCGAATAATCCAGCTCGCCTAACAAATGTGTTCGTGTTTAAATTTTCAGGATCATTTAATCCATGAAGATCTGAAGCAAAATCTAACTTACCCGGTCTAGAAGAGGGATCCGCATATGCCGGCAACATCCCCAGCCAAGCAGCATGATCTGTAACAGCATAAAAATCCAAAGGATCATCAAGTTGCATGTCGAATCCCAGAGGATGTTTAATTGCACCTCCTTTAGCATATCTGTATGCATCATCAGGTGATGCGGTTGTTCCAAATATAAAGGCATCGAAAGAATACATCGTGTGAACATGAAGATCACCAAATAAAGCATCTTTATTCTGATTACTTGAAATTTCTTTGATCCTTGGGGTTTTTTCTATAGAGAAATCTACAACATCATCTTTTATGGAAAAAATATTATTTGCACCTAAAATAAAAATTATTGCAGCAAACAAAAGAGCTATCAGAAAGGTTCTTATTATTACGCTCATTCAATTCTCCCCAGTATTGTTTACGTTTAAATATGAGAATTTATGTTCCCACAAAAAGCCTATATTTCAAACATTTATTATTAAGTATTGTAAAAAGTCATAAATACTGTATATTTATACAGTATGAAAGATATTTATAGAAAAAATAAACATTCAGGCCAGCCGATGGCAGTAAAAAGCATTGACACAATAGAGTTTACAGAGTCATTCAATTATCTGTGGATAGATAGATTGATAACCTCGTTATACATAGTCTTATCAGTTTCATTGACCATCATTTCTTTTGCATTAATGCTAGGCATTTCCATTTAATAAGATTACCTGAATAGTTTTTATCCTGTTATTCTCTTAATATGAATTTAGAGGATATCTTCTTCCCTTTCTTATTTCTTTGGTCGACAATTGCTGTTCTAGTTTTTATCGCCTTGTTCTATAAAAATGCTCCTTATGGAAGATACTTTACTTTAGATTCCAATTACAAAATTCCTTCTAGAATTGGATGGATTATTATGGAATCTCCAACATTAATTGGAATGCTTATATTTATAGTCCTATTTCGCAACAAAATAGGACAAACTGAAATCATCTTTTGCTTATTATGGTTATCTCACTATATTCATAGAACAATGATTTGGCCTTTCAGGGCACAATTGAAAGGTAAGTCAATGGCAGTTGGTGTGGTTTCTATGGCCTTATTTTTTAATTCAGTAAATATCTCTTTGCAATGCATATGGATATTTATATTTGGAAATTACAGCGACGACTGGCTGATATCCATACCATTTATAGTTGGCATAATTTTATTTTTTTCGGGCATGGTCATCAATATTAAATCAGATGATATATTGATTAAATTACGCAAAAATAATGGTGAAGGTTACTATTCTCCTCAAGGGTTCTTGTATAGATATATAAGTTGTCCAAATTATTTTGGAGAGATTATTGAGTGGCTTGGATGGGCAATTCTTACTTTAAGTCCTTCTGGTTTAGTTTTTTTTATTTGGACATTTGCAAACTTAGTTCCAAGAGCTAGATCAAATCATAATTGGTCTAAATCTAATATCCCTAATTATCCAAAGAACAGAAAAGCGATATTTCCTTATATTTATTAATCAAGGTCATACAAATCCGCTTGTTTCTTATTAAGACAAACTTTATTCTATGAGAATTATTTATGTAAAAGGAGATATTCATGGATCTAGAATACGGACCTCAATATGACAACTTTAGGGCTGAGGTTATTAACTTTGTAAAAGAAAATGAAAATACAAAATTAACTGGACCTGCAAGAAGTGAGAGTAGAGTTGCATGGCAACAGAAATTGATTGACCACGGTTACTTCGCAAGATCTATACCCAAAGAATATGGTGGTTATGGCGGAGACATGGACATAATCAAATTAAGAATTATCGCAGAGGAGTTTGCTAAATCTCCAATTCCTAAGCCAGCTGGAGGTCAAGGTATTCAAATGCTTGTTCCGACTTTATTATCTTTAGGCACAGAAGAGCAAAAACAAAAATATATTAAACCCACCCTAAGAGGTGAAATATTATGGTGTCAGGGTTATTCAGAACCAAATTCAGGAAGTGATCTAGCGAGTTTGCAAACTAAGGCTGAACTTGATGGAGATGAATGGGTTATAAATGGACAGAAAATTTGGACTAGTACTGCACATCTCTCGCAAATGTGTTTTATCCTAGTTAGGACGGAACCAGACGCACCGAAACATCAAGGAATAAGCTATCTTCTCATGCCTATGGATGCTGAAGGTATCGATAGAAGACCGATTAAGCAGATGACTGGAGATTCAGATTTTAATGAACTATTTCTTACTGATGTCAGAATACCTGCAGAAAACATTGTCGGAAAAAGAGGAGAAGGTTGGAAAGTTGCGAATGCAACTCTTGGACATGAAAGAGGCTCTTTAGCAGATCCAAACGTAACTCAGAATAGATTGAATTCTCTCATTGATCTTATGAAGAGCGAAACTATAGATGGTCAAAGGGTAATAGATAAACCAATATTCAGAGATAGACTTTTATCCATTCAAGGAAGATTGATGGCCCAGCAATCAAATGCTCTTAGAATTCTTTCCTCTCAAATTAATGAAGATCAAGATGCAAACTTAGCAAAATCTATTGTTAAGCTTCAAGGAACTGAATTGAGACATGAACTTGAGGGACTAGCGATTGACGCAATGGGTGAATTAGGAACACTTTATGAAGATAGTCCACACTTAAGAGACGAAGGAGCTTGGCAAATGACGTATATGTATTTCCTTGGTTTGATCATAGGTGGTGGAACAAATCAGATACAAAAAAATATTATCAGTGAAAGAGCTTTAGGAATGCCTAAAGAACCAAAAATTCAAGGAGCTTAATTATGTATTTTGGTCTATCTGAAGAACAAAAAAGCCTAGAAGAAAATATCCAAAGATTTCTTTCTGACAATGCCTCTTTGGACATAATCAAAGCAGTGGCAAATGGAGATGAAGATAAAGCTAAAGAAGTTCATAAAGGTATCATTGAACTTGGGCTAAGCGGCCTAATTGTTCCAGAAGAATATGGAGGATTAGAACTTAATATGCTTTTTGCAACCGTTGTTTCTGCTGCTTTAGGCTCAGGAACGGCGCCCGTACCTTTTGCAGGATCTTATATTATGTCGCCTATGGCTATAAATTTAGCCGGCAATGCAGAGCAAAAAAATAATTGGCTGCCAAAGATAGCTGGAGGTGAAGTTCAAGTTGGAGTAGGTATCTCTGAGTATGTTGGTGCAAGAGAAGATGCAGGGATAGAATTTACCAATGGAAAAGTTAGTGGAAGATCTCTTTTCGTTATAGATGGTAAGGGTGCGGATGCCTATATTCTTGCGAATAAATCTGGTGAACTCTATCTAATTGATAGCAACAATTCGGGAATTGAAGTTGTAGAGCTAACAACCGTGGATAAAACTAGAACCTCAATTGAATTAATACTTAATGATGTGGATGCAGAATTCTTAGAAGGATCGAAGGATAAGGCTATTATAGAAAAGGTTTTAGATGCAGGAAGGCTTATGTTAGCTGCTGATACTGTTGGAGCTGCTCAAGTGATGTTGAATAAATCTGTAGCTTATTCGCTGGAAAGAAAGCAATTTGGAAGGCTTATCGGTTCATTTCAGGCAGTAAAACATATGTGTGCCGAAATGGCCGCTGATCTTGAACCTTGCCATTCAATGATATGGCATGCTGCCCATTGCCAAGATAATGTTCCTGAAGAGGCAAGACTAATGGCATGTCAAACCAAGGCACATATATCGGAGGTTGGAAAACAAGTTTCAAAAACTGCAACTGAAGTCCACGGCGGTATGGGTTTTACTGATGAGCTAGGTTTACATTATTGGTTCAAGAGAATTGGACTAAATAGACAGCTTCTAGGATCTCCTGAACTAGTCAGAGAAGAAGCTGGTAAATTACAAGGATTTGATCAGTAAAACTAATTAGTTAGCTTATAAACTTTTTCTGCCGTTCCATAGAAAAGGTTATGTTTATCTTGTTCGTTAAAGTCTTTAACTAGTTTTTTAAAGGCATTCCATATCACATGGTAGCTAACTGACTGTTTATCTACTGGGAAATTACTCTCAAACATGCTCCTTTTAGAACCAAAACAATCAATTGTATAGAGATAATATCTAGATTGTTCTGTGATAATGTCGTCCGACGAGGCAGGATATTCATTTTTATGCCAAGCCCAACCATTAACTGGCATAGCCAAACCTCCCAACTTTGCATAAACATTTTTACATTGACTTAACTCATAAATATCTTCCTTCCATTGCTCAAAGATCTCCTCTCTTTTTCCTTCATAAGGACCTATACCCAAAGGGCCACCAAAGTGATCATGAATGATAATAAGGTCAGGTAAGTTTTTAGCTAATTTAGTTAAATCTTCTATTTGATTATGATAATGCCATGTATCGAAGACTAGATTCATCGAAGATAATTCTTGTAAACCTAACTGAAAATCATCTTCTAGATAAATGTGAGGTGTTGGATGGGAGTGAGCATTTTTCACCCTCTCATCTTCATCCCATCCACCAGCATGTCGAATTCCTCTGAATAGTCCCTCACCTCTCTCTTTATGTAATTCTAAAACTTCTCTAACGGATGTGCCTAACATCATATTAGCATGCCCGATAATGCCAGCAATTTGGGCCTTGGACTTGTCTTTCTCAGCCTCTTTTGCAATACCAGCAACAAACTCTGTTTCACCGACTGGCTTAAATTGTTCTGGACCACTCGTGTAATATTCTTGACCGCAATCAATAAAAACTGTTTTCTCAATATTATGACCACTTGACGTATCTCTCCACAGATCTTCAAGCATGTATCTATAAGATTCTTTAATACCAGGGGGATTTTTAGGACCTTTCCAGAGATGATGATGAGGATCTATTATTAGTCTTTCAGGATCAATTACATCTTCTTTTACTTTATCTATCCACCCTTCTATTTCATGAATCTTCGCCATTTTAATCTTCCGAAATTGTTTGCAATGCGTATCCAAATATATCAGCTATTTCATCAATTTGCTTATCTCGTGAAGTTCCTGCGCCATGACCAGCTCTAGACTCTACTCTGAGTAAAATAGGATTAGGGCATGATTGCAGATCTTGAAGTCTAGCTGCAAATTTATATGAGTGTGCAGGAACCACCCTATCATCTCTAGCCGAAGTGGTAATTAAAGTGGTGGGGTAACACATGTCTTCTTTGATGTTGTGATATGGCGAGTATTCTAATAGATTTAGAAAATCTTCTTCTTTTTCTGGCTCTCCATAATCACTCTCCCAAGCCCACCCAATTGTGAACTTATGAAATCTAAGCATGTCCAAAACACCTACTTGAGGAATTGCTACTTTGAATAATTCAGGGTTTTGAAGCATTGTTGCCGCGACTAGTAATCCACCATTTGATCTTCCAAGAGAAGTAGTAGTGTCTGGAGATCCTATGTCTTTGGAATGCAGATATTTTGCCCCGTATGCAAAATCATCGAAAACATTTTGCTTATTTAAAAGCATTCCCTCTTTATGCCATGAATCTCCATATTCCGAGCCGCCTCTCAGATTGGTTACTGCCAGAACGCCGCCGGATTTAATCCACATATAAAAGGTTTTGCTGAAGTAAGGAAGAATTGGAATGTTGAAACCTCCATATCCATAAAGTAAAACTGGAGTATCCTTGTCTATTTCTAAATCTTTTGTATGGGCTATGTGAATAGGAATTTTTGTACCATCTTTTGATTGGTAGAAGTCTAATTTACTGACATAGTTATTTATATTTAAATTTTTGATAGTTGTCTCCCAATACAAAGAATATTCGAGGGACTTGAGATCTAATTCATATATACGTTGAGGGGAAGTAAAGTTTGAAAATTCGAAATAGGTTGTATTGCTATCAAATCTGCCATTAAAGCCTGATAAAGTCCCAATGTTTTCATAAGGTAATTCTTTAAGAAATTTTCCTTGAAGATTATAAAATTCAACTTGAGATATTGTATCTTTAAGGTAATTAATGATTAGTTTATCACCAGCTATAGAGGCACCTGATATCGGGTAAGCTTTTTCTCCTATCAATTCTTTCCATTGAAACTTCTTATCTGAAATATTAAGAGTAAGAATTTTGCCATTTGGGGCATCTAAGTTAGAAAAAAACCAGAGTGTTTCCGCATCACCCCCAAGAAATCTATAACTTGCCTCAAATTTATCTATTAAAGGAATAAAATTAAGAGATCTATCCAGACTGATGTAAAGAAAGTTCCTTTCATCTGTACCCTCCCCTATAAATAAAACTCTGTAGTCGCCTTTTTCAGGGACATTAATAGACCACGAGAAATCAGGATTTTGTTGATCTTCATAAATAAGCTGATCTTCGAGTTGGCTTTGTCCTAATTTATGGAAAAATAATTGGGGACTTCTATTAATATCTGATAACTCTTCATCGGGTTGGCTATATTTTTGATAATAAAAGCCTGAACTATCTGACTCCCATACAGCATAAGAAAACTTAGACCACTCAATAAGATCATCTGTTTCTCGATCATCGTCAATATTAAAAACTTTCCATTTACGCCAATCAGAGCCACCATCAGAGATAGAATAAGCAAGGTATTTACCATCTGGACTAACGCTAATATCAGACAAAGACATAGTGCCATCCGATGAGAATTTATTAGGGTCCAGTAGAACTTTGGCTTCACAATTGTCACAAGCCTTCATCATAAAGACAGCTTGCTGTTGCTCTCCATCATTAAAATAATAGAAAGTTTTATCTCCTCTTTTAAAAGGTATGCTGATATCTTCAGTGATCCATATTTCCTCAAGTTCTTTTTTTATTTTTCTTTGATATTTATTTTCAAGAAAAGTATTTGTGAGCTCATTTTGTTTATAGACCCAAGCAGAAGCTTCTTCGCTGGTAAAGTCTTCTAACCAACGATAAGGATCAGTGATAGTTTTTCCAAAAATTACTTCTTGGATGTCATCCTTTTTTGTTTCCGGATATTGCATATATTTGTTCTCTGAGACACACCCTATAAGTAAGATAAGGCATAAATAATTTACTACTCTTATCAATATAATCCCCATTAATTAATATAATAAGTATAAAACAAAATATCCTTTAGGAATCGTATGACTAAATTAATTTGTAAAGCGTTCATATTTGCATTTATCACAATCTCCTCCTCTGTTTATGCAGATCAATTAGATGATAGTTACATATTGGGATTTGGTTCTTGCATAACCGAAAAAAGAGATCAACCTATATGGAAAGCTATAGAGAAAGAAAATATAAATGAATTCTTTTTTATGGGAGACAACGTTTATGGTGATACTAAAGATGGTCTCCTAGATGGAATGAGAGCTTCATATGACAAACAAAAGAAAATGTTTCCAGAATGGCTCTCTAATAAAAAATTAAATGCAATTTGGGATGACCATGATTATGGAAAAAATGATGGTGGAACTGAATATCCCCTGAAAGATGAAGCTCAGAGACTATTTTTAGAATTTTGGAATATTGATGCTAATGATCCGAGGCATAAAAGAAATGGAATTTATTTTAATGAAGAAAAAATTATATCTGGACTAAGAGTTAATCTTATTGGGCTTGATACTAGGTATCATAGATCCCCGCTGGATCAACAAAGCAAACCCTATTATCCTTCAACCGATACAACGAAAACCATGTTGGGAGATGAGCAATGGGCATGGTTAGAAAAGGTTTTAAATAACAAAAATGATCTTAATATCATCGTTTCATCTATTCAGGTCCTGCCAACAGATCATATATTTGAAAAATGGCATAATTTACCGCATGAAAGAAAAAGATTAATTGATTTACTAAACGCGCAAAGTAAACCAACAATTATCTTATCTGGAGATAGACATAAGGCTGCAATCTATAAAAAGGGTAATTTAATAGAAATGACATCCTCATCAATGAATAAACCAGTTTCTAAGCCTCTTTCTTTTTTCTCTAATCTTATCTTTAGTGAGAGCGATAAATACCTAATTAGCGACATCTATGAGTCAGAAAACTATGGTTTAATCATTTTTAATGATGATAAGAATGTTGAGATAATACTCAAAGATTTAGATGGCGTAACGATTTCAAAATATAAAGTGATGTAAAAAAAGGCCCTTTCGGGCCCTCTTTTAAAGTTCTCCTCTTTGAATACGATTTGTTGTCAAAACTCTAGAGTTTCCGCACTCCACCATAGAGTTCATCTTCATAGCTTCATCAGTTAGAGCGAGGTTTTCACCATAATTATCTACCGCAAATCCAAAATCTTCCATTGAACTTCCGTAAAGGGAGTAGACGAAATCATAATCTATTGTTCCAGCTCCTGCAAAAGGGAAAATCATTTTTCGTCCTAGGTTGTCCCCCATTGATTTTGCCTTTGCATCAAATTCTTTATACGCATCGAACATGTCCCTAGCCGTTACACCTTCATTCATTTTGCAATCAGAGAATCTTACAATTCCATTATCTGAATCAGTATTAGCTGGAGATGATATAGGCCACTGTATTGTGTCTATAACACGTTCATTTGTTACTGGAAGTGTACTAAGCATATCCGTGCCTACTTCTAACCATGTTTCTAGAGAAGTATATTGCTCTTTGGCATTTGGAATAATATTGAGCCATACATAATCAGATTCAGATATAGAATCATCAAAATATGTGCTCATTATGACTGTAGTAGTAGATTGTCTCCAATTATTCTCCGCACTCCAATCAACAAACATTTCTCCCCAAGAAACTAGAGCATCCATGTCCTTTCCTGAATTGAATTTTCCAATATAGTACTCAGCCTTATTTGGTTCTGGCTGATATTTATAGTCAGCAGCAGTCAAAAAAGCTGAAATTGAAAGAATAAAAATACTTAAATACTTCATAAAACCTCCTTATATATTTAATTAATATTTATTATCCTTATTCAATAATTAAAGTCTGTAATTAATTGTGAATATTTTGTCACAAATTAAATTTTAGTTACGTTTTATGAGAAAATGGAGATAGTTATTATTTATTAAACAATCTTGGAGAGATAATTATGAATGGAACAACTGAACTGGATTTGTGGAACTTACTACAAGTCTCAAATATGTCTAATGGAATACAATTTTTGGGTATAGCTTTTCTCGCTTGGGTGGGGTTGAGAATTTCTTCATCAATCTACAATAGTGGTGATTCTAATATGCTAGTAAAAGTATCTGGAACAGTATTTTGTCTTATCATTGCGTATTTCATGTTATTCAATTTTGGCTTATCTGCCTGGAACTTAGCTGGTACAGCTGCAGCAATGTCTGCATTAACTGAACCACTTACTCCTGCAGCACAAAATTTTATTGCCTTTGCAGAAGCTAATGGTAGCTCAGAAGGATTCTCAATTGTGCCTAATGTAGCTCAAGGATTATTGATATTATCTTTGCTATTAATACAATTGGGTGGTATCTGGATGACAAAAAAATAATACCTTTTAAAAAAAGGGAGCTTTTAGCTCCCTTTTTTTGTGAAAGTGATATCTCTTGTATAGTATGTAACAAAGAGGAATATTGAATATGGCAATCAAAATTTACAGTACTGAGGGGTCAAGAGGAGTTAGACCAATTTGGACCGCAGAAGAGATGGGTCTAGATTATGAAATAGATATGATGCCCTTCCCTCCAAGATTTTTAAAACCAGAATATTTGGAAGTAAATGTCCTAGGAACTATTCCTTGTATGATTGATGGCAATACCAAAATGACAGAATCTGTAGGTATTAGTCAGTACTTAGTAGATAAATATGGTCCAACTGATTTGAAAGTTAATGTAGATGAAGAAGATTATGGGGCCTATTTGAATTGGTTAACTCATGCAGATGCTACTCTGACTTTTCCACAAACAGTATTCATTAGGTACACCCTGCAAGAACCAGGTGTGGCTGACGCAGCTGCAGAGGGTTATAAAAGATGGTTTGTATCTAGACTTAAGCTTTTGGAGGCTACCCTTAATGATAGAGAATATCTCTGTTCGAATAGATTTACGATTGCAGATATCTGTGTGAGCTACGCCATTTATTTAGCCGGGACATTAGGTATAGAACAAGCATTTAAACCTAACATTAAAAGATGGACTGATATGCTATTTGAAAGAGAAGCCTTTAAAAAGATAATAGCTTACAAATATGATGGGCCTGGACCTTCCGGTCCTGAAGAACTCAAGTAATCATATGGAATCCAGAACACTTCAGTGTGAGTTCTTAAGTGATGATATGTCTGGAGTTAAATTAGTTCAGAGAGTCATTCCGGAAGCAGGACCAAGAGAAGTCCTAATAAGAGTTAAAGCTAGTTCGGTTAATTTTCCCGATTACCTAATGACTCAAGGAAAATATCAACACAAACCAGAACTCCCTTTTGGTCTAGGCATGGAAGGTTCAGGAATAATAGAAAAAATAGGATCAAGTGTTGAGGGTTATGCAATTTCAGATGAAGTAACCTTTGGAGCTCTTGGTCAGGGAGCTTTTTCAGATTATGTTCTTGTTGATGAGAGAGCCATAAACCCTAAACCAAATAACTTAACCTTTGAACAAGCCGCTGCATTTCACACTGCCTATCTAACTGCATATGTTTCTCTTGTCAGAAGAGGAAATCTTACTAAAGGAGAGGCACTTTTGGTCCATGGCTCTACAGGCGGAGTTGGCATGGCTGCAGTCCAGTTAGGAAAATATCTTGGAGCAACGGTTATAGCAACAGGGACCTCAGAAGAAAAATTAGAATTTACAAAAAAATGGGGAGCAGACCACACCCTTCTAACACATAAAGATAATATAGTAGATTTTCGCGATGAGGTGAAAGACATTACTAATGGTAAAGGTGCAGATGTTATCTATGACCCAGTTGGAGGTGATGTGTTTGATCACTCAATACGCTGCATTAATTGGGGTGGAAGACTTTTAGTTGTTGGATTTGCAAGTGGACGTATACCTAACCTTCCTATAAATATGGCTTTGATTAAAGGCTTTTCAGTTATTGGAGTTCGAGCTGGTGAATATGGTCGTAAAGATCCCAAAGCAGGAATAGAGAATAATAATGCTATCAGAAAAATTTGTGAGGAAGGTCATTTTTCTCCTTATATATGCAAAGAATTTGATCTCAAAGATGCAAAAGATGCTATTAAATTTTTATCTGAAAGGAAACTCGTAGGCAAAGTAATAATCAAGACAAACTAGTTATCTTCTAGTTGAATTAGCGATTTCCGTGAAATCTAAATTCGGGTACTCAAAAGAATAAGTTTGAGATAAATAATCGCCTACTTCCTTTCGCCAATCGAAGTGCAATCCCAATTCAACATTCGGTGGTGCAATTATGAACTTTACCTTATAAATATCTTCTCTTTTCCCCGGAAGTTTTACATTTAGAGCGTAATGCAAATTATCCGACATATTTAAGTGAGGAAGTAGCTTTGTAGATTTCTTTTCAGAAGTAATCTGATTTGTAATTTCAGCTGAAATATCAAGATAAGCTACAAAACCACCTAGAGGCGCTCCTGGAGGTGCAGATTCATTCCAATTTGCCAAAACTTCTATATGAATATCAGAGTCTTCCTCGTTACCAAATTTTGCAGATGGATATACTTCATCTTTTATAGCGGCCTCGAAAACAAAAGTTATACCAGGAGATATTTCCTCTTTAGAAATTATCATTTCTGGTAGATCAGCAATTATATTCTTAGATATAAGGAAGGTGAGGGCCAAAAAAAGAAATTTTTTCATGATTTCAATAAAAGAATTTTACTAATATTTGTAAGGTCTTGAAATTTCAAGAATCGGTGGCTTTTGATCTTTTCCAACCCATAGAAAATGATGAGAGACCATGGCAGGCTCTACATACTTAGGTTTACTTAAGACTTCTAGATCATTTTCTTTGCAATAAGCGTCAATCTCTTCTTCGTGATAACTTACGAGATAGACTTTCTCATTATCTTTATCTTTAGTAACACAATAACTAAACATACTATTATTTTATAACTTTACGCATAAGATTGGCTCTACTAATTCCATATATTTTGCGTATTCAATTTCAAGCGTTGTTTTGTTAATTCTTAAAACAACTATCAAATCTGTTTGAGATGCGTCTGTAAACTGACCTACTTCAAAATATTCTTCTTGAATTGAAAGGTCCATTGTCAATTGTCCCTTCTTTAATATTTGAACTGCTTTTTTTGTCTCTGTTCCTAGCAACAAACTAAAAGTATTAATTCTTTCACTATTTTGACTTTGAGTTTTACATTCTAAATTTATCATCTCCGACCTTAAGGAAGATGAAATCAAGATTATCAAAATTAAACTTAAGTACTTCATTATTTATAGATACAAAACTCCCTTCTAGGACATTTTCCTAATTTTGATCTCATCTCTTCTTCATTTATTTTGTCTAAACTCTTCTCTGCACCTGCATAATTCTCATAGTTATCGCATTGTAGCTGCCTTCTTTGCTTCTCTTGGAAAATCTGTTTTTGTACAGAAAGTTTTTCATTTAGTTCTAGTGAAGAATATTCAATATCAGTATCTGGAAAACAAAGAAATAAATTATCAGCACTTTCTATAGACGAAATATTTGTTCGTAATAAAGAACAAGAGGCTAAAAGAGCAAAAATGATTATTAGAGCTATTTTCTGCATTTTAATAAAGTGCGCTAACTAAGAAAAATAAAACTGAAGGCACAAGTAAACAACCAACTGCAGTGTAAAAAGTAGCAGTCATAGCTCCATAAGGAACTAGTTTAGGATCAACAGCAGCCAAACCGGCGGCTACACCGCTATTTGTTCCCATTAATCCTCCGAAAACCATAGCTGATTTTGGATTATTAAGACCGATGCGTCCTGCTACTAAAGGGGTAATGGTCATCACCAAAATTGATTTAACTAAACCAGCAGCAATACTTAGTGCAATTACTTCGCTCTCAGCTCCAATTGCAGAACCAGTAATTGGTCCTACTACAAATGTCACAGTACCTGCTCCTATGGTTGTAATGCTTCTTGGATCATCATATCCAAAAGAAATCGCTACAAGCGCTCCAAAACTAAAAGATAATATTACTCCAAATAATAAAGAAAATACTCCTGCTTTGCCGGAAGATCTCAAGTCATTGAAGTTAGCTCCATAAGCTGTAGCGACGATAGCAAAATCACGCAACATGGAGCCGCCAAGAATACCTACTCCTGATAGTATTGCAAAATCTGCAACTCCTTTTTGACCATCTGTAAATAATCCTGCTGAATAAGCAAAGATCAAGCCGAGGATAATTGCAATTGCGGATCCGTGGAATCGACCACCAGTGAAATGATTGGAGAAAAAATAAGATAAATAGACAATCAATCCTACAAAGACAAAGGCAGTAATAAGATTGTTACTTATTAGAACTTCGTTGAGTATCTCCATCTACTTTCTCTTAAAGTTAGAAATTATTGGAACGAAAATAAAAGAAACTGTGACAACCAATAGACCTGCCATTAGAGCCATAAATCCTCCATCAATTGCACCAACTACATTTTGTTTTGCTGCCATTGCAACTACTATCGGAATATAAATCATACTCCAAAAAGTAATTCCTTTTTCAGATACGTTTCCTATCTCGAATCTTCCTTTGAAGAAACTTGTAGCGCACATTAAAAGAAACATTGCTATCCCAATGCCACCAACATTAGCGTCGATACCGAATAAAGATCCAAGTAACTCGCCTGCAAATAAACCAAGTAATGTACAGACACCAAGTAAAGCTATTCCGTAAATAACCATATTTTTATAAATAATTAAGTATGAGTAGAGAAATGCTTAAAGAAATTCCTACTAAGATAATAAATATTCTCAATAATTGATTGGGTAATATTTCAGTGAGTTTTGCTCCCATAAACCCTCCTAAAATTGAGAAAAACATCATATAAAAAACAAATGACCAAACTATAAAATTATTTAAAAAAAATACACTTACAGAAACGAGGGTTATAAATAATGATAATAAAGACTTTATCGCTGAGAGCTGTTTTAAAGAAAAGTCTTTATCTATTGAAAGAACAGATAACAACGCCAAACCAAGTCCTCCATTGAAATATCCACCATAGGTACTAACAAAAGACAGGCCAATTTTTTGATATACGCCTCTAGGGCTTTGAGATTTCTCTCGCACATTTTGTGGATTAAATATAAATAATAGAGTTGCCATAAAAATTAAAAAAGGCAAGGCCTTTGTAAAAAATTCATCGGATGTATTTATTAAAAAGAAAGCCCCGCAGACTGAAAAAATTGTTACTAAAAATATCAAAGGCATTATTTTATTCAGGCTGATGGTTGTAAAAGTTTTCTTGAACCCTGCCACAGATCCAAAATACCCCGGCAATATCGCTGCTGCACTGGTGGTATTGGCTAAGACGGGAGATATACCAACATACAGTAGTGCTGGAAGTGTTATGAAGCTGCCTCCGCCAGCCAGAGAATTTAGACCTCCTGCAAAAAATGCAGCTAAACAGACTAAAAATAAACTTGATAGTTCCACATCAACCTTTAGAGACCTTCAACAATAACTAAGTGTCTCTCGGAGGAAATTGAAGAATACTTTAGAGCCCTTTTATATTCCTCTGAATTATATGCATCTTTCGCACTTTGAAGAGAATCAAATTCTACAACTACTGTTCTATCATACGAAGATCCTTCGTATTTTACTTGCTCCCCACCTCTAGCTAAAAATTTACCTCCATATTTTTGTATAGCTGGTCCTGCAAGTTTTATGTATTCCCCGTAAGTTTCGCTGTCTGTAACGTGACATAATGTTATCCAGTATCCTTTCATAGTTGACTCTTAGTCTAAAGAACAGGCCTTAAAGGTCAAATTTAGAGTTATTATGATTTAACTTGTAATCTTTTGGAGTGAAGAATTGGCTCTGTATAGCCACTCGGTTGAGTTCGTCCTTTCACAGCTAAATCTAGTGCAGCAGAAAAAGATATCCCATTAAAGTTAGGGCCCATTGCAATATATTCAGGGTCCCCAGCGTTTTGCTGATCAACTACAAGTGCCATTTTTTTCATCGTCTCTTCAACTTGGTTTTCTGTAATAAGATTGTGATGTATCCAATTTGCTATATGTTGACTCGAAATTCTGCACGTGGCTCTATCTTCCATCAAACCAACATTATTTATATCAGGGACCTTGGAGCAACCTACCCCTAAATCTACCCACCTGACAACATAACCAAGTATGCCTTGGCAATTATTATCAAGTTCAGTTTGTATCACTTCAGGTGTTAAGCTCTCAGGATTTTCCAGCAATGGAATAGAAAGAATATCTTTTAAATCAGCCCTTGGTCTGGATGCTAATTCCTCTTGACGTTCTGAAACGGAAACTTTGTGATAATGAATAGCATGCAAAGTTGCGGCAGTGGGAGATGGAACCCACGCACAATTTGCACCAGCTTCAGGATGCGTAGATTTATTTTCATACATTCCTAACATCTCATCAGGCATTGCCCACATTCCTTTACCTATTTGCGCCTTACCTTTGAACCCAGTCTCAAGACCAATGTCAACATTCCAATCCTCATAAGCAGCAATCCAAGATTGCTGCTTCATCTCTGCTTTTGGTACTACAGGCCCAGCTTCCATGCTGGTATGAATTTCGTCACCCGTTCTGTCTAAGAAACCTGTATTTATAAATATAACTCTGTCACTTGCCACTCTGATGCATTCTTTAAGGTTAACAGTGGTTCGTCTTTCCTCGTCCATAATGCCAATTTTTACGGTTAGAGGATCTAAGCCCAATTCCTGTTCTACTTTTGCAAACAAATCACACGTAAACTTAACTTCTTCAGGTCCGTGCATTTTTGGTTTTACTATATAAATACTTCCAGTTCTTGAATTTGATTGTTTTCCTTCCTTTAAAAGATCATGCTTGCCTATACAGATAGTAAACATGGCATCCATAATTCCTTCGGGGACCTCATTATTGTTTCCATCGAGGATTGCAGGATTTGTCATTAAATGACCGACATTTCTCACCAAAAGAACACTTCTTCCGGGAAGAGTAATTTCTTGACCATTTTTGTCTGAATAATTTCTATCCTCATTCAGAGTCCTTGTCATCTCTTCTCCGCCCTTAAAAAATGTTTCTTTGAGATCTCCTTTCATTAAACCTAACCAGTTCCGATAACCTAAGGATTTATCTTCCGCATCTACAGCCGCAACAGAATCTTCAAGATCTTGTATGGCAGTTACAGCCGATTCAACACAAATATCCTTTATGTTTGCAGGATCATCTTTGCCTATAGAGTCTTCAGAGTCGATTTCAATTTCTATGTGTAAGTTGTTGTTTTTAAATAAAATACTACTAGGATTATCAGAGTCTCCTGTAAAACCTATAAACTGAGATTCATCCTTTAATTCAGTAAAAGATTGATCGCTGGTACTTATCTCAAGACTTCCCTTGTTTATCTTAAAGCCTGTTACATCAGCGTATTTTCCTGAAGATAATGGTACAGACTCATCTAAGAAATTTTTTGAAAATTCTATGACTTTATTTCCTCTAACAGGATTATAAGGTCCTGATTTTTCAGCACCTTCCTCTTCCGAAATCATATCTGTTCCATAAAGAGCATCATAGAGACTACCCCATCTTGCATTAGTAGCATTTAAAGAAAACCTTGCATTCATAATAGGTACGACTAATTGAGCACCAGCAACGAGTGCGATTTCTTCATCTACATTTTGAGTGGTTATTTCAAAATCATCTCCTTCTTCCAATAAATAACCTATTTCTTTTAGGAAATTTACATATTCATCATGATTATGTGGAGAGCCTTTTTTTGAAATGTGCCAATTATCGATTGTTTTTTGAATCTCAGTCCTTTTTGCTAAGAGTTCCTTATTGCGAGGACCAAACTCATCAAGAACTCGCTCAAAAGATCCCCAAAAAGCATCGGGGTTAATATCCAAACCTGGAAGAAGTTCGTCTGTTAAAAAATTATCAAGTTCTTGTGATACCTTCAGACTACCATGTGTAATTCTTTTTGACATTTATTTCCTTATCTATCGTACTTATGTATCTATGTAAGTATGAGGAATATTACAGTGATAAAGGGCATATATAAATAATATTTTTTTTAATGATATTTTGCGATAGCATAGCGAATCAATTCAAAAGATTAAGGGGAACTAAATATGCCAACTATAAATGAAGTGACTACTTTAGAAGTTAAAGATGAAGTAGCAGTTTTAACTTTGAACTCACCTCCAGTAAATGCCTTATCGGCAAATGTAAGAGAAGGCTTGAATAATGGTATAAGCGATGCTCTAAAGGATGACTCCGTAAAATCAATTGTCATTATATGCGATGGAAGAACTTTCATAGCTGGAGCGGATATTACTGAGTTTGGTCAAGCCCCTAAAGGGCCTTCACTTTATGAAGTTCAAGATATGATAGAAAACTCAACTAAACCTGTAATAGCTGCCATACATGGAACTGCCTTGGGTGGCGGCTTAGAAGTTGCTCTAACTTGTCATTACAGAATAGCTGTTCCTTCAGCAAAATGCGGCCTTCCAGAAGTTAATCTAGGTTTACTTCCAGGCGCTGGGGGCACACAAAGACTACCTAGAATTGTAGGTGCCCAAAAAGCTCTTGTAATGATGACTAGTGGAGAGCATGTCCCTGCCAATGAATGTCTTGATATGGGCTTAGTTGATGAACTTGCAAATGAAGCACAGTTAGAAAATGATGCTATTTCTTTTGCTAATAAGATAGTTTCTGAAGGTAGACCATTAGTGAAGGTTAGAGATGCAGATGAAAAAATTAAATCAGATAAGGGAAATGATGATCTTTTTTCTGAATTTAGAAAATCAATTTTAAGAAAAACTAGAGGATTTTTAGCTCCTGAATACAACATCCAATGTGTAGAGGCTGCAGTTAATCTTCCCTTCGAAGAAGGCATTAAAGTTGAACAAGATTTATTCATGAAACTCATGACAGGTTCTCAATCTGCAGCTCAGAGATATATATTCTTTGCTCAAAGGCAAGTTACAAAAATTCCTGATATTGAAAAAGAGACTCCTTTAAAAGAAATCAATTCAGTAGGTGTGATAGGCGCAGGAACTATGGGTGGTGGCATCTCAATGAATTTTGCCAATGTTGGTATCCCAGTAACAATTATCGAGCAGAGTCAGGAAAGATTAGATAAAGGCTTAGGCATTATCAGAAAAAATTATGAGAACACAGCTGCAAAAGGTCGCATCTCGAATGAACAAGTCGAAGAAAGAATGGCTCTCATAAATGGTCAAACTTCTCTAGATGCTCTTGATTCGCAAGATCTTATTATTGAAGCTGTATTTGAAAATATGGATCTAAAAAAAGACATATTCAAACAATTAGATGGTATATGTAAAGATGGTGCTATCTTGGCTTCAAACACTTCTGCATTAGATGTGAATGAAATTGCTGCCGAAACTAGTAGACCTGAAGATGTAATAGGGCTTCATTTCTTCAGTCCAGCTAATGTTATGAAACTCTTAGAAATTGTTAGAGGTGATAAAACATCTAAATCAGTTGTAGCGAGTTCGCTAGCAATAGCTAAAAAGATTCAAAAGATTGCTGCTGTGGTAGGTGTATGTCCTGGGTTTGTTGGAAATAGGATCCTTGCTCAAAGACAGAGAGAGGCCAATAAATTGATACTAGAAGGCGCACTTCCCTGGGATATAGATGATGCTTTATTTGAATTTGGTTTTCCCATGGGTCCTTTTGCTATGTCTGATCTGGCTGGTCTAGATATAGGCTGGAATAAAGAAACTTCTAATGGAGAAACTCTAAGAGATGTTTTATGCGAAGCAGGAAGATTAGGCCAAAAATCAGGAAAGGGTTTTTATGTCTATGACGAAAATAGAAATAAATCTCCGGACCCAGAAGTCGAAGCATTAATCAAGAAATTTGGAGAAGATAGACAAATACAAATGAGAGAGGTTTCAAAAGAAGAAATTCTTCAAAGATGTCTGTATCCAATGATTAACGAAGGATTCAAAATCTTAGAAGAAGGGATGGCTATTAGAGCAAGTGATATAGATATTGTTTGGACTAATGGTTACGGATGGCCGGTATATGAAGGTGGACCTATGTTTTATGGCAACCTAGTAGGTTACGACAAAGTGCTTGATTGGTTACAAAAAGCTGAAAAAGAGTTAGGTCCTGAATTTAAACCTTCACCATACCTAGAAAGGGTTGTAGCTGAAAAAATAAATATTCTTTAGGAATTAAATGTGAATGAACTTACCCAAAAAAGTGCGGGAGAACTTGCGCACCTTATCAAAAGAAAAGAAGTTTCCAGCAAGGAAGTGGTTGAAGCTCACTTAGACAGAATTAAAGAAGTTAATCCTGAAATTAACGCCATAACAATAACACTCGAAGAATCAGCACTCGAGATGGCGGATAAAGCCGATAGTTCTAATACCGATATCGAGGACAAGCCTTTTCATGGCGTTCCAATTACCATAAAAGAAAATATAGATTTTGTTGGAACTCCAACAACGAATGGTCTTCCTTTGCTGGCTGAATCTATGCCTCCTAGAAATGCTCCTTTGGTGGATAGAATGTTAAATGCCGGTGCAATTCCAATTGGCAGGACGAATATGCCTGAAATGGGCATGCGCTTAGATACGGATAATCCGCTTAGAGGTAGGACCTTTAACCCTTGGAATAAGGCAATAACACCAGGAGGTTCTAGTGGGGGTGAAGGTGCTGCTATTGCATCAGGGATGAGTCCTTTTGGAATAGGAAATGATATCGGCGGTTCATTAAGAAACCCAGCCTATTGTTGTGGCATCGCATCTATAAAACCTTCGATAGGCAGAATCCCATTTGTCAGAACCATAGCCCCTTTTGAGGATATGGGTATATCCGGTGCTTTTTTAAGTGATGGACCTATGGCTAGGTCAGTAGAGGATTTGAGAATGGGATTATCGGTTATGTCAGGTAGACATATAGATGATCCTCAATCAATCAATAGTCCGTTAATTGGTGATTTTCCTATCCAGCCAAAAGCAGCCTTAGTTAAAAAGGTAAGTGATATCGAATTACCAGAAGCTACACTAAAAGAAATAGATAAAGCCGGTGAAGTTTTGATATCGGAAGGTTGGCAAGTTGATGAAGTGGAGGCACCTGAAGTAGAGAGAGTGCATGAAATTTGGGGAACTATCTTAAATCAAGGTTTGATAGAAGTACTACCAGAAGAAATATTTAAACCGGAAACAGTTGCTTATCTAAAAAGAACCAATGAGGCTAATTTATTGGAGATGACACTTGATCAAGCCTTACTTGAAAGAAGAAGATTAAGAAGATTATGGTCAGCTTTCTTAACAAAATATACTGTCTGTATTGGGCCTACTTGGTCTAATTTACAATGGCCAATTGATACCGACCTAGATCCTGATAAAGGAGACGAAGCATTAAGACAGAGTTTTATGTTTATTGCTCCAGGAAACTGCTTAGGAATTCCTTCCGTTGCATTGCCAATGGGAGTGGACAATGGTCTACCTACAGGTATTCAAATTTATTCAGAATTATATAGAGAGGATCTGTGTTTAGGTGCAGCTGAACTAATACAAAAACAAGTTCCATGCCCTACTCCTATTGATCCAGTTTAGTCGTATACAACCTTTTCAAGGATAAGACTTAAATCACTTACGCTTTGCTTATAACGATCCTGATGTATACGCTCATTATTACCATGTATGCCTGAACTTTCATTTCCTTCGTAAATATAAGTATTAAATCCATAGCTGGCTATGCCTATACCTCTTGAAAATCTACTATCTGTAAATCCTGTGCTTACAGATGGTGAGAGTTTTGAACCAGGGTAATTCGTACTTATAAAGTCTTCAATTGCTAGATAAAGCTCGGAGTTGGTAGGCGATGAGCCTGGAAAACCTAACATTAGAGGTTCAACCTCAACTCCAGTATCTTTTATAAGATCCTCTATCTGTTCTATAAATTTTTCAGGTTTATTATCCGGCAATATTCTGCAATCTATTTCGGCCCACGCAGTTGGAGGAACTACATTTATTTTTACACCTCCATTCATTCTTGTAAGCGAACAAGTATTTCTAGTAAGTGCATGAGAAGAAGGTGAAAATTCTTGCAGCTCCTTCATAAAGATTGGATCATGGATCATATTCTTAATATCTTTATATTTACTTTTAAAAGGTTCGTCTAAGCCTTCAGACCTATCTGAAAATACTCTATCAACTTCAGGTATGATTCTAGGATCAAAAGGACTATTCCATATAATATTCAAAGCCTCTACTATTCTTGAAACTGAACTTGTTGTCCTTGGTGAAGAGCCATGACCAGGCTGGTCAACTGAATTAAGTCTCAGCCAGACAGGAATCTTCTGAGTTACCTCGATGCTAAATCCAATCCCGTCTTTAGATCTAAAACCACTACCGCCTTCGTTCAGTAATAATTCAGCACCTTCAAAAGCTTCTGGTCTATTCTCAACAAGCCATCCCATTCCGTACTTTCCACCTGACTCTTCATCGGCTGCGGCTATATAAATTATATCTCTATTGAGAGGCTTGTTTGATCTGTGCAGTTTAAGAAAGTTGGCTAAGTGCGAGATGCCTAATCCCTTCATATCTAAAGCGCCTCTACCTTGTATGTAACCATCTACTATTTCACCAGATAGAGGATCAAAATCCCAATATTCTTCATTTGCAGGTACAACATCAGAATGATGTAATAGGATAAGAGCTGGTTTATCACCTCCCTTTATTCGCGCCCAGATATTTCCTCTTGTAGGAGCACTTTCTGCAGAATCATATTCAATACCTTCTTCATCGAAGATTTTTGCCAAGAAATCTACTGCCCTTGATTCATTGCCCGGAGGGCTAATGGTATCTACTTTTAGGTATGCTTGAAGCAATTTAACCGCTTCATTTTCTAAGTCTTCATCTGCAAGAATTAAGGTAGAAAAGACATAAAGGGTAAGTATCGAAAAAATTATTTTTATCATACTAGTTACTTATAAATTTTTGATGAAATTCAATAATATCAGGATCCACTAGCGCATCGGAAACTTTTAGCTCTCGTTGCAGATGCAAAGAACTTAGATTCTTACAGCGACTCAGGGCAACATAGGCTTGTCCCGTTGCAAAGGCTCCAGCACCTAAATCTACAGAACAGCTTTCAAGGGTTAAACCCTGAGACTTATGAATAGTAACTGCCCATCCTAATTTGATAGGAAACTGTTTAAATGATGAGATGACTTCCTCTAAAACCTCATCAGAATCCTCATCGTAAGTAAATCTAACTTTGTTCCAAGCTTCACGTTCTACTTTGTGTGTTTTTTTATTTATTTTTACTTTGATATATTTTTTCTTCTTATCCAGGCACTCAGATATTGTCCCAAGGGTTCCATTTACCCATCGGCCTTCAGAATCATTTTTTATGAACATTACATTTGCACCAACTTTTATCTTGAGCTCTCTTGGGGCAGGTAAATCATTTTCATTTAGCTCTCCAGTTTCTTTAGATTTTATAATTTCCTCTTCTCCTTCAATATGACCCAATTTATATTCATTTAATTCTTCTGCTCTTTTTTTTCTCGAGGTGAGTGTCATGAAAAATTCTGACTCGAGCGTTGGATCAAAACAATTTGAATTAATTTGATCGATAGTTACATCTAGATCTTTTCCAATTCGGATATTATTTAAAAGTTCACAAAACCTTTGATCTTCTTCCTGTCTAAAAGATTCCGTAAGTTCAAAATAACTTATTTTTTTCATGTCTTTATATGAATGCGCATCAAAGAAATAAATAGAATTATACTTCTCATAAATTATCCTCTCTTCACTCTCTTTAATTATGGGTGGTAGTTGAAATAGGTCACCGCAAGCCAGCACATGAATGCCACCAAACGGCTCTTCAGAGTTTCTATGTATCTGAAGAGATTGAGATATCGCATCAAGCATTGGTGCTCGAACCATAGAAACTTCATCAATTATCAATAATTCTAAATTCCTGAGTAGTTTCCCAAATCTAGGATCTTTAGATTTTGTAATCAAAGGAATAGTCTCAAAACCAATCCTAAAGGCGGAATTAATTGTTGTACCACCTATGTTTAAAGCAGCAATCCCAGTAGGAGCTACAACCATTTTTTTTAATGACAATTGATTTTTTACTCTTTCAAGAAGAGTTGTTTTTCCAGTTCCAGCGGCACCTGTTAAAAAAATAAATTGTTGTTCAGAGTCATCTGAAAGCAAATCTATTATTTCATCCTGAACTTTATCAAATGACATATTGACCCTATGAATCTAATTTATCCATACTGTCGATTGCCCTTTCCATTTGCCTTTCACGTGTTGAATATTCATTTACAGATTTCTGCAACGCATCGACTTTCTTCATAAGATCTTCGGTAGAACCGCTAAACTTTTCAAATTCTTTTTTCAGTTTTCCAAACTCATTCATGATTTCTCCAGCTCTCTCATTAAGGGCTAAGGTTCTAAAACCCATATGCACACTTATAAGATAAGCCGCAAGAGAATTAGGTCCCATTACAAGGACTCTGTAATCTCGAAAAATTATCTCCCTTATATTATCCAAAGAATCTATTGTTTGCATTAGACTCTCGCTGGGAATATACATAACACCAAGATCAACAGTAATACCCGATTGAACATACTTTTCTTTTATATCTGAAGCATCTTTAAGTACATGTCTTCGAATATCATCTCTGGTTTTTTTAACTTGTTTCTCATCACCTGAATCGCTAGCATTGAGAAAGTTATCAAATAGAGCTGAGGGGAATTTGGCGTCTATAGGGAGAACAAGGCCTTCAGGTAGCTTTATGATAAATTCAACGCGTTTTCCACTTCCAGGAATGACCTCAGCATTACTCTCATACTGATTAGAATGGAAAATATCTTTGATGATTGATTCTAAAGACCATTCTCCAAATTTTCCCGCTAAGGTTCCTCCAGATAAATAACGATTTAATTTACTAAGTGGTTCATTGAAAGACTGGATATCTTTAGAGAGTTCACCAATCGTGGTTCTCTGGGTTTCTATTGAGTGGTCTATTCCTTTGAGAAAGTCATCAGACTGATTAGTGTCATTACTATTTTTAAAAGTGTTAAAAAAGATTAAACCAATTACGATTATTAATAAAATGACAATTAAGATATCCATGCATATACAGCCTAAAAGTTACTATCTAAAAAATCAATTAGCTCAACAGTTCTCAATAGACCAGAATAAAAATTTTTTTGAATCTAATATCATAATTTTACATTCCCGGTTTCATAGCCAAGGTCTTGAAGGTTGTCTTCATGGATAGATTTATTAATTCTATATTTTGAAATAAAGAACAAAGAAATAGGAGCGATAACAAAGAGTAAAGAAGTTGAAAAGATTGCAAGAGAGGTTACTGCTTCTCTCTTCTCTTCAATAGAGGTCTCCTCTCCAAAGCCAGCCAATGAAAGGAGTACTCCTGATAGTAAAATACCGACTCCTCCAAGAATTTTACCTGACAGACCATTAACAGAAATGATTAATCCCTCGGATCTAGCATGAGTATTTTTTTGATGATCCTCTACTACATCTGAAAACATAGAACTAAAAACAATACCATTTATTACCCGTACACCTGCCATGAAGGCTGAATGCGTGGCATATAGATAAAAAAGTAAACCAAGCAGTGGTAAGGCAAGTCCTGCTTCTGGAAGTATATTGGTTCCAAATTCAATATCGATTATTCTTAAGATGGTCAAGGAAGGTCCTATTGTTATCATGATACAAGTAAGCACAAGGACCGTTCTCTTCTTATCCTTATTTTTTAGGAGTTTGTTTGCGCTTAATGCTGCTATGAATGCCCCAGGAATAGTCAAAGCTAAAATTAAAGTAAACACGTCCGGCTTCCACAACCAAAAGAAATTAATCATATAAATACTAAAGACACTTGATAAAGATCCTACTATTCCGAATAAAGATGTACCGATAATTAAATTACGCCAAGAATCATTTTTCCAAAGGGAAATGAGTCCTTTTATAACCCCTATATTTCTTGTTTCGTCATTTAATGTAGTCTTTTCAAACTGAGATTCGATATTTCGTAATCTAAAGACTGAATATAGGCTTGTTACCAAAAAAAGAGTGATGACGATCAAAGATACGGCTTTATAACCATTCTCTTGATTCCAATTGTCTCCAAATATAGTAGCAATGGAGGAGTAAAATATGACAGTACCTAAAATGCCAAAGTTATTATCTCTGGCATGAAGTAAATTTCTTTGCTCATAGCCCTTTATCATTTCTATTCCTAAAGATGCTCTTGGAATAAAAAACATAGTACTGCTAATTCTAGTTATGATTATGAATAGTAAAAGTTGAGAAAACAAAGCAAATTGACTGCTTCCCAGCCGGACATTAAAGAGAAGGAATATACCTAGAGCAAAACCAAATAACCCAAATGCCATATAAGGGATTCTTCTACCAAAACGAGTAGCACTTCTATCAGATATTCCTCCAATCATGGGGTCTGTAAAGGCATCTACAAATAACGATAAAGCTATCCCCAAGCCACATAAAAAAGGATCTAAACCTAAAACTTGATTATAAAAATAAAGGAGAAACATTGATAAGAAAGCCTCTGAAGCTGCTCCACCTGCAGAGCTTACTGCAAACGTATTAAGGTACTTCTTTTGTAGGTTCTGCACTTTAAGAACTGTAACTGCTTTTTAGATAATATATAAAACTAAAATGCTGGTACGAGATACAAGAAATGAACTCTTCTCTCGACCTCGGCAAGGCATCAATTTTAAAATTTCAGCACCTTTAACATTTTTAAACCTTTCTAATACCTCGATGCAACCTATATAAATATCTAAAAATTCCTTTTGCTTACTTTTTTCTAAGGTTGTGAATCGGTTGCAAATGAGTTACCAACTTTAACTCTTGAAGTATTTAGACTTTTAATTTTTTTTGCGCATGATTGTCCGTCGAGTTTATGAAAATATTTAAGAGATGGGAAGTATTAAAATCTATAACTTTTAAGAACAATCATATCTAAATGACTATTGATCAATGACTATTGATCACAATTTTTTTCAATAAGTTGTATTTCTTCATCGGTTAATTCGTATAATTTATATATTAATTCGTCTATTAGTTTTTGCTGATACTTTATTGCAGCCTCCTCCTTCATGACATTTGCAGATATCATTTTGTCAACCATGGATATCAATGATTCATCACGCTCAGTATCTTTTGAAGGCAATGGGATGCTACCAATTATATCTTTTGAGATTGTTATAAAGCCTCCCGACATTTTCAACGAGTGAAAGAATTTTGATAAATAAAAAGATGCTAATTTTGAATTAAGAATTCCTGTTAAATATAAAAGGTTTGTATGATCATCAATTATTATTATTGTACTTTTTCCTGCCAAGTACTCACCCGAATCATAGTAAGCCTCAATTTTCTTTGTCATTCCTGCAATAATAATTTTTTTAGAATCTGCTTGTTGACTTCTACTTGGATTAATATCTTCAATTGCACTATTTTCTATCATGGGATACAGATATTTATCTTTTATATAATTAGTTTTCTGATCGCCCCAAAGTGATACATATGGATCAATTGTGCCTGTATTTATGAATTTCTTTCCATTTTCAATCTTTGCATCTACTATTTTTTCTTTGACTTTATAAGCTTCGCCAACCGTAGCTGCACCGAAAATATTCTTGAAATCATCACCTACTTTTTTCATCATGAAAAGCTTAGTTAGAAGCTTGACTTCATTTTCATTAAAAAAGTACATATCCCAATAAATATTTTTATAAAATAAATTTTTATTAACTTTATTTGTAAAGCCGTTCTCAATTAAGCTGAGCATAGAAACTATGGAGACATTCTTATCAAAGTCTGGCTCTTCATTTCTTAGAGATATTGTTATTGGATATACATCCCTTTGATTAAATACATCGATTCTAGAGAAATCTTTAATTTCGATTATCTCTTTTTTTAACATTATTTCTCTTAATCCAGAAGCGTATTTTGCACCTATTAATTTATTGGGAACTATGAAGCATAAGCTGCCTGCAGGTTTTAATAAATTAATGCCAAATTCTATAAAAGGAATAAACAAATCCCAGTTTCCACTTGCAGATTCATAATTTTGAGTTAGTGTTTTTCTATAACTCTCATTTGATTTTTTCATTTCTTCAGAATCAACATATGGAGGATTTGCAATTACAACATCAAATCCTCCACTGTCTTTAAATACCTCGCTAAACTCTAATTTCCATATAAAGAATGGTTTAATTCTTTTGCGACGCAGTTTTTTAATATTTTCTAATTTGTCTTGTTCATTTTTTTCTTTAAGAGTAGCTATAATCAAGTCCCATTTAAGATTTTCTATTTCTTCTTTTAGCTTTTCTTTTTTGGATTGGCTATGCTCTGAAATATGTTCTGCAACTTTCATCTGCAAAGCTTTAGTTTTCCGTTGTGCAATATTTCTTAGATTGTCTTGATTGAACAGATCAACAGGATCACCATTATCAGAGTTTCTTTCCTCAGAATCTTTATTTATTTTTTTTAATTTATTGTTGAGCTTTTTTAATTCTCTTATGAGTTCTTCTTTTTTATCATTCGTTAGTTCACCGGATGAATGAAGAGAGATGTAATCTTTTTGATTTGTATTTATTTGATTGATGATACTTTCCTTTTTAGCTCTGTCCGACTCAGCATGAATTAAAAAATTATCATCAAATAGTGGAAGATTTTCATACTCTGACACGAGACTATCGCCTTGCATAATTTTGTGGTCTAGATTTGGCAGAGGTGAAGGGCTGTCCTCTTCAACTACCAAGGACAACCAAAATCTTAACTTAGAAATTTCAACTGCACCTGGATCTATATCAACTCCATAAATTGAATTTGAAATTGCATGAAGCTTGAGTTCATAAATTGAAGAATTATCTCCGAGATGAATTTTAAGAATATTTCTAGCAGATACAATTTCATTAAGCATTCCTAATGGAAAGGCTCCAGACCCTACTGCAGGATCACAGATTTTAATATTTGCCAACAAATCATCTAATTTATCTGCAATTTTTAGACAGGAACTAGGCAATAAAAAATTACCTTTTTGAGAGTCATGAGTGCGAACATATTTATCATTCTGAGCAATTTCTGAACTGTATTTCACAAAAAAATCTAAATCTTTTTTTTGAACAGTATTCTTTGTTTTAGTTTCAAGATAGTTAACTAGACTCTCTTTGCAAATATATTGAACAACTTCTCGTGGAGTATAAAATGCGCCCTTACTTTTTCTGTCTTTAACCTCTAAAAGATTTTCAAATACTTTGCCTAACATTTCTGGATCAACCGCTACCTCTTTGTCCAGTGGTTCGGATTCATTTACAGTAAAGTTATAACGATCAAATACATCTAATATTCCATCTCCAATGTCACCTTCCTTTGTAACGAAGTTATTCGAAAAAAGTTCGTCTGGAAGTAGAATCTTGGTTGTTTGCCAGCTGTAATCATTCATTGGTTCAAATAAACCACCATTTAAAAAAGGCATACGAGTATTTTTGAGTCCTGGATAGATAGATTCTTTTCCTCTATCCTTAGCAAGCCCTTCATAAAACATTGGCTCCAGCACGTCATTAAAAAAATTATTTCCATATTTATCGCGCTGCTTAAATACTTCACGTAAGAAATTTTTAACCCCTGAACCCCACTCTTTTCCTGGAGCTACACCAAACCATCCTTTTTTTTGTAAAAAATATAAAAATGAGATTTGACCCATTGTCTTTTTTGCAAAATCAGAGGAATCAATTTCCTTTGCTTCAAAATCATTCTTAATATCTTGATCAGTTTCAATCAGTTCATCCAATGATTCTTTCATTCTAAAAAATAGATCAGAGTACTTATCAAAAAACTCCTTACTCACAGTTTCTATATCAAATGCTTGTTCCAATTCGTCTAACGATGGAGCACATGTATCATCTAAAAGAATATCAACAAGCTGACTTTTAGCTGTATGGCATCCTTCGTTTTTACCAACTAAAAAAGACCAGCGTTTAGCTGGTGTTAAAGTCGTTTCAACTTCAGTACCAATAATTTTTGCATCAATTTTTATAAGAGAAAATCTCCAATGAGGAACATCCGGAGACACAAATGCGACTAATGCAGCGCTTTTACTTGTGGCTTCTAAATAGTGAGCTATGAAATTTCTTTGCATAGTTCTGGCTCTATCTAAAGCATTATCTTTGAGGAGCCTAACTATCAAAAGATCAATTTCTTTGTTATTAGAATCTGTATAAGAAGCCAAACATTCTAATGAATCAATATGTCCCTGAAAGATTTTTGGAATTTCATCTCCATCCATCTTTACGGAACTAAAAGAAGCAGAATACAAAAGGGTATTGGTAAACTTAATAAAATTGTCTCTATTAAATTCATTACTAAAAATTTCATCAATTAAATCTTTAGCCGAAGACTCAATCATTATTTAGAACTATTTAAGTACATCGATAAAACAACTTCATTTTTTGGGGTTGAAGTCACATTACTTTCTGCATAATGATTTTTAAGAAGTCTTGCTGGAATAGATATTTGTAATGCACCAATTATCTTTAGTGGATTAAATGCCTCTTCAGCATTACTGTCTATTGAGTCTAATGCGTCATTAATAGTCTTTTTTGGGAGAGCGCGATCATCTACTTGTTTAATTAATTTTTGAAGATATTGGCTTTGTTCGTCAGTGAATTGTAATGATTCTTGTTTTAAAGCTTTGAGTATTTTTAACAGCTTTGATGCCTTATCATTTTTGCTACGCAATTTTAAATCTGGAGTATCTTTTACAATAACCTTATCAAATGCAGCAAAGTTCTTCTCTAGAAGATCGAACATTTCTGGTGAGATTTTCTCTTTTTTTGTTTTTGATGAGCTTTCAAGCAATTTAGCTGCTTCTAAAAAATCACATTCTTTGGCAGCATCTTTGTTGTTGCTTAGAAAGAATTTTTGAATTCTGCCTCGTCTAAAGTACGTTATAAATGAAGTTGAGTTTAAATCAGTTTCTTTGGAAGATCTTGCTTTTTTTGGAATCTGTTTAATCACATTAAAAAGTTCTTGATCATTTTCACGAATATCTTTGATGACTTTTAAAAACTTAAGCTCATTATCAGAATCCTCATCATCATCAATCTTATTTAATTGACTAAATAATGAATGGGAAGATATTTCCTCTCCCTCAGTTAAAAGTTGCGCATCGCCACCTAATAATTCCAGAAAGCCAGCAATTTTTGCCTCTGCAGCCTTCTTTAGAGAGATCTCATTGTCTCCTTGAGTGCTAGGAAAAAAGTTGAATGTATGAATCTTCTCAAAAGGTGTGTCTATCCTATTAATACGACCTATTCGCTGCATTAATTTTGTTGGATTCCAAGGAATATCATAATTTATAACTATATTGGAACGATGTAAATTTACTCCCTCAGCCAAGACTTCTGTTGTTATTAGGATACGAAATTTATTTTCTCGATTTATAGCATTTGCATCAAAATTATTTATGACTTCTTGTTTTTCAGCATTGCTAGACGAACCATCAAAACAAATAACCTGACCTACATAAATATTTTCAAGTTTTGAGAATATATATCTTGCAGTTTCTTTAGATTCAGTAAAGATAATTAAATGATTTTCTTTCAAAATTTTATTCTTATCTATTATGTCAATAAACTTATCAAGCTTGGGATCCCTATCAATTTCTTCCCAAAGGCTTTTTATGTTTTGAAGAATTTTCTTATCATTTTTTAAATCTTTGATGAAAGTATCTTTAAAGTCATCTCTTTTGTACTCCTGAATCTTATCCTCTTCTAGAAGTTTTGCTAGCGCTTCATCATTATCGGACTCTATTAGATCGAAAACCTTATTTGCGTAACCTTTACTTGTATAAACAATGCCTTTAGTTTGAAAGATATCTATAAATTTTTCATGAATATCAAGGAATCTGTCGATTGATTTCTTAAATGCGTAGAAGCTACTCTCCAATCTTTTAACTAAGAGTATCTTCATAAATTTACCTAGATTTCTTTGACCTACAAGTAGAGATTCATTGAAATCATCGCCCTCATAGTAAGTCATTGGCATATAGCGAGCATAAGAAATTTGATTTGCTAACATATTGATTGTTTGATCAAATATTTCACTTTCATGATCATTTAACTCATAGAATAATGCTTTAGGTTGCTCTACTTCAGGAAATTTAAGTCCTTGATTTCTAAGATCTTCGCTAAAGAAATTTTCAATATCTGAACGTGTTCTTCGGACCATGAGGTACTTGAGCAAATTATTCCTTACAGATTTTGCATTTTCCTGTGTGGCTTGCAGGTATGATTGATAATCCTTCCTGCGATCTTCTTTTTTAATGTTTGCCTCTAAATCTGCAAAGAACTTATCCAGATTAGGTAGATTAGGAATGGTACTGTTCCTGGGTCTTTGAAAAAGTTGTACCAAGGAAAAAATATCTTTTGGTGAATTATTGTAGGGGGTTGCTGAAACTAGAATTACTCTTTTACCACGACAGATTTCTGCGAGCTTTTCATAAGTTCTTGTGTCAGAGTTTCTCATTCTATGAGCCTCATCAATGAATATATTTTGAAATTTATCAGCACCACCATCCAAGAGATCATCTAGCTTACCTATGGAAAGGAATTCACCAGGTGTATTGAAATCAGAGAAAGCCCTCACCCACGAACCCGGATTATTTTTATCTATTAGAATTGGGGGAGCAATTACCAGATTTCTTCCATCAAGCTGTTTAGCAAGCATAGAGGCAATGTAAGTCTTACCTAATCCAACAACATCGGAAATAAAGACTCCCCCAAACTCTAGCAATATTTTTTTTGCATTGAGCACTGCTTGGGTTTGATACTCTAAAGAGAGAAAGTTTGTAGGTACATAAGGTAAAACTAATTCATCTGACGTATTTAATTCAGATTTAAAATACTCATAAAGGAATTTAAGATAGAGGTGATACGGGGTAACTTTATCTGAAAACCATGTTTTATTTTCGATGGTTTCTACATATTCCTCACTAACGTCAACACTATCTTCCCAAAGCTTATCAAATTGATTCTTTGCAAATTTATAATCGTTGCTATCTTTTAACTCCACATTAAATTCAAGGTTGGTACTTAAGCCTGATTGACTAAAATTACTTGAGCCAGTGATAACACGACCATCATCAAGTGATCCTTCATTTGGAGTCATGATATAAAGCTTTGCATGAATATTTTGAGAGGGGTATGCATGAATTTTTAACTTTCCACTTCGAATCCACTTTATAAAAGTATCTACACCAGTTTCTACCGATCTCGAGTCCTCGGAATTAGTTAATTCCACCTCAACGGCATTAGTCACATTTTCCTTTAATTCAGATGTATTAATTATGTTCTCAGTATTTGGGCTATTGCCTTCATTGATTAAAGAAAGAACATCGTGACTAGTTGATATTCCAATTAAAATTCTTATTTCTTTAGTTTCTTCGAGTGAAGAGTAAATTGCGTGAAAGCCGCTTGAATAAAAATACCCAACTAGGACATCAAGTAGCTGAGCATGCTTTCCCCATTTCTTTAATCTGTCAGAAAGCTTAGAACCATCCTCATTGGTAAAAAACTTGGTATCTGAATTCATTGGAAATGATTATAGACAATATGATGTTAACTTAACCAACTTAATCTATTATTTTTCATGGCTTCAACATATCAAATAGAATCAAGTGACCAGCAGAAAACCAAAAGTGTCAGCTTGAGAAGACTAATAAAAATCTACAAAAACCTTTTGTCGTCTTCTTCTAAATCTGATACATACATGAGGGTTTAATGAAAGAAGAATTTGGAGCGAGATACGAGAATTGAACTCGTCTCTCAACCTTGGCAAGGTTGCGTAATACCACTATACCAATCTCGCTTGACGAATCTCTGTTTAACAGGAAGTGAAGTATACACGAAAGATTTTTTGATTTTCTAGGTTCTTAAAAAAAGACATTAATCAGATTTATAAACTTCCTTTATTCCCAATCTCGCTTTGACCTCTTCCGCTTTTTCATTTGCATTCATAAACTCATGTATTAAGTGATCAAGGGTCTCTTCATTTTTCTTATAATCTTGACGGAAGGCAAGTCCTAAACCTCCAAATAAAAATGTCAAAAAGCCTAGCCCATAAGTAAATTCGTTTTGAGCATTGTTCAATAAAACCAAGATAAAAAATAATAATAGGATAGTGAATAAAATAGGTATAACGATGATATTTTTTTTACTATTGCTCTGGACTCTATTAACTTCATAAAATCTGTCATTCACAGATTTTAAATTTATGATGGATTCGATATCCTCTCTGACTTGATCGGAAGAGTACCCTCCCACATTGTTCATATGATCTAAAATAGATTTTATTATTTGATTATATTCAGTTGAGTCTAAAGATTGTGTTAAGGGATTAATGCCCTTTTTTTCCAGCTGTTTTATTAGAGAATTTCTCTGTTTTTTATCACTTTTATTCATTTCTTTCCCTGATTATATTGATCTCTTAAAAAATTTTTTTGAACTTTTCCCATGGCATTTCTTGGCAGTTCGTTGGTAAAGAAAATTTGTTTTGGGACCTTGTATCCTGCCATCTGTAGTTTCATATCACTAATGATATTTTCTTCTGTCACTTTTGAGTTTTCATCCTTAACAATCACTGCAACGACACGCTCGCCAAAGTCAGCGTCTTCTAGACCAATAACTGCAGACTCATGAACTCCTTCTATTCTATCAATTAATGATTCAATCTCTTTGGGATAAACATTCAATCCTCCGGTAATAATCATATCTTTATTTCTTCCAACAATAATTAAATAACCATCTTCATCAAAATAACCTTGATCTCCTGTATTGAAATAATTATCTAAACTAAAATCTTCATTAGATTTTTCAGCGAGTTTCCAATAACCTTTAAATACATTTGGCCCTTTTACTTGAATATTTCCAATTTCGTCCGCTCCAACTGGTTCACTATCATTATTAACTATTCTAACCTGTTGCCCTTTAAGAGGTAATCCAACAGATCCAGATTTTCTTTTACCCTTTATAGGATTAGAGCTAATAATGTTTGTTTCAGTCATGCCATATCTTTCAAGAATTTTATGACCAGTTATGGAGTTAAAGTCCATAAATGTTTCTTCTAAAAGTGGAGCAGAACCTGAAATAAAGATCCTCAAATTTTGGGTTACTTTTGAAGTAAGACCTTTATTTTTAATTAATCTAGTGTAGTAAGTTGGAACACCCATCATAACAGTGCACTTAGGCAATTGTGTTAAAACTTCATTAACTTCAAAGTTATCTAACCATACCATCTTAGAACCTGATAAAAATACACACCCAAGAGCAACAAACAAACCATGCACGTGATATATAGGTAGAGCATGAAGTAAGCAATCATTTGCTGTAAATTCCCAAGCTTGTTTCAGCGACATGGCATTCGAACCTATATTTCCGTGAGTCAACATAATGCCTTTAGGCCTTCCAGTTGTTCCAGAAGAATAGAGTAAAGCAGCTGTATCCTCTTGCGAACAATCTACAACTTCGTGAATGCCTGCTAATTTTATCGCTTGTATAGAATCTTTATCTTGAATTTGAATAGTAAAAATGTGACTAGGTGGATGCTTTAGATTGAGAGAATCAATTTTTTCATAGACCTCTTTTTCGCAAATGAATAAAGCGGGATCAGCGTCCTCTAATAGGAAGGAAAGCTCATGATCTTTGTAGGCAGTGTTAAGGGGATGGAAGATTAAGTTAGAACGCAAACATGCAAGATATATGTATAGAACCTCAGGTGATTTATTAACTTGTACAGATATTCTATCGCCAGGTTTTAAACCTAAATTTGAAAATCCGTTTGCATATTGGGAAGACTGATCTTCTAAATCTTTATAAGAAATAATTGAACCATCCTTGAGCTCGATACAAGGTGTGCTCAAATCTTTTGGAAAGCCTTCTCTATATCTTAAGTAGAGATTCTCCATGGCAATTTTTAACGCGCAGTCTGTCCATCATCAATTTTTATGCAAGTTCCCGTAACGCATTCAGATGATGGAGATACTAAGAACAATAATGTAGAGTCCATTTGCTCAGGAACACATATCCTTTTTCTGGGGAGACCCTTACTGACATCTCCTATTCTTTCCAACATTTTATCAGCCATCTCTGAATGAAATATACCTGGGGCTATGGCGTTAACATTTATATGATGTTTAGCCCACTCAACAGCTAAAGATTCGGTCATTCTGACAATAGCCGACTTTGTAGTTGAATAAAGAACGGCTGCAGAATTAGGACCGGTATTAAAAGCCGCCATAGAGGAGATATTTACCATCCTGCCTGGTTTTTCACTTTTTATAAGTCTTCTTGCAACTTCATTTGATAGGAGATAAGGGCCCACTAAATTTGTATCTATGACTCCATCAATCAAAGCTTCATCCTGTTTGATCGCCCATTGAGCATCAACCATACCGGCATTGTTTATAAGCGTATTAATCAAGCCAAGTTGATTCTCAACTATATCTATACAGTTACGGATACTGTCACGATCCATTACATCCAAAGGAACTACAGCGCATTCTCCACCTGCATTTCTTATTTCTCTCTCTAGTGCTTCTAATTTCTCAACTCTTCTTGCAGCTAGAGCTACCTTTGCTCCACAGCCCGCTAAAACTTTAGAAAAACGATATCCTAAGCCTGAGGAAGCTCCAGTAACTAAAGCAACTTGACCGCTAAGATCTACAGAAAAGTTTGGTGTTGAAAATTTACTCATATTTGTCCCCTTTCATTCTATATAGAAAATTTATGCGCACTAAATTATGCAAAATCTCTACTTTTAGGTACTATGTTGACTATTCCCGCCCTACTAAACAACGAAAATACCTAAATTATGAGTATACAAAATAAAATAGAGCAGGCAACTACAGTTATAAAACCTAGCAGAGAAGAAGCTGAAGAAGCCGTCAGAACCCTGATATGTTGGACTGGAGATGATCCTGACAGAGAGGGTCTCATTGAAACTCCCAAGAGAGTTGTAAAAGCATACGAAGAATTCTTTGAAGGCTACGATATGGATCCTGAAGAGGTATTGCAAAAAACTTTTGAGGAAGTTCAAGGTTATGATGATGCGGTTATTGTTAGAAATATTAGAGTTGAGTCACACTGTGAACACCACATCGTTCCCATCATTGGCGTAGCTCATGTTGGATACATACCAAATAATCGTGTTGTTGGAATAAGTAAACTTGCGAGAGTTATTGAAATTTTTGGCAAACGTCTACAGACACAAGAAACAATGACAGCCCAGATAGCGGATACAATCCAAAAAGTACTAGAGCCGAAGGGTGTTGCAGTAGTTGTTGATGCAAGTCACCAATGCATGACCACTAGGGGTATTCATAAAACTGAATCTAGCACCATTACTAGCAGAATGCTTGGTGTTTTTAGGGATAATCCCGAAACTAGGTCTGAATTTATGAATCTAATTAACAGTCCCAAGGACTTTTAAGATTAAAAAAATATATATATTTTTTTAACGATTTTTTTGGATGATTTCGACATAAATTTGCATTAAGATTTAGTCAAGGGGGATTTAATGGCTATTAATACAGAGAGTTTTGATTTTGATCCTGATTATCTCAGGAGGAAGTACAGAGAAGAGAGAGATAAGCGTCTTAGACAAGACGGTAATGAGCAGTATCAAGAAGTTTCTGGAGAATTTTCTTACTTCGTCGAAGATCCCTATATTGATGATGTAATAGAAAGAGAGGCCATCAAAGATGAAATTGAGGTCGTTGTTATTGGTGGTGGTTTTGGAGGAATGCTAGCAGGTGCTAGACTAAGAGAAGCTGGCATAGATGATTTCAAAATCATAGAGAAAGGTGGCGACTTTGGCGGAACTTGGTATTGGAATAGATATCCCGGCGCCTCTTGTGATATAGAGTCATACATCTACTTTCCATTACTAGAAGAAACAGGATTCGTTCCAAGGCAGAAATATACTAATGCACCTGAAACCCTAGAATATTGCAGAGTTGTTTGTGAAAAGTTCAAACTTTATGAAAATGCGCTTTTACAAACCGAGGTGATTTCAGCAAATTGGGATGAAGAATCATTAAGATGGATTATTAAGACTAACAAAGGTGATGAATTAAAAGCCAGGTTCGTGGTTCATTCAAATGGCCCTCTTAACAGGCCTAAACTCCCAGCCATTAAAGGTATAAATGACTATAAAGGACATACATTCCATACTAGTAGATGGGACTATCAATATACTGGAGGATCTTCGCATGGAGATCTAACAGAGCTTAAAGATAAAAAAGTAGCAATAATCGGAACTGGGGCTACTGCAGTTCAATGCGTACCTCATCTTGGTGCAGCAGCTGAAAAACTATATGTATTTCAAAGAACTCCGTCTTCTATTGATGTAAGAAATAATCAACCAACAGACCCCGAATGGATTTCCACACAAAAACCTGGATGGCATGATGAAAGGAGAAAGAACTTTGAAACTCTTCTCACTGGTGGAATGGTCAAAGAAGACTTAGTTTCTGATGGATGGACAGAGGCATTTAGACTTCTTTTTGGCAATCTTAGACAGCAAGCACCTTCCAAATTAAAGATGGTTGGATTTGCATTATCAGGTATTTTTTCTTCAAAAATGTATAAAGTCGGCTTCAAATCATATATGACTGGAAAAGTTACAGAAGCTATGGACTTAAGAAATGCTATGCAAATGGCTGATTTTCAGAAAATGGAAAAGGTTAGAGCTAGAGCCGATGCAGTGGTGGAAGATAAAGAAACCGCCGAATCACTGAAACCCTACTACAATCAATTCTGTAAGCGTCCCTGCTTTCATGACGAATATCTCAACACTTTCAATAACCCCAATGTTGAATTGGTGGATACTGATGGAAAAGGTCTCGAAGAAATATCCGAAAACGGCATAATATTCGAAGGTAAAGAATATGAGGTTGATTGCATAATTTTTGCTACCGGATTTGAAGTTGGAACTGACTATAGTAGAAGAGCGGGTTATCAGATACATGGAATAGATGGAATGACTGTATCTAAGAAGTGGGAAAATGGTCTCGCTACTTTTCACGGTATGCACAGTAGAGGTTTTCCAAATTCTTTCTTTTTCGGACCAGCCCAATCAGGTTTCACAGCTACCTATACATATTCTCTCGATGAGCAAAGTATTCATTTAGCTCACATTTTGAAAACTGCAAAAGATAAAGGTGTAACCAGAATTGAAGCTTCTCAAGAAGCAGAGGAAAATTGGATTAATACCATAATCGAAAAAGCTAGACTGACAGCTGACTTTCAGGAGAACTGTACTCCTGGCTACTACAATAATGAAGGTAAAGTAAATCAAACCCCTCAAAATAATACCTACGGAGGCGGTCCCATAGAGTTCTTCGCTCTCATGGAAAAATGGAGATCTAAAGGAAATCTAGAAGGCCTAGAACTGAGCTAATTATTGTACAAACTAGAAATACTCCATCATCCATACAACCCAACTGATTTAGAGGAAATATTTGCTATCAATCAAGCTAATATCCCTGAAGTTGGTAATATTGATCATATCGACAGACTTAAACGTTTAATCGATTGGAGCTGTCATTTAATTGTTGTAAGAGACAAGGAAATAGCAGGATTTATCATCTTGATGAGAGAAAATCAAAGTTACGAATCTCTTAATTATGAATTTTTCAATTCTCAAGGATATCCTTTTCTGTACGTTGATAGAATTGCAATTAAGGAGGAACATCGACGTAAAGGATTGGGACACATGATTTACTCAAAAACTATTGAGATAGCTGAAGAGTTAAACTTACCGACATGTTGTGAAGTTAATACCCTGCCAAAAAATGAACCTTCCTTAGCTTTCCATGATTCGTTTGGCTTTGAAGATGTTGGTACTAAGGACTATGAAGACCATAGCGTAGTTTTCCTCAGGAAATCTCCTAGTTGAGGTCGTCCTTGAAAAAATTAATCAAGCCCACACCTGTAATTATTAGAAGGCACCCAACTAGCATTGTGTAAGTTATTGCCTCATCTAAAAAGAGATTGGCCCACAACATTCCAGATACAGGGACAATAAGCACAACTGTCGAAGCTTTAACCGGCCCTACTCTCTTTATCAAAATAACATAACCCATGTAAGCCAAGCCGGTACATAAAAAGCCCAAAAGAAAAACACTTAAAAGAACTTCATTTGGATGATTGAAATGTAATCCACTTTCTAAAAAAGTAAAAGGAAAAACCAGAAAAGTAGCTACCAATAAAGTCATAGAAGCTAAATAAGTTGCATCTATTTCTTTAGTTGTGAATATATAATTTGAACTGAATGCATAAAAGAAAGATGCCATGAGACATAGCAATAGTGCTATTAATGAAAATTCTAATGATTCATATCCAACAAATATAACTAAACCTACCATGCCTATAATTATCCCGAGCAATTGAGTGAGATTAGAACGCAATTTCAACCAAAGGCTAGCAATAATGAAAGCAAATAAAGGGGTTGTACCATTCAGAACAGACATAGTGCCCGCATTCAAATCAATAGCTGCTCTAGAAAAAAGATAAAAAGGAACAGATGCATTGATACAAGCTAGAAGGAGAATAGAAGAAAAATTTTCTCTTATCTTTCTGAGATGCTGTCTAGTGATAAAAAATGGACTTAGTATCAATGAGGCTATTAATAATCTTGAGAAAACTAAGGTTATGGGCCCTACTTCAGGCGCAGAAACCTTTATAAAAAGAAAGGATGACCCCCATGCTATGCCAATTGCAATAATTAATGCCCAGTCAATAACTGCACTTTTATCCATTTATATAATTAATTTATCTTACTAAAGGATCCTAGTAAGGCCGATCCCCAATGATAGTTACTCTTTCAACCTTTCTGACATTTGGCCAATAATCAGAATTTGCATAATGTTGACATGCTCGATTATCCCAAAAAGCTATTGAATTATCTTCCCAGGCAAATCGACATTGGTATTCAGGCACAGAAGCTCTGGAATATAAGAAATTTAACATCTGTTGAGATTCCTCAGGATCCCAATCTTTAATGTATTGTGTAAAGGCCGCATTGACGTAGATGACCTTCTTTTTTGTATCCGGATGAGTTCTTATTACTGGATGTTCTGGCATTGGATATTGCTTATTAAAGGCTTCTATCTCCTCATCAGATTTACCCTCTTTAATGAGCCTATCTCTAAAATTTGCAAAATCATGAATCGCTATAGCACCTTCAAGTTTTTCTTTAACTTCTTCACTAAGATTGTCATAAGCTGCATACATATCTGCAAACAATGTATCTCCTCCATGTTCTGGCTTTTCTATCATTCTTAAAACTGACCCTAGAGATGGTTCCATTCTCCAAGTTACATCTGAGTGCCAGGTATTCTCTCTACCTCTGCTCTTTTCATTGTGTGTTATAACCAAAACTTCTGGAAAATTTTCTTTTTTTGGAGCGAAAGGGTGAATTTCTAATTCCCCAAAATTTTTAGAAAAGTTTATATGCTGTTCTGTTGAGATATCCTGATCTCTAAAAAAAATAACCTTATAAACTAATAATGCTTCGTAAATTAGGGCTTTTGTCTCTTCCTGCATGGGTTTTGATAAATCAATACCAAGGATCTCACCTCCTATTGTTGGACTTAACCTATTAACTTTAAATGGTAGGTTTTTTTGTTCAAATGCATCTGGATTAAAGTCAATCATAATTTTCTCCCTATTCATAATCATCAACAAGCTTTCTCAACTTGTCAATATGAAGTTTAGATTCATCATCAGGATTAAGAAGCATATTCTGGTATATCCTTACCAGTCCTGGACAAACTTTGAAAAATTCATCAATAAAAACTTAGATAAAGGCTTGCATACAAAGAAGATATCTTACTCAAGTCTAGGTACTAATTTAAAATTCAAATTTATCTAAGAAACATTTCTTTCTTTGCCTTCCCAATAAGGAGCTCTCAAATCCTTTCTAAGAATTTTACCAGAGGGATTTCTTGGTAATTCAGAGATATGTTCGACCGTTTTAGGGCATTTGTAACCAGCTATTTGAGTTCTTACAAATGAAATTACTTCTGTCTCATCAAGGGGATCTCCTTCAGTTTGAACAATAAATGCTTTAGTTGCTTCACCCCATTTATCATCAGGTATTCCAATAACAGCTGCATCTGCAATTTGCGGATGACTGAGCAATGCGTTTTCAACTTCAGCTGGATAAATATTTTCTCCTCCAGAAACAATCATATCTTTGACCCTGTCATGAATATATAAGAAACCTTCATCATCAAAATAACCAACATCTCCAGAATAAAACCAACCATCTTTTATAGCTTCAGCCGTTGCTTCTGGTCTATTCCAATAACCTTTCATATTTAAGTCAGATTTGATTATTACTTCCCCTACCTCACCGACTGGCACATCATTGTCGTCAGAATCAACAACCCTCAAACCGACACCCTTTGCAGCCTTACCGCAAGATCTTAACTTTCCTCTGGAGATTTCATGGTCTTCTGGATATAAAAAGGTTATTGCTCCATTGGTCTCTGTAAGTCCATATACTTGCCAAAAGTTACATTTCATTAATTCCATAGCTTTTAGAAGCGTATCATCGGTTATTGGGGACGCACCGTAAATTACAGTTTCTAAAGACGAAAAATCAGTATTGGCTGATTCAGGATGTTGAATTAAAAAGAGTATTACTGCCGGCACAAAGATAGTGTGTTGTATCTTCTCTTGTTCAATAAGCTTGAGAATCAAACCTGGATCAACCTCAGGGATGATGATACTTTTAGCCCCAGTGACCATACCAGCTATACCCATATTAGTGCCGGCTACATGGAAAATAGGCATACATACAAGGTTTACACCACCCTCTTCTATGTCTCTATACATAGCTTCTTCATTAACAATAAAACAAGCACTAAAATTATCATTTGTTAATTGAACTCCCTTAGGATGTCCAGTGGTGCCTGAGGTATAAAGCTGAATAACATCATCATTGCCATCACTCTCCAACATTGGATCTTTATCCTCAAATGAATCTCTCCAACTAGCGAAATCCTGCCACTCATCATGATTTCCCCCCACTGTAATAATTTTCTTAACTGTTGGAATTTCATCTTTTATTTCCTCAATTAATCCAAAAAACTCTGGCCCTACAAATAGAACTTCACTTTGAGAATCATTCAGGATAAAGGCAACTTCAGGAGGAGCTAGTCGCCAATTAACTCCAACTGTAACGGTTCTTGATTTGAATGTTCCATACATAAATTCAAAAAAAATGTCAGAGTTTTTACCTAAGTAAGCGACTCTTGAATCAGGTTTACAACCCTCTTTTATCAATCCTTGAGCAACTCTGTTAGAGAAACTATCTAATTCCTTAAAAGTTGTTTCTTTATCTTCAAATTTATGAGCTATCTTCTCGCCAGACTTTTCGACTCTCCATCGAAAAATTTCAACCATTGTTTTTTCATACGGTATTTCCACTTTTCTCTCCTATATCCAACCTAACGGTTTAAGCTTGTCATTTACGAAACTCTCAGGAACCTCTTCTAAAGCTGTTCCTAGAGTATCATTCCATCTATTCAAAAATCCAAATAAAGAAATCACAGAAACAATATCAACAATCTCCTTTTTGGAATAGTACTTACTTAAGTTATCAAAATGCTCTTGATTAGAGTTATTTGGTACCTTTCCTGCTGCAAAAGCTAAATCGAGTACAGCTTTTTCTGAGTTACTAAATTTCTCACTTTCCGAGTAGTTAAGAATATCAGCAATTTTCTTTTCTTCAATACCAGCCCTTTCCGCGCCATGTGAGGTGTGTGCTTGACAGTATTTACATCCAGCTGACAAGCTTGATGCTAAAGCAATTAATTGTTTAGTTCCTGCATCAAGACCATCAGATTGAAAAACCACACCTGCTAAAGCTGAAAAGGACTTAAGTAACTCTGGTCTTTCAGACATAGTTAAATGAGCATTTGGTAGATATCCCATGAAAGATTCTACTATTTTGAAAAGCTCCTCAAATTCTTTCAGGTCCTCTCTGTATGTATCGCCTATATATGTAGTAGGTATTTTTTTCATATTGCTTTTGCGACCTAAATTATTTCTTTAGTTTGAATTCTGGATTAACTCTAATTCTCTAAATTCATGTTCTATAGATAAGTCTATCAATTTCCTCCATAAAGGTTCTGCTATGGAAGAACTTAGTCCGTAAGATTCTCCAAAATTAGTTACTTTAGATATTACATCTTCAATTCTTTCTTTATCGATTATCAAATTTTTATCATTTTTCACTAAAGCAGCCATTTCAATACACTTTTGTCTCCTAGCGAGGAGTAAAACCAGTTCTTTGTCGAGAAGATCTATTTCCTCTCTTATATCTTTCATAGTGATGGTCATAATTTTTTATTTTTATTAATAATAGATTATATTACTTATTTGTTAGTCTAAAGAATATATGAATATTGAGTTAATTTATGAAAATAATTAAAGAATTAGAAGACTTGCAGCCCGAGATGCAGAATTGGAGAAGAGATATACATGCTCATCCAGAAATAGCTTTTGAAGAACACAGAACCGCAAAAATTGTTGCTGATAAATTAGAGAGTTTTGGTATAGAAGTTGAGACAGGAATAGCTGGTACAGGGGTTGTAGGAACTCTAAAAAAAGGCAAAGGTAATAGATCTATTGGTTTGAGAGCTGATCTGGATGCTCTTTTAATCCATGAAACTAATGATTTTGAACACAAGTCCAAGACACCCGGAAAGATGCATGCCTGCGGTCATGATGGACATACAACGATGCTTCTGGGCGCGGCTAAATATTTAGCAGAAAAAGGTAATTTTGACGGAACTATAAATTTTATTTTTCAACCAGCTGAAGAGAATGAAGGTGGAGGGAAAGTTATGGTAGAAGATGGGCTTTTTGAGAAGTATCCTGTAGAGGCTGTTTTTGGTATGCATAATATTCCAGGTATGCCAGTAGGTTCATTTGCCGTAAAGTCTGGACCTTTCATGGCTTCCTTTGACATCTTTAACTTGAAAATTATAGGAAAAGGTGGTCATGCAGCAATGCCTCAAACAACAATCGATCCGATCATAATTGGTACTAAAATTGTTGATGCTTATCAATCTATTGTCAGTAGGTATATAGATCCTCAGGAACCAGTTGTTCTGAGTGTGACTCAATTCCATGGAGGAGATGCATATAATGTAATTCCAAATGAAATTGAGATTAAAGGAACTGTTAGGTGTTTCTCAACTAAAGTTCAAGCTTCCATAGAAAAACAAATGGAAAATCTAACATCATCAATTTGCTCTGCTTATGGCGCTGCATACGAATTCGAATATCAGCACAGGTATCCTCCAACAATAAACAGTGCTGAAGAAGTCGAAACTTCTTTGAAAGTGATGAATGAAATCTCTGATGAGAGCATGATCAATACATCTCCTTCTCCAAGTATGGGATCTGAAGATTTTGCCTTTATGCTTCAAGAGAAGCCAGGTAGCTATATTTGGATTGGAAATGGCGATAAAGAAGGATCTTGCATGCTTCATAATCCGGGTTATGACTTTAATGATGAAATTTTACCTATTGGAGCGACGTACTGGGTAAATATAGCAGAAGAGATTTTATCCCCTATAAATTAATTCTCATTTTCTTTACTTAAAGGGTTCTGACCATAGACATTCTTGGGCCCTCCTGCTTCACACATAAAATAAATATATGCAAAGAGAGTGAAAATTGAAAAGAAAGCTAAAGCTTGAGGAAGAAAAATAGGTATTATTTGAAGAGCAAAATACCACCAACCGGACTTGCCGATATCATGAAATCTCCTGATTGATAAAGATATCTGCGGGATAGCTGTCACCAGGATGGCATAACCAATTGAAGAGTTGAAAAAGACCTGAAAGATATTTCCATCATTGAGTGACGATAATTCACTCTCTAAATTTTCAGCAGTGAAATTTAATACCAGAAGACATAGCATTATAGAAAATAGAAAGAACCACCAAAATTCAGATCGGGAAGATCTCCCTTTAAAGTCAAAACACCTCAAGTAGCCTGAAATAACTGAATCGAAAAAACTCATTAGATTAAATATAAATAAGAAGGTTGGTAGCCCGTAGGAGAATCGAACTCCTGTTGCCTGGATGAAAACCAGATGTCCTAACCACTAGACGAACGGGCCGAAAGATCGCATTGTATGGAGGGTAAGCTTCAAGGTCAATTGTACTATTATTCTACCGTATAATCATTATTTGTTGAGCGAGTATAAACAATCCCGAATACTAATAATGCACTAACAATTAGTCCTATCCAAAACTCTGGTGTAGAAAAAAGAAGATAAATGTCAGGTATATCTGCAACTCTAATCTCTTCATATTTCTTGGGAAAACTTTCGGATCTGGACCAAAAACCGATTCTTTCAACGATGAATTCCAAAATATAGTTAGTTTTAAAGATGATGCCTTCAAGAACTACAGTTGCTACGAGAGGCACTACTGCTCCAAAAACAGGTTTCCTAGAATAAGTCCCGGCTAACATTAACCAAGTAAAGATGGGTAGTGTCCATAGTGCTTGAGCCCAGAGGCTGAAAATTACTCTAAACCAATCAGTTATGATGTAACTATTCCATAGGTAACCAAAGGATACAATATCATTTGAAACAAAATAAATAGATGCACTCATCACAGCTATAAACTGTAATAGGATTATATTTGGAAGTATCATTAAAGGTACCACCAATATAACAAACAATATTTTTGAAACTACAGTTGTAAGGTCAGAGACTGGCAGAGATCTCCAAAATATTAAACTGCGGTCTTTACGCTCATCGGCAAAAGTTGAAAGATTATAAGCAAGAAGACCGAAGACAACGGTAATTAATACTGGAAGTGCTAATACTGTCAATCCTGCCCTAATAACTCTTGCTTTTGCTTCTGGAGAAGCTTGTAACATTGCCTCTTGATAATCTTCATCATAAATCTCTGTCGAAAAGTTGAATTCAGCTGTTTGTATATTAGTAATTCCGAAATAGACTGAAACAATCACAAAACATAGAACAATTGTTACTATAAAAGGGGCATATATAAAGGCCACCTTATGTTCTTGAACCTCTCTTCTTAACATTGCGAAGAAAATAGTTGTCATGACTCAGTTCCCCTTTTCGTTTTATCCATTATTGCCATGAATAAATCAGCTATAAAAGGTGGTCTTACTTCACCTAATTCAAATAGTTTTTCTTCATCTATATCTTCAAATAGTAATACTTCTCTACCTAGCTCTATTCTTTGATGGATAGGCTTTAAGGATCTCCCTTTTTCTATTGAGTCAATATTGGGGCGTAACTCCAGGAACTTTTTATTAATTGATTCTATTGAATCATGCATAACAACCCGTCCTTGGTTCATAAATAACGCATCAGAGAGAACACCTTCAATCTCCTCTACCTGATGAGTGCTTATAAGTATTGTTCTATCTCCATCATAGTAGTCTTCGATGAGCTGTGAATAAAATTCTTTTCGATATACAAGATCTAGTCCAAGAGTGGGTTCATCTAAAACCAATAATTTCGCATCAATTGCCATGACTATTGACAGATGAAGCTGTACTACTAAACCACGAGAAAGAATTTTTATTTTAGAACTTCTCTTTATGTCTGTTTTAGAAAGTATTGATAAGCATTTTTTTAAATCAAATTTTGGATGAACACCATCAACATATTGCAAAACCTGATCAACTGTCATCCATTTTGGAAGTACAGCAACATCTGTAATTGAGCATACCTCTTTGAGTAGTTGATGCCGATCCTTTCTAGGATCCATCCCTAGTACTTCTAGATTCCCCTCAGTCTGAATTAGTCCAAGTATAGATTGTAAGAATGTTGATTTACCAGCTCCATTAGGTCCAATAAGGCCTAATATTTGCCCAGATAAAACCTCGATATCAATACCATCAAGAGCATAGCTATCATCATAGTTCTTCTTGATAGATTCAGCTTTAATAATAATTTCACTCATCTTAATTCTGGTTAATAAGTTTGCTAAGATCTATACCTAAGCTTGATGCTTTTTTTAATGTATTTGGCCATTCGTTTTCTAAAAACTTAGATTTCTCTAGTTTTAGCAATTCTTTTTTGGCATCTTCAGTAATAAACATACCCAGTCCTCTTCTTTTTTCGACAATGTGAAGATCAACAAGTTCTTGATAAGCTTTCGATACAGTAAGCGGATTCACCCCCCCTTCAACTGCCATTTGCCGAACTGAAGGTATGGGATCACCTGACTTCAAAACACCATCGATTATTAATGAGACGACATGGTCTCTAACTTGTTGGTATATCGGTTGATCGTTTGTCCACTGCATGATGCAATTCTCGAAACAAGTGTATTACTTTACTAATACACATACAAGAGCATCACTTTAACTTCTTCTGAATTGTTGAAAATAATCCTCTAAAGATGTTTGCTTCCATTACATCAATTCTGCTTCTTTTAAAGAATCTTCTAACTCTAAGTAAGAGTTTTCTTGGATTATCAATGTCATAAAATTCAACTTCTTGCATTAATTCGTCCATGTGTGCGATTAATCGTTCTGTCTGTTCATTGTTTGCAAGTTCAACATCCCAATTATCTTGGTTTTCCTGTTTCTCTAACAAACAAAGTCTTATTTCATATGTCAGAATTTGAACTGCTTGTGAGAGGTTTAAGGAAGAATACTCTGGATCAGAGGGAATATGTACATGTAGATTGCAAAGGCCCAGCTCTTCATTGGTTAGACCTCTATCCTCTCTTCCAAATACTATGGCTATTTGATGATGTAGAACACTTTTTGCAACCTCTTCTGCTGATTCTTTTGGACTTAAAATGGGCCATGGAACCTTCCTATCTCGAGCGCTTGTACCTATAACCAATTCACAATCAGCGACAGCATCTTTTAAGTCTTCAAAAACTTGTGCATTTTCTAAAACATCCTTAGCAGCTTTAGATCTAAAAGTTGCTGCATCACTTGGAAACTCTTTAGGGGTTACTAAAGCAAGATTGAGTAAACCCATATTTTTCATAGCTCTAGCAGATGCACCAATATTTCCGGGATGACTTGTACCAACTAAAACAACTTTTATTGAGCTGAATAAGTCCTTTGAATCATCTTTATTCCTTACCACTCTCATATTCTATCAGGGGATTGAGTGCAATATGTTACGATGCGCATTTAATTATGGAACCAAAAGTAAATATTGCATTAGAAGCTGCTCGTGCAGGCTGTAAGGAATTATTAAGTTTTGCCTATAGACTTGATCAACTCGAAATTAAAGAGAAAGGGCCTTCAAATTTTGTGACTCAATTGGACAGAAAAGTCGAATCGATAATCATTGATTCACTAAAATCAATTTATCCTAAACACACTTATGTATCCGAAGAAGTTGGAAGAATTGAGGGTTCAGGAAAAGATATTGAATCCATGTGGGTTATTGACCCTCTAGATGGAACAACAAACTTTATTCATGGATTTCCTTATTATGCTATTTCAATTGCCTATGTAGAAAAAGGTAAAACTTTGCATGCTTTAATTATCGATGTTCCAAGACAAGACGAATTTACCGCTAGTTTTGGTAGAGGAGCCTATCTCAACAATCGAAGAATTCGAGTAAGTAAAGCAAAAGGCTTGTCTGGAACACTCTTAAGCAATTCATCTCATGATACTGATAAGGGCAAAGTAAGACACGATAATATGTCGACCTTCAGATCGCTTTACTCAAATGGTTTAACAATACGAAGAACTGGCTCCGCAGCGCTAGATATGGCAAATGTTGCGGCAGGGAGATTAGATGGATTTTGGGGCAGCGGACTAGGCATGTGGGATATAGCTGCTGGTGGACTTTTAGTAAGAGAAGCAGGAGGCTTGGTAAGCGATTATTTTGGCAATCCGGACTACCTAGCTGGCGATAATATAATTTGCTCTACAAATAAATGTTTCAAACCAATGCTTCAATCAATCAAACCCTATACTTCAATAGTTGAGTCCTAAGGCAAAGGATTATCGTCGGCATTTTCAGGTTCTTCTACTCTTAGATGGTCTTTATTTAACCCCATAATAACTAATGCATTTGCGGCTATGTATATAGATGAATATGTACCGATCACAACACCAAAAATTAAAGCCAAAGCAAAGTTTTTAATAAGCTCCCCACCAAGAAAATACAGCGAAAATAATACCAACAGAGTTGTTAAGGAGGTAATTAAAGTCCTTCCTAATGTTTGATTTAATGAGAGGTTTATAATTTCTTCGGTACTATCTAATTCAGCAGATCTTAAATTTTCTCTAATTCTATCCGATACAACAATAGTATCATTCAGTGAATACCCAATTACCGCCAATAAAGCAGCTAAAACAGTTAAATCAAACTCGATTTGAATAAGAGAAAATATACCAACTACAATAATGACATCATGCACAAGAGCCACTACTGCGGCACCAGCAAACATAGACTGAAAACGAAACGCTATGTAAAGCATCATGAAGGCTAATGCTATAAGCATAGCAGTCCCGCCATCATCTCTAAGTTCACTACCAATCTGTGGCCCTACATATTCAATTCTCCGCAAATCAATAGCTTGTTCAAAGTTATCGGCGCTTAATAAGGAGACAATTTCAGAACCAAGGCTGTCACTTACTGTACCTGGTAGCTTGATAAGAACTTCTGTACTAGATCCAAAATTAGCGACTTGAGCTCCATTAAACCCGCCATCAACTAATGTCTCTCGTATATTGCCTATATTTGCTTCTTCAGGATAACTTAATTCAACTAAAGTTCCTCCCGTAAAATCCAAACCATAATTGAGTTCTTTAACCAGCAATGATCCTATAGATAAGACTAAGAAAATAGAGGAAAAAATAATCGCAATCTTTCTCCATGCTAAGAAGTCAATATTAAATGTCATATTGATAGTCCCTCAAGATTCTTCTTTGAACCATAGATAAGGTTTACAAAGGCTCTTGTTCCCATGATTGCGGTAAACATAGAAGTGATGATTCCAATTGATAAAGTTATTGCAAATCCCTTAACAGGTCCTGTTCCGTAGGATAATAAAATAACGGCAACAATAAGTGTGGTGACATTTGCATCCCATATAGTTAGGAAAGCTCTATTATACCCAGCATCGATTGCATCTAAGGGCGCCCTACCTCTATTTAACTCTTCTCGTATTCTTGAAAAAATCAATACATTTGCATCCACTGCCATACCCACCGTTAGAACTATTCCAGCAATTCCAGGTAGAGTTAAGGTGGCTGAAAGAGTCGACATTATTGCGACCAACAAGACTATATTGAAAGTCAAAGCCAAGCTAGCAGCCACTCCAAATACCCTGTAATAAAAAAGTATAAAACTTAAAACAAGAAATAAGCCTAATTGCATAGAAAAAACACCAGCTTTTATATTATCTGCTCCTAGGCTTGGACCTACTGTTCTTTCTTCAACAAATGTCATAGGTGCAGCTAGTGCACCGGCTCTGAGCAAGAGAGCAAGTTCAGAAGACTCACTGGGACTATCTAGCCCAGTTATTCTAAAAGTTGTTCCTAATGCCGCTCTTATTGTAGCGAGGCTAATAATTTCCTTAACTTCATATGATTGTTGAACAGGTACTTGTTGTCCACTCTCATCTCTTTCATAAATTGTTTTTGTTTTTTGTTCTACAAACAACACTCCAAGTCTTTTACCAATATTTCCTCTAGTTGCTCTGTGCATCTTTGATCCACCCTCACCATCTAAAGTTATATTCACTTGTGGTAATCCATTTTCATCGAAAGAAGCTTGAGCAGTCGCAACTTGATCTCCTCCTAAAATAATTGAATCTTGCAAGAAAGCAGGAGCACCTATTCCATTTCTATAGGGATAGGAAGTTTTTCTTGATCTAGGGGTATCCATTTGAGCTTCTAAATGAAATTCAAGAGTTGCCGTCTTACCCAAAATATTTTTTGCTGCCGCTGTATCTTGTATGCCTGGTAATTGAACAACTATTCTTTTTTTTCCTTGTCTTTGTACGATTGGCTCAGAGACCCCAAGTTCATTGACTCGATTTCTTAAAGTAGTGAGATTTTGGTCTATTGCATCTGATTCAATCTGTTCTATTTCAGCCTCAGATAAATAGAGCTGTATTGTATTTTCAACATTTGAAGTTAAAGGAAAGTTAAATTGAGCATAATTATCAATGATAAATTCTTCAGCTTTCTCTTTTGATTGTAAGTTGTTGAACTTAAGAAAAATTGAAGAGTCTTCTTCAACTGAAGCCTGATTATATCTAATGTTCTCTTCTCTAAATCTTATTCGCAAATCCTGCAGAGTACCGTCCTGCCTATTTCTTAGAGCAGTTTCGGTATCAACCTGCATCAAAAAGTGTACACCTCCTCTAAGATCTAAACCCAGTTTCATAGGGTTTGCACCAATGTCGACAAGCCATTTCGGAGTAGTCGGAGCTAAGTTTAAAGCTATGACCACATCGCTTATAAGCTTACTGGAGAGTAATTCCTTAAGTTTAAGTTGATTCTTATAGGTATCAGTCCGAACTAAGACATAATCATTTTCTAGTTGAATTTTGGCATCAAAATCTTCATTTTTGATAATATCGGCAACTCTTTGAGCTAGGAATTCATCTGCTGTTTGAGAGCTACTTGTATAAGATATTTGAACAGCCGGATCAGGTGCATACAGATTTGGTAATGAATAAACTATACCCAGCCCTAAGACAAGCAAGATGAGCAAGTACCTCCAAAGACCATACCGTTTCATATTTATATAGATTTGAGTGTTCCTTTAGGTAAAACCGCAGAAATAGAATTTTTTTGTACTTTTATTTTTGTATTATCAGAAATTGAAAGTTCAATGTATTGTTCAGAGATTTTTGTTACTTTTCCAAGAATACCTCCAGCCGTAACAATTTCCTCTCCGGTGTCTAAGCTTGCAAGCATCTCTTGATGCGTTTTTCTTCTTTTATTTTCTGGGCGTATCATCAAAAAATAAATCAAGATCATAAATCCAAACAATAAAAATAAAGTTGGATCAAAAAAAGTTGGTGATTGTTCCATGTTTCTCCTCTAAATATTTATGTTGGGGTTGTCTGAATTATTCCAAGTTTCTTCAAATCTTTTAATAAAGGATTGCAATTTACCTTTTTCAATTGATACTCGCAAATTTCTCATCAAGTTAATGTAAAAAGTAAGGTTGTGTATAGTTTGCAGAGTAGAGCCTAGCATTTCATTGGTCTTGTCTAAATGATGTAAATAGCTTCTTGAAAAGTTTCGACAAGTATAACAATCGCATTCCTTATCAATGGGCTCGACCGAATGTTTGTTGGCGGCATTTCTTATTTTAACTACTCCTTCTGAAGTATAAAGATAACCATTTCTAGCATGTCGCGTAGGAATTACACAATCAAACATATCCACACCGCTTTCAACGGCTTTAATGATATCAAGGGGTGTGCCAACGCCCATTAAATAGCGGGGTTTATCTGCTGGCATTTTAGGGGCAATTAGATTAGTTATTTGACGTAAATCATCTTTAGGTTCTCCCACAGATAATCCTCCTATGGCATATCCCTCAAAATCCATTTTTTTTAGCCCTTCTAAAGACTGCTCTCTGAGATCACCGTATATACCGCCTTGTATTATTCCAAACAAACTTGATTTATTGCTATTAAAGGCATTTCTAGATCTTTCTGCCCATCTCAAGGACAATTGCATGGATTTCTCTGCTACCGATATCTCTGCTGGATAAGGTGTACATTCATCAAGGACCATGGCTATATCAACTCCATAAGACTGCTGAAGTTCCATACATTTTTCTGGATTTAAGAATAATTTATTTCCATTTAAAGCTGAGTTAAATTCCACTCCCTCTTCGGTAATTTTCCTCTTTTTTGCAAGACTAAAAACTTGATAGCCTCCTGAGTCAGTTAAAATTGGTTTGTCCCATGACATAAAATTATGTAATCCTCCATTCAATTTAATAATATCAACACCGGGTCGCTCCATAAGATGATAGGTATTAGATAAAATTATCTCTGCATTTATTGAATGTAAGATTTCAGGGCTTATAGACTTTACAGCTCCATAGGTGCCAACAGGCATAAAAGCCGGTGTCTGAAATGTTCCGTGTTCTGTAGACACTTCCCCTCTTCGGGCTTCTCCATCTTTTGCTATAAGTTTATACATATATCAAGAATAAGATTTCCTATTAAGTAACATTGCATCGCCATAGCTAAAAAACATATATTTTTCTTTTATTGCATGCTTATAAGCTTTTTTTAAATTATCTTTTCCAGCAAAAGCGCTGACTAATAAAAGTAATGTTGTTTTCGGTAAATGAAAATTTGTAATTAAGGTATCTACAACATTAAATTTAAAACCTGGATATATAAAAATGTCAGTTTCTCCTTCAAATGGTCTGATTGCACCAAATTTTCTATGAACAGCTTCGAGACATCTTAGACTAGTTGTACCTACACTTATAATTTTAGATTTAGATTCAATTGTCTTATTAATCATTTCAGAGGTTTCAGTGGAAAGGTAAATCTTTTCTGAATGCATTTTATGTTTATAAATGTCATTAACAGTGATTGGTTTAAAAGTACCCAGCCCAATGTCTAGGGTGATAGAAGCAACATTGATCCCCTTGTCTTTGATTTCATTTAGAAGAGAATCTTCAAAATGTAATCCTGCAGTAGGTGCTGCGGTTGATCTATTATTTTCTTCACTTGCATAGACGGTCTGATATCTTGCATAGTCCTCCTCATTTGGTTGTCTGTTTAAGTATGGGGGTAAAGGTAAAGATCCATATTCATCTATAATCTCTTCTATAAAGCTAGAAAATTTTATCTTGCACAAATAATCTTTTTTTTGAATAACTTCAGCTGTAACTTCAGAATCGGTGATTAAAAGTTTATCTTTCTCTTTTAGTGGTCTATTAGACTTAGTCATAGCCAGAACATGAAAATCATCTAACTTTCTTTCTATGAGAATCTCAACCTTCCCACCAGATAGCTTAAATGCTTCGAGCCTAGCATTAAATACTTTTGTATCGTTGACCACCAAAAGGTCTCCTTTGTTTAGATAATCAAGAATATCTGAGAAGTTTCTATCAGTTAGTGATTCGTCAACTACTAAAAGCCTACTAGAAGTTCTTTCTTTCGAAGGTTCTTTAGCTATTAGCTCTTGAGGTAGATAGAAATTGTAATCTGTTAATTTCAAGTCAATGTTAATGGTGCCGAAGGAGAGACTCGAACTCTCACACCCAAAGGGCGGGGGATTTTGAATCCCCTGCGTCTACCAATTCCGCCACTTCGGCAAATCTAAATCATAAAGTTGCAACAAATTTTACTATGAAAAGGTAAACTCATATCAGATAACTTTTTAATATTGCAAAATATGAACTTCTATACAGATAGTTTTATTTTTAAGCTACTGAGCTTTTTCGTAAAGCATTTAAGTTCTTCCACTTTAAAAAAAGAAGAACTTAAAATCATTCATTCTGAAAAAAATATAGTCTATGCTCTTCCAACTGAATCCCTAATTGATTTAGCGTCGTTAAATGAGATTTGTAAGCAAAATAATTTACCTCTCCCAGCAGAGAATATCCAAGACACAAAACTCAAAAGGTTTATTTGTTTACAGAGTCCTAAGTACTTAATCTCCGAACAAAAGTTTAAAAGACAAAAAACTCATAACTTGGAAGAGCTTTTAAAGCTTGATGATGAGATATCAATAATTCCGGTATCCATATTCTGGGGAAATAGACCTGATAAAAAACAGTCATTATTCAAAATCATCTTCTCACCATCTTGGAGGCCTGCCGGTTCTTTGAAAAGGATTTTTAAGTTAATAGTTCATGGCAGGAATTTAAAATTACAACTTGAAAGAACCTTTTACGTTAAAGAAGAGATAGATCAAAAGAATGATATTAAAAAAAATGCATTAATCCTAAGCAGATATCTAAGGGCAGTATTTAGAAAATCAAAACAAGCGATGCTGGGTCCAGATATTTCTCATAGGAGAACTCTTGTCAAATCTCTTGTAAGAAATAGATATGTAAGAGAGGAAGTCAAGAAACTTGCAGATGGAAATAAATCAAGAAAAAAAAGGCTCACAAAAAAGGCATACAAGTACGCAAATGAAATCTGCTCTGATACAAATTATTCAATCTTAAGCTTATTAGACTCGGGTTTTACTTGGTTTTGGAATACAAGATATGAGGGATTACATACAAAAAACCTAGAAAAAATTAAAAAGCTTTCAAAAGATAATTCTTTAATTTATCTGCCGTGTCACAGAAGTCATATTGATTATTGTGCTTTAACATATCTGCTCTATGAAAATGGCTTAATGATTCCTCAAGTAGCGGCAGGAAATAATCTAAATGTACCAATTGTGGGTAGCATCCTAAGAGGTGCAGGTGCAGTCTTTATGCGGAGAACTTTTATGAGCAACTCTCTATATAGTACTGTTTTCTTTGAACATATTAGGGCTCTTATGACAAGAGGTAACTCCATAGAGTTCTTTCCAGAGGGAGGAAGGAGTAGAACTGGTCTGAGTCTTCCATCTAGGCCAGGATTGCTTTCTTTGATAATTAGAAGTTTTGCCTCTTTAAAAGACCAAAATGTAAAAATTGTTCCAGTTTATATAGGTTATGAAAAAATACTCGAAGGCCAAAGTTATTTATCCGAACTTACAGGTGGAAAAAAGAAAAAAGAAAGTTTGATGGATCCAATAAAAGTTTTTAAAGACTTTAGAAATTATCTAGGAAATTCATATCTTAATTTTGCTGACCCAATTGATCTTGATACTTTCCTTAAAACTCATGTGAATGATGAATACTCTATATCCAGTCCTCAGGAAAAACCGGAATGGCTAACAGAAGTGACAGTTAAATTAGGACAATCCGTTATTAGAGCTATCAATAATTCAGTTGCAGTGACTTCTACAAGTTTATTTTCCGTTGCCTTATTATCTTCCTCAACTCAAACTATGAACGAAGAAGATTTAGAAGAAAGAATAAATTTCTTTATTTCCCTCATTGAGAAATCTTCCGACTATAAAGATGTGTGGATTACGCAGCGAGAAGTCAAGGACATAATCTCAAAGACAAAAAAATTAGGTTTTATTGAACCTATTATGATTGCCTCTAAAAAAGTTTATAGGCCTACATCAGACCAAGTGGCAACATTATCATTTTATAAAAATAATATAGTCCATATCTTTATTCTCTATTCTTTAATATGCGAATCTTTAAAATTTATAAAGAAGGCTCAAAAAGAAGAAATCATAAAACTCATCGAGATGATATACCCGATCTTCGCAAAAGATTTTCACTTGAAAAATGAAATAATTGATAAAGAATTAATTTCAAATGCTATCAGGGTACTTCAAATCAAAGGCATCCTTTTAGAAGATAAAGCTGGAAATATCATGCCTCCACCTGAGAATAGTTTAGTTTTTCAGCATTACTTTGCATTGTCCAATCTTTGTGAGCCAAGTTTGAAACGGTTCTACATAGTTATGAGTACAATATGGAAAAGTGAATCTATCTTAAAAGAAGACTTAAATATGAAATGTAAAAAATTGGCTGAAGATCTTGAAGAACTTGAAGGTTGGCCTTACCCAGAATTCTCAGATAAAGCAAAATTCGATAATTTCATATATATGATGAAACAAACTAAATTTTTTAAAGAAGATAGTGAAGGTAGATTATCAGCCTCTCTAATTACTAAGAAGGCTAAAAACCTTTATGAACAATTCTTTGATAAGGATTTTTTGAAATTTATAGAAAGGCAATCTAATTAGTGTAGTAAATATCGTATCTCACTACCTTACCTTTTACTGATCTATTTGGAACTATTCCCTCAAGATATTCCATATTCTTATGTCTTTTAACAATTACTCTATAGTTTGCAAATTTTAGGCTCGTCTTAAGAAATTGTTTTTGAATTACTGCAGTGGAAAGATCTCTAAGTGCTTGCATATGTTTTTTTGCTTTAGATTTTTGAACTCCCAAAAACATAGGGTCGATATAGACTAGATCGAAAGTCTCATTTTTTGATTCTAAGAACTCAAGACTATCCATGTTGAATACTTTAAATTTTTTTAAAAGATCATTCGTCCTGCTGCAAGACGTATTTTTTATACCATCAACTAAAAGCTCAAAGACCCAAGCCTCCTTTTCTAATAAAATCATAGATTTACAATTTGCAATTTTAGATATTTCAAGAGCATCTTTTCCAAATCCTGCTGTTAGATCAATGCAAGAGAAATTTTTTGGCAATCCTCTAGTTGAATTCCTTAGCAAGTTATCATCGTAATTTTTCGACCAATCGTCGAAGTCCGAAAAAATTGGCTTTGAATTATACCTAACACCTTTTTTAAGAAATAATCTGTCTTTTGCGCAAGTTAAGAAATAATCTTCTGAAAAGTCTTTTATCTTTTGCTGTGAAGGTTTCTTAAAAATTTCAATATTAAGCTTTTTCGATAATGCAGATGCTCTTGCTTTAGATTGAGGATCATCATAGGTAAGATAAAATCTCACGCGAATATCAAAGAAAACAATACAATACCTAGAACAATCCTATAAAGGATGAAAGGCAAGAATCCAATTCTATTAATAAATCTTATAAAAAAATCTATAGTTGCATAAGCAATTATAAAAGAGACTATTAAGCCTAAAAGGTTAATTTGAAAGTATTGAATTAAGAACTCTAAATCAGTTGAAAGGAGTTGATACAAAGCTATAGCTCCGATAGTTGGTATGGCCATTAAGAAGCTAAACTTAGAGGCTGTTTTACTATCTAGTCCTAAGAAAAGTGCAGCTGATATGGTTATTCCCGATCTGGAGGTTCCAGGAATAAGAGCTAGTGATTGAGCAAATCCAATTATTAAAGCGTCTGTCATAGTAATTTCCTCAATACGTGTCTTATGAGATTTACTGTACGTTGCTATAAATAAAATCAATCCAAAAAAGATTGTAGAGGTAGCTATTACTGTACTGGTCCGGAGATAGCCATCTATCAAATCAACTAAAATAAATCCAAATAGAAAAGTTGGAATGCACGAAATAAAAAGTTGTTTTAATAATAGGTTTTTAAATAGAGACTTATGATTAAGAACTGAATTAACCATTTCAATTAAATCACTACGAAAATAAACGCATACAGCCATTAAAGTTCCCAGGTGTAAAGAAACATCATAGAAAAGGTTCTGGTTTGAACCCATAAATTCAGATAAGAGAATTAAGTGAGCTGAGCTGGATATAGGAAGAAATTCTGTTAATCCCTGAATGACTGCCAGTAATATGCCCTCAAAATAAGTCATTTTATTTTCTGCCAACTACTTTCATCATTTAAATAGATAGGTAGTATTTCATCTGGTTGAATCAAATCTCCTTGATCCAATTTTTTTAGGGCGAACTTGAGTAAATAGGTTGCTCTTGGATGAGTATCTGGGAGTTGATTTGTAATATTAAAAGATGAGCAACCCTCTCCAACAAAACAACTCTCTTCAGGAAATGCTTCTCGCTTAAAAGCTTCCTGTGGAATGAGACTGTAAGTAGATTTCATATTCCCTTCCGAAAAAATAGATTTAGAGATATAAACTTTGCCCATATTAAGTTCAGATATTGCAACAACAACTTTTGAGCGTGTCTCTTCATGAGCCTGTATAGATAATAGTTCTATACTCGGTAAGGTTATTCCTTTAAGTTGCTGAGAAAAGGCTATCCCTTGTGCTACAGCACAAGATAATCTCACACCAGTGTAGGAGCCTGGTCCAATACCTACAGCCAAAGCGCTCAAATCTTCAAAAGAAAGATGACTCTCTTCTAGTAGGTTATTTATTACACTTAAAAGCCTTTCTGTATGTTGCTTAGGTATGTTTTCATGATAACTAACGACTTCTTGGCAATTTCCTATTGAAACCGAACATGTGTCAGTTGAAGTTTCTATTGCTAAGATATTATCCAATTAAATTTCTAAGTCTTTTAATATCTGTTGAGTTACGTTACTCGGAGTTGCAGTACCTAAAACTTTTATATATTTGAGTTGACCCGAAGCAGATAAATTTGAGTAGAAGACTACTAACGGAGAAGTCTGATCTGCATATACCTTTAATCTATCTTTTACCGTTTCAGGTTTATCATCTTCTCTTAGGATTAGATCTTCACCAGTAATATCATCTTTACCTTCATTTTTAGGTGGATTGAAAATGATGTGATAATTTCTTCCCGAAGCAGGATGCATTCTTCTACCTGCCATCCGATCAATTATGTCTTGATCAGGAACATCAATCTCTACAACAGCATCGATATTTATATCTCTATCAATAAGTGCTTCTGCTTGAGGGATAGTTCTTGGAAAACCATCAAATAAAAAACCTTCGGAACAATCATCTGCGGAGATTCTCTCTTCAACCAAACCGACAATTACATCATCAGAAACTAAGATGCCTGCATCCATTAGTGACTTGGCTTCCAAACCTAGTTTTGTACCTGCTTCTACCGCTTCTCTAAGCATGTTTCCTGTGGATATATGTGGAATGCCATAATTTTCACAAATCGACTCTGCCTGAGTACCTTTACCGGCTCCTGGAGGCCCTAAAAGTATTATTTTCATATTTATTCTCCTATGACAAATGCCGTGGATAGATTACTAGTATCTGTAATTGATACATGAATATTCTGAATATCTAATTTATTACTAATTTTTTTTGTTTTACCGCTCAAGTTTACATAAGGCTTTCCATTAGGATCTCTCAATATTTGTATTTCTTTAAAAGTTACACCACAGGCAATACCAAGTCCAAGCGCCTTAGAAAGAGCTTCCTTGCATGCGAAGTTGTTAGACAGATATCTTGCTTTCTGGAATTGGTTTGATTTAATTTTAATTTCCTTTTTTTCCTCTGGACCAAGGATTTTATCTAGGAATCTATATCCATATTTACTTAGAATTCTATAGATTCTATCTTGCTCTATGGAGTCTATGCCTATGCTTTTAATCATTTTAGTTATTGGTTAAATATTTTCTGATGTTTAGAGTCTTACTACCTAGATGAAAGTCTAATGCCATTCTCATTATAATCTTTGAGGAATCTCTTGTTTCTTTTTTTTCAAAATTACCTTTTTTAAAATTGATAATATCCAGTCCAGAAAAAGACTTTTGAGAAACTACATTAGCCTTATCAACAACAAATCCTTTATCAGGATAGAATCTGTAAAAAAACCCTTCTTCTATTTTCTTATTTGTCTCTGCATCTTTACTTAAATCTATTCCATAACCCATTTCTTGAAGAAGATTGAGTTCGAAATTCCTCAGATTTTGTTCCAAATCAACCTGATCAGATTGACATGAAAGTTTCTTTAATAAAATTTCATAATCATCAAATATAACCACATGAGGATCTTCTTTTTCGGTTGCTTTAATAATTAATTCATTCACGTAGATAATAGAATTAAATGCAACTCCATTGTTTAATTCAAAGTGATCAATTATTTCTACTGAGGATAAAGTTTTTAGTTCGCTCTTTCCGGATAGGCTAACTGACAACTTAGAAGCAGGAGTTAAAACACTTCGTAAAGGGCTCTTTGGTCTTTTTACTCCCTTAGCAATGGCATTTAACCTTCCATAAGATCTTGTAAAAAAATCAACTAGGATGCTTGTTTCCTGATATGGCCTTGTATGCAAAACAAATGCAGGTTCTAGAGAAACATTATTTATCAAGATCATATCCCATGGTGGGTAGCAATGATTCGTTATCAGACCAGCCACTTTTTACTTTAACCCAAATCTTTAACATAACCTTAGTATCCAGTAATTTTTCCAATTCTTTTCTTGAAGCTGTTCCAATTGCTTTAAGTTGTGAACCGGATTTACCTATCAACATTCCTTTTTGACTTTGTTTTTCTACAAAGATAGCAGAGTCAATATAGGTGATTTTTTCTAATTCAGAGAACCTCTCTATCGAAACACTTATTCTATAGGGGAGTTCATCTCCTAGCCGGTTTATGCATTTTTCTCTTATTATTTCACTTGCTAAAAACTTCTCAGATATATCCGTAACCTGATCCTCAGGAAAAAGATGTACTCCTTCTGGTAAATTTTTGCATATAGCGGTCAATAAATCTTCAATTCCTAAACCTTTCAATGCAGATATAGGAATGATATGACCAAAAATAACTTCTTGACTGCGCGCTTCAATAAAGGGTAACAGAAGATTTTTATCTTCAATTTTATCAACCTTGTTAATGACTAAGATAATAATAGTTTCTCTAGAAATAGACTGAATTCTACTGACATCATCATCTTCCCATTTAAGGCTATCAACAACATATAGAACAATGTCTACACCTCTCATAGCATTAGCAGCTACTTTGTTCATATACCTATTAAGTGCTCTATTTTGGCCAGAGTGAAAACCGGGTGTGTCTACGAATATGATTTGATTATTTTTCTCTGTCTTAATTCCTAAAAATCTATGTCTTGTGGTTTGAGGTTTTCTTGAAGTGATTGCAATCTTTTGGCCGAGAATCTTATTCAAAAGGGTAGATTTTCCAGCATTGGTTTTGCCAACTATGGAGACATAACCTGACTTGCTTTTAGGAATCATTATCTTCCAGCATCTTTAGCATAATTGCAGCGGCCGCTAACTCAGCTCCTTTCCTTGTCTTGGCAATTCCATTTGATCTAAGTTTGGCTTCATCTACATAACATGTAGCTTCAAATCTGCTTTTGTAACTTGATGTCGTATTCTCTTTGGACGAATATCTTGGTAATGATTTGTATTTTTTTTGTATAAGCTCCTGTAGACAGGATTTAGGATCTTTCAGTTCGTCAATCTTGTTAAGTTCATTAAAATTATGACTAAACAAATTGTCTAATACTTGCTTTGTCTTATTAAAGTTTGAGTCGAGAAAAACTGCTCCTATTAAGGCCTCAAGAGTGTTACCTAAAATTGAGTTTCCTTCCAATTTTTCTCCTTTTCCTAACTTAATTTCATCTCCAATTTCTAGGTTAAGTGCAACTAAATTTAAATTATCTCTACTTACAATGCTTGCCTTAAATCGAGTTAATTTGCCTTCATTCAGATCTTCATATGAAGCATAAAGCTTT